>CAXTLD010000014.1:0-55214 GCA_964245045.1 uncultured Acidobacteriaceae bacterium | reverse complement strand
GAGAAAGGCAGAAGCGGAACGCAGATTCCCTTCGGGAATGACAACGAGAGGGGCAGAAGCTGAACGCAGATTCCCTTCGGGAATGACAAAAGAAAGAGCCGGACGTACGTGAAACGCAGAATAGCGCGAGGCCTGGGGTGAGGCGTGCGGCGGGGCTTGGTTGGGCGCTGGCTGGGCCGTGAGCATGCGTTCTAACGCGATGCGCGCGGGAACGGCGACGGACTCCGGGACGGTGATGCGGTTGGGGGTTTCGCCGCGTTCGATGGACTCGAGCACCCAGGCGAGGTAGCCGGGGTGGATGCGGTACATGGTGCTGCAGGGGCAGATGACCGGGTCGAGGCAGAAGATGGTCTTGTCGGGGTGGTCGGCGGCGAGGCGCTGGACGAGGTTGATCTCGGTACCGACGGCGAAGATGCTGCCGGATGGCGCGGCTTCGATGGTTTTCTTGATGAAGTCGGTGGAGCCGGCCTGGTCGGCGGCGTCGACCACCTCCATGGGGCATTCGGGATGGACGATGACGCGGACGCCGGGGTGCGTGGCGCGGGCCTGGGTGATTTGGTCGACAGTGAAGCGCTTGTGGACGGAGCAAAAGCCGTGCCACAAGATAACCTTGGCGGCTTCGAGCTGGGCGGGCGTGTTGCCACCGAGGGGTTTGCGGGGATTCCAGAGGGGCATCTGGTCGAGGGGGATGCCCATGGCTTTAGCTGTGTTGCGGCCGAGGTGCTGGTCGGGGAAGAACAGGACGCGCTGCCCGCGCTCGAACGCCCAGCGCAGGACCGTCGAGGCATTGGAAGAGGTGCAGACGATGCCACCGTGGCGGCCGCAGAAGCCCTTGAGGGCGGCCGAGCTGTTCATGTAGGTGACAGGGATGATGGGTTGTAACCCACCTGTGGCTGACGCCACGGATGGGGCACATGGTTTGTCCATGTCCTCTACGGGGATGTTGAGGGCGTCGGCGAGGTCTTCCCAGGCGGCTTCCACGGATTCGAGGTCGGCCATGTCTGCCATGGAGCAGCCCGCGGCGAGGTTGGGCAGGATGACCGCCTGGTCGGGGCGGGACAGCATGTCGGCGGTTTCGGCCATGAAGTGGACACCGCAGAAGACGATGGCCTCGGCGTTGGGACGGGTACGGGCAGCGTTGGCAAGCTGGAAACTGTCACCCAGGAAATCGGCGTGTTGCACGATTTCGTCGCGCTGGTAGAAGTGGCCGAGGACGACGACGCGGTCGCCGAGGAACTGTTTGGCGGCGCGTATGCGGAGATCGAGCTCGTGGGCCGTGGCGTTGCGGTACTCAGCCGGGAGAACGCCTTGGCGCGGCGCGTCGGAGGAGATGATGTCCAGGGCCGAGGCGCCGGGGCCGTAGGTGGACGGAAGGGCGTCGATCGTCCAGGGCGCGAGAGCCAGGCCGGGGTCACAGGTGGAAGCGGGTTGGGAGGGCAGAATCGAGGTCAGCGGGTACGGCGAGGCAATGGTGGGCAAGGGCGGGTCCTTCGAATCCGTGAGTTCGCTTCGGATCGCGGCGGGCGACTAGAGGACGGGCGGTCCGTTCACCTGTCAATCTTTAGACTATCTTGCCCTAGTTTGCGATCCGAGTTTCGGATGGGAAAGGGCGCCGTACGGCGGTGCGGGTTTGATGGGCTGAACTGGGCGGCAATATTGAGGTGGCTGCCGCAGTTCGGAATCGGGTCGGTTGGCTGATAGAGGTGGCAGGGGAAGAAGTAAACCGCTCGCGAGGAGCGCTGTGGGCCTTGCGTTAGCATCCATTTAGCGAAGGACATAGGGAGGCTCGATGTTGTTTCAAGATTCAAAGGATGAGTCGGCGATCGGATTAGCATTGGTCGGTCTTGTGGTTGTGTTGATGGCCGCGTTTTTGGGTGAGGTTACGGGAGCTGTGCAGCCCAAGGCGCCTGTGGCGATCACGCATCCGGACGTCTCGTCGCCGGACCTACGGCAGGGCGTCACCTCGCCCGAGCCGCGCGGGAACCAGTCGTCCTCGCCGTACCCGCAGCCTGGCAAGTAACCAACGAGGTGTCAGGGCAATGGGACGAACGTTCCATACTGTGTACTGTGGACTTTGCGCTGAGGAACGGTTGCCCGCCGTGCACGCAGGAGAAAGTACACCAGGACTGCTGTGTTCAGCAGGCAGCCTGTGCCGAGCAGCGTAACCGCGAGCAGAAGTCCGAGACTTTGCATGCGGTGATGGTCGCAGTGGCGCGGGGGGTAGGCAATCCCACACAAGGCGGGGCGGGGGTGACCCTTTTGGGGTATCGCCGCCCTGCCAATCAGACCGCCTGGAGGATCTCTTCTTCCAGGCTTTGCTTTTCATAAAGGTCGGCGTAGTAGCCACCTTTGCCCAGCAGCTCGTCGTGAGTGCCAAGCTCGGCGATGCGACCGTGCACGAGGACGGCGATCCGGTCCGCGTTGCGCGCGGTGGAGGCCCGGTGGGCGATCAGCAGTGTGGTGCGGCCCTGCATCGCGGAACGGAGGCCGGCCAGTATCTGTTCTTCGGTGTAGGTGTCGACGGAGGCGAGGGCGTCGTCGAGAATGAGGATGCGGGGGTCTTTGAGCAGGGCGCGGGCGATGGCACTTCGCTGCTTTTGACCGCCGGAGAGGGTGACGCCGCGCTCACCCACGACCGTCTGAAAGCCGTGGGGAAAATCTAGAATCTCTTTGCCGATGTGCGCCGTTCGGGCGGCCTGGAGAACGTTGTCGTCGGTGGCGTCCGGGCGGCCAAGGGCGATGTTGTCCCGGATGGTGGTGGAGAAAAGAAAGGTCTCCTGGGGGACGAAGCCGATGGCCGCGCGTAGATCGACCAGGAGGAATTCGCGGATGGGGCGGCCATCGAGCAAGACCTGGCCGGGTGCGGCGTCGAAGAGGCGTGGGATCAGGGAAACGAGGGTAGATTTACCGCTGCCTGTCGGACCGACAATGGCCAGCGAGGTGCCGGCCGGGATATGAAGCGAAAGTTCGTGAAGGACATCCGGGCCCGTGTCGTAGCGGAAGCTCAGGTTGCGGAAGGTAATGTCTCCGTGGATTCGAGCATGGTCTAGCGAATGGGCAGGGGCAAACGCGAGGGTCTCTCCGCTCCGGCCTGCGGCCTCCGGTCGAGATGACGACTCTTGGGTGAGTGTTGAAACGAGGTTGGGTCTTGCCTGGCTATCGTCGATGGCCGGCGGTTCTTTGAGCAGGGCGTCGATGCGGACGACAGACGCGGCGCCGCGCTGGACGAGGTTGACGACCCAGCCAATGGCGATCATGGGCCAGGTGAGCTGGACCATGTAGACGTTATAGCTGGTGAACTGGCCGACGGTGAGGCGATGCTGGACGACTTCGCGACCGCCGACCAGCAGCGTGAGCATGAGCGAAATGCCGAGCACGAGCTCCAGCGTGGGCCAGAGCATGGCCATGAGGCGAGCGAGGAGGAGACTGCGGCGGATGTACTCGCGGTTGGAGTCCTCGAACGCGGCGATCTGGGCTTCCTCCTGGGCGAAGGCGCGGATCAGGCGGGCACCGGAGAAGTTCTCCTCGGCCTGCGCGGAGATGTCGGAGAACATGGCCTGAATGCGCTCGAAGCGGGTGTGGATGCGCGCACCGAAGTACTGCACAAGAACCGAGGCAAATGGCAGCGGCAGGAACGCGATCAGCGTGAGGTGTGGACTCATGCGAATCATGAATGGCAGCGCGGCGGCGGTGAAGACCACGGTGTTGGCCGAGTACATGATGGCTGGGCCGAGCAGCTGACGGACGGCAGAAAGGTCGTTGGTGCTGCGCGCCATAATGTCGCCGGTGCGGTTGCGGTGAAAGAACGCGGGCGGCTGGCGTTCGAGGTGGGCGAAGAGGTCGTTGCGGAGGTCGAACTCGATCTCGCGTGAGGCGCCGATGATGATCTGGCGAGTGAGATAAAGGCAGATGGCGGAAATGACCGCGACGCCGAGCAGTTCCAGGGCGTGCTGCCAAACGGCGGCGGCGTGAATGTTGCGGCGCATGTCGTCCACTGCGGTGCCGACCAGGAGAGGAATCGTGGCTTTAGCGCAGTTGTATACGACAAGGGCGAGGCCGCCAACCGCGAACTGACGCCAATAGCGGCGCAGGTAGGGAAACAGCGGACTGAGGCGGGTTAACATGCGCTGCTTCGTTCGATTCGCTTTGTGGGGTGGATGGTGCAGGATTTGTCCGGTGCAACGGAAACGGAGGCCCACCCCGGCCCAGTGCGGTTGTCGCAGAGGTGGGCACCTGTTGTTAGTTGCTTCTACTGTTGAGGCAGTCTCGGCTTTACGTCCGCAGGTTGCGAACTGGGCGACGTGGAGGGCTGCCCGGCCGTGGGCGGAACGGGCTTCACATCGGGGCTGGTTTGGGGGGTACTGCCCGGCGCGGTAGAGGATGGCGTAGATGGGGTGGGCGCTGAGGAGTTAGGCGTAGATGGAGCCGCGGGCGGTGCCGCCGGTTTTGGTGGCGTGGGCGGCTGCTCGCTTTGGCTCAGCAGCTCCATGTCAAAGATCAACATGGACTTAGCCGGGATCTTGGGAGGTTGGCCGGCGGCGCCGTAGGCAAACTGGTAGGGAATATAAAGGCGCCGCTTGCCACCGACATGCATGCCCTCGAAGCCGAGGTCCCAGCCGGCGATGACGCGGTGTGCGCCATAGGGGAAGGTAAACCCGCTTTTCGTTTCATCGTGTTTATCGGAGGCGTCGAACTTGGTGCCGTCGGTGAGGTAGCCGGTGTACTTGACCATGTAGTACTGCTGCGGTTTCGCGAGGTCGCCGTTGCCGGTGACGATGTCAGCGTACGCGAGAGAGATGACGACGGGCAGCTCGGCGAAAAGGCTGGACCGGAAACGCTCGGCGATGGGATTCAGGTACTCGAGGCGGTCGGCGACAGTGAACAGCACCTTGGGGCACCCGATGCCGGCAGGCAGGGCCGGGATCGTCGGCGAGATCGCCGGGAGGGTGGCGCAGGGTGGACCGGCTGGCTTGTGCGCGGTGTGAGAGGACGTAGGTCCGGTGTGGTGCGCGGCCGCGCCGGAGGTGGAACGGTGCGGTGTGGAGGTCTGGCCAAGGGCGAGTGGGCCGGTGAAGGCGAGGGTAAGGAGCAGCAAGGACGAACGAGCCATGTCGTGTCCTAGTGTAAGCGACCGCGGTGCACATGTTTAGGTTTGGGTGTTACATCGTGGCCAAAATGCGGCGATGGCCCATTTGCGGCAGTGCCACCCAGGTTGGGATTCGACTACGTTGCGGAACGAGACAGAGTCGGTGATTGGTGACCCATCTAGGGATTCGACTACAGCTGCCGTACCCGACCGAGGTTACTAATGACTATGTTTTGCGCCATCTAGCGGCCATAGAATTTGGTTAAGTCAACGGAATCTGCAACGTTGGCGTGCATCTCGCCCCGGCTTGGACGCATGTGCGTTCGGCGGTCAGCAAGGATGTTCCTCACGGAACCGGAGCTCGATACCGTGGTAGCAAGACAACAAGGATTGGTGATCGTGGGCGCTGGGCCGGCCGGGTTGGCCCCCCTGTTTGCGGCCGCAAGTGGGGGGAGGTTGCCGGAACTGCTGAAAGTTGGCGTCACCATTCTTGAGCGCAGCCAAATCGTGGGTGCGGGCGATCTGGGACGGTATGCGATCACTTCGGACAGTTCGGCGAAGGCATTGCTGGACGTAGTCGTGCGCTCACGTGAACCTCAACTCAGCGCTTTGCGTTCGCATCCGCTAACGCTCGCCGTCGCAGCCCACGGTAAAGGATCTGTGCCTTTGGCGCTCGTGGCGAAGTTTCTGCATCTGGCAGGCAGTGCGATCTGCAAAGCCGTGATCGCTTCCGAGCGCGGTGTGCTGCTCAAGGGAGCGACGGTGCGCTGGACGCAGCAAACCAGATCCGGCCGGTGGCGCACCTGTTTCGCGGACGCGCAAGGGGGCTTGCACACAGTGGAGTCCGCCAACGTGATACTGGCTACCGGCGCATGTCAGCCGATCTCGCGCTTGACGTCCGAGAGGGTGGCAGGCGTGCCGCTTCTGCCCACATTCAAGGGCAAGCTGATGCAGTCCGGCGAGGTACTGACGAGCGCCGGTCTGGCCGCGGTCAGCGAGCGTCTGCGCGAGAAACATAATCCCACCGTGTCCATCGTCGGGGGATCGACCAGCGCGGCTGCCGTCGCGCATGCGTTGCTGACCCGTCTGCCGACGGTCTCCTTTGGCGAGGGAGGCGTCACCATGCTGCACCGTCGTCCAATTCGGATCTTCTACGACACGGCGAGCGAAGCGATCGCGGACGGGTACCACGATTTCTCTTCTGATGATGTGTGCGCCGTGACCGGACGGGTTTACAGGCTGTCAGGGTTTCGTCTTCAATCCCGTGAACTGATGATGAGCGCGCTTAGGGTCGGAGGGCGCTCTGCAGAACCGCGCCTTCGACTTCTGCAACTCAGTCCGGAGCGGAACGAGGCAGTGCAAGCACAGATGCGGTCTTCGGATCTGATTGTGGCGGCGCTCGGCTACAGGCCGAGGCTGCTTCCGGTCTTCGATGCGGCCATGGCGCCGGTTCCCTTGCTCTCGCCCACGGCCGACCGTTGGGCGTCGGTAGGGAATGATTGCAGGGTTGTATGTGCCGACACGCAGGCTTTGCCGGGCCTCTTCGCGCTTGGGCTGGCGGTGGGTCCCGGCGCCGATCGGCAGCTTGGAGGCGAACTTGGGTACGCGGGGCAGGTAAACAGCTTGTGGCTGTGGCAGCATACGCTGGGTCTACGCATCGTGGATCAGATCGTCGGTTGCGTGCACGAAGAACGCAGCGCTGCCGTTCCACTGCGCTCCGATCCCTGGACTGCAGCTTCGGTCCGGCTCGCTTCTGTGCAAACAAGCGAACTGGCGGGTGCCGCATGAGGCTCGGTACCGAAGTACATCGTGAGCACCGCGGAAAGGTGACTGGGGCGAACGGGACCGCAGCCCATCCGCTCCCTTACCTTCCCTTGATCGCGCCGGAACCACCGAAGCTCAGTCTGTATGGGCAAGAGTTATCTGCAATCGAGGCGTCGGGAATTTACTCAAACTACGGACCGGTGAACACAGCATTTGAGCAAGAAATGATCGAAGCAATTTTTGGCGCAGGCGAGTGCGTCACGGTTTGCAACGCGACGATCGGCCTCATGCTGGCAATCCGCGAAGTGTTGGCAGAAACTCCTGACGGGACGCGGCGGTATGCTTTGCTGCCGTCGTTCACGTTCGCGGCCACAGCACAGGCGGCGATGTGGTGCGGTCTGACCCCTCTGCTGTGCGATATCGATCCGAACACCTGGATGCCTAACGCCGCTATGGAAGAGGCACTCCTGGAAAGGTACGCCGGCGAGATCGCGGTGGTGATCCCGTATGCCACCTTTGGCAACAACCTTGACCTGGCTAGATACCAGCGCTTGTCGGTAAGATTTCGCGTTCCGATCGTCGTAGACGCAGCCGCGTCACTCGGCTCGCTGGACGCCAGCGGGAAAGCGTTTGGGGCGGACTTCCCGTGGCCTGTCGTTTTTTCCATGCACGCCACAAAGGTATTCTCTGTTGGAGAGGGCGGGATTCTGTATTGCCGGGATAAGCAACGGGCCGCCCGGTTGCGATCGATGGGTTCTTTCGGGTTCTCGCACGAGCGCAGCGCGACGTGCCTGGGGCTGAACGCAAAGTTGAGTGAGGTGTCCGCGCTTACCGGACGGTTACAGCTGCGGAACTTTGCTGCCCAGGTGGAGACGCGGGAGTTGCTCGCGCAGGCGTACGCTGCGAATTTTGGCGAGGAGTTTATGCTACAGGAGCAGCACGGGCAGAGGCAGACGCGTGCGTTCTTTCCGGTGCTCTTGCCGAGAGATCTAACACCAACGCGAGCGGCTGTGTTGCGCTCGCTGCTGGAATTGGGTGTTGGCGCGGGTTGCTATTTCAGTCCGCATCTTGCGGAACAGCCCTTCTTTCAGAGACGCGCGCGTTTTGATGCTTTGCCGGTAACCGATGAGGTTGCGTCGCGCGTTGTTTCCCTTCCACTTACGACGAGTATGAACATTGCGCAGGTGAGCTATGTCGTACGGGCGTTTCGCTCAGTCTGCGATCACGTGAGACGGGCAGTTCCGTCCGGTTTGGAAGGCGCAACGGAAAGGGGAGAGGAGCTCCAGAGTTACGTGGAGCAGACGCAGGCAGCATGACGGCGAAGGTGTTGACGATTGAGGTCGGAGGTCAGCGGAGGTACTCGCGGTGCAGCACGAGGCGGCTTCGTGCAGCGATCGATCGAAGGGGACGGTATGGCGGATGGGCGACGGATGGCTTTAGCGAAGGAGTGATACTATGTCGGCACGGAACGGGCCCGAGTGGCCGAGCTCACCTATTCGGAGGTGTTGTATGAGCGCAGTATCTCGTCGTGCATTCTTGAAAACTTCCCTTGCTGCCGGTACCCTGGCGAGCGTTGGCACATTGCCGTCGCAGGCGGCAGCAGCTCGTACGGCAACCGATACGGTGACGCTGGGCAAGTCGGGCGTCCAGGTGACGCGGCTGGCCTTTGGCACGGGCAGCGCGAACGGCCAGGTACAGGCCGCGCTGGGGCAGCAGGAGTTCAGCCGGCTGGTGCACTATGCGTACGACCACGGCATTCGTTTCTTTGAGACGGCTGAGTCGTACATGACGCCCGGCATGCTGGGTGAGGCGCTGAAGCCGTTTCCGCGGGACAGTTACAAGTTGATGACCAAGGTGACGACGGACGAGGGTGTGGATCCGGCGCAGCGCTTCGACGAGATGCGGCGGACGCACAAGGCTGACTATTTCGACATTATGCTGCTGCATTGGCAGCACACCTCCGGGTGGCCGGCCGAGACCGCGCGCTGGCAGGATGGCGTGCTGGAAGCGCAGCAGAAGAAGATCGTTCGGAGCCGGGGCGCATCGGTGCACGGGTTGCCGGCCCTGCGGCAGATGCCGGGAAACAAGTGGTTGGAAGTGGCGATGATTCGCATGAACCATAACGGGACGCGGATGGACGGGCCGACGTATGCCGACGCGAGCTACCCGAACCACGTGGGTGAGGTGTTGGAGCACGTTCACCAGGTGAAGCGCGACGGCATGGGCGTGATTAGCATGAAGCTGGTGGGCGATGGGACCTTCACGCGGCATGAGGATCGCGCGGCGGCGATGCGATATGCGTTTCAAACCGCGAAGATCGATTGCGCGACTGTGGGATTTAAGAACACGCAGGAGATCGACGAGGCGATCAGCAATATGAATGCGGCTTTGGCGTAGGTGGGGCTCTTGCTGCGGCCAAGTGCGCTCTCAGCGACTGTGCACGCTCGGGGCGGGAAACAACCATTGCAATACGCGGTCGAAGCGGTGCGCCCAGGCGTCCTCGTCGTGGATGCCGCCGGGCACGCGGAGGTACTGGAGGTCGACGTCGTCTTGCCAGCCCCGGTCAACGAGACGCTGGTGAAGAAGGTCGCAGTCGCGCAAGTGACGCAGACCTTCGTTCATACCCATGTCGAGCCAAATGCGTGGGCGGGGCACATTTTGGGAGGTAGGGGCAGGCGTGCGGGCTGCGAGGGGGCCGAAGAGGCGACGGAAGGGCGGCGGGATCAGCGGGCGGGGGCCTTGCTCGTTGGGCGGGCCGATGCGTGTGAGGATCTCGCGACGATCCCACCAGACGGAGGGTGAGAGCACGCCGAGTTTGCCGAAAATGCGAGGGTAGTCGAGGCCAATGGCAAGTGAGATGAGGCCACCAAGCGAGCTGCCGGCGAGGCCGGTGTCCTCGCGGCCGGGCCGGGTGCGAAGTACGCTGTCGATGAGCGGTTTGAGCTCGTCGACGAGCAGGCGGGCGTAAAGCGGACCTTTCCCTCCGCCGTGGCGCCAGTCGCGGCTGGGAGTGTACTCATCCATACGATGATGGCCTGTGTTGTTGATGGCCACAAGAATGACGGGTTCGATGAGCTGCTCGCGGGTGAGGCGGTCGGCGGTGGTGTGCGCCCCCCAGGTACGGCCCGGCACGTAAGAGGTGCGTGGGTCAAAGAGGTTTTGGCCGTCGTGGAGGTAGAGTACGGGGAAGCGATGGGTGGCCTCGGTGCCGTAGGTGGGTGGCAGCCAGATAGAGATATCGCGGTCACTGGGCAGAAAAGCGGAATGGAAGCCAGTCAGCCGGCGGAGGCGTGGGTTGCGATCAAGGTCGTAAGGGTCGTGGAAGGACCAAAGGCCGGCAGCATCCATTTCGGGCTGAGGGCCGTCGAAGGGCAAATGCCGAGCGCGGAAGGCGGGCTGATCGGCGACGGAGGCGGATTGGTCGTGGTCTGTCGACAAAGTTGGGGTGAGGTCCTTGGTTTGCGTCCCTGCGCCGGCTACCAAAGGATGGATGCATGAATCGGGAGTACCACCGTTGGCACTCGCGCGAGTTGGACCGGGACATGGAGATGCTGGTGTTTGGGCATGCGGGGCTGCCGGGCATCGTGTTCCCCACCTCGCAGGCGCGCTTCTACGAGTTCGAGGACAATGGCATGGTGGCCGCCCTGGCGGACAAGATCGACGGGGGGCAGTTGCAGCTGTTCTGTGTGGACTCTGTGGATGCGGAGAGCTGGTACAACCGGGGGGTTGGGCCGGATTGGCGGATTGCGCGACAGGTGCAATATGACCACTACATCGTGCGGGAGGTCGTGCCGTTTGTGCGCTGGAAAAACACATCGCCGCACCTGGTGGCCTTGGGATGCAGTTTTGGCGGGTACCATGCCGTAAACAGCGCGCTGAAGCACCCGGATGTGTTTACGGGCTTCCTGTCGATGAGTGGAGCGTTCGATATGAAGGCTCTGGGCTTTCTGCCGGGGTACTATGACGCGAACACGTTTTACAATCTGCCGCTGGACTACCTGCCTGGGTTGAGCGATGAGTGGTTTCTGGGCCAGATGCGCCAGCGTACGTATGTGCTGGCCACGGGCGTACACGACCAATGCTGGAACGACAATGAACGCATGGCCGCAACCATGCGGGCCAAGGGCGTACCGGTGAAGCTGGATGTGTGGGGGGACGGCGCGCGGCACGACTGGCCGTGGTGGCAGCGTATGGTGCAGGTGTACTTATAGCTGAGGCCAGCGCTGCGCATTGGCTACCATGCGGTCAGCGCTGCGCGTTGGCGGGTTTGTCCGGGAGGTAACGATGGCGGCAAAGTTGATTGGCGTACTGTTTGGGCAGGAGAACACGTTTCCGGGGGCGCTGGTTGAGGAGATCAACCGGCGCGAGATCGACGGGGTGCGCGCGGAGTTTGTGCAGACGGGCGGGGTGAAGATGGCCGAGCCATGCCCGTATGCGGTGATTGTGGACCGGATCTCGCATGAGGTGCCGTTCTACCGGGCGTACCTGAAGAACGCTGTGCTGACCGGCACACAGGTGATCAACAATCCGTTTTGGTGGTCGGCGGACGACAAATTCTTCAACTATGCGCTGGCGTCGAAGCTGGGCGTGGCCGTGCCGCGGACGATGATTCTGCCGCACAAGCTGTTTCCGCCCAACATCACTTCGCAGTCGCTGCGCAACCTGGAGTTCCCGTTGGACTGGGAGGCGATGTTTGAGTATGTGGGCTTTCCGGCCTTCTTGAAGCCACACGACGGCGGTGGGTGGCGGGACGTCTTCCACGTCCGCAACCCGGGCGAGTTCTTCCATGCCTACGACCAGTCGCGGGACCTTGCCATGACGTTGCAGGCGGCGGTGAAGTTCAACGAGTACTTCCGGTGTTATGTGGTGGGGCAGGAATGGGTGCACATCATGCCGTATGACCCGCGCGAGCCGCACCATCGGCGCTATGTGCAGGACCCGCCGGAGTATGCGCCGGGGCTGTTGGAGCGTGTGGAGCGGGACGCGCTGACGCTGTGCCGCGCACTGGGGTACGACCTAAACACGGTGGAGTTTGCGGTGGAAGGCGGCGTGCCGTATGCGATCGACTTCATGAATCCGGCGCCGGACGCCGACTACAACTCGGTGGGCGCAGCGAACTTTACGTGGATTGTGCAGAAGGTGGCCGACCTGTGCGTGACGAAGGCGCAGACGCCCGTGCCACAAGGGGCCGGGCTGCACTGGTCACGGTTTCTGTCGGGTGGGGCGGCGGATCTAAGTGCGGCGGCTGCGGGTTCTGCGGATGAGGGTGTGGAGGATTCGACGCGCAAGGCCCTGATGAAGAAGGCTGCGGCGAAGAAGGCGGTGCGGGCTTCGGCGACAAGGCAGTGACCCGAAAGACGTAATTCGTTCTGTCGGACGATGGCCTACAATCGAGATTGGAGGTGACGATGCGAAAGGGAGCAATCTTCGGCGTGTCATTTCTGGATGGTTTTTCGATGGCGGGATTCCTACAGCGGCTCCCGCGTCCAAGGGAGCCTACCCGACTGTTAGAGCCTCCTTTGGAGCAGGCGGGCTGGTCGCCTTGGGTGTTTAAGATGGGGGCTGGCAACGGCGCTGAAGTGGCGTTGTCAGGCGATCTCCATCGCGTGCCGGAACCCGCGCTTCGTAAGATGATGGCCCTCCTGGAGAAGGAGAGCGAGTACCGGAAGTCGCATTCGCCCACGGCCGTCCAGACACTGCATGGCGCCTCCTGAGAAGTACCTACTCCCTACGAATAGCGAACTGCAGCAGCTGACGGACGAAAAGGTCAAGGCACTGATCGTGTTGGCCGACGGGGAGAGCAGACGTTCCAATGTTCACACCATCACTGGGATGCATTGCGGCACTTGTAGCTTTCTTTGTTGCCTCGGAGTGTTCGTGTACCTGGTTGTTCATGGGCACGAGACAGCGGCCGCTGTGGTGCTTGGGGCGACGGTTTTGGCCACCATCGGACGAATGATTCAGGGCCGGTGAGGGGGAAGGATGTAGGGCGTTTCGCGCTGATGTGTTAAGGCTGTATAAACAGCTTTCACGCGGCACGAAGATCGAAAGGGCCCTGATCGATGCGACCCACCTTTACGCTGGGCATAGAAGAGGAATACCAGACGATCGACCCCGAGACGCGCGATCTTCGGTCGCACATCTCTACCGACATGCTCGCGCAAGGCAAACTACGGCTTGAAGAGCGGGTCAAGGCGGAGTTGCACCAGTCGGTGATCGAGGTCGGGACGCGCGTGTGCCGGAACATCGAGGATGCGCGCGAGGACCTGTACGATCTGCGACGCAACCTGATTCGCCTGGCGGAGGAGAACGGCCTGGTGCTTGTGGCCGGCGCCACCCACCCCTTTGCCGACTGGCGCACGCAGGAGATCTACCCCGATCCGCGCTACGACCAGGTGGTTGAGGACTTGCAACTGGTGGCGCGCTCCAACTTGATCTTCGGCTTGCATGTGCATGTGGGCATTGAAGATCGGGAAGCGGCGATTCGGGTGATGAACTCGTTGCGCTACTTCTTACCGCACATTCTGGCGCTTAGCACGAATTCGCCATTTTGGATGGGCATGGAGACGGGGTATAAGAGCTACCGGGCGAAGGTCTTCGAGCACTTCCCGCGGACCAACCTGCCGGATGCGTTTGCGAGTTACTCGGAGTTTGAGGACTACGTTCAACTGCTGATTAAGACCAACTCGATCGATAATGCCAAGAAGATCTGGTGGGACGTGCGGCCACATCCTTTCTTCAACACGGTGGAGGTGCGGGTGTGTGACATCCCGATGCGCGCCGAGGAGACCGTCGCGATTGCCGCGCTCATTCAAGCGACAGCGGCCAAGCTGTACGAGTTGCATGCGTGCAACCAGGACTACCGGCAGTACTCGCGAGCGCTGCTGATGGAAAACAAGTTCCGGGCGGTGCGGTACGGCCTTGCGGGCAAGCTGATCGACTTTGGCAAGCAGGAAGAGGTGCCCGAGTGCGATTTGATTGAGGAGTACCTAAAGTTCATCGATGATGTGGTCGATAAGTTAGAGAGCAGGCCGGCCATCGAGTACATCCGTACCATGATCCGGGAAGGATCGGGCGCGGACCGGCAGTTAAAGGTGTGGCGCGAGACGGGCGACCTGAAGAAAGTGGTGGATTACATGGCGGCGGAGACGCGGGCCGGCTTGTAGGTGGCTTTTGGCATCGAACAGAGAACGATCGGCAACGAAGGTGACAACAGGATTTTGACGACCACAGAGACGCAGCCTATGACCTCCGCTCCACAATCGGCAGGAACAGACCTCCACAAGGTGTGGTTCCCCGCGGCGTTCCGCGAGGGCGCACACAATGCCGCGACCACGTGCCTGCGCATCGCCCCGGAAGAGCGCGTGACGCTGATCACCGATGAGACGACGGCCCCCATCGCGGCATCGATCGCAGCCGAACTGGACCGGATCGGGTGTGCGTGGCACAGCTTCGTTCTGGAGGAGCTTGCCGAGCGTCCGCTCAAGGAGATGCCCCCCGAGGTATTGGCCGATATGGAAGAGGCTCAGGTGAGCATCTTCGCAGTGCAGGTGCAGGCCAACGAATTGCGCAGCCGCATGCAGATGACCGACGTGGTGAACCGGCGACGGATGCGACACGCGCACATGGTCAACATTACGCCGGAGATCATGCTGGGTGGCATGCGGGCAGACTTCAACGCCGTCGACCGATTGAGTCAGGCGGTGCTGGACCGGGTGCGGCAGGCTAAGTATGTTCGGGCGACGACAGCGGCCGGGACCAACCTCTTCGCTGAGCTGGATCCGACTTACCGTTGGTTCAAGACCTCCGGCATTATCAGCCCGGAGAAGTGGGGCAATTTGCCTGGAGGCGAGGTCTTCACGGCACCGGGTGAGGTGAATGGGGTGTTTGTGGTGGACGGCGTAGTGGGTGATTTTCTTTGTGCGCGCTACGGTATCCTCCGCGAAACGCCCGTGACGATTCATATCAGCCGCAATCGCATCACCACCGTCGAGTGCGCGAACAAGCAACTGGAGAAGGACTTTTGGGAGTACACCCACACGGATGCGAATTCGGATCGCGTGGGGGAGTTTGCTATTGGGACCAACATCGGGGTGCGCGAGGTGATCGGCAACATTCTGCAGGATGAAAAGTTTCCCGGCATCCACATTGCTTTCGGCGATCCTTACGGAGCGCACACGGGCGCGCCCTGGAAGTCGACTACGCACATTGATGTGGTCGGGCTGGGGTTCAACATCTGGCTCGGCGGCTCGGACGGCGAGCTGCAGATTATGGACCAAGGCCGATTTCTGATTGAGGGTTGAAAGGCGCCAGAGGTGATTGAGCCGTTTCGTAGTGACTTCAACGCGCGCTTCACCGAAGTGAAATACGCAGAGCTGGTCGCGCGACTGAGCCGTGAGTCGGGGACCGAGATCGAGTTCCGGATGGCGGAGACGCCCTGCTTCTTCGATGAGGCGCTGCTGGACGCCATGGTTCGAGCGGGTGTGGAGCTAACCGAGCAGCTCGTCGGCGACTCGGGGTACCTCAGGATCTCCGAGGCGGCGATACCCGCCGCATACAACGTGCCGGGACGCGGACCGCACCCCCACTTTATGACGGTGGACTTCGGGCTGGTGCGCAATGCAGTTGGGGAACTCGAGCCGAAGTTGGTGGAACTGCAGGGGTTTCCTTCGATCTTTGGTTTTCAGCCTTCGTTTGGGCGGGCCTACAAAGAAGTGTTTGCTCTCGATCCGGCGCTATGCTACCTGTTCGGCGGGCTCACGGACGAGGCGTACTGGGACCTGTTGTGCGCTGTGATCGTCGGCAGGCACGACCCGGTCAACGTGGTGCTGCTCGAGGTCGACCCGGAACATCAAAAGACGTTGCCGGATTTCCGGCTGCATGAACAGCGACTCGGTATTGCGACGGTCGATATCGCCATCGTCGTGAAGGAGGGACGCAGGTTGCTCTACCGCGACCCGCGCCGCCAGGGACAGCTCACCCCAATTCGACGCATCTACAACCGGGCGATCGTGGACGAGATTGTGCGACGAGACATCCAACTGCCGTTTGATTACCGCGACGATCTCGAGGTGGAGTGGGCCGGGCACCCGAACTGGTACTTCCAGATCAGCAAGCTTTCTCTTCCGTACCTTCGGCATCGCACGGTTCCGGCGGCTGTGTTCCTTGACGCGTGGTTCCGGGGAGAAGGGCGAGACCGGTTGCCTACAAGCCGGGAAGATTGGGTGTTGAAGCCGTTGTACTCGTTCGCCGGCAAAGGGATCCAGTTTGGGCCCAGCGATGTGGACTTGAACGCCATCGCTGTGACGGACCGACATGACTATCTCCTGCAGGAGCGGGTGCGATTCGAGCCGGTCATCCAAACACCGGAAGGGATGACGCAGGCCGAGGTGCGCATTCTCTATGTGTGGCCGGACGGGGGTGTCATGACGCCGATGACCAGTCTGGTTCGCATGGGGCGCGGGTTGATGATGGGCGTGGATCATAACCGCGATCGCACCTGGGTCGGCGGAACGGCTGCATTGTTCCGTTCTGGGACACCGTAGACCTAAGAGTGGCCCTCGTGACACCCTTTGGGTATAGGCAGCTTATTGTTTTCCGGTAAAATCGGGCCAGCAGGAGATAGAAGCAGGTCCGTAGAGCAATATACGATATGCACACCGAGGAAATTACCACGTCCGAGCCCGTTCGCACCGCAGTTCGATTTCCGTTGCGTTTGGAGCTGGTGCTGTTTGCCGACCAGCGCGAGTACCACGCCGTAACGGAAGATGTTTCGGCGAACGGTGTTCTGTTTGCTGCCACTGACGTTCCCCCTTTAGGGAGCGCCGTAGAATTTCGACTGAGTATGCCGGCCAAGGTGATGGGCGGAGCCGATGACGTCATCCTGCACTGTACCGGAAGGATCGTTCGCCACGCAGCGAGCGACGGAAAAAGACTTGCTGCCGCGGTAATCGACGAATACGTGTTGAAGGCTGGGCAGGTATGAGTTCAAACGGGACGAAGGTAGGGCACGGCGAGCTGACGAATGGCGATAGCGGCACGAATCAGATCCGGGTCTTGCTAGCCGATTCGCAAGCGATTTATCGGGTGGGCATGCGCAAGATCTTTGCGCTGGAGGACGACATCCGTGTAGTTGCGCAGGCTGAAACACTGGACAACCTCTTCGCGGCGCTGGCGCGCTTTCCTACTGACGTGGTGCTCTTGGAAGGCGCGCTCATTACGGGAACGATCGATGCGATTCCGGAGTTTGTTCGCCGGGCGCCCGAGGCCAAGCTGATTGTCCAGGTGACCGAAGCGGATGAGAGCAACACGGTAGAGCTCTACCGCCGCGGTGTGCGGGGCGTCGTTCCGCGGTCGATTTCGCCCGATCTGCTGATCAAGTGTGTTCGCAAGATTGCGGTCGGCGAGACGTGGATCGACAACCAGTCCATTAGTTGGGTTATTGAGGCGTACCGGACACAGGCGCAGATGCTGACCAACCCGCGCACACAGCCGAAACTGTCCGAAAAGGAGCTTGCGATCATCGGCTGCATCACGCGGGGGATGCGCAACAAGGAGATCGCCTACCAGATCGGAACCACGGAACAGGTCATCAAGAATTACCTACGCAAGGTGTATGACAAGCTGGGTGTGTCCGACAGGCTGGAGTTGGCGCTCTACTGTCTGCACCACCAAATTCTGAAAGACCAGACCAACGGGGCCGAAATGGCTTTCGCCGATCCAGGAGTACCGTTGCGAGCCAAGCTCTGATTTTCTAGGCCATCTTCTCCAGTAGATGGGGACGGAGCAGCGGGCAAGGCCGTAAGCTGCGTTGTATGGCATTTCTAACGCCGTTCGGTGAACTTGAGCCAGCGCAGCGGCGAACATTCCTAGCCTGCTTTCTCGGTTGGGCGTTGGATGCGTTCGATTTCTTTCTGCTGACCTACTACCTCGACGCGGTCGCGGCGACGTTTCGCGTGTCTCTGCCGACAGTTGCTACGGCGATCTTCTGGACCCTATGCATGCGGCCGGTGGGAGCACTGCTTTTCGGTTGGTTGGCGGAACGATATGGGCGGCGGCCTGTGTTGATGGCCAACATCCTGTGCTTTTCTGTGCTGGAGCTCGCGTCGGCGTTTGCGCCGAGCTTTCGGCTATTCCTTCTAAGCCGAGCGTTGTTCGGCATCGCCATGGGTGGGGAGTGGGGCGTGGGCGCGGCATTGGCCCTGGAGTCTTTGCCCGCCAAGAGTCGTGGATTCTTTGCCGGGCTATTACAGGAAGGCTATGCGGCTGGAAATTTGCTGGCTGCGGCGGCCTACGGGCTGCTTGCGACGCTGTACCAAGGACACGGGCAGGCGATAGCGCCGTGGCGGCTGCTGTTCGTTCTGGGTGCGATGCCGTCGTTGCTGGTGATCTATGTCCGCACGCGGGTGCGCGAGTCCCCGGCTTGGGAGGCGCGCGCGCAAGAGATGGGGACAAAGCAAGCCGGCGCGCGATCCACCGTTGCCGAACTTGGGCGACACCTGCCCATCTTCGCGGCGCTTGTTTTGCTAATGACCGGGCTGAACTCGCTTAGTCACGGCACCCAGGATTTGTACCCGACCTTTTTGAAGACGGTGCACCATCTCTCCTCCCGGCAAACCTCAGCGGTTGCTATCATCGCAACGATCGGGGCGTTGTGCGGGGGGCCTGCCTGGGGTGCGCTATCGGAGCGCTGGGGACGTCGAAGAGCCCTGGCGACGTCGGCATTGCTGGCGATCCCGGTAGTGCCGCTATGGATTTGGAGCCACTCGCTTCTGACGCTGGGCATCGGGGGATTTCTGATGCAGTTCATGGTGCAGGGTGCGTGGGGTATCGTGCCGGCGCACCTAAACGAGTTGTCCCCGGCGCCCCTGCGAGCGCTGATGCCGGGGCTGGCGTACCAGTTGGGGAACTTGATCTCTTCTAGGAACGGGGTGTTGCAAGCAAAGTTCGCTCAACAGTGGGCCGGCGGGAGTTTGGCGCCCGTGATGGCATGGACGGTGGTGGGCGTGGGCTTGTTTGTCGCGATGGTGGCGTGGGCGGGGAGAGAGGCGCGCGGCGTGGATCTGTCTGGGACGTGAGGGAACTGGCCGAAGTGCACACGTTTGCTTCGGCGCGTCAATCCGGCTAGGCTTGGATACGTGAGACACCCGCTCATGCTCGCTTGTTGTACCCGGCGCCCTGGCGCGCGGCTTGTTCCTCGATCGTAGAGGAGGCAGATGCTTCGCCGCGGCGCCCACGACATCCAATCGTGGGCGTTGCCTTTTGGAATACTTGAACCCTGGAGTTTGCGCTTGAACGAGACCTCAAACGGAACAGAAACCACCGTTGCCTCTGGCATCGCACCCCCCCCCGCTGCGCCGAAAGAGACCAAAGCGCAAAAGGTCGAGCGGCTGAAAACGGCGTTGAATCCCTGGGAGGCGTGGGACGAAGTGCGGCGGTTCGCCCGCGAAGGCCGCGAGGCTGTGCTGCCGGAGTGGGCAGGAACGTACTTCAAGTGGTGGGGCATCTACACGCAGGGGGACGGCGTAGGTGCGACCGGCGGCGTGGGTGGCGAGGGCAAGGCCACCGAGTACTTCATGCTGCGTATCGGCATCCCGAACGGGTTGCTGACTTCGCACCAGCTACGGTCCATCGCGGAGATCTCGGCCAAACACGGGCGGGGGTTGGCCGATATCACGACACGGCAGAATATCCAATTGCATTGGCTAACGATCGAGTCGCTGCCGGAGGTTGTAGAAGCGCTGACGGAGATTGGGTTCAGTCCCAAGGGCGCCTGCGGCGATGTGGTGCGCAATGTGACGGGATGCCCTTTAGCCGGGCTCGATCATGAGGAGTTGCTTGACGCGTCGCCGCTTGCCGTGCAGATTGCCGAGGCGCTTACGGCCAACCCGGAGTTCGTAAATCTGCCGCGAAAGTTCAAAATCTCCGCGACAGGATGCCCGATCTGGTGCTCGTACCCGGAGATCAACGATGTGGGGCTGACGGCGCTGAAGCGGGTGAAGGACGGCGTGGAGGAGATCGGGTACAGCGTGCGTGTGGGTGGTGGACTCTCGACTGAGCCGCATATGGCCGTCCGGCTGAATGCCTTTGTGCCGCAGGACAAGGCACTAGCCACCGTGACGGCGGTGTGCGAAATCTTCCGCGAGCAGCAGGAACTGCGCGATAACCGAACGCGAGCGAGGCTCAAGTATTTGTTCATGCGGCACGGCTGGACGGCGGAGTCGATGCTGGCGGCGGTCGAGGACAAGATGGGCTTCAAGTTTGACCCATGCACCGAGGGGCCGATCGCCGACGATCTCTACCGCGATCACGTGGGAGTGCGGCGGCAGAAGCAAGAGGGTCTGAGTACCGTAGGTGCGACGGTGCTGCGCGGACGCCTCGATGCAGAAAAGCTTAGCGTTCTTGCCGATCTTGCCAATAAGTACGGTGACGGGCATCTCCGGACGACGATCATGCAAAACATCGTGATTGTGAATGTGCCGAACGGGCTGGTGCAAGCGCTGGTCGGCGAACTTGCGGCCATCGGGTTGCAAGTGGAACCGTCAGTGTTTTACCGCGGAGCGATTGCGTGTACGGGAACGGAGTTCTGCAAGCTAGCGATCTCGGAGACGAAGGGTTTTGCGAAGTGGCTGGTGGAGGAGATCGAGGAGCGTCTGCCTGGGTTTGATCAGCAGATCAAACTCCATGTGACCGGCTGCACCAACAGTTGTGGGCAGCACTGGATCGCGGATATCGGGCTCGAAGGCAAGAAGATCAAAAAGGACGGCGGTCTGGTGGATGCCTACCATTTTTGCGTGGGCGGGGCCGTGGGGGAGCATGCGCGAGCGGGGCGCCCGATTGGGTATCGCGCGGCTGCGGACGACGTGCCGCAGGCGATTGAGCGATTGCTTCAGGGATACCTGGCGCACCGCTTCGAGGGCGAAAACTTGCGGAGGTACTTCAATCGGACCAGCGATGAGGACCTGCGCAGTTTGCTTGCCGGGGGGCCGGTGGCACCGGTAGAACGCGATCCAGCCCCGGGACGGCATGCGGCACCAAACATCGATATGTAGATGTTTGGTGCTGAGGGTTGTCGCGTAGCCAGAGGAGGATGCACTTGAGCCTGTTTCCGATGTTCTTGAAACTGACCGCTCGGCCATGCGTGGTGGTGGGCGCAGGTGGCATCGCCGAGGGCAAGATCGAAGGGCTGTTGCAGGCTGAGGCGCGGGTGCGGGTGATCGCGCCGGAGGCGTTAGCTCGGGTGCAAGCCTGGGCAGAGGCAGGCGAGATCGAATGGGTTGCGCGCGAGTATCGCGAGGGAGACCTCCAAGGCGCGTTTTTGGCGGTGGCTGGGACGGCAACGGCGGCGGTAAACCGGGCCGTGTATGCGGAGGCGAACACGCGCGGTGTGCTGTGCAACGCGGTCGACGATCCGCCGTTCTGCGATTTCTACTTTCCATCGATTGTGCGGCGCGGGGAGCTGCAGGTAGCGATCTCTACGGCCGGGGAGAGCCCGGCGCTGGCGCAACGGCTGCGCAAGGAGATCAACGCCGCGCTGCCGTTGGACCTTGGCGAGTGGCTGCTGGAGTTGGGGCGGCTGCGGCGGGAGGTGACCGCTGTGGAGCCGATCGGGGAGCCGCGCAAGCAATTGTTGCATGAACTCGCCGAGCGGGAGGTTTGCGGCTTCGATGGGTGCCCAGCGCGGATGCGGGCGCGCCAGCATGCACGGGAGTTTGGGTTTGCGCCCAAGGGTTATGTGCTGGCGCCCGAGGCGGAGGATGGCGTGGGCGATCTAGAGGCTCCGGAGGAGTCCGTGCTGTGAGCGCGGCGGTGAAAGGAATCGTCTACCTGGTGGGTGCGGGGCCGGGCGACCCCGACTTGCTGACTGTGCGCGCGTTGCAGTTGCTACAAACGGCGGATGTGGTGTTTCATGACGACCTGGTGCCCGCTGAGATTTTTGCGCTGGCCGGACCGGAGGCGCTGGTTACCAGCGTGGGCAAGCGGTGCGGTCGGCCGCGGATTACACAGGCGGGCATTCACGCCTTGCTGATCGAGGCCGCCCGGGCGGGACACTCGGTCGTGCGCCTGAAATCAGGCGATCCGCTCGTGTTCGGGCGGGCGGGCGAGGAGATCGCGGCGCTGCGGGCGGCGGGGGTTCCCTTTACCGTGGTGCCCGGGGTGACGGCGGCCTTTGCGGCGGGAGCGTCGCTGGCGCTACCCCTTACCGATCGCGTCAAGGCGTCCAAGCTGATCTTTGTGACGGGCCATCACGCGGCGGACAAGGACGATGCTCAGCCCGTGTGGGCGGGACCTTTGCCCGCAGATGCGACCCTGGTGGTCTACATGCCGGGGCGCGAGCTTGGCCCGCTGATGCGAGATTTGGTGACCGCTGGCGTTGGCGGCTGGGTGCCGTGTGCGGCCGTGTCGCACGCAGCTACGCCTCGGCAGAGCGTAGCGGCCGGGCGGCTGCACGAGTTAGAAACGTTAGCTTGTGGGCCGGCGCCGTTGCTGGTGCTGGTGGGTGCGGCTATGGAAAGCTTGGTCGCTTGCGAGGGTCTGCAGACGATCGCCACAGTGGCTGGAAATGATCAGGCTTCTCCTAAGTAGACCTTACCTTCCTACATGCTATGGTGAGGCGCTTGCGAAATCGGTTTCAGTTTGCATTTGTTCGTTGTCGGGGCAGTCTAGCTGCCGGTGCTCCTGCTGCTTGTATATGGGCAGCGTAAAGTGAAAGACGCTGCCCTGGCCTGGAACGCTTGTTACCCAAATGTGACCGGATTGCCTGACGACGAGACTTCTGGCGATGTGCAAACCTAGACCCAGACCAGTGCGACCGGACGTACTCGTATCGTGTCGGGCAGGGCCTCCAACTTGGTACAGCTTGTCAAAGATAAGTGTCCACTTGTCTTCGGGTATCCCGCATCCGGTGTCGGTGACGGTAATAAGCACAGTGTTGGGGTCCTTCAAGGTGATAGCGACGCTCACTTTGCCGTGATCGGGAGTGAATTTTATGGCGTTGTCTAGCAGAATGATAAGTATCTGGCACACGCGGATAGGGTCCGCGTAAAGAACAGGGGACTCGTCAACGAAGTAATCTTCCGCAAGGGTAATCTGCTTATAACCGGCAAAACAGCGCACGGTGTCGACGGCATTCTCCACGGCTTCCACCAACGAAACGGCCTGCAACTCTATGTTGAGTTTGCCTTCATTGGAGCGAGTGACGGTGAGTAAGTCCTCAATCATGGATTGCAACTGAACTACGTTCTTCAGGATGATGTCCAAGTATTGATTTTGCTCTGGCGTTGTCTCGCCGGCGAGCCCATCGGCAATAATGGAACTGAAGGAGTAGATCGATGTGAGCGGGGAGCGTAACTCGTGTGAAACGTTAGACAGGAACTCATCCCGCAGCCGGATTTGTGTCGTTGCGGCGTTCTCAGCTTCCGTCAGACGACGCTGTTCTTCAGAGAGCGCCCGGCGATCCTCAATCCAACCCTGTTCTGTTTCGATAAGAGCGGCTATGTCACGAACAGTTCCAACATAGGTAGCATCTTGGTCTTCCCCGTGTACCGAAACGGACCCCTCGACCCAGCTCGAGCCGCCGTCTTTGTGCATGATCCTGTAACGGAGCGAGGTGCTGCGAACGTCGTGGCTCAGACTTTCGAGCATATCCTGTGCACGGCCTCGGTCGTCTGGATGCACGGTGAGCATGCGATCCATGCTGAGGAACTCCGAAGGCGTCCACCCCGTAATCTGCTCAATGCCGGCCGAGGCGTAACGTTCGCGGCCGTCGAGGCTGGAAATAACGATGGCTTCACGGGTGTGTTTCAGGATGGCCCGCTGCAGCGACCGGGAGATGGTGACACTCAGCTCGGCTTTGCGACGTTCGTCGACGACCGCAGCGATAGGAAACGTAGCCAATACGCTCACCCAGGCAAACACTTGCAGGGTCACCAGTCGAAGGTTAGGTGAGGAGGTTTTCGAGAGGCAGATAGGACCATGACCATGGGCGGTGGCAAAGGAGCCGACGCTTAGGATCACGAGGGAAGAAACAAGCGCACCCTCGAGCCCGCTTGCCAAGATCAAAATCAAGGTGGCTGGAAAGATGAGGAAGAGGAAAGGGCCGCGAGTTTGCCAGAAAGTACCGACGCACACACCGGCAAACAAGGCACAGGAAAGCAACAAGGGGAGTGTCTTAGCTGCTGGTCTCCGTCCATGCAAGTGCTGGCCCGTGTACAGAAACAGAAGTACCGGGACGAAGATTGCGATACCCAGTGCATCTGCCAGTGCGGACATGATCGCCATGGTCAAGGGAGGCGTCTTAAGATAAGCCGCGACCCTGATATGCCCCAGAAGCACCGTGCAAAGCGGAGCAAGGGTGGAGGCAAGAAGAAGGCGAACAACGTTCCCAGTTCTTTTCAGGTCGTCAAACGATCGAACATGGGTGGCGAGTAGAAGACTCGCCACGCCGAGATCGATTGTGGTAAGCATCGCTATGAGCACGGCAAGCAGCCACGGCATGCCGGATAGAAGATTCCCCGCAAAGACCCCTGCCCCCACGGCGAGGTAGAGACAGATACCCTGTACGCGCCGAAACGGAGCGTCGGGCAGGGACAGAGCGATGGCAACGCCGCCGGCCGGCCAGACGATCAGGTGGTGGTCCACTCCCCCGTTCGTGGCAAACGTTACCAGCACCGCCATCAGCGCGCCGACGGAGGACAACAGCCAGGTTGGGACAGATAGCAGGCGTCGCGACCCTCCAGGAGATGGCGCAGGTTGGAGTGTCTGAAACTGCATACAGGGACGTTAGAACGGGACGACCGGGTTAGGTATCCCACTTATAGGGCGCTGTCGACGAACTTTGGTGATGAAAGGACCTTCGTGCTACGACGCACGAAGGTTGTAGACAACGGGCTCGGTCCTTGAGGGCTGGCCCAGGACTTGCTTGATGCTCTGTAAGAGCTCCGAATGTTTGACGGGCTTCTGCATAAATTGGACCGCTCCTGCGCGCTCGGCACGTTCGCGGTTGAGGACGCGGTCGCGGCCGGATATGACAATGACCGGGATAGATTCGAAGGCGGGATTGGATTTGAGGCGCTGCAGAACGGAAAAGCCATCGCCCGCGGGTAACCCGAGATCCAGCAGCATCAGGTCCGGCGTCACGCGTCTCGTTTCGGAGATGGCAGAGACGCCATCAACCGCGGTGGAAACATCATAGTGATTCGCTCGCAAGCGAACCTGCAGGGCCAAACGCATCTCGGGGTCGTCGTCCACGACAAGGATTTTTGGGTTCGACACGGTGGCATTGATCAGGTTGGGCATTGGATTCTCCTCTTATGTGTTTCGCTTTTCTTTCTCTTTACATCCTCCTTATCGGCTGAGATCTCCGCATGTTTATACAACTTAGGTGTGATGGTGTGATTAGGGAGGCAGGTCGTGCGTTCCGGGAGCCTTAAGGGTGTGGCTGTGACTGCAGCAGCAGCTGAACTAGGTAGTCCTTCCAGATCGCGGCTTGGGTGTGGGTGCCGTGACCGCGTGTCTGGTCGGTGATGGGGAGCAGGACGAACTGCGCGTGGGGCATCTGCTTGACGAGGCGCTCGGCGATGCCCAGCTCGGGCGGATTGATGAAATCGTCGGCGGAGTTGACATACATTACCGGGACGGTGATCTTACTGAGGTTGAGTTCCGGGTTGTAGTTCCGGCTGGCGTCCAGGTAGTAGATCATGTTGTCGGCGTCGGTGTTGGCGTCCGCACGGGTCAGATACGTGTCGACGAAGTGCTCGGCGGCCTCGCGGGTGGGGGCGGCCTTTTGCTGAACCAGCGGTGCAGAGCCCATGATCAGCAGCATTTCGTTGGCGGTGCGAAGGCCGAGCTCGGGCTCGGTCTTGTAGTTGCCGCCCAGCCAGGCTGGGTCGCGCTCAATGTTTTCAATGGCCATGTAGCGCATCATGCGGTTACGTCCGGCGATGGCGGTCGGCAGGCAGGCAAGTGGCATAAGCGCGTCGGCAAAACCGGGGTAGGTCTCGCCCCAGACAAAGCTCTGCATGCATCCCATGGAGGTGCCCAGAATGAGGCGAAGGTGGTCGATGTGCATTTGGTCGAGCATCTCGCGCTGGGAGCGGACCATGTCGTCGTAGGTGTACTTGGGGAAGCGCATGTGGAGACCATCGGAGGGCTTAGAGCTTTCGCCTTGGCCGATGTCGTCGGGAAAGATGAGGAAGTAACGGTTCATATCCAGCGGCTGACCGGGACCGAACAGGACGGTGGAGAAGACTGGGTTAAAGAGAGTATGGGCGTCGCCGCCGGTGCCGTGGAGTAAGAGGACGGCGTTGTCGGTGTGGCCTGCCGCGTTACGATGTGGGGTGCCAAGGGTGAGGTAGTGGAGATGCAGTGCGGGGAGGGCTTCGCCGGTGGTGAAGTGGAAGTTGGCGAGGTCGATGTTGCCGGGGGTGCCGGTGTAGGAAGTCTGGTTTGGAGCGGGGGTGGAGGACATCTGCTGAGCTGGGGCGCTACTGGCGAGAGCGAGGATCAGGGTGAATGTGGTGAGAGTGGGTTTCATGGCGCTCCTTGAGCGATCGGTGGGTACCCGAGACGAAACGTAGATTCCCTTCGGGAATGACAACTAGAAAGGGCATTGGCAAACGCAACGGCAACGGCGGCGGTAGCGCGTTGGCAACTTAACGATCGGTGTTGAGGACGGGGTTGGCGCTGACCGTCGGCGCGAGCGGCTTGAGGATCTCGTCCAGGTAGTCCTTCTGGCTGTCGTTGCGGACGAGGGCGGGGTAGCGTTCGCCGTCGTGGTAGTCGAGGTTGACCTGGTTCACGTAGGTCTCTGTGCCGACGATGAGGTGGAGGGGTTCTGAGCTGCCCTTAGCCGAGGTCAGGAGCTCGTGGAAGAGCTTGATCTGGTCTTCGCTGTCGGTGGGGAAGGAGTGGCCGTTGACGGCGATGAGGCGTTGGCCAGGCGCGAGCTTGGCGCGGTCGGCGGGGCCGCCCCAGCGCACGTCAGAGATAGTGCCGTCCTTAGCTAGACGGAGGCCGAGCGTGAACCAAAGGTCCGGGCCGCCACCGCGACGGCCTACGCCGCCCAGGTACACCTGCTCGGCTGCATTTGGGTGATCCTGATAGACGAGCTTGTAGCCGCCCCGGGTAATGCCGTCGAGGTCGGCGTGTGGGTTGATGGCGTCGACTTTGTCGCGGAAGAATTTCGCCCAGTCGTACTTGGCAACCTGGTTGAGGTCGTCAATGAGCTCCTGGCGGTTGTAGGTGACGATGGCCGGCCCGGTATTGCCACCCTTACCGAGAAAGATGTGGTGGAAGTCGGTGAGGGATTTCTTGTCGCCGGTGAGTTGGCGGATGAGGGTGTCGGCGTCGAGCCAGAGAAGTTCGCCCTCGGTGTAGTAGTCCTGGCGCCGACGCCAGTTGTTCCAGGCGGGCGCGTTGGAGCGGAGGATGCTGGCGGCAACGGCGGTGTCGTCGGCGGAGCGCCAGAGGCGACCGGGTTCGTAGTCGAGGCTGGCGGCAGTCAGGGCAAGGGAGTCGCGGTAGTTCTGCTCGGACCACATGCCGTCGCGTGCGGCCAGCACGTCCCCCATGTACTGCGTCATGCCCTCGTAGACCCAGAGGAGCTCGCCGACCTCTGGCTTGTGGAAGTCGGTTTGGTACAGGTTGTAGGGTCGACGGTATTTGCCGTTCCAGCTGTGGGTGAACTCGTGGGAAAGCAGTTCGGCGTTGCCGAGAAGGTGTTTGGCGTTGGCGAAGCCTAGCTCCTCGACGCCGTTGTCGGAACTCTGGCCGTGCTCCAGGCCCTCGCCGCCGGCGACGTCGGAAAGCGTGAGGAGGAAGTTGTAGTGGTTGTAGTGGTGGGAGGCGTAGGCCTTGTCGGCCTCGCGAACGAGGTTGTTGATGTTGTTGAGGATGGCGGGTTGGAGGTTCGAATCCTCGGGGCGATCGGAGACGACGTCAATGAAGTGCGCGGGCTTGATCTCGGGGGCGAGCGCAAACTCGTGGAAGTACAGGCCGGCGATCACCGGCGAGTCCTGCAGCTGCTCGACTGTGGTGGGCTGATACAGGACGGTGCCACCGGGTTTCGTGTTGGCGTCGAAGGGCTGCACGGGGGTGAGCGCGGTACCGATGCCCCAGCCTTGCGGGACGGTCACGCTGGGCTGAATGGCAATGTTCTTGACCGGGGTGTTGGCGGGGTAGAGCAGCAGGCGCTCCCACTCGAGAACGGCCATCTGGTCAGAGGCGCGGGAATTGACGATGCCGTCCAGGTGGGCGTGGAGGGTGGTAACGCCCTTGGGGATGTCCACGTGAAACTGGTACAGATCGACATCGTCGCGACGCCAGGGCAGAGGCTGGCCGTTGACGGAGAAGACAACGCCGGTGATGTCCTCAACCGGGCCGGTGGGGCGGTGGTTGCCGGGTATCCACTCTGGGGTAGTAAAGCTGTTCTCGCCCGCGTGCACGGGGAGGTCGATCTCGGCGTGGTAGAGCTTGCGCGGCGCCTCGGTCAGGTCGGCGGTGATGCGGATGGGCTGCTGGGCAGGAAGAAGCGTGGGTAGGGCGAAAACGAGTGAAGCAGTGAGACGGACCGGCAGCTTGGGCATCGTGCGAGTGTGAACCTCAGGTGAGATCTGGGTGAAGCTTTAGTGAGTTGAGGATACGCGAATCTGGAAAGTGCAGGGCAAGCCAGGGCGCAATACGAACGCAGCTTTGCGCCCGGGGTTCGATGTGGCAACAGACTTGGGGTCGACCTCACCTTGGCCCGACAAGATCGTGGGGAGTAACTGGATCGCGCGGAAAAGAGATGACCGAATGCCGTAAATCTAGGCCAGAGCGCCTTCGATAGCCTCCAGCAGCTTGGGGTCGTCGGGGGTGACGTCGGGGTTGAAACGGGCGATGACCTCTCCGTTGCGATTAACGACAAACTTCTCGAAGTTCCAAAGAAGTTCGGGGAGCTCGTTGGGGGGAGGGAAGCCGTTGGCTGCCGCATACTCGGCGAGGTGGGTGTGGAGGTCGTCATTGTTGGCGAGTCGCTGCGGCTGCGCGGCGGTGAGCGCGGCGTAGAGTGGGTGCTTCTTGGGGCCGGTGACCGGGATTTTCGCGAACAGCGGGAAGGTGACGGGGTACTCGGTGGAGCAGAAGGTGGCGATCTCCTGGTTGGTGCCGGGCTCCTGGCCGGCGAAGTCGTTGGCGGGGAAGCCGAGCACAAGGAGGCCGCGATCCTTGAATCGCTGATAGAGGGCTTCCAGCGCGGTGTACTGGGGCGTGAGGCCGCACTTGGACGCGACGTTGACCAGCAGGAGGACGTGGCCGCGGTAGGTGCTGAGGGTGGCCGGCTCGCCCTGAAGGGTTTGGAGCGGAATGTCGAAAAGAGTGCTCATGCTTCCATTATGGCCGCTGCGTAGTTTGCGGGAAGTATGTGAAATCCACGCATGGGGCTGCGGGTGGGCAGGCGTCGGCGTGAGAGCATGGAGGTTGGAGGTGCACCTTGTTCAAGGCGACCGAACTGGAACACATCCCCCTCTTTGCATCACTACCTGCGGCCACGCTCCAGCGGCTGGCTGAGAAGACAGCGGACATCCGGCTATGCCCGGGCGAGTGGCTGATCCGCGAGGGGGAAACTCCGTACTTCTACGTTTTGATGGAAGGCTCGGTCGACGTCTGGAAGGACGTGAACGGACAAAGCCGCTTGGTGAAGGAGTACAAGGCCGGTGACTTCTTCGGAGAGACCCCGATTTTGCTGGGGACGATGTCCTTTGCCTCGCTGCGTGCGCGCGAAGCCTGCCGGGCGCTGCGCATGGACACGTTGCAGCTGAAGTGGATCCTGGATGTCTCGCCGGAGTTCGCCAACATCATCATGAAGACCATGATGGATCGGGTCTTGATGATTCAGGAGTATGCCCGCGAGACGCCCGCCTTGCGCGTGAAGGTGGTAGGTGCGCGGTACGACACAGATTGTCGCGACATCCGGGCGTTCTTGTCGGCGAACCGTATTCCCTATGCCTGGATCGACCGGGACCGCGATCCGGACCGTGTCCCGACATGTTTGTCGAAGCAACACACGGGACCGGCTGTGATCGTGGATGGGAATCGGTGCCTGGGCGAGGCGCCGACCGTGCGGACGGTGGCCGAGGCGCTCGGGTACCAAACCCGGCCAAACGGGGACGCTTACGACGTAGTGATCGTGGGCGGCGGCCCCGCAGGACTGGCGGCGGCGGTGTATGGCGCCTCCGAGGGGCTGAAGTCCTTACTGATTGAGCGCTCGGCGGTGGGCGGGCAAGCCGGCACATCGTCGCGCATTGAAAACTACCTTGGCTTTCCGAACGGGATCTCCGGCGACGAGCTCAGCGAACGCGCGCAAAAGCAAGCCGAGCGCCTCGGTGCCGAGTTGGTGGTCACTCGCGAGGTCAAAAATGTGTACCCGCTTCCAGAGCAGGGCTACTGCGTGGAGATGGACGGCGGCGAGCGCGTGACCACCCGCTGCGTCGTGTTGGCGACGGGCGTGGACTGGCGGCGGCTGGAGGCCGAAGGCGTGGATCGGCTGCGCGGGCGCGGTGTGCTCTACGGCGCTTCGCGCATGGAGGCCGGCAGCGTCATCGGCAAGGACGTGTTCATCGTCGGCGGCGGGAACTCGGCCGGGCAGGCTGCCATGTTCTTCGCCAACTACGCCCGCAGTGTGACGGTGCTGGTGCGGGGCGCGGGGCTGAAATTGACCATGTCTCAGTACTTGATCGAGCAGATCGGCCACCGGGCGAATATCGCGATTGAACCGTACACGCAGGTCACCTCTGTGGGCGGCGAGAGCGGCCTAGAGACGCTGTGTACCGTCACTCGCGGGCAATCGCCGGTGGAGCGTCGTGCGGATGCGTTGTTCATCATGATCGGTGCGGATGCCAACACCGACTGGCTGCCGCCGCAGCTAATGCGCGATGAGCGCGGCTACGTGTGCACCGGCCGGGACCTGCCCGCCAACGCCTGCGGGGACCGTCAACCGTACCTCCTGGAAACCAACCTGCCCGGCTTCTTCTGCGTGGGCGATGTGCGGCACGATTCCATCAAGCGCGTATCGTCCAGTGTGGGCGAAGGCAGTATGGCGATCGCGTTCGTGCACCAATATCTGGCCATGCGGGAACGGCAGCGCCTGGCTGCCTAAGTGGCCTTACGTTTGCGGGCATTGCTCTAACGGCGGAAGAGCGGAAGGTTGCCGGCGACGAGCACGGGCAGTTGGTACACGTGCTCATGCGCGCAGATGTACAGGGTGCGTCCGTCTTCGCCGCCCCAGGCCAGGTTGTTGGCGATCTGCGGAAGCTTGATCTGGCCGAGCACCTTGCCCTCCGGCGTGAGGATGCGGATGCCGCCGGGACCCGTGGACCAGATGTTGCCCTCGGCGTCGCACTTGAGGCCGTCCGGCGCGCCGCCGCCCTCTTCCCCGGTGAACGCGATGAGGTTGCGCCCCGTGCCGGGCTTGTTGTCTGCGCCGAGGGGAAACGCGACGATGCGCTGGTCGGGACGGGTGTTGGCGACGTACAGCGTCTTGTTGTCCGAGGAGAGCGCGACGCCGTTCGGCGTAGTCAGCTCGGTGATGACGGGGGTGGGCTTGCCTTCAACGACCTGGAAGACGGCCTGGTAGGGGAGCTGCTTGGCCGGGTCCTTATCGCGGAGCTTGAGGCCGTAGTTCGGGTCGGTGAAGAAATACGAGCCGTCCGGGGCGAAGACCAGGTCGTTAGGGCTGTTTAGGTGCTGGCCGTTGTAGCTGTCGAAGAGAACGGTTTGGAGCATGGGCAGAGCGGGGTCCTCCGATGCGTTTGGGTTTTCCACCAACTGCACGACCTGCCGCGTGTACTGCTGCATCGCCACGACGGTGCCGTCCGGGGCTGTGGCCATCGCGTTGGGGCCGGTGGTGGCGCCCTGGCTGGAACCGGTGGGCGCATCGGCCGGGCGCGCATATGGGCCGCTCTTGTAGTCGACCAGCGTCGACACTTCGCCCTCAGCCGTAACGGCGTGCACCTTGTCCCCTTCTTCATCGGCGAACCACAGGCGGTTGCCGCGCCACATGGGTCCCTCGGTGAAGACAAATCCTGAAGCAAGGGAATGGGGCACGACGCCTGGCGCAATGAGGCGATCAAGGGCCGGGTCGAGGCGGAGAATGGCGATCTCGGGCGAGTCGGACATCTCTGTTTCGATGCGGCTTCCTCTGCGGCGCAGGCATCCTTTGCAGCGTTTCTCACGCCGGGCTGGTATGCTCCCCTCAGCATGGCGGCTGCAACGGAAACGACGATACAAAAACCCCAAAGCGGGGTAGGGCGGGGAGCGACGACGGCGCTGGTGCTGCTGACGGCGATGAACGTGGTCAACTACCTGGATCGCTACATCCTGCCGAGCGTGCAGGAGCAGATCAAGGGCGAGTTCCACATCAGCGATCAGCAAATTGGGACGCTGACTTTCTGGTTCATGATCGCGTATATGTGCGCGTCGCCGGTCACCGGGTGGCTAGGCGATCGATTCCCGCGCAAGCCCATGATCGTCGTCGCGGGGCTGGCGATTGCGGGCATGAACTTCCTTACCGCGAGTGTGCATGACTACGACTCGCTGAACGTTCGTCACGCCGCGCTGGGGATCGGCGAGGCCTGTTTTGGAATCTTCGCGCCGGCGTTGCTTGCCGACTTCTATGGTGAGAAAGACCGCAATCGGGTGCTCACCATCTTCAACCTGGCGATTCCGTTTGGGGCGGCGCTGGGATTCAAGGCGGGCGCGTGGATTGGAACGACCCACGGGTGGCGCATGTCGTTTATCGCGTCCGCGATCCCGGGTGCGGCGGTGGCGCTGCTGATTCTGTTCTTCATGCGTGAGCCCGCGCGTACCGAACAGCACACGCCGACTGCTGCACCGACGGAGGGCTTTGCCGCGAAGTTCGGGGCCTACCTCGCACAGATCGCCCAACTGCGGAAAAACGGCGCGTATCTGTGCTCAATCCTGGGGTACGCGGCGGTGACGTTCTCACTCGGCGGGATCTCCTGGTGGATGTCGTCGTTTCTGCAGCGAGTGGCGGGCTACTCGGAGAACGCAGCCGGCAACGTGATGGGGCCGGTGATCGTGGTGGCTGGGATCGGCGGGACCGCTCTAGGTGGGGTGCTCGCGCAGTGGTGGTCCAAGCGCACCGGAAAAGCTCTGTACTTGGTGCCTGCGCTGAGTGCGTTGCTGACCATTCCACCCGCGGTGCTTTGCTTCTTCGGCCCGAAGGTCACGATTGTGCCGTCCTTATTTGCGGCCGTGTTCCTGATCTTCCTCGGAACCGGGCCGGTGAACGCGGCCACGCTGAACGCCGTCCCAGGTGACTTGCGCGCCACGGCGATGGCGGGGCAGCTCCTGGTGATTCATCTGCTGGGCGATACCACTTCGCCAACGATCATCGGCATCATTAGCGACCACTCGAACCTACGGGTGGGCTTAGGGGCAACGCTGATCACGCTCGCGATTGGCGCGGTGATCTTCTTCATAGGGGCAAGGTTCGCGCCGCCGCTGCATGACTCCGGTCAAGCAACAGCCCCAGCTTAGTTGTAAAACAGTGAAGACCTACACTGGCCCCGTTAGACCTCGACTGGCTGTCGACCGTACTTGCGGTCGACGTAGTCATTGAGGATGCTTTGGAACTCTTCAACGATGTGATCACCCTTCAACGTGGTGAAGAGCTTGCCATCAACGTAGACGGGAGCTTTGGGCTCCTCGAAGGTGCCGGGGAGGGAGATGCCGAGGTTAGCGTGCTTGGACTCGCCGGGGCCATTCACGATGCAACCCATCACGGCGAGCTTGAGCTCTTCCACGCCGGGGTACGCTTTTTTCCACTCGGGCATGGACTCGACGAGGTAGTTCTGAATGCGTTGAGCGAGCTCCTGGAAGTAGGTGGAGGTGGTGCGACCGCAGCCTGGGCAACTGGTAACCTGCGGGAGAAAGCTGCGGATGTTGAGCGATTGGAGGATCTGTTGCGCACAGCGTACCTCCTCGGCGCGGTCGCCACCGGGCTCTGGGGTGAGCGAGACACGAATGGTGTCGCCGATACCGCTGAGCAGCAAGGGCGCCAGCCCGGCGGTAGAGGCTACGATGCCCTTCATACCCATGCCGGCCTCCGTGAGGCCAAGGTGTAACGCATAGTCGCAGCGCCTGGCCAGCTCGGTATAAACATCAATCAGGTCACGCACACCGGAGACTTTGGCTGAAAGAATGATCTGATCGCGGCGGAGGCCGTAGCGCTCGGCGGCTTGGGCGTTGTCGAGCGCGGAAACGACCATGGCCTCCATCATGACATCGCGCGCGGGGAGTGGGCTTGCAAGCCGATTGTTGTCGTCCATCATGCGGGTGAGCAAGGCCTGGTCGAGCGAGCCCCAGTTGACGCCAATACGCACGGGCTTTTGATTGTCCACGGCGCAATCGACCATGGTGCGAAAGTTGTCGTCGTCTTTGCGTCCAATAGAGACGTTGCCTGGATTGATGCGGTACTTCGCCAGCGCACGGGCGCACTCGGGAAACTTGCGTAGGAGAATGTGGCCGTTGTAGTGAAAATCCCCAACAATGGGGATCTCCCAACCCTTTGCACGGATGCCGTCTACGATATACGGGACGGCTTTGGCGGCTTCGTCGTTATTGACGGTGATGCGGACGAGCTCAGAGCCCGCGCGGGCGAGCGCGGCGATCTGCTGGACGGTGGACTCGACGTCGGCCGTGTCCGTGTTGGTCATCGATTGAACGACGACCGGAGCTTCAGAACCTACACGGATGCCGCCGACATTCACGGGGACGGCTTTGCGGCGCTGGAAAGGCGGCATACCAGTTCAGTTTAGCAGTTGGGGCATAGTTCAGGACCGACTCGCTCGGGCAAATCGAGCTAATCAGTCTCACTTTGGGAATTGACAGAGTTGAGTGCGAGATTGGCTCAAAAAGGGACAGCCCCAACGTAAAGTTTGGGGCTATCTTGTCGATAAAAGGAGAAGAACTAAGCGCGGGAGCGACGGCGCAAGAGCTCCCCTATGCCAACCAGCCCGGTGCAAAGGAGAACGAGGGATGATGGTTCCGGAGTTGCAGCCGTCGTCAACGTAACCAGGGTCAGCCCCGTGTTGTAGCCATAAAGGGTCTCGTCATTGCTGTAGCCGTAATTCTGACCGACGCTGAACACGTTGAAGTGGTCGTTGGGTTCAGCAAAGAGGAATCCATACTGATCAAGGACAAGGCCGCCATTGCCTGTGGGGAAACCCACATTGTCGTACTCGTAGGAGCTCTGGTAAGTGAACGGAGGTCTAGTGAAGTTGGCGATCTCAAAGGTATTGGAGGTACCGCTGGGGGTATAAAGCGTAATTGGGACACCGTTGTAGGTGCCGGACCCGCCGGTGAAGTCGAACGCGCCAGGCGTAGATGCGTCAGGAGTGCCGACGATCGTGGCTTGCGCGTCGATACCTGCACCGATGACGGTGAGCGTATAGGTATCGGCAACTGCCGGTAGGACACAAGCGCTGCAAAACAGGGCAAACAGAGCAGCAGGAACGAACAGAGACCGTGAGGGCATGTACAACTCTCCTAGCTATGACCTTGGTGCGTAACTATGGTAATACACCAAGGGATCAACTTGCGAGAGCGTTTTTGTGCCACTCTTCATGCTGAGGCGAATCCAGCCAAGACCGTGTGTTCATTGCATGAACGAATAGCCTTCAAGCCGTGTTTGCGCCGGCATGGGTTTGGCAGGTTTGCGCGATTGGTGAAAGGATAAGGGCGATGCCGCGCGCGTAAACGAGCGCGGAGATGCTGGAAGGTGATGGCCATGGCGTGGAAGAAGAGTCCGGTGCGGGATACGGAGCGAGCAGTTGAAAACCAACCCTTCAGCGCGAACACGATCAGCAAGTCGGCGCGGATCAAGGGCGCGACCGAAGTGAAAAGCGTGTGCCCATATTGTGCGGTAGGCTGCAGCCAAAACGTTTACGTCAAAGGCGGCAAGATTATTGACATTGAAGGCAATCCGGACAGCCCGATCAATAACGGAACGCTTTGTCCGAAGGGGTCGAACACGTTTCAGTTGAACATCAATCCGCACCGGATTAAGCATGTTCTATACCGTGCGCCGTATGCGACCCAATGGGAGCAGCGCCCTCTGGAGTGGGCCATGGAGCGCATTGCGCGCTTGACCATGGAAGCGCGAGAGAAGGGCTTCGTCGAGGAACGTGATGGCACCAAGCTGGCGCACATGACCAACGTGATGAGCCTGGGCGGCGCCACGATGGACAACGAAGAGAACTACCTGATCAAGAAGTTTTTCGGCGGCGGTTTGGGCATGGTCGCCATCGAGAATCAGGCCCGAATATGACACAGCGCTTCGGTGCCCGGTCTGGGCGCTGCATTGGGTCGCGGTGCGGCCACTAGTTACCAAGAGGACATGCAGAATGCGGATTGCGTTCTGATCATGGGTTCGAACATGGCGGAAGCGCATCCCGTTGGGTTCCGCTTTCCAATGATGGCGCGCGAAAAGGGCGCGCAACTGATTCATGTCGACCCGCACTTCTCGCGCACCTCCGCGATGTGTCAGCAGTACGTGAAGATTCGCACGGGCACGGACATCGCCTTTCTTGGCGGGCTCGTGAACTACATCCTGAGCTACGACAAGTGGTTCCGCGAGTACGTGTTGCAGTTCACGAACGCCACGACAATCATCAACGATGATTTCAAGGACACGGAAGACCTGGGCGGCTTGTTCTCCGGGTTCGATCCAGACACCAAGCGTTACGGCAAGGGCCACAAGAGCTGGCAGTACGCGAGCCAGGATGCCGGGAGCGAGAACCAGGCCGGGGACGTCGAGAAGTCCGAGTCGTTTACCTCGCGCTCCGGCTCCATGTCGAGCATGGAAATCGAAACGGATCCGACTCTCCAAAATCCGATGTGCGTGCTGAACATCATCAAGCGGCACTACCAGCGCTACACGCCGGAGATGGTTGCTGACATTTGCGGTTGCAGCAAAGAGCAATTTTTGAAGGTTGCTGAAACGGTGTGCGCCAACTCTGGGCGCGAGCGCACGACCTGTTTGGTCTATGCCGTAGGTTGGACGCAGCACTCCATCGGGGTGCAGATCATTCGCGCGGCGACGATTGTGCAACTGCTGCTGGGCAATATCGGGCGGCCCGGTGGCGGCATCATGGCGATGCGCGGTCATGCGAGCATCCAGGGATCTACCGATGTGCCGACACTATATGACATGCTGCCCGGCTACCTGATGATGCCGTCGGCCTTGCGCAACCACGGCACGCTGAAGGAGTACCTGGCGAACGAAGGCGTGCGGACAGGGTTCATGGCAAACATGCCGAAGTTCGTGACGAGCCTGCTAAAGGCGTGGTACGGCGATGCGGCCACACCGGAGAACGAGTTCGGCTTCGGCTGGGTACCGCGGATTGACGACAACTACTCCATGCCGGCATCGCTGGTGCGCATGGCTGATGGCGAGATCGAAGGGATGTTTTTGTTCGGTCAGAATCCAGCTGCCGGAACGCCCAACGGCAAGCTGAATCGCGAAGCGCTGAAGAAGCTGAAGTGGCTGGTGGTGCGGGACTGGTTCGAGATTGAGACGGCCGGCTATTGGTATAAGGGGCCCGAAAATCCTGACCCAAGCACCGTTGGGACGGAGGTTTTCTTCGTGCCCGCCGCTTCGAATACAGAGAAGGAAGGCACGTTCACCAACACACAACGGCTGTTGCAGTGGCACGATAAAGCTGTCGATCCTCCCGAGGATTGCCGGTCGGATGCGTGGTTCATGTTCGATCTTGGCAAGCGGCTGAAAGCTCTTTATGCGGATTCGACCAAGGCGCGCGATCAGGGGCTCCTGCAGATGACGTGGAACTATGAGCAGGATCATCAGGAGGTGTTGCCGGACGGAACCCCAAGCCGCATCGTGGGGGAGCCGGACACAAAGAAGATCCTGATGGAGATCAACGGCTACACCGTCGCCGACCGTAAGCAGGTAGCCAACTTCAACAGCCTGCAAGATGACGGTTCGACCGCTTGCGGATGCTGGATCTACTCGGGTGTATTCCCGGATGAGGGGAACAATCGTTCACGGTCGCGGAAGCGGACACCGGGTGTGCCGACCAGTCCGGAGTGGGGCTACGCCTGGCCGCTGAACCGTCGCATGATGTACAACCGGGCGTCGGCCGACGGCGCGGGCAAGCCATGGTCGGAACGCAAGAAGTACATGTACTGGGACGCGGAAGCGAAGAAGTGGACCGGACCGGATGTGCCCGACTTCGAGCCGACCAAAGATCCGAGCTACAGGCCTGACAAGGATGCGACCGGCATGGCCGCCATTGCGGGCGATGCGCCATTCATCATGAAAGCAGACGGCAAGGGATGGCTCTTTGCCCCGATGGGCGCCCAGGACGGGCCGCTACCAGCGCACTATGAGCCGATGGAATCGCCTGTGCCGAACCTGCTCTATCCGAATGTGCGGGAAAATCCAACCATCGAGAAGTACGTGGGGCCTCTGAATGAGTACAACCCACCCGATGACAGCTTCCCTATCGTAGCCACAAACTACCGCTTGACGGAGCACTATCTCAGCGGGCCCATGAGCCGGTTCGACAGCTGGTTGAACGAGCTGCAGCCTGGGATGTTCTTTGAGATCAGCCCGGAGTTGGCTCGGGAAAGAGGAATCGTCCACGGCGAGTGGATGGTGGTTTGGAACACACGGGCAGCCATTGAGGCGCGCGCGATGGTGACACATCGCATTCAGCCTTTGCATGTGAACGGGAAGACGCTGCATCAGATCGGCATGCCGTTCCATTGGGGGTGGTCCGGTGAGACGGTGGGTGCCGGAGCCAATGACTTAACCTCGATCAGTGCCGACTCCAACGTGAGCATGCACGAGGCCAAGGCGTTCAGCTGCAACGTGCGTGCAGGTCGCTTAACGGATCACATAGACATACAGCCGCTGCAGGCAGAACCGTGGCCGACCCGAGACAAATCTCCGGACACGGCCAAGTCGGATCAGCCGGAAGGACAGTTGCGATGAGCGAGTTCAGCCTTCACGGGCAAACGGTGCAGGGGTTTGCGACCGATCTAGTCAGCACGTTTTTGCGACCGGAACCGCCGCCCGCGCAGGAAGAGACCGGCTTCTTCACCGACACGACGTTGTGCATCGGGTGCAAGGCTTGCGAGGTGGCGTGCAAGCAGTGGAATCAGCTGCCTGCCGATGGTTTCCATTGGACCGGTAACAGCTACGACAACACAGTGGCGCTGAGCGATACGACGTGGCGCCATGTGGCCTTTGTGGAGCAGTTTGACCCGGAGTCGCACATCGGTCGGTGGCTGATGATGAGCGACGTATGCAAGCATTGCCAGCACGCGCCTTGTGTGGAGGTGTGCCCGACGGGTGCGCTGATCTACAACGAGTTTGGCAATGTGTATGTGCAGCAGGATGTGTGTAACGGCTGCGCGAATTGTGTGGTTGGCTGCCCATTCGGCGTGATCAGTCGGAACAAGGAAGACGGGCGCGCGCACAAATGCACGTTGTGCTACGACCGCCAGAAAGACGACATGACGCCGGCCTGCGCCAAGGCGTGTCCTACGGAATCCATCAAGTTTGGCAAGATCAGCGATCTCAAGAAGCATGCGGCCAAGCGGGTGGAGGAGTTACAGGTAATGGGTCAAGACGATGCCTATTTGTACGGGGCAGAACCGGCAGGGGAATACAGTGCACTAAACTCGTTCTTCCTACTCAAGGACAAGGCCAGTGTTTACAACCTGCCCGAGGCGCCGCGGCGCGGAGCGGCGCACCTGAAGAAAAATTACCTCTTCAGCTTTGCCGCATCGCTGGCGCTGACAGCGGTTTCGGCCCTGTTGTTTTCAGGGGAAAAGCATGGCTGACGTGTTAGATCGCAACCTGGAAGAGGTGCAGGAACGGAACGACAAGCGGGATGTCTTTAGCCAGATCACCCCTAGTTACGACATCCTAAAGGCGGCCAAGCCGGACAGAGTGCACGATCCGGGGTACTACGGGTTGCCGATTCTCAAACGGCCCTTTTGGAAGTGGGAGATTGCGCTGTACTTCTTCTTCGAGGGGGTGAGCGCTGGATCGTACATCCTGTGCTCCATGGCTGGGCTGGGGAATAAGCAGCGCTTTGCCGGATTAATTCGGACGGGACGATTCCTGTCCTTTCTGACCATGCTTCCTTGCCCGCCGCTGCTGATCGTTGATCTTGGCCGGCCGGAGCGCTTTCATCACATGCTGCGCATCTGGAAGAAGACATCGCCGATGAACCATGGGGCGTGGGCTCTGACCGGATACGGCACAGTAGCCTCGTTCCTGGCGTTGCTGGGGCTGAAGTCGCGGTGGATGCCGACAGAGAAGCTTTCCGACCTCATGCGGTTTGCGCACCGCTGGGTGCCGGATCGTGTGATTGGGGTGCTTGGGCTGCCCTTCGCGTGGACGATGGTGAGCTATCCAGGCGTGCTGCTGGCGACGACGGCGAATCCGGTGTGGTCACGATCGCACTTTCTTGGACCGTTGTTCGCGTCCAGTTCGATGAGCAGCGGCGCGGCGGCATTGACGCTGCTGAATTACACGTCCGACGACCATGGCTTGCACAAAGCGCTAGGCACGTTTGAGGATGTCGCCACGGCTGCTGAGACAACTGCGATGGCACTCTATCTTGCGACGGCGAAGCAAGCAGCACGGCCGCTATGGAAAGGTAAGCAGTCCGTGCTTTTCCTGGTAGGTGCGCTTGGTCTTGGCATTGTGGCGCCGACAATCCTGCGGCGGAGCAAGAACAAAGTGGTGCGCGAGGCGATCGCACCGGTGCTGACGATCGCGGGGAGCCTGGCGCTGAAGTGGTCGGTCACCTACGCGGGACAGGAGTCCGCCCTTGACCCCGAGATGGCCAACTTCAATGGCGAGACTGTGGATGGCAAAGCCTACTGGGGGCCAAAGTCCCCTAAGACGTCGGAAGTGGCAGCAACTGCGGGAGCCACGGAAGCTTTGTAAGCTGCGCGAGGGCAGGCAAGGCGCGCTCGCGCAGCGACCTACGCGACAGAGGCAACGCGAGTGAGGGTCTTCGGCGCGCTCTGGTCTGTGTGGGCGCTGGCGACCACTGGCGGTGCCGCTGCTTCGGTCTGACCTCGAGGCAAAAAGACGCTCACGGTCGTGCCATGGTGTTCGGGATCGGTCGAGGAGACGAGCTCGATGGTGCCGCCGTGCTTTTCTACAATGCCCTTCGAGACCCAGAGACCAAGGCCTGTGCCGGCCTCCCCCTTGGTGCTGAAGAACGGCTGAAACAGTTGCCGCTGCACCTCAGGCGCTACACCGGGGCCGTGGTCTTCGACAGTGACGCGGATCCCTGGAACGCGTGCGGTCGTAGGATCGGCGGGACTTGTGCCAAGAATGGGTTGTGTGTGCACCTGAACGGTCTCACCACGTGGCGAGGCTTCGGCCGCATTGGTGAGCAGATTCGTGAATACTTGGCGCAGCTCGGCAGGAAACCCCGATACCAGGGCTGGTTCGTCAAGGTCTGCTTGGATGGTGACCCCGATATCGCGGAACCGACGATCAAGCAAAACAAGCACACTGCTGAGGAGGTTGGCCACGTCCAGGGTGATGGCGGAGCGAGACTCGCGGTACATGCCGAGCAGCGAGCGGCTGATCTGGGTGACACGGCTGAGCTCACTCTGGGCCATGTCCAAAAAGCGAGCGTTCTCCTCCGCGGTGGAGCCGGAACGCATGAGGTAGAGCAGATTGGCGACGGAGTCGAGCGGGTTGTGGATCTCGTGGGCTATGGTGGCAGCAAGCCTGCCGGCCACAGCCAGCTTCTCCGACGCGAGCAGGGCGGCCTGAATACGGCGCTGTTGCGTGCTGTCGCGGAGCACAAGAACGATGCCCGCCAAATTGCCGTTGCGATCGTAGACGGGGGCACCGCTCTCGTCTACGATGCACTCGCTGCCGTCCGGCCTCCGAAGAAGAAACGCGTCGACCGGCGAGATGGTACGAAGTTCCCGACGAATAACTGCAATAGGCGACTCAGCCGGTTGATCGTTCGCCTCGCGCCGCAAGGCAAACACCTCGTCGAAGCGGTGGTTGCGAGCTTCGGCATGGGGCCATCCGCTCAGACGTTCCCCGGCCGGGTTTAGGAGATCGATGCGGCCCTCTAAGTCGCAGACCACCACAGCCTCGCTAAGGGAGATCAGAATGGCGCGAAGGCGCTGTTCCGAGTCATACGTTGCTTGTGCGTGCTTGCGCAGCGAACTAAGGGTGCCTTGAAACGCGCGACTGACGTTGTGCAGCTGCTTATAAGCAAAGATACCGATCAGCAAACCAGCCGTGAGCGAGACGGCAACTAACGCCTCAATGGTGCGACGTAGCTCGCGATGCCAGGTGTCGACGGCTTGTGTGCGACGCTGCGTCTGGTCGGCGGTGATGACCTTGACCGAATGGCGCATTGCGTCCATGCGGGTTTTTGCGTCTAGGTTCAAACGCGGGTCGCGCGTATCACTGCCAGCCTGGACAGAGGTAATAATCGGTTCAGCGGTCGAGCGAACCCACTGCAAGTGTTGTGTACGAAGGGCGTCCAGCGCCGCTGTGTCCGCGTTCTCGCTTTCCAGGCCGGCGTGCAGCTTACGCATGCTGGCCCGCAGAGGCTCGGCGGCGGTCTCATACGGCTGTAGCAAATCGGTGTTGCCTGTGATCTGGTAGGCGCGGAGTCCGGTCTCCTCATCGAGGATATAGGCTGTGATCTGAATCGCGGTTTCAATGTTTGCGTCTGCGAGCTGGATCCGGGCGACGGCGCGCTGGGCGCCCTCGATCTGCCAGGCGAGCGAGGCACCAACGAGCGCCAGCGCTAGCATGGGGAGCAGAAGCGTGCGTTGCAGCGTACGTTCGAGTTGGTTCAGGTTCAATGGCGTACCCCGGTCCTAGTCCTCGAAGAGGCTGTCCAACTTCGACAAAAGAGCCGGTGCTCCTTCGCCTTTTGTCATATAGATGTCAACTAAACCGGTCACGTCGGCTGGTAAGCCGACGTAGGCGGACAGGAGAAGGATGGGGATCTCTGGCTTCTCGGCACGCATATATGCCGCGATCTCGCCGCCGTGCATGCCGGGCATAGAGTAATCCAGAACCACTGCCTCCACGGGATGCGTACGAAACAGAGAAAGCCCCGAGGGCCCGTCAGGAGCCGTGAGGACGTGGTAGCCGGAGCGCTCCAGAAGGAGGCGGCGCACTTCCAGACCGATGTGCTCGTCATCGACGCAGAGCACGAGGTGGCCTGACTCCGGCATGATCCTCCCTTCTGTGGCATCCACAGCTTTGCTGAGGGTACCATCCAGAAGTTACCTTATCCTCACCCGAAGGTGTTAGTTGGGTTGACACAAAGGTAACCCTCCTCTGTTGGATGCTGTCTGTTGCAGGCCAATGAACAAGAGCTGGCAGCAGCGGAAAATACAAGGCGAGGACAACCTGTTGTGGATCGTGGCCGCTCATCGTGGCGGCGTCAGCGTAGGCTTGCATCTGGGCGAGATATTGCAAGCGTTGGTCCTCGAGAAAGCTGTCGCGTACTCGGCCACCAAGCTCGGCGGTCTTATAATCTACAATCCACAGGTGGGTAGGAGGAGCGTCGACGAGCGGTTCCGGGCCAGCCCAAAAGGTCCGATCGGCGCGTAGCTTGATTGTACTGGCGGCTACGGCAGTTTCATTGCGGGCCCCCGACTGCGGCGAGAGCAGCCAGGCACCGGACGGATCGGAGAGGGCAGTGCGTAGGGTCTGGAGGGCTCGTTCCGCCTCTGCCCGAACTTGGACGGGGGAGATGCCTTCGGTACGGAGAACGGCCCGGATGCGCGGCCCCCAGGCGAGAAGCTCGGTCTGGAGCACGGGGATAGCCTGCCCAGCGCCGAGACGATCTGCCATCAGCGCGAGGAAGCGGTGGATGGCATTGCCAAAAGCTCGGACGGCGAAGGACCCTTCAGGGCGGGCGAAGACAGCTTGACGACGGAGACTGTCTGCCGAGGGATAGGCTAATTGTGGAGCGTCTTTAAGTCGGAAACGCGCGAGAGGATCGAAGTGCAGGGGCAGACGCTCCGTGACGGCGTTGCGATCCGACCTTGGGACCGGCGCATCGGCCGCCGCGGCCAGCGCTAAAGGCTCTGCGGCTGAAGTATCGGGGAGCATCGGCGTGAGCAGGACGGCCTCTGCCGCATGCCGGCGCGGAAGCTCCTGCCGAGTCGCCCATAGCTCGAAAGCCGGCCAGGCAGCTTGGAGGAGGCTGTCCGCTTTGGGGCGGGCAAGGGCACCGGCGGCGGTACGCGAGACTGTCGTGAACAGGTGCAGCTCCTCGCGGGCGCGAGTGCAGGCGACGTAGAAGAGCCGTTTGGCTTCGGCAGCCGCACGCTGGGACTGACGCCGGGTCAGCCATTTAGACAAGGCGGAGCTTTCCTCGCCTTTGCTCTGAATGGGCGCAAGGAGGAGATCGGCTGCTGTGGCAGGATTGTCAGCGGTGTCGAACTCAAGCCATTTCAGAAACTCGTGCGTGTTCCGGCCGGAGCCCCGGTGCAGCGCGGGGATGAGGACCAAGTCCCACTCGAGACCCTTGGCCTTGTGAATGGTCATCAGCTCTACAGGAGCTTCGGGAACGTTGGGCTCGGCGAACAAGGTGCGCAGGCGGCGATTGAGCAGGCTGAGGCTGATCGATTCGGGCCCCGCTTCGAGTTCATGGAGGAGATCGAGGAAGCGGCAAGCGTTGGCACGCTCGTGCTTTTGGAGTGGAGCATCAGCACCTAGCGAGCGCCAGGTGCGCTCGACGTGGGTAGCGAGCGGTGTGCGGCCGAGGTCGGCTTGCGCCTGTTGCAGCACGGACCAGGTCCGTTCCAGCAACGGTTGCCCTGCCTGGCTGATCAGATGGCGACTCTTGGCAACCAGGGACGTCACAGTTGCGTCGGGGTCTGCTTCGGAACCCTCCCCTGTGAGGACAAGGAGATCGGCGAGGCTCAAACCGCAGACAGGAGAGCGCAAGACGGCCAGCCAAGCGACGCGGTCGGCTGGGTGAAGCAGGGCACGGGTGAGTGCGACCAGATCAAGGATTTCGGGTCGTTCAGTAAGCAATTCCACGTCTATGGCGCGATACGGAAAGGCGCCATGGCCGCGGTTCAGCTGGAACTCCTGGATGATGGGGGCGAGGTGGGCACGGTTTCGTGCCAGGACGGCGACCTTGGGCGCGGTGTCCCGGCACCCAGCGTCCGATGGTGAGTGCCGCACCCGGGCGAGGTAGTCTTCGATGGTGTCGCGGAGGGAACGGGCCTGGGCAGCGGCGGGATCCGACAGCGCGTTGAATGCCAGAGGATCGGCTTCGGCGACATGCCACTGCAGCGCCGGTGACATTGTGGCGAGGCGCGTGGGGCTGGCCGCAACGAACGGAACGTCAACCGATTCGGGAGTGCGCGCGAGCTGCTCAGGGGAGGGAAGGATCTCGCAGAAAGTGCTGTTGAACTCTTCAACGAGCACGGCCTGCGAGCGGAAGTTAGCTGTGAGGCGAAGAGCGCCCAGTTGTAGGGTACCCAGATGGCCGTCGTGCATGAAGCGAAGAAAGCGCTCGACGCGGGCCTGGCGGAACTCATAGATGGACTGTTTGGGGTCCCCGACGGCGAAGAGGGTTCGCGTGCGTCCATCCCAGCCATGGGTCAAGCTGGTCAGGAGCTCGTACTGGCTGGCGGAGGTATCCTGCATCTCGTCCACAAGGAGGTGTTTCAAACGCTTATTAATTTGGAGGTCGGCGGTGTTGGAACGCAGGACGCTACGAGCTTTCAGGGCAATCTCGGTGAAGTCACAGGAGCGGCGCTCGGCAAAGACGACTTCGAGTTCGAACAAGGCTTGCCGGAGCACGCGGCAGAGTGACTTTACTGTTTGCCAAGGCGCCTCCGGGTAGGGCGCTGACGGGAGATTGCGGAGTTCGCAAAGGCTTTGGCGAAGAGTTGGATGGTGCTCTTCGCGATCTCGAAAAGCCGCAACAAGGGCATGCAGCTGTTCCTGTTCGCTCACGGAAACATCGAGTCGTAGGTGATTTTTCCTGAAACCTGCACGCCAGTCGCCAGAGCCCGTGAGGACTAGACACGTGAGGGCTTTCCAATGGTTCAGATCAGCAGCGGCGGCACCCGGCGCATAGGGACGCTCACGACAGTCGGCAAGCAGCGGCGAGCCGCCGTTAAGGCTGGGGCGGGCGCTCAGGGCGTGTCCGAGGGTGGCCCACTCGAGCAGCAGGTGATCACCGACTAGGCGTTGGACCGAGGCGAGCTCCTGAGCAAGGAGCCGCTCGAGGGTGCGGGTGAGGCGGGGGCGAACCTCTCCGTCCAGAGCTTGCTCGGTAAGAAGTTCGGGATCGAGCGGCACAAGCTCACCCCACTGTTCGCGTTGGCGGAGCATGCCAGCTAGAAGGCGCGTGAAGTCACCGGGGTTGGCGTCGCGATGCAGCAGAAGGGATTCGAGATCCGCAGTGAGCACGGGGTCTGCACCGCCCATGTGCAGCAGCGTGCGCTGTGCTGCGGCTTCGTAGAGCGCGTCAGGATCGTTGGTGGGGGTATAAAGGCCGCTTGAGCCTGCAAGCAGGGGAAGACCGGTGGCGAGCTCGGCGCAAACGCTATCGATGGTGCGGATGTTTAGCTGCTGCGGATTTTCCCGAAGGCGCCAGCCGAGGGCGCGGTCGCGGTCGAGAACAGCTAAGGCGAGCTCGCGCGTGGTGCGGTCAAAAGGACTGGCGTTTGTGGGTAAGGGGTGGTTCCCTGTGGCTGCCGTGAGCTGTTCAATCACACGCCGGCGCATTTCGGCATCGGCTTTGCGTGTGAAGGTGATGGCGAGGATCTCGTCCGGTTGCTCCACTGCCCCGAAAGCGAGCAGCTTCAAGAACCGCTGGATCAGAAGTCCGGTTTTCCCAGATCCGGCTGGAGCCTCAACGATCCAAGAGCGTTGGATGTCGAGGGCCAAACGACGTTCGGCTGCGTCGGGCGTTGCTGCGGGTTCTGGTAGTTCGGGGGGACGAGAATGCTCGGGAGACTCGATATCGCCAGAGAAGAGGGGCATCTGCAGCAGCTTAGCCATGGTTCTCCTCATCCTCCAGCAGATCGTCATCTGCTTCGGCTTGGGCTAGGAGGGTGGCCGGGTCGAGCCGGCAGAGGAGACGATGCGCACAGAATTGGCAGGTTTGCGGGTAGGACTTCGGATCGACCCGGGTGTCGCCTGCAGCGAAGTCTTCGGCCAACCGGGTCAGTTCGTCGCGCCAAAGAGCGGCTTGCACGCGCAGGTCGACTTGCTTTCCCCGCGCACGGGGGAAGGTTCCGAGGCGATGGGAGAGGCTGATCCAGCCAAGCGTCTTCTGGTCGGGGCGGATTTGTGCGAAGGCGATGCCCTCGAGCCGGTCTGGGGTAGCGAACAAGGCGTAGGCGGGCAGCTGAGGCGCGTCCGGGCGGGGATTGAGCCACTGACTGACGCTCAGATCGTAGCTTGACTTGTAGTCCACAAATACAATCCCGTCCTCGACCGCATCGACGCGGTCGGGGCGGAGCTTTAACCGGATGGGGCCGAGGGTGAGCGTTTGCTGTTGCTCCTGGGCCAGGACGGTGAAAGGCGAGCGCTGCAACTCGAGATCGAGCCAGCGAAGCAGGAGTGTCGTGAATCGCTTCTCGACGACTCCCAGGAAGCTGGCAGACCAGGGATCCTCGGTCTGCGACTGGAGACGCAAGCGAGCGATGGCACGACGAGTGGCACTCGTGACGAGCTCGCGGCGACTCTGAGCCGGCAGGGCGCGCAGGGCAGCCTGGGTCTTTACCTCGGCCCAAAAGGTTTCCATGGCCGTATGGAGGATGCTGCCTGTTTCCAGGGATTGAAGGCCGAGGTCGCGGGTTTGCAGCTCCTTCCCGCCGAGACGTAGGGACGCAAAGGCGCGAAAGCCGCAGGCTGCTTGCAGGCGAAGAACCTCGGCCCCGCCTGCGACCTCGACATTATGCAGGCTGGGCAGCGTCTCAGGGACCGGAGCCGCTTCGGTGGGAACTGGCACAATCGCAGTTTCTGCGGAGAAGAGCAACGAGGCATTTACGGGGCGGAAGCCTAGTTGCTCAGCTAGCGGCGTGCGTTGCGTTGGTGAGTCATCCTCAGCGGCGGCGGTAAGCAAGAGGGTCTGCGCGGAACGCAGGGCAAGGCTGTCGAGCGAAGCGCGCGTTTGCGCGAGGGCTTGCACCGGGTCGCCGAAACCGAGCCGCCGCTGCAGACCCTGGGGCAACAGCTGGTGGCGAGGGTGTACGACGGGCAGGTTCTGATCTGTGGCGTCCAGCACGACGGCGAGGTCGAAGGTGAGACCCTCGGTCTCGGCAAGGGTGAGCACCTGAACGGGTGCGGCGACGTTCTCTCCCGGGCGGCGCAGGTTGCGAGTCTCCTCGGTGAGCCGGTCGAGGAACATGGCGAACGAAATGCGCTGGGGCTGGAACTGCAACGTTGCCAGGAGATCCAGCAGGTGTTCCCACGCCTCGACCGAGTGAAACTCTGCGGGGGAGAGTGTGCGGGGACCGGGCCAGCCTACCCGTTTTAGCAGCTGCCGGACCACATCGGTCCACTCGGCAAAGGACCGCCTCGTGTGGGACAGCTTTTCTTGTTCGCTGACGCGGAGCAGGGCCCGGAGTTCGGGGAAGGTGGCGTCGCTTCCCCGGCTGGCGCTGGTTTGGGTGCGGAGCAGTGGCAGGAATCCGGAGAGATCGAGGGCCGGGCGCACAATGGGGAAGCGGCGTAGAACGCGAGGCTCGAAGCGGGCGCGGACCTCGTCTATGTCGGTATGACGGAAAAATGGCGAGAGAAGCAGCTGGCCGATGCGCTCCAGCGGTAGGGGGCTGATCAGCCACCGAAGGAGGTCGAGCGCTGCAGCGCTGATCGGTGCGGTGCTGAGAGGAGGCTGCGTCGTGAAGTGCCAAGGGGTGGAAGAAAGGTCGGCGTGGACGGATTCAAGTTCCGGGGCGAGGATCTCACGGAACAGGCGTTCGAGCTCCGGGCGAAGGTCTTCCGGGTTGGGGCAGATGAGGGCGACCGTGGGTGAGTGCGTTGACTGACGTCGCGCACCGTGCGCGATGTAACGCACGGCGAAGCGAAGCTGCTCGCGGTTGTCCGGTAGCGCTGTGCTGATACGGATGCCGGTATGCGTCTGGGCGGACCGTAGGTTGTGTCGGTGCACCGTGGTTCCAACCCCCGCGAGGGCCGCAAGGAGATGCTGTTGGGCCGGGCTTTCTTGCTCAAAGCCGATCAGATGCAATGGATCGGGCGAGGGTAGGGAGCCGGCCTTGAGGTGAACGCCGAGCGCATCTTCAAGTAGCGAGGTGGATAGGAGGCGCTGACGAGCACAACGGTTGCGGAAGTCCTCCATGAGGAGGGCGAAGGTGCGGCTGTCGGCGGTATCGGCCTTATTGCGAAGGCGATCTAGGACGCGGAAAGCAGCGGCTCGCTGAAAGGCTGCGCGAGCTTTGGGCGCGAGGTCACGGACGACGACGGGGGTGGCACCTGGGGCGTTGGCGGTGATGATTTCGGCCCAAAGCTGCTCCTCCTGAAGGCGGTTCAGAAGCAAGCGATCGTCGTGGCCTTCGAGGAGCAGATAGGACCAAAGGGAGGCCGTCCACTCGTTCCAAGCGAGGGCGGGCTTCGGCTCTGGGGCGCTTGCAAGTGGGCGCACGTCCGCAAGGCGCGCGCGCACCGTTCGGGCCGCGTGTGCATGGGGCAGAAGGAGCTGCTCACCGGAGGTGTAGAGCGCTTGCAGGCCTGCGGGATCAAGCGACTGGTGCACACTTTGGTTATAAACCGTCCTTCACCGAATCTTCGCTTTCGCGGCTATTCGGAGGTGGAAATCTTTCCCGTTTCGGGAACGTCAAGACGGGTGAGCAAGAGCATGGCCGGGATTAGCAAGGCGGGAACGGCCATGGCGAGCCGGAGAGAGCCGGTGTGGGTGGAAACCACGCCCATAACCCAGGGAAAGAGCGCTGCGCCGAGACCCGAAACGGCGAGCAGTGTGCCGGCCCTGCGCGGATCAACCTTATGGCGAAGCAGAAGAGCGAAGGTGGAAGGGAATACGGGTGCGAGCGCGAAGCCGAGAAGAACGCAGGTGAGCGACAGGGTGGCGGTGGAGTGCGCGGCGGCAAGGGCCGCTATTAATAGGAGGCAGAGCACGAGGCTAAGGCGTTGGACGGCGCTTTCAGGGAAGCGTCGCATGAGCGCAGCGGCCAGGAGGCGACCGGCTGTGAGCGCAGCCCAGAGCACCACAAAGCCGGACTGCCCGCTAAGCAGGTGCCCGCCCGCGAACCGGAGGGAGAAGGTCGTGAGCCAGGCAGTGAGGCAGGTTTCGAGGCCGCCGTATAGGAAGAGCAGTCCGCCGTAGGTGAGGTTGATGCGCCGTGAAAGGCCTGGCGTGCTCGCGCCGCCGAGGTTGGGCGCGGGCGTCGGATGCGAGCCGGTGAGACTGAGGAGCCCTGTGGCGGCGAACAGCGCGGCGAGCGCGAGGGTGGGCCGCCGCCAACCCAGGTGGGGCAGAAGCGCGGCGACGAGCAGACCGGTGGAGACCGCGCCGAGGCTCCAGAAGAAGTTGAGCAGAGCCAAGGCGGAGCCGGCGCTGTCCGGCCAGCGACGGCCAGCGAGGATGTTGGTGGAGGCGATGATTTCGCCGAGGCCGAAGCCGGTGAGAAACAGCGCCGGCAGGGCGACGCCAAGGCCGGGCGCCAAAGCAAACGCCGCAAACCCGAGCGCGGCCAGCAGGTGCCCGGCCAGAATGCCGAGGCGCAGGCGAGCCGGCACGGCAGCCCCGCCGCAAAAGGCACCGACGAACTTGGCCAGGAGCAGCAGGCCGCCGCGCTGGTCTGTGAGCTGCCATTGTTGCAGAAGCTGCGGCAGCAACGGGCCGAGGACGACGGTTCCAAGACCGGCGAGCAGGAAGCTGGCGGTCAGGGCGGGCGTAGAGGGGGCAGATGAGGTCCAGTGGCCGCCCGTGGGGGTCGACCCTGTTGTGCGTTGCATGGGTGTAGCCTAGCAGCGCGTGGTAAACCGGCGTGGGCCACCCCCGTACTTTTTAACCAAAGTCTTCAATGCAGGGACTTTAGCTTCGGACTTCCAAGGTGGTCCTGACTGAGCGCGCAGGCTGGGGCGGGGTTGCTTACCCTTGATTTCAGCGTACAAGAAGCGGATGTAATTTCACGCAAGGTGGATGACAGACATCGCGTTCGGACCAGGCCCCGCATCGTCAAGGACTTTAGAATCAGAACGTGATGCGATTTCGTGGGCGCCGGTGTTTGATGGCCGTGCTGGTTGGCGGGCTTGCGATGTCCCTTGGCGGTTGCAGGCGGGAGCACAGTGCGGGCGGTCCGGAGCCGGAACGCCATTTCATTCGCGGGCAGGTGGTGGCCGTGGACAAGCCGCTGCAGTCCGTTCTGTTAGCGCACGAGGCCGTTCCGGGGTTTATGCCTGCAATGACCATGGAGTACAAGGTTGCGGACCCGGCCGCGCTGGGAGAGCTGCAGCCGGGGGATCGGATTGCGGCGGATCTGCTGAACGACCGTGACGCTGCCGGGCCGAAGAACCTCCGGCTGACCGGTGTGGACGTGATCGGCCAGGCGCGGCCCGATCCCGTGCCGACCGTTTCCTATCATGTACCAGCGTTGGGCGACGCGGTGCCGGATTTCACGTTTCTGAACCAGTCCGCGAAGCGCATCAGCATGGGGCAGTTCCGGGGCAAGGTCCTGTTGCTCACGTTTGTGTATACGCGCTGCCCGTTGCCGGAGTACTGCATTCGCATGAGTCGCAACTTTGCCGAGATCGACCAACGACTGCAGGCCGACCCGGCGCTGTACGGGAAGACGCATCTGCTAACTGTGAGCTTTGACCCGAGCTACGACACGCCGGCGGTGCTGCGCAGCTACGGCGGCGCGTACACGAAGCGGTACAGCGCGGAGACGTTTGCGCACTGGGACTTTGCGGCGCCGAGTGAGGCCGAGTTGCCGAAGCTGGAAGGGTGGTTCGATGTGGGCGTGACGCCTACCCCCGGGAGCTCGGCCGGTGGGCCGTTGCAGCACTCGCTGGCGACGGTGATTGTGGGCGCGGACGGCAAGGTGCTGGCGTACTATCCAACGAATGAGTGGACGGTGGACGAGGCGCTTTCCGTGATCCGGAAAGCTGCCTAGAACGTTAGAAGGGGAGTGGCATGGCGCGACTGACGCGAGTGTTTGGGATTGTTCTGGTGGTGCTGGGTGTTGTGTATTTCGTGATGACGGGGTCGGCGCACAGGACGGCTCTGATTCCCACATGGTTCGGGTTGGCCCTGTTTGTGTGTGGGCTGCTGGCGAACACCGAAGAGGCGAAGCGGCGCATACTGTGGATGCACGTTGCGGTCACTGTGGGGTTGCTAGGGTTCTTGTTTCCGGCGGTTCGCGGGGGGATGGCCCTGGCGCACAGTGCCACCCTGACGGTGGTGCAACGGACGGCGGCGCAGGAAGAAGTTGCCATGGCCATAGTCTGTGGGGTTTTTACGGCTTTGTGTGTGCGTAGCTTCGTGGCGGCACGGGTTGGCCGGACTGTGGCGGCGTAGAACGGTTAGAGGAAGGCCGGGTACAGCAGGAGAAAAAGGACCATGATCAGGACCATGAGGTCCATGTAGACGCAAAGCAGTACACCGCCATGGTAGAAGTCCCAGCGTTTGCGCATGCAGCGCATGGTGTCCAAGGTGCCGATCGCGACGCCGAGAAGAGGGACGGCGAGCCAGGGGTTGGTGCGGATGTGGGGGAAGTGCGAGAGCGGGAGCGCGAGGATGAGACAACCGAGGACCAGGGCATTGCCCCGGGGCAGCGAGCGCAGGCGCGGGTTAAAGAAGGCCGGGGTCAAAGGACTCGTCTGCGGCGCGCGTTCAGCGGGCCAAGGTCAGTTTACTGCGGTGTTTCGGCCTCGCGGACGGGCGGTAACCGGTTGCGTTGATTGGACGAAGCGGAGCGGGGCGCGGGTTTGCTTCCGTAGCGTGGCTGAGGCGAGAGTGCGGAGCCGAGCCCACCCTAGCCGCGGTGAGGCGGCGGCTAGGATGGGGCACTCAGCACTCAGCTATGGCGGCGGGTCAGGCGTTTGTGAGTTCCGGCGTGTGGGCCATGGCGGCGATGGCTTCCGTATACGGTGCTCGGAGGATGCCGCGCTCGGTGATGATCGCCGTGATGTAGCGGGCGGGGGTGACGTCAAAGGCGGGGTTCTGGATGCCGACGCCGTCCGGGGTAACCTGGCGGCCATGGAGATGGGTGACCTCGCGGGGGTTGCGCTGTTCGATCGGGATGGCAGCGCCGGTGCGGGTGGCGAGGTCGATGGTGTTGAACGGGGCGGCAACATAGAAGGGGATGTTGTGTTCTTTAGCAAGGATAGCGACGGTGTAGGTGCCGATCTTGTTGGCGGTGTCGCCGTTGGCGGCGATGCGATCGGCGCCGACGATGGCGGCCGCGATGCGACCTTGGCCCATGAAGTAGCCGCTCATGTTGTCGCAGATCAGCGTGGTGGGGATGTTGTCTTTGAGCAGCTCCCAGGCGGTGAGGCGGGCGCCCTGGTTGAAAGGGCGGGTCTCGTCGGCGAAGACGTCAATGTTCTTGCCCTGCTCGATGGCGGCACGGATGACGCCCAGGGCGGAGCCGTACCCGCAGGCGGCCAGCGCGCCGGCGTTGCAGTGCGTGAGGATGGTGCCGCGATCGGGCAGGAGGTCGGCGCCGAAGCGGCCAAGCAGCCGGAGGTTGGCGATGTCTTCTTCGTAGAGGGCCTGCGCGCGGTCTACAACTTTGGTCTTAATTTCGGCGATGGGGGTGTTTTCCACAGCTAAATCGTTAAAGAGTTGGCGAATTTGGCCGATACCCCAGAAGAGATTCACGGCGGTGGGACGGGTCTTCGCGAGGGTATCGCAGATGACCTCGACCTCGGCGGTGAGCTCGGAAAGGGAGGTGGCGGTGGACTGCTGAATGCCGAGCGCGACGCCCATGGCGGCGGAAACACCGATGGCCATCGCGCCACGGACGATCATGTCGCGGATGACGGTGGCGACCTCTTCGTAGTTGCGGGCGAGGACGTAGTTTTCTTCCAGGGGGAGCTTGGTCTGGTCGAGGAAGCTGACGCCTTCGGGCGTCCACTGCAGCGTGGGGATCATCGTGTTTCAGTGTAACGGCTGCCGGTGGCGGGAGCGGTCGTGATGCCGGATGTTGCTAACTGGTGTGCTTGGTCGACGGGTTCCGAGCTTGGAGGCGGACGCGCCGGTCGCCGGGCTCGCGGGTCAACATGAGGAAGCGGCGTTCACAGCTGTAGCAGCGGAAGGGACGGAAAAAGGGCAGAAGGTACTCCAGAGAGCGCCGGCGGGAACGGAAGATGTTCTCGGAGCGGCACTTGGGGCATCTGCGCGCGTCAGCCATGGTGTCGATTGTAGGTCAGAGGATGGGTGCAGCGTGCAGGAATCTCAGGACTGAAGGCGGTCGAGGTGGCGAAAGCCGTGGGTGAGGATGAGCATGGCAGCGAACAGGGTGCCGTTGTAGGTCATGTGCACGAGGGTGGAACAGGCGACGGAATGAGTGCGTAAGCGCACGAAGGCAAGCGCCAGGCCCACGCAGAAGAGCACGGCGATGATGCCCCAGGCGTAGCGATCCTGCGGCGCATGGAGCACGGCGAAGGCAAGCGAGGAGAGGAGGGCAGCGAAGATCTTGGCGGGCGTAGAGTGCGCGGTGGAAGTGCGCCAGCGCTGTAGCCCGGCCGGCGTTCTGTCAAGGCTGAGCCAGTCGTAGGCGGTGGCGAGGGCGGGCAGAAGAAAGCCGCGGAAGAGGATTTCTTCGCACAACGGGGCCAGCAGGACACCCAGCACCAGGGCCGCCCAAGCGCCGCTTTGTGTGCTCATCAGGTGCTCGATTTCAGGGTGTTTGGGTTGGGAGATGAAGCGGTCGGGCAGTTGGGCGAGGACGCAAAGGAGCACGCCGGCGGCGAGCAGACGCGGCCAGTGCCGGCGGGCAGCCAGCGGATTGAAGTCGATGCCGCTGAGAAAGGAACGCTTCCAAACAAGGGGAAAGACCTTTAAAGCGACGGCGAGGGTAACGAGGTAGATAGCTGCTTCCACGCTCAGCTGAACGATGGCGCTCTCGCGCAGAGCGGGGTGGCCGCGGAACAGAAGCGAGAAGGCGGCAACGCAAACGAGGGCGGAAACGGCGACGAGCCCGAGCAGAAGCGCGAGGTGCCCGAGGTGCGGGATGCGGCGGGCTACGCCGTGCTCCTGGGCGGGAAAGGGGTCGTGCTGGATGTCGAGGGCTTCCTCGACGCCGGTAGGGACGACGGCGGGTTCGGGCGTGGGCATCTCGCTCATGCTGGGGGGACTGCCTTCGG
>CAXTLD010000013.1:0-55281 GCA_964245045.1 uncultured Acidobacteriaceae bacterium | reverse complement strand
ACCCAGCCCCGCTTTCCCGCCGGCCCCGTCGTCGCGCCCGGCACCTACACCGTCGTGCTCACGGCCGACGGCTTCACCCAACGGCAGCCGCTCACCGTGGTTGAGGACCCCCGCGTCACCGCCACTGGCGTCACCTCTGCCGACCTCCAGGAGCAACTCGACCACAACCTCCGCGTCCTGCACCTTGTCCAGGACACCAACCTCGCCGTGGCCCGCGTCACCGCCGCGCAGGCCAGGCTCAAGCTCGCCCCCGACCCCCAAACGTCCGCGACGCTCCAGTTCATCGCCGACACGCTCATTACCCCGCGCATCCGCTACAGCCAGCCCGCCCTGCAAACCCATGTCACCTACCTGTACAGCGCAACCAACAGCACCGACCAGAAGATCGGCCATGACGTCGTCCTACGCTACGCGGTTCTGCGCAAGAAGATCGACGACCTCACCGCCGCGCTCAACCGCCTCCTCGGCCCCCCAACCGCAGCCGAACTCCACGCCTTCGCGACCGGCCATCCTTCTATCCCAGCTGCCAATGACGACGAAGAATGAACCAGCTACAATGCGCAAAATCCATTGATCCCAAGCCAACGGCGCGCCCCATACTAGCCCAGGGTCGGGGTATAAGTCAGGTCAGGTAAGACTCAAGGGCCAACGGCCCGCCGTACTCTAGCCTAGGCCGAAGGCCTAGGTCATGTGCGACCAACCCACCAAGGGCTGAAAGCCCGACGTATAGGCCCGTCTCGGACGCCTAAACCGTCATCCCGGACGCCCCGATTCATCCGGAACCTCACCTCGCCAAAACGCTGCAAAGTCCAGGTTGTGTCCTAATTTAGCGATAGGCCATTGCCGAGGTCAGCTTCTTGACGAGGAAGGAGTGGGTGGCTTGCTCCGGCTGTCGGTAGATCCATATCATCTCCGAATTCCCAAGAGAGAACGCCCAGGGTTGCGCGAGTGAACCCAAAATGCCGAATTCCCAGCGGTAGTGATAGCTTTGCGCCAATTCCGCATACCGAATGTAGAGGCCACTGCTGGTTGCGATTGATTGAAGCAAGAGAGTAAGTCTATCGGCTGTGTAGGTCATTATGGGGACGCTCCTTTTAGAGTCAACACGGGAAGGCCACCGCGGTTCCCGCATTTTGTCTGCGCCTAAAGGAGCTTTTTCTTTTTAAAGCGACGCTTCCATCGCCTCTCGCACGAAGTTAGGTGCCGTCCGTCGAATTAGGACACCACCAAATCCGAACCTAAAGTTCCTGTTCCGAATATTCCGTGCAGAAAAGACGGGGAGGGGGTACCCCACCCGACGATCCCCTTTGCATTCGCAGCGCACAGCCGTAGGATGGAATTAAATGCCACAACCAGGACGCGGAACGCTCCTTATCTGCCTCGCCGCATTAGCCCTCGCAAACACCTCCCTCGCCCAGGTCGACCCGCATCTCTTCAGCGATATGCGCTGGCGCGAGATCGGCCCCCTGCGTGCCGGGCGTACGCGCGCCCTCGCCGGCGTCCCCTCGCAGCCCGCCACCTTCTACCTCGGCGCAGTCAACGGCGGCGTCTGGAAGACCACCGACGCCGGCGAAACCTGGCAGAGCCTCTGGGACAGCCAGCCCTCGGGCTCTATCGGCGCCATCGCAGTGGCCGACGCCGACCCCAACACGGTCTACGTCGCTTCCGGCGAAGGCCTCCAACGCCCCGACCTGTCCATCGGCGACGGCGTCTACAAGTCCACCGACGCCGGCAAGTCCTGGACCCACCTCGGCCTGCGCGACGGCCAGCAGATCGGTGCGCTCGCCGTCGACCCCCACGACCCCAACCGCCTGTTTGTCGCCGTCACCGGCCACCCCTACGGCCCCAACCCCGAACGCGGCATCTTTCGCTCCACCGACGGCGGCCAGACATTCCAGAAGGTCCTCTTCACCAACGACCGCACCGGCGGCTCCGACGTCGAGATCGACCCGCAGCACCCCAACATCGTCTATGCCGGCATGTGGCAGCGCCAGGAGGCCCCGTGGGAGAACGGCTCCTTCGTCGGCGCCGAGGGCGGCTTTTACCGCTCCGAAGACGGCGGCGACCACTGGACAAAACTCACCGGCCACGGCCTCCCCGACGACATCCTGCAGGTCAACATCGCCGTCGCGCCCTCCGACGGCCACCGCGTCTACGCCGCCGTTGCCACCACCCACAACACCGTCGGCCTGTACCGTTCCGACAACCAGGGCCTGGACTGGTTCCACGTCGCCGTCGACGACCCCCGCCCCGAAGCCCGCATCGGTGGCGGCGATGTGCCCGTGCCGCGCGTCGATCCCAAGGACCCGAACACCGTCTACGTCGCCTCCGTGGTCACCTGGAAGTCCACCGACGGCGGCAAGACCTGGTTCGGCCTCCGCGGCGCGCCCGGCGGCGACGACTACCAAAACGTCTGGATCAACCCGAACAACACCCGCATCCTCGCGCTGGCCTCCGACCAGGGCGTCATTATCTCCGAGAATGGCGGCCAAACCTGGAGCCAGTGGTACAACCAGGCCACCGCGCAGGTCTACCACGTCACCGCCGACAACGCCTTTCCCTACCGCGTCTGCGGCGGTCAGCAGGACTCCGGCTCCGCCTGCGTCGCCTCCCGCTCCGACGACGGCCGCATCACCTTCCACGACTGGCACCCCGCCGGCATCGAGGAGTACGGCTACGCCGCCCCCGATCCGCTCGACCCCGACATCGTCTACGGCGGCAAGGTCACCCGCTACGACCGGCGCACCGGCCAGATCCGCGAGATCGAGCCCAAGCCGCTGCGCTCCTACCGCGCGCTCCGCACCGAGCCGCTGATGTTCTCGCCCGTCGACCCGCACAAACTCTTCTTCGCCACCAACACCCTCTGGCTCACCGCCGATCACGGCGAAACCTGGAAGCAGATCAGCCCCGACCTCAGCCGCCCCGCCGGCTATTCGCTGCCGCCGGTCGTGGCCGCCAACTACCCCAAAGCGCCCGCTGCCACCACGGTTCAGCGCGGCGTCATCTACTCGCTCGGCCTTTCGCCGCTGGACGGCAACCGCCTTTGGGCCGGCACCGACGACGGCCTTATCTGGACCACAGCCGACTCCGGCGCGCACTGGGCCAACGTCACCCCGCCCTCCCTCCAGCCCTTCTGGAAGGTCTTCAACATGGACGCCGGCCACTTCGACACGGGAACCGCCTATGCCGCAGTCAACACCCTGCGCCTGGACGATAATCGCCCACATCTCTTCCGCACCCACGACGCCGGCCACACCTGGACCGAGATCAACACCGGCATCCCCGACGGCGCGGCCACCAGCACCATCCGCGAAGATCCCAAGCGCAAGGGCCTGCTCTACGCCGGCACCGAGACCCAGGTTTACGTCAGCTTCGACGACGGCGACCACTGGCAGTCGCTCCGCCTCAACATGCCCCCCAGCTCCGTCCGCGACCTCCAGGTCAAGGACGACGACCTCATCGCCGGCACCCACGGCCGCGGCTTCCTGATCCTCGACGACGTGACCCCCCTGCGCCAAATCGCCACCCAAGCGGCCACCCAGCCCGCCACGCTCTACAAGCCGCAACCCGCCCTCCGCATCCGCAACAACATGAACCCGCCCACGCCCTGGCCGCCGGAGATGGCCACCGGCCAGAACCCGCCCGACGGCGCCGTCATCGATTACGTCCTCGGCCCCAACACCAACGGCCCGGTCACGCTCGAGGTCCTCGACGGCAAGGGCGCACTCGTCAGCCGCTTCCGCAGCACCGACTCCGTGCCGCCGCTCGATCCGCGCTACCCTGTGCCCACGCTATGGGCGCGTCCGCCGCGCGTGCTCTCCGCCGCTCCCGGCCACCACCGGTTCCTTTGGGATATGCACTACCCCGAAGTGCCCGGCATGAGCACCGGCCCTGACGCCGACGAGGCCGTCCCCCACAACACCCCCTCCGTCGAGACCTCGCCCTGGGTCCTGCCCGGCACCTACACCGTCCGCCTCACGGCCGGCACCCAGACCTTGACGCAACCGCTCGAGGTCGTCATGGACCCGCGCGTCAAGACCTCGCCCGCCGACCTCCAGGCACAGTTCGCTCTAGCCAAAGCCGTCTACGACGACACGTTGCGGGCCACGGTCGCCATCCACGAGATCACGGTCTTGCGCGAGCAACTCGCAGGCCAACCCGGCGCGCGCGCAGGCGAGCAGCTCAAGGGAACGACGCACGCCACCCAACTCACGGCCAAGCCGCCGGTCACGCTCGGCGAAAGCTTCGAGAACGACCTCGACAAGATCGCCGGTCGCGTCGACGGTCCGCACGGTGGTGCCAGGGGAGGGCCCGCCGGCCCGCCCACCCTGTCCTCCGTGCGCCTGCAACTGGCGCGAATGGAGCACTCGGTGCAAAACGCCGACTTCCGCCCCACCGCCGCCCAGGTCGAAGCCTGCAAAACGGTCGCCGAGCCCCTGCCCGGCCTCCTCGCCCAATGGGATCAGCTCAAGAAGACGCAGCTGCAGGCCCTCAATCGCCAGCGGGAGGAGCAGCACCTGCCCCTACTCAGCCTCGGCACGGCGCAGATCGACCACGACGTGGAAGACCAGATCGAGCTCGGCGACGAGCCATAAGTCAAGTTCAACGTCAGTAACCCATGGCCGCCGGAGGTCGAAGCGCGCTGCCCAACCTTCGCGCGATCAACGTCTCACTGGGGCTCCCCTGTCGCCGGGTAATCCCGGGGGCGTATGATTTGCCGGTTAGCGTGCACAAAGACGCGCATACATCACGGTGGGCTAAAGGGTATGTAGACATGGCTTTACAAGTCTTGGTAGCGAGGGAAGAGGAGCGGCATCCAGGCTTCGGCAAAGACGAACCGAACCACAAAGAAGTCCTCGGGCAGTTGGAACGCATCGTCACCAGCCCGCTGTTTCGCAACAGCAAGCGTTACCCCGCGTTTCTGCGCTTTATCGTGGAAAACACACTCGCCGGCCATACGGACCTGCTGAAGGAGCGCACCCTCGGCATCGAGGTTTTTGGGCGCCCCCACGAATACGACACCAACGCCGATCCGGTCGTCCGCGTCACCGCCGGCGAGATCCGCAAGCGACTCGCCCAGTACTATCAAATCCCCGGGCACGAGTTTGAACTGCGCGTCGACGTTCCCGTGGGCTCCTACGTCCCGCACTTTGACCAGCCGCACTACCCTGCGCCGCACCCCGCGCCGGAACCGGAGTTTCTCGGCGGCGGGCACGTGCCCCCGTTTGCGCCCGAGACCCTGCCAACAGGACACGCCTTCGCGCACGAGCCCGAGGGCTTCGCGCCGCCCACCGAGGTCCAGCCGTCGGAGCGCCGGAGCAAACGCTCCCTTTGGCGCAGGTCCTTTCCCTTGCGTGGGCTCGTCAGCCTGACGCTCGGTTCTGCCCTGGCGGTCGGTTTGTTCTCGGTCGCGAGCGCTCGGCGCAACGCCGGTTGGAACTACTTCTGGGCCCCTGTGCTCCACGCCGACAGCCCCGCGCTCATCGTCCTCGGCGTACACTCGCTCGGCCCGGACGGCAAAGATCTCTCTCCCGGCAACGATGACGGCGTCGCGGGCGTCAAGCAGAACCAAAGCATGCTCGCCTCCATGACCAGCTCCGACATGGTGCCCGTCACTGATGTGGTCAGCTATAGCAGCATCGTGCAGCTGCTGTCGCACGAGGAGCACGCATACCACACGCAAGGGTCGGCGGCGACGACCTTTGAGCAGTTGCAGCACGGCCCCTTGATCTCCATCGGCGGCCTCGACAACCTGTGGACCCTGCGCCTGACCGCCGGCCTGCGGTATCGGTTTCACGGGCAGCGCGGATCCGTCGGCGGCATACAAGATAACGACCACCCCGAGGTCGTGTGGCAGTTCGACAACGCGCAACGCGCCACCTCGAACTCGCGCGACTACGCCCTTGTGGCCAGCTTCTTCGACCCACGCATCGAGCAACACGTGTTGATCGCCGCAGGCCTCGGCAAGAGCGGAACCGCAGCAGCCGCCAACTTCCTCACCAAGAAGCAATACCTCCGCGAGTGGCTCGAACGCGCCGCACTGCGCGGCAAGAAAAACGTCGAGCTCGTGCTTTCGACCGAGATCGTCGAAGGCCAGCCGGGCCCACCGCACGTCATCGCGCAAGCCGTCTGGTAAAGTGCAGCCAGAACAGCAAAAGGCCCGCCCCCAAAGGAGCGGGCCTCTTGTCTTGCTACCCGCTACTGGACCGCGATGCCCTCCACCATCGGCTGGTCGACCGCACCGTTGGTAAACGTGATGACATACTGCCCGCTCCCGTTGGCGGCGACGTTGGCAAACTGCTCCACCACCGCGGTGAAGTTCTTGTTGCCGGCCGCCGCGTAGATGTCAAAGTTCGTCAAGACCTGCGTACCGTTGATGGACACATTGAATTCCCGCTTGCCCGCCGCGCTGAACCAAAGCTCCGCGAAGTGCAACGTGACCGTGTGGGCGCTGCCGGCGGTGAAGCCCGGCACCGTATACGTGAACCCTCCCTGACGCGCGCTTTGGTAGACCGCCGCAGGCGCAGCGTTCGCCAGACCCGTGGGCACAGTGACGGTCTGCCCAGGTGCATACGTGCCGCCACCGTTGAAATCGGTATCGGCAACGAACGCGCCGGTAGCACCGCCGCCCGCGTTGATGGAGATCGAAGCCGCGGTGGCAGCCGGGCATGTGCCCGTGCCCACGTAGCTCTTCAGGTAGTCCGGGGCTGCGCCGCTTTGCACGCTGCCGCCGGTGTTGTTGATGATATTGCTAATGCCGCCCGAGCCGGTCAGAAACACGGTCACCATGTCGGTCATGTGGATGCCCGTGCTGTTCGGCGTCAGGATCGCGTTGTCGTCGTAGATGTTAATGCCCTGGTCGAAATAGGAGTACACGCCCAGGCCGTACGCCGTGTGATTGCACGCCGTGACCTGATACGCCGGAAAGCCGCGCGCGCTGCCGTTCATCCACGCGGCTTGGCTCGGGACGTCATAGGGCAACTCGCTTTGAAAGAAGATGGTCTCACCGCTGTTGCCGTTCCACACCACCTGGCTTTGCTGGTAGTGCTCCACAGCGAGCCCCGTGGCGAGCACGTTGTTGCCGTTCACGATCAACCCGTGCGCCGCGGGGTTGCCGGTCCAAATGGGTGTCGATCCTGCCCCGTGATCGGCGCGCCACGACCAGATGTTGTCCATGATCGTGTTGTTCGCGTCGACCTGGATCGCCGTTGTGGCCTGGCCTGCTTCGGCGCCGCCGATGCGGATGAACACATCGTCCAGCTGCGGTGGATTGCCGGCATGGCTGACGGTGGAGCCCGTCGCGCCGCCGACCTCGACGAGCACGGGCGCGCCGTTCACCGGTGCGTCCACGATGAAATCAGCCAGGATCACGCCATCCACATCTGCCGTGCTGATGGCCGGATATGCGCCGCCTGGGATCAACGTGGCATAGCCCAGACCTAGCACCACCGTGTTGGCCTTGGTCACATTGATCGTGCCGGTCAAGTTATATATTCCCGGCGTAAGGATCAGATGTTTGCCCGCAACCAGCGCGCTGTTGATGGAGCTCAACGAACTCGAAGGCGTAGCGATAAAGAAGCTGCTGAGAGGCAGCGTTGTGCCCGCACCCAGACCGCCGGCCCAGTCATAGCCTGAGGAGTTGGTCTTCAGCGCGGGGACAAACACGTTGTAGTTGCCGCTGCCATCCACGTACAGAAACGGCTTCTCGCGCGCCAGCGGCGTGGTCGGCAACGTGGTGAACGAGTTGTTGTCGCCGTTGCCGAAGTCCTGCGCCGGCGGCGCGCCCGTGTCGCCGGAAAACACCATGTTCCAGTTGCTGCCCTTCCAGCTGCCCATCTGCGTGTTGCGCACGTAGTACTGCTGCTCGGAGCAGGAGTAGAGCTGGCCGGTGATCAGTGAGTTGCTGATAAATCCGCCGCTCGAATATCCGCATTGGTAATTCGTTAGCTGCAGGTTGCCGATCACGTGCATGCGCCGATACGACGCACCCTGCGCCACGCCCCAGTAGCCCTCGCCGTTGGGCGTGACCTGCATGTTCTCCTGCGATCGCCAAAAGTTATCCGTGCCGTTGCCGTTGCTGTCGGCCTGTCCGGCGTCGAAGTTGCCTTGAATTACCACGGCGTCGGGCGTTGTGCCCAGCCCGCCGATCGACTCATAAAAGCCCTCCGGCGAGATCAAGCTGCTGCCCAGATTGTAGGTGCCCGGCATAAACAAAACAGCAGAGCGCCGCGTGTCGAACTCGCTATAGCCGTTCAGGTTGTTCAGGGTCGTTTGCAGCGTCGCGCTCGACGTACCGGACGGGATCACATACACGTTGGGGCCGAAAACGGTGTTGTTAAACGTCTGTGCCTGGGCCGGACCCGCGGCACACGCCATGGCCCCGAGCAGCGAGCAGAAAGCTGCTCGGCGAGCCGGAAGGGAAGCAAAACGATGAAGTTGAAACATAGAAACATCTCCTTGGGAAAGGGAACACGCGGCGCGCACCGTGCCGCCGTTACATGAGTGGAAAAGCTAGACCGACCCTGCATTGACTCGGTCCCGCGAGGAAGGCCTTACTGAACCACCACGCCGCTCACCATGGCCTGATCGGCGGCGCCGTTTGAGAACGTAATGACGTACTGCCCGTTGCTGTTTGCGGCGACGTTGGCGAACTGTTCCGTCACCGCGGTGAAGCTTTTGTTGCCGGCCGCCGCGTAGATGTCGAAGTTCGTCATCACGGGCGTGCCGTTAATCGCAACGTTGAAGAGACGTTTGCCTGCCGCGTTGAACCAAAGCTCCGCAAAGTGCAACGTGACCGTGTGCAAGCTGCCAGCCGCGAAGCCCGGAACCGTATACGTAAATGCTCCTTGACGCGCGGTTTGGTAGACCGCTGCGGGCGCGGCGTTCGCCAGGCCGGTGGGCACGGTGACCGTCTGCCCGAGTGCGTACGTACCGCCACCGTTGAAGTCGGTATCGGCAACGAACGCGCCCGTGGCCGCGCCGCCGGCATTGATCGAGGTGGCGGCCTGCACCGTGCCGGCGACAAGCTCAATGCCGGTCACCATGGGCTGATTCACCACGCCGTTCGAGAACGTGACCGTGATCTGATTGTTCGCGTTCGGCTTGATGCCGGGGAACTGCTCCACCACCGCGGTCAAGCCTTTGCCGGCCGCCGCCACAATGTCGAAGTTGGTCAACACCGTCGCGCCGTTGATCGCTACGTTGAACTCGCGCTGCCCCGTCGCGCTGTAGTACAGCTCGGCAAAGTGCAGACGCACGGTGTAGCTTTGCCCGGCGGTCAAACCGGGCAGGGTGTACATGAAGGCACCCTGTCGCGCGGTCTGGTACACCGCCGCCGGGGCCGGGTTCGTCACCGAGGTCGGAACCGTCACCGCCTGGGTCACGCTATACGTGCCGCCGCCGGTGTAGTCCGTGTCGGCAACGAAGTTGCCCACGGCCGCACCACCCGCATCGATGGCGATCGCACCGCCGGCCGGCGCGGTCGGTGCAACCGGTCCGGCGGACAGATACACGGCCTCCAGGCCGCTGATCGTGGGCAGATTCTGCGAGCCCTGGATCAGCTGCACAATCAGCTGGCCATACCGGTCCGCCGTGGCCGTGGTCTGCTCCACCAGCGCCTTGTTCTCCCCGCCCGCCTGCGCGAAGATGTCAAAGTTGGTCAGGTAGGGCGTGCCGTTGACGGCGACGTTGAAGACGCGCTGGTTCGCGGCGGTGAAGAACGTCTCCACGAAGTGCAACCGCAGCGTATAGGTCGCGTTCGCCTGGAGCCCTGTCAACACATACGTGAACGGCGCGATGCGGCTGGTCTGGTACACCGCCTGCGGTGCGGGGTTGGTGACGCCGGTGACGGACACCGCCGCGGTGCTCGCCGCGCCCACATCGCCGCCGTTGAAGTCCTCATCCGCGGCAAACGGCGCCGCCGCGCCGCCACCGGAGTCGATCGCCAGATCGGTGATCGTGCCCGGCGTCGCGCCGGCGGGGTTGCTGCCCGTCGCGGGGATGATCTCGATGCCGCTAACCGTCGGGTTCAAATCCGCCACGGTCGTATTGCCATACTGGGTTTGCAACTCAATCAAGCCGTTCGCGTCCGCCTGCGTGTAGAACTGCTGCGTGACGGCCTTGTTTTGCGCGCCCGCCGCCGCGTAGATGTCGAAGTTGTTCAGCACCGTTTGGCTGTTGAGCGACACGTTAAAGTTGCGCTGGCCCGCCCCGGTGTGCGTCGTCTCCACAAAGTGCAGCCGCACGTTGTAGCCCGCGTTCGGCGTCAGCCCGGTGATCGTCCACGCGGCCGCGCCCCAGCGCTCGGTGTCGTACACCTGTTGCGGTGCGGGGTTCGCCACCAGCGACGTGTCGATCGGCACATGGAGGTGCGCGTTCGTGTTGCCGCCCACCACAAATGTCGAGTTCATGTAGGTGCCGCTGGCCCAGCCGCCCGCGCTGATCTGCATGCCGGTGCTGTTGCCCACCGGCTGCGTCTTGGCCGTCGCGGTTGCCGGTTGCGACTCGCCGCCGAAGTTGGCTGCCATCACGGTGTAGTAATACGTGGTGTTGGGCTGCAGGCCGGTGTGCTGGTAGCTCGTGCCGGAGACGTTCTGCGCCACCATGTCGAACTGGCTCGGCGCCGTGTTTGGCGTCGTGCTCGCGTAGATGTCGTAGGTCACGCCCGCCGTGGCGCTCGCGGTCCAGCTGAGGTTCACCGCGTTGCTGAAGTTCGGCGTTGCGACGAGGTTGGTCACCGGCGCCGGCGCACCCGCGCTCCACTGCGAGTAGTTCACATAACTGACCGTCAGGTTGGACGGAAAGCCCGTGGTGCCGGGCGTACCGCCGTTGCCGCCGATGCCGGAGCTCAGGATAAAGTTGATCGGCTGGTTCAACTCCCACGTGTCGGTAAAGGCCGTATCGGCAATGTCGATGTCGCCGTAGGGCGTGGTGGCGCCGTCAAGAAAGAAGTAAAAGTGAAACGGCTCCCACTCGGTGGTAAACACGTGGAAGCCGTTGTCGAAGGTGGCCGGCGCGGTGAGGCTGACGTTTGCGGAGACGTAGGTGTCAGCGCCGTAGGTGCTGCCGTGGATCGTGGATCCGTTGTGGCTGGCGTTGGAGCTTTGCAGCTCCATCATGTCCAGCTCGCCGCAGTAGGGCCAGGGAATGCCGCCGGTGGCGCTGGGGTTGGCCGTGGCCGGGCTGGTCGCCGCCGGGTAGGCATCGGCGCCCAACGCCCAGAACGCCGCGCCCGCGCCCTGCGCGGAGGGGTTCTGGATGCGCGTGTCGATCTTCCCGTAGGGCCCCGCGGCGTACTTGCTCGTCAGCCGCGCGGAGGTGTACGGGTAAGCCGCGCCGGGGGTGTACGTCAGTGCGATCACCAGGTTGCCGTTGCCGTCCACGTACGCGTTCTGCAGGCTGTCGGAGGTGTTCTGCAGCGTGCCGTCGCCCCACGGGTTGTTGGGCTGCACGTTGTTCCACCAGTTGGAGTGATTGTAGGTGGTGCCGGCCGCGCCGGGAAAGTTGCCACCCCATACCTGCGTCCATTGCGCCTGGAGGGCCGGCGTGCCGCCCAGCAGCAGCATCGCGCAGGGCAGAGCAAGCGCAACGCGGGTGCGCCGGGGGAACCAGTCTGGCGTCTGGGCGATGGATAGGGATGCGGGCCGACGACGGGAAAGCATTCGAGCTAGGGGAAACAATCTCACGGGGGAACTCCTGAAAACTGCAGCGTGCGGGTAAGTGGGGAAGAGGTCCGGCAGGGACAGGAATCTGAGCGATGGAACGGATGGCTTTCTTAGCCGCCGTGCCACGGGCTCTGCTTCAAGCGCTCCCGACCCTAGGCGTCCCGCGTCGAGCTGCACAAGGGCTTTACGGTAAAAGGGCCGCCGAGGGGCGGAAAGCTTTGCAATCCCAACAATCGCGAACACCGCGCGCAACGTATGTTACGTTGGCGTACTCGAAAGGTGGCTAGATACCCTTCGGGCTCGGACGATTGCACCCTGGTGCCGGGACGTGGGCGCTGCCTGGGGCCTAATCGCTCCGCATACTACGGGCGGCTACCGACACCAACCTCGCCTGAAAAGGGCTCGCCAAGTAGTTGCAAGCAAAGGAAAGCTACGCTCCTCGCTACCGTAACAACCTTGTTCACGCACCACCCCTGACCTATCCTGCATATGGCCGGCGTGGGATTACCCCTCCCCACAAGGGCTGTACCCGAAGAGAGCCGCGCTCGCCCCTTCGCGCTGTTTCGGGCCACAAAGGAGTTTCATGCACAATGCCACCCCCGCCGCCGCACCTCCCAAGTCCCGCCGCGCCACTCGGTCGCTGAGCCTCGCTGGGGAAAGCCGGATCAGGCCGCAGCAGGTGCCTGTGTGGCTGGTTCTGTTCAGCCTCTTGGGGACGGCTCTCTCCTTACGTCCCGCACTCGCCCAGCAGGTGGAGACCGCGCTACCCTTGTCGCAGCGGCTGACGATGAATCTGGCCGGCGGGGTTCCGCAGTACATCGCCAACGCGGCCGGGGGCTCATCCGCGCCGCAGAGCCAGTGGTGGTTTCAAAACACGGCCAGTTCGGCCACGTATGCCACGCCCGGATTCCTCGAAAGCGGCGACGCCGCCGCGCACTGGCAACAGGTCGGCCTGCCCTACGACGCCAACATCCCACGCACGTTCATCAACCAAACCTCAGGCGGCGGCCAGGGGTCGCTGAACGGCAACGAGAACTGGTATCGCCTCCACTTCAAGGTGGACCCCAAGTACGCCGGGCAGAAGTTTCTCCTCAATCTCGAAGGCGCGCACACCGGCGTGCAGGTCTACATCAACGGCACGTTGCTCCCGGGCATCAGCCAGGTCGCCGCCGATGCTAAAGCCACGCACGTGGTCGGATTCATCCCGGTCGTCGTGGATCTCACGCCCTACGTGCACGCCGACGGCACCACCGACAACGTGATCGCGGTCGACGTGTCGCGCGGCAGCCAATGGTTTGAGGCGCCCGGCTTTTCCGGCGCGTTCCGCTTTGGGCAGGCCATGGCCGGGCTGTTCCGCAACGTGTTCCTGTACGTGACCAGCCCCATCCACATCCCGGTCAACGTCTACTCCAACCAGCGGACGTGGGGCACCTACGTGGGCACGGTTTCGGAAGTGCCGGCCGCGCAGGGCACCGCCACCGCCGCGTCCGCCGTGGTGGAAGTCCAGACCAACATCCTGAACGAGACCACCAGCGCCCAACAAGTCACGTTGACCACGCAGATCGTAGATGCGAAGGGCAACGTGGTCGTGACCGCGCCGCCCGTGACGCAGACCGTTCCGGCCATGACGCCCGCCAGCTTCCCGTCCACCGCCACGCCGATGTTCGATCAGCAGATCACGGTGCCGAACCCCACGCTTTGGTACCCCAACAACTCCACCTACGGCACGCCGTATTTGTACAAGGTCTACCACATCGTCAGCGTCAACGGCGTGGTCGTGGACTCGGCGCAAAGCCCGCTGGGCATCCGCACGGTCACCTGGGACGCGAACTTTCCGTACTTCAACGGCCACGCGATCTACCTGTGGGGCGGCTCCGGCCGCTACGACTACCCCGCGCTCGGCTCCTCCGTCCCAGACGAGCAACAGTGGCGCGACCTGGCCCAGATCGCCGCCGCCGGCGGCAACGTGTGGCGCCCCGGACACTCCACCAGCAGCGAGGAATTCGTGGCGGCGGCCGACGCCTACGGCATCATGATCGACCAGCCCAGCGGCGACGGCGAGGGCGCCTTCACTAACCCGTCCGCCGACGACAGCCAGCTCAAACAAGAGCTGCATCGCGACATGATCATCCGCGATCGCAGCCACCCGTCCATCCTCGATTGGGAAGAGGACAACGGCGGCAACAACACCACGCTCGCCGCCGCGCTGGGCACCCTCGGCACCACGTGGGACGCCATCAACCCACGCAAACAAGCCTCCCGCGCGTACTCGCCCACGTTCGCCTTCTTGGACGAGTGCGACGGCGCCGGCTGCGAGGTGGGCAACAAAAACAGCAACCCCAACAACCCCGCCTTCGGTGCGGAGTACTGGGATCAGGTCGGCACCGCGCGCGGGCTCGCGCCGGACTTTGAACTAGCCTTTGCTGCGCCCTTCTTGAACGACTGGCGCAACGGTCGCGCCGCCAACAGCTTCGGCATGGTGCAGTGGTACTTCGCCGAAACACCCGGCGAAACCAGCCTCTTTGCCGAATACCAGAACCAGCCCAACATGGTGAACTTCGTCCGCAGCTTCGGCAACTCCATGGTGGACATGAATCGCTTCCCCAAGCTGCTGTACTACGCCTACCAGGCCAACTGGACACCGTACGCGCTCCAGCCTGTCGTGCATCTGGCGCACCACTGGAACCGCGCCTACGAGTACACCCCCGGAACGCCGCTGCAGGAGAACGCCTTCAGCAACTGCCCCGCGGTGCGGCTGCTGATCAATGGCGTCGCGAAGGACCCCGTCACTGGCGCGACGTTGGCCGATCAGGTGCCCAACCCGTGGAACATCAACAGCAGCTCCAACCTGACCGAGACCTCCACCACCATGCCCGGACAGGTGCACTGGATGGTGAACTGGGCAGCGGGCACCGTCACCGCACAATGTCTGGACTCCAGCGGGAACCCGGTCGCTAACGTGTCCGATAACCGCACCACCGCCGGCCCCGCGTACAAGATCGTCCTCACCGCCGTGCCCGCGTTGACCCGCCCCGACGGCAGCAGCTTTCAGTGGACCGCCAACGGCTCCGACGCGGCCTTTGTGCAGGCGGAGGTCGTCGATCAGCAGGGCAACCTCGTGCCCACTGCAGCGGACAACGTCACGTTCTCCGTCGCCGGCCCCGCCACCTACATGGGCGGCAGCGAACAGCTCGTGGCCGACCCCTCCTGGACCAGCTACTACCAGGACGCCTTTTCCAAAGCCAACGCCAGCGTGATCCCCGGCGTGCCCTACGCCTTCTTTCACGCACCTGGCGATCCCGAACTGAACTTCGAGGGCGGCCTCACCAAGATTGCGCTCCGCAGCACGGTCGCGCCGGGCAACGTCACCGTCACGGCCACTGCGCCGGGGCTAGTCAGCGGCACCGTGCAACTCGCGTCCGTGGCGCCGCCGGCGCTGGTGCAATCGCAGGCGCCGGCCATCATCGTGCCTCCCGTGGATACGTCCGTGACGGCCGGCTACGCGGCCACGTTCACCGTCGCGGCAAGCGGCTCAGGCACCTTGAACTACCAGTGGTACGTGGGTGGAACCGCAGTCTCCGGCGCCATCGGAACCACGTTCACCACGCCCGTCACCACCACCGCAAACAACGGCGAAAAGATCAGCGTCACGGTCACCAGTGCAAGCGGCTTCGGCACCGTCACCTCCAACCCGGCGACCCTGTCCGTAAGCGCACCGGCCAACGTGGTCATCACCGCCCAGCCCACTTCCGCAAGCGCGGTGGTTGGGCAGACTGCCACGTTGCGCGTCACCGCCACCGGGTCGCCGCAGCTGAACTTCCAGTGGTTCATGAACGGCGCGCAGGTGGCCTCCGGACCGGGGAGCAGCTACACCACACCGCTGCTTACGTCTCCTGGGACGAACACGTTCTACGTCGTCGTCAGCAACCCGCTCAACAAGGTGCAGTCCGCCAACGCCGTGCTCACCGTGAACGCACCCACGCCGGTGAGCTTCACCACGCAGCCGGCCAGCCAGATCGTCGCAGTGAACCAGCCCGTGCAGTTGACAGCGGTGGTGACGGGCTCCGCGCCGTTCAGCTACCAGTGGCAGTTCACGCCCAAAGGCGGGGCTGCAACCATCGTGGCCAGCAACACGCAAACCTCGAACACGGTCACCTATACCCTTCCGGCCATGAGCGCGGCCAACGTCGGTGCGTACACGGTCGTGGTCAACAACGCGGCCAGCGCCCCGGCCACCAGCGCGGCGGCGCAACTCACGCTTGCGCCTCCCGGCGTCAACCTGGCCTTTGGCAGATTGGCCACGGCAAGCAGTTCGCAAAATGCGTGCACCGACGCCACAACCGCTCCCCCATTGAGCGGCACCGGTTGCCTTGGGGCGGAGAACGCCGTCGATGGCAGCCTCGCCACACGTTGGGCCTCCACGTCTGCGGGCGCGCCGCCCACGCCGGCCGTCACCGGGGTCGACCCGTCCTGGCTTCAGGTCGATCTCGGTTCAACCCAGACCTTCAACACCGTCGTCCTCAACTGGGAGAACGCCTACGCCGCGCAATACGCCATCCAGTACACGGACAGCGATCCTTCCACCAACCCCGTGTGGCAGACCGCAACCACCAACACCGCGGGGGCAGGCGGAACGGAGACGCTGAGCTTTCCCTCGGTGCAGGCCCGCTACGTGCGCCTTTACGGCACGCAGCGCGCGTCCACTTACGGCTACTCGGTGTATGAGTTCCAGGTGTACAACGTGCCTCAGTGCGGCGGCTCAAACGAGCGCTACACCGTGGGCGCGACCAACCAGTCACTCGTGCTCGACAACCTGCTCGGCCTCACCTGGACGCGCACGGTAAAGACCGATACCGCGCCCGGCTCGCAGTTCACCGGCGTCGACGCTGCGTCCTATTGCTCCACGCTCGGCATGCGTCTACCCACGGAGGCGGAAGCCCTGAGCATCAGCGCCAACAACAACGCCTCGTGCGCGTTTCCGGGTGCATGGAACACGTGGACCTCGACCGTGGATCCGAATGACGCGAGTGAAACCTCGCTGGTCAACTTCGACGGCACGTCCTCCTTCAAGGTCACCAGCAACTGGCCGGGTGCCACGCTGTGCACGGCCGGCACCTTCGCCGGGCAAGCACCCACCATCGCCAAAGCACCGCAGCCCACCACGGTGACGATCGGCAACGCGGCGGGCTTCAGCGTAACCGCAACAGGCGTGCCCGCGCCGAGCTACCAATGGCTGCTCAACGGCACACCGATCCCCGGTGCGACGGAGGCCACCTACTTCACACCCGCGACCACCGCGGCGGACAACGACTCGCAATTCAGCGTGTCCGTCTCGAACGGCAGCGGCACCGTGAAGAGCAACGCCGCCGTGCTCACCACCACCACCGGCACGTCCACCACCCCAACCAGCCCGACTACGCCGACAGGGTCCACACCGCCCGGCGCGGGCAACACCGGCCCCAACGACACCGCCGTTCCAGGCTTTGGCACAGGGCCGACGCCGACCGGCGCGAATCTCGCACTCGGCAAGACGGCCACCTCCAGCGGCGATGAAAACACGGCCGCGTTCCCGCCCAAAGCGAGCATCGACGGCAACCTTACCACGCGCTGGTCCTCCGCCTTTGTCGACAACGCCTGGATCCAAATCGACCTCGGCGCCGTGCAACCCGTGGGTCAGGTGGTGTTGCGGTGGGAGCGCGCTTACGGCTGGCAGTACCAAATCCAAACGTCGACCGACGGTGTGACGTTTACGCCGGCGTTCACGCAGAGCAACGGTCTGGGCGGTTCGGAGAACATCACGTTCCCGTCCGTCAACGCGCGCTATGTGCGCATGGCCGGCGTGAAGCGCGACACAACCTACGGCTACTCGCTTTGGGAGTTTGAGGTCTACGGGCCTGTCGCCTCTGCCACTACCTCCGCGGTGAGCATCGCCACGCAGCCCACCAATCAGAGCGCCGTTGCCGGCTCCACGTCCACGTTCAAAGTTGTCGCCGGTGGAACGGGCCCCTTCACCTATCAGTGGCTCAAGAACGGCGTCGCCATCGCCGGTGCAACCTCCGCAAACTACACCACACCCGCGCTTGCCGTTTCGGACAGCGGTGCGGTGTACAGCGTAAAGGTTGGCAACACGGCCGGTGCGACCGTCGTCTCGTCGGCCGCTGTAGGCCTCACCGTCACTAACTACGCCGTGATCCCGGGCTTCGTCGGCGTCGATCTCAACAACGAGACCAACGGCGCGTGGACCAACGCGCAGATCTACGTCACGGTGATCGGCCTCGATCCGACGACCGGCATCTTCGCCTACCTTAAGCCCGACGGAACCATCGTCGACTTCACGTTGAACGACGCCACCGCCGCGGGTGCGCTCAGCAAGAACGGAAAGAACTACGGCAACTACTCCTTCACGCTCGCGCAGAGCACAACGTTGAAGCTGCCCACGTTTCAGTCGGCGCGAGCCTACATCTCGCTTGGCGCTCCGCTGTACATCCAGGTGAACGGCGACGCCAACGGCAAGGTGGCCGGCTACGCTGGGCCGAATCCGCAAAACGCGAGCGACCCCAACGTCAACACCAACTTCGACTGGTACGAGTTCAACAACAACAACGGCATCTTCATCAACACAACCCAGGTGGATGAGTTCGGCTTGCCCCTGGTGCTGGATGTGTGGGGCGCGAGCAACACGTTCCATCAGCAGGTCGGCATCACCGAGTCCGTTGCGCAACTCGACAGCGAGTTTGCGACGCAAGTGCCTGCCGCCTTCCAACCACCGACAATGTCGAACCTGCGCATCTTTTCGCCGGCCAAGCTTTCCATGGCCGCCGGCGGCGCGAATGCAAATTACTTCAACAACCTCATCGCCGGCGCCTGGTCCAGCTATCAGACATCTCCGTTGTCCATCACGGTAAACGCGCGCACCTTCAAGGGCACCGCGTCGGGCGCGGCGCTCAACTTCACCGAGGTCAACCCGGCCGCGGCAAATGTGGGCGAGCACTTCGTCGTGCAACAGCCGTCAACGCAAGATGTGCTGGGCTGCGGTGGAACGATGGCCACCGGCGTCCCTGTGACCAACACAGTAACCAGCGATGAGAACGGCATTCAACTGCAACTGGAAAATCAAATCTGCTCGGCCATCAATCGCGGCGTGTTGCTCACGCCGGCCAACTGGGCAAACGCCTCAACGTACTACGCGACCTCGCCGGCAAACTTCTACGCGCAGTTCTGGCACAAGCACTCGATCGGCGGACTCGCGTATGGCTTCTCCTACGACGACAACAACAACCAAAGCACCACCATCACCACACCCAAGCCCGAACACATCACCTTCGGCATCGGCTGGTGAGGCGGCCATGCGCTCTAGCGAGCCTGTTGCCGCTAGAGCGCACCGGCCTGCATCAGGTCCTTCTTCATGCCGTCCCAGCTCGTGCGCGTGGAGGCTTCCGGTGTGCCGCCGCCGCGCCAATGCGTCTCCAGGCTGACCGCGTTCGTGTAGCCGATCGCCTTAAGCGCGCGGAACTGCGCGGTCCAGTCGATATACCCCGTGCCTACCGGCGACCAAACGATCTTGCCGCTCGCGTTCTTCTGCGCGTTCTTCACGTGGCAGTGGTGAATGCGTTCCTTCGGGATCGCGTCCCAGCCGTTCGGGAAGGCGTCGAGTTCACCGCGCATCACGGCGTTGGCCGGATCCCAATTCAGCGCTAAATTCTTGTTTGCGACGCCGCGCAACGTCTCGCCGGACTCGCGTCCCGTTGCGGTGTTGCACGCAAACTCATTCTCCAACACTAGCAACACGTTCTGTTGCGCGGCCGTATCGGCGGCCTGGTTGAGCCGCTCGTTGATGGCGGCGCGATACGGTTTCACGTCCTCCAAACGCCAGAAGTCAAAGCAGCGCACCTTGTTCGTCTTGAACCTCTTCGCCAAAGAGATGGACCGTTCCAGCACCTCGGTCTGCTGCTTGTACGCCGTATCGACCGCACCGTGAACATCGCCCCGCTCGGCATATGGGGACGGCGGTGCACCCGGCCAGTTCACCTTGAACAGGGGACTCGCGATATCGGTCACCTGCAAGCCGTACTTTGTAAGGATCTGCTCCGCCTGCGTAAGCTCTGCATCCGAGGACTGCTGCAGGTTCTTGCCCCATATCTCGCGCAGCTCCACCCAGTGCAGGCCGAAGTCGTGCGCGATGACGTAACACGCATGATCGAAGTCCCCGGAGATCTCATCAGAGATGACGCCGATCTCGAACGGCGACGCCTCCGCAAAGGCATGAACGGGAAGACCTGCAACCACGGAGGCCGCGCCTGCAGCCTTCAAAAAGCCTCGCCTCGAAACTGCACTCATCGCGTTCTCCTGCCACGGCAAACAAATGTGTTGTGGGCGACCATGATGTCACCGGGAATTTAGTTGAGCATACGCCCGCAACCGTCGCGAGGCGAGTCCGGCCCGCACTAGAAGCGGATGGTCGCCGCCGCCTGCAGCGAGCGACCGCCGCCGATGCCGTTCACGCTGCCCTGCCCACTGCCGAGCGTGCTGGTGATGCGACCAAACGTGCTTGCGCCGATGGTGCCCGTGCCTGGATTAGCAAACTGCGGGGTGTTGCTCAGCTGAAACGCGTCCAGCCGTGTTTCCAACGTGGCCTCGCGGAACAGCGCGAAGTTTTTGAACACGGAAAGATTGTCTTGGATGTAGCCCGGCCCGTAAAACTGGTTGCGCCCCGTGTTGCCTGTGCGCACACCTGTGGGTTGGGAGAAGGCGGTGGGGTCAAACCAGTTGCTGGCCGCGCCGATGCCGTGCAGCACGCGATACGGCGCTACCAGATCCGCCGTTTGCGTTGTACCGGGTGTGTTCAAGGAGCCGCCATTTGCGTTCACGGTGAACGGTGTGCCGGTCACCGCGGAGACGATCGCCGACAACCTCCATCCACCGAACGCCTCCGACGTCCAGCCGCTGCCCAGGTAACGGTGCCCACGCCCGAACGGCAACTCGTAGTTCAAGCTCTGCTCAAAGTTCAAGCGGCGATCGAAGTCCGCCGGCGCGTAGTTGCGACGCAGCTGCGCGAAGAAGAGGAGCCCACCGTCATCGCCGCTTTGGTAGTTCAACGCCTTGCCGAACGTAAACGCCGTGGTGAAGCTGACGCCATGCGATGGCCGCTTCAGCAACTGCACCTGCAGCGACTGGTAGTTGCTGGAAAAGCCGAGGAAATTTTGTGTGACGGCGGCGGTTTTGCCGAAGGCGATGTTGAGCGGCTCGCCTGCAACGCCGGCTCCCAGTGTCGTGGGCAGATTAATGTTCTGCGCCACCGGCATGTGCACGCCGTGGTTGCCGACGTACGCGAGTTGCAACGACATCTCGCCGGGAAGGGCTTGTTGCACCGCCACGTTGAATGATTCGACGTAGGGGTTGCGGTAGTTAGTGGGAATGACCACATACGACTGCGAAGTCAGCTGCCGCGTGTTGGCGGGGATGATGCCGCTGCTCGGAATCATGACCGGGACCGGCGCGGGGAAGCCTGCCTGAAACGTCGCAACCGTCACACCGTCGCTCAACACCGCAGGCCCATACGTGTATGCCGGCTGATAACTGTTGTTCGCGCGTACGGGGTAGTTGTACGCGTAGGTGTTATCAGGAAACGGCATGTAACTGATGCCGAAGCCACCGCGAATCACGGTCTGCTCCGTTGCGCGATACGAGAACCCTGTGCGTGGCGCGAAGTAGTCGTAGTGCGTTTGCAGGCCGAGGTTGCTGGGATTGGAGCCGACACCGGCGAGCACGAGGCTGTTGGTGGTCGGGTCGTAGTTAGAAAAGCCACCGGCGATCTTGGGCGTCGCGGGCGGGTACAACTCCCAACGCACGCCGAGGTCGACGGTCAGCTTGGAGCTGGCTTGCCATTTGTCACTGGCAAACGCAAACAGCCATGTCTGGCGATATGCCGGAAAGAACGTGTTCAAGTCGCGCCCAGTTTGGTTGGGCAGATCGAGCAGAAAGCTGGCGATGTCGTTCGCCACATTGGTCTTCGCGCCCACGGTCGAGGTTTGCACTTCGCCGAACGTAAACGCACCGCGCGGGCTGAACGTTTGGTCCTGCAGAAGATCGTCGCGCACACGGCGCACGTCCACGCCGAACTTGACCGAGTGGTTCCCAATCGTCTTGGTCCAGTTGTTCACCGCGTCGATGTTGGCCTCTGCGCGAATCCAGGGCATGGACGCCGAGTAGCCGTAGAGCGGACCGGAGAAGTTGCCAAGCGTGATGCCCACCTGGCCGCTGGTGAACTGGCTGATGTTGACGCCGGGGATGCCGGCCGTGGTCGCGTCGTTGGCGCCGTAGTCGCTGGGTTGCGCGTCGTTATGAAGATGCGCGACGCCGAAGCGCACTTCGGTGATCAACGTCGGCGAAAACACGTGGTCGTAGTTCAGCCCAGTGCTGTAGGCGCGCTGGTTGCCGTTGCCCTGAAAGCCGCCGCCCGCGGGTCCGCCCAGAAATGCGCCAAACGCCGGTGCTTGAAAGGTGAGCACGCGTTGCCAGCTGTAGCGACCGCTGAGGTGATCGCGTTGGCCCAACACGTAATCGCCCTTGATGTCGTAGCTGTCGGTGGTCTTGCGGAAGGGCAGGTTCGTGCGATAGTTGTTGGTCGGCGAGGCCAGCTGCGTTGTGTTCGCGTTCGGCTTGGGCAACATTTGCAGCAGCGCCAGGGAGACCGGATTCACGCGGCTGATCGGGATCTGGTTGTTGATGAACGGCGTACGATTCGCGCCGGCGTTGGGACCGCTTTGCACGCCGGTTGCCGGGTCATAGATCTGGCCGGTGCCGTTGCTTTGCAGCGGCGCACTGAGGTCGATGAAGCCGGCGGCGTTGGGCGTGTAGAACGCCGGTGGCGGCAGGGTAAACGTGTTGGCGATGTTCTCGTGATCGGTGGTGTGCAGGTAATCGCCGAACAGAAACAGCTTGTCGTGAATGACCGGGCCGCCGAGGCTGCCGCCGAAGTAGTTGTATGAAAGGTGGCCGAGGGGGCCGGAAAAGTACGACCGCGCGTTGACGGCGTTGTTCTGGATATACTCAAACGCCGAGCCGTGGAAGGAATTTGTTCCGGACTTCAACGTCACGTTGGTGACCGCGCCGATCGCGCGACCGAGTTCCGCTTCAAAGTTGTTGGTGGAGATGTCTACGCTCTGAATCGCCTCTGCGGGAGGGATGATGATCTGCAGAAGGCCTGTGCGTTCATCGTCGTCGATGCCTTCAATCTGATACAGATTGCCCTCGCGCGGAACGCCGTTTGCCTCTGTCTGCAGAGCGCCTTGCGCGTTGAAGAATTGCGAGTGCTGAAAGGTGGCCGGAGCCGTGCCCGGTACAAGATTCAACAACGATTGAAAGTTGCGATTGTTGCTCAGCGGCAGCTGTTCCACCTGCACTTCGCTGATCTTGGTGCTGATGTCGGCGCGATCGGTTTGCAGCAGGGGAGGAGCGGTCGTCACTGTCACGGTTTCGGACGTGCTTCCCGCAGCAAGGTCCACATCAACACGTGTCGATGTGTTTGTTTGAAGCTGAATGTTTTCTCGCTTTTCCGTTTTGAACCCGGACGATACCACCGTAATGGTGTAGGTGCCGGGTGGTAGATCGGGGACGTTGTAGTTGCCGCTCTCGTTGGTCTTGACGGTGCGTTCCTCGCCGGTCTCCTTCTGCACGAGGGTGATCTGCGCGTTCGCGACCACCGCGCCGCTGGCATCGTTGACCGTGCCTAACAGGGTTCCGGTGACGGCTTGACCGAAGCTCGGACGAAAGGAAACAAGACACAACAGGAACAACAGCAAAGCCCGCATGTGCGCGCGCAAACTCATGAGATCTCCTTCAGGTCTTGTTCACAACACTTTTCGCAGGCGATCGAACGCGGCACCTACGTTATGCAGGCGATGCATCAACCGTCAAGGCGTGTGTGTCTGTTCGGCTACGCGGCGACGCCCATGCCGGCGAGGACGCCGCGCATGTACGCCATGCTTTCGATCACGCCCGGCATCGGATCGTCGCCGTGAATCTCGTACTCCAGATCGACGAAGCCTGGATAGCGAAGGTCCATCAGTGCTTGAAAGATCGCGCGCACGGGCATCTTGCCCTGGCCCACGGCCACCTGGCTTTCCTTGTCGTGGAAGTCGGTGAGATCTTTCATATGCACGTTGAAGAGCCTGGGGCCGACCTCCCGAATGGCCTGCACAACATCGGTGCCGGCACGCTCGCAATGGCCGACGTCGATGCAGCAGCCCATGCGCGGATCCATGGAGCCAACGGCCTTGAGCACGTCCAGCGGCGACGGCCAAGCCTTGTCTTCCGGCCCGTGATTGTGGATTGCGAAGCGGATGTCGTACTCCTTGACGAAACGCTCGATGCGCGGCAGGATCTGCGGCGTCGGGTCGCCGGCAACGATGACGTTCACGCCGGCACGCTTGGCGTACTCAAACTTCGCGCGCACGTCTGCATCGTCGTCCTTGGGGAAGTACACAGTGCCGACAGCATGCAGTTGCACACCTGCCGTCGTGTAAGCCTGCAGTGCGGCTGTCTCTGCAGCGGGCTCCGTGGGCAGATGATCCTTAATGTCTTTTGCGTTCAACCGTGTGTTCTTCAACTGCTGCATGAAGCCAATCAGCTGCGCGCGGTCGAAGTTGCGGAACGTGTAGCTGGCTATGCCGAGCCGCACCGGAACGTTTGCGCCGGGCGCCTGTGCCGGCAGGTGCGCCAGTGAGGGCGCAAGCGCCGCCGTCATCGCAGTGGAGCGGAGAAAATTTCTTCGTGAAACATGTGTCGCCAACGCGTGCCACCCCTTTTTTCCTTGCTTCCTTCCGTGCCACCGAACGAGGCGCATCGATTACACCTTGGGCTCCCAACCCTTGGCGTAGGGGCGGTCGGTCATGGCTTCGGCTTCCTTGTCGCCGAGAATCGCGAAGGTCGCAGGGTCAGTGTTCAGCTCACGGCCCGTGAAGTAGGCGATGTTGGACATCTGCAACATGGTGACGGCCACGTTGCCTTGCGCCACGGGCTGCCGTAGCGGTTCGCCGGTGCGAATGGCCGCGATCAGGTTGCCGAAGTGTGCGTCGGTCATGGTGTCCGCGCCTACAAGATCCGTTGAGGAGGTCTTGGCATGGTTGGCCTTCACCGAGTCGACGAGCTTGTCCTTGATGTCGTAGACCTCGTAGCCGTCGCGATCCACGATGACGCTGCCGCTGGTACCGTGAACACAGGTGCCACGCTCGCGTCCGTAGGTGGTCTTGCCGTTGCAGCAATCGCCCTTCCATGTAATCAGCTGATCGGGGTAAATGAAGCTGGTGTCCAGTGTGTCGTAGAACTGCCAATCGTCACGCGCAGCATAGCGCCCACCGGCGGCGGTGACCTTGCTGGGGAAGCCAGCGCCCAGCGCCCAACGCGCCACGTCCACTTCGTGCGTTCCGTTGTTGAGCGTTTCGCCCGTGCCCCAATTGGTGAACCAGTGCCAGTTGTAAGGATGGACGTTGCTCTTGTACTCGCGGCGCGGCGCCGGGCCTTGCCACAACTCCCAATCCAGCGTGGCGGGCACAGCCATGGGCTGGCCGACGCCGATGGACTTGCGTCGATTGGTGTACCAGGTTTCTGCCCAGTACGCGCGCCCGACGAGGCCGTTGTGGATCTTGTTCACGCACTCGATGGTGTGCGGGGACGAGCGCTGCTGCGATCCCATTTGGCACAGCTTGCCGTATTTCTTTTGCGCCTCCACCAGCATCTTGCCTTCACGTGGGTTGTGCGAGCAGGGCTTTTCCACGTAGACGTGCTTGCCCGCTTCGAGCGCCAGGATGGCCATGGGCGCATGCCAGTGATCGGGCGTCGCGATCGTAATCGCGTCGATGTTCTTTGAGGCGAGCACCTTGCGGAAATCCTGTTGCGTTTCGGGTTTCGCGCCCGTGGTCTTTTCCGTGGCGGCGGCGTACTTCGCCAGGATGACCGTGTCCACATCGCACACCGCGGCGATGCGGGCGGAGTTGTGGTTGGCCTGCAGGGAAGAAAGGTGCGCATACGCGCGGCTGTTCAGGCCAATAATTGCAAAGTTCACGCGCTCGTTCGCCCCGGCGATTTGGGCGTAGCTCTTGGCGCTCCATCGTGTTGCGATTGCGGTGGCGCTCGCGGCAGCGGCCGCGGTGCGCAAAAAACGTCTGCGTGACGTCATGCCAAGTCCTCTGGGCGGCCATAGTACAGCACGCGCGCAGCCGTTGTCCTGCAGGCGACAGGCGATGATGTTGCGGGGCTGCACTGAAACGTTTCATGGACAAGCGCGGAACAAACGGGCAGAATGCGAAACAAGTGTTGCGGAACCCAGCGAAGCGTTGCGGGACCAAGTGTTGCGAACCAAGGAGCAGTGAACGTGGGACACGATGCAGCTCGGCGACAAGTGCTAAAACTTTCAAGCTTCGGGCTTGCGACGGCCGGTCTGGCCGTGGCCGATGCGTTTGGGCAACCGAGCGCGAGCAATAGGCTAGCGTCCGTGTTCGACGTGCGTATGTATGGGGCGACCGGCGATGGAAAGACGGTGGACAGCCCCGCTATAAACAAGGCGATTGAGGCTGCGGCAGCCGTGGGTGGCGGCACCGTGCGCGTGCCCGCCGGCACCTATCTCTGTTTTTCGCTTCGCTTGCGAAGTCACGTGGAGTTGCAGCTTGAGGCGGGCACCGTCATCCTTGCAGCGGATTCGCCCAAGCCCGGCGAGACGACGGGCTACAACGGTGGCAGCTACGACCCGGCTGAGCCCAAGACCGCATGGGACGCGTACCAGGACTACGGCCACAATCATTGGCACAACTCGCTGATCTGGGGCGAGAACTTGGACAATTGTGCCATTACCGGGCCCGGCCTGATCTGGGGGCGCGGACTTTCCCACGGGCGTGGCGGGGAGAAGCTTGGCTTTTCGTTTGTGGCCGAGCAGGCCGGTGTTGGCAACAAGGCCATTGCACTGAAGAACTGTCGCAACGTGCTCTTCCGCGACTTCGCGATTCTCAAGGGTGGGCACTTCGGCCTGCTGCTTACGGGCGTAGACAACTTGGTTGTCGATAGCTTGTTGATCGACACCGATCGTGATGGCATGGACCTTGATTGTTGTCGTAATGCGCGTGTGAGCAACTGTACGGTGAACTCGCCGTGGGATGACGGCATCTGTCCGAAGTCGAGTTTTGCGCTGGGGTATGCGCGGTCCACCGACAACATCACCATCACGAACTGTTTTGTGACGGGGGCGTATGAGTTGGGGTCGGTCATTGACGGAACGTGGAAGAAGTTCGCGCCGGGCGCGGGGCCGCACGGCTTTCCCACCGGTCGCATCAAGTGCGGTACGGAGTCCAACGGCGGCTTTCGCAACATCACGATCAGCAACTGTGTGTTTGAGGGCTGCCAGGGGTTGGCTTTGGAAACAGTAGATGGCGCGCTGCTGGAAGATATCGCGATCTCCAACATCACCATGCGCGACATCACCTCGTGCCCGCTGTTCTTTCGGCTCGGCGCGCGCCTGCGCGGACCGAAGGAGAGCACAAAGGTGGGAACGCTGCGACGCGTGCTCGTCAACAACCTGGTGAGCTATAACACGAAGTCGCGCATCAGTTCGATCGTGAGCGGCATCCCCGGCTACCGGATTGAGGATGTAAAGATCAGCAACATGCTAGTGCATCACGTGGGCGGCGCGTCGCCCGATGCCGTGCGTCTGCAACCAGCGGAGGACGAGACGAAGTACCCAGATCCCGGGATGTTCGGCCCGATGCCGGCGCAAGCGTTCTACCTGCGGCATTTAGCACGTGTGGAGATAAGTCACGTAGAGGTGCAAACCGCGGTGCCGGATCCACGTCCGTCGTTTTATCTCACGGATGTGGAGCGCGCCGACTTCATCGCGGTCACGACGCCGAAAGGACAGCCCGCGTTTTCGCTGCACAGCGTGACGGACTTCCGCGTGGCGCTGAGCCGCGCGGCTGCGGATGTGGCGCTGGAGAGCGTTACGGATCGAAGCCTCTAGACTTGTGTGCGGCGTCAGAGCCACCAGGGGTCGACGGGCGGTTCCTGCAGCAGGACGCGGGTGAGCATGTTCACGGCGGACAAAAGCCCCTCGTGTACGGAGGCGAGCGCATCTTCGTGCTCGATGCTGAGCACGCCGTCGTAGCCGGCAAGACGAAGCGCGGAGACGATGCGCTTCCACTCCAGCTCGTCGTGCCCCCAGCCGACGCTGCGAAAGAGCCACGAGCGTGCTGCCATGTGCGCGTAGCTTTTGGTGTCGAGCACGCCGTTGCGGGCGCAGTTGGCTGGCTGGATGGCGACATCTTTGGCGTGGAAGTGAACGATCGCGTCGCCGAGTGCGGCGATGGCGGACGGGATGTCGATGCCTTGCCACCAAAAGTGACTGGGGTCGAGGTTGATGCCGATGGCGTTGCCCGCACCCGCGCGCAGCCGCAGCAGAGTTTCGGGGTTGTAGACGCAGAAGCCGGGGTGCGCCTCGAGCGCGATGCGCACCCCGGCGTCGCGGGCAACGCCGTTCAGCGTGCGCCAGTAGGGGAGCAACCGCTCGTTCCACTGCCAGTCTAGGGATTGCGCGAATTCGGACGGCCAGGCGGCGGTGATCCAGTTGGGCGTGGTGTCGGCGGGCGCGCCGCCGGGGCAGCCGGAAAACGTCACCACCACCGAGACGTCGAGCTGATCGGCCAGGCGAATGGTGTCGCGCAGCAGCGCATCGTCGCGGCGGGCGATGGCGGGGTCGGGGTGAACGGGGTTGTTGTGGCAGGAGAGCGCGCCGATTGCGAGGCCGGCGTCGGCGAGTTGGCTGCGGAGGTCCGCGCAACGGTCGCTGCTTGCAAGCATGGCCTGGAGGTCAAGGTGCTTGCCCCCAGGCCAGCCGCCGGTTCCGAGTTCCAGACTGCGGATCGCGGGGTAGCATTTGAGTTCCGTAAGCAGATCGTTGATGCTGAGATGATTGAAGACCGGGGTGAAGAGCCCGAGTTGCATGGGTGACTCCTGCGCTAGAGCGGTGCTGCTAGATAGGCGCTTCGACGGCGAAGCCGTCGGCGGCGGCGTTGCTCGGGGCGAGGCTGGGGACGCGGTCTTCGCGATCGCGAAAGGTGAAGAGAAAGAGCACCAACGGCAGCGCGGAGACAGCGGCGGACACGAGCCAGATGGGCCGCCAGGCGTGCAGCAGGGCGCCATCAGGAACCGGCAAGGTGTAGTGCTGCACGACAGTGCCCGAAAGCCATGAGCCCACGAACATGCCGACGCCGTAGGTGATGAAGGTGATGAGGCCTTGCGCGGCCGCGCGCAGGGCGGGCGGTGCTTTGCGGTCGATGTAGATTTGGCCGGTGACGAAGAAAAAGTCGTAGCAGATGCCATGCAGCAGGATGCCGAGCCAGAGCATAGGCATGCGGTCGCCCGTGCCGCCGAAGGCGAACAGGAGATAGCGCGCGACCCAGGCCAGCATGCCGGCAACAAGCATGTATTTGACGCCGAGACGGCGAAAGAACCACGGGATGAGCAGCATGCAGGCCAGCTCGGAGAACTGACCGCCGGTCATCTTGCCGGCAGCGTTGCGGACCCCGGCCTCGTTCAAAAAGAGGTTGGTGAAGGCGTAGTAGAACTGCAGCGGGATGCACAGCAGAAACGATGCCAGCGCGAAGATGGCCACGGGCGCTTCGCGCAGGATGCCGAGAGCTTCGCGTGGAAACAAACTGCGGGTTTGGAGGGCGTCGCGCGCCAGCGGCGGCGTGGCGGGTAGCGTGAGGCAATAGGCCGCCATGAGCATCGAAACGCCTGCGGCGATCTGCACCGTGTGCGCTGTGCTTTCCAGGCCGAGCGAGCCGACCAGCAGCCCTGCCACGATCCAGCCCGCGGTGCCGAGCACGCGGATAGGGCCGAACTCAACTTTGGGGTCGCGCATCTGGCGGAAGGCGAGCGAGTTGGTCAACGCCAACGTGGGCATATAGGCGAGAGCGTAAAGGAGCAACAGCGGGTACACGCCTTGAAAGCTGCTCTGCCGCGCGGCGGCGGCGAGAAGCACTGCGCCGAGACCGTGCAAGGCGGCGAGCACGAAGCGCGTGTCAAAGAATCGGTCCGCGAGAACGCCGACCAGAAACGGTGCGACCATGGCGCCGACGGCGGTGGTGCCCGCGGCGAGGCCGATTTGCTCGCCGGAGAGGTGCAGACCGCGCGCCAGCCAAGTGCCAAGCGTGACGTACCACGCGCCCCAGATGAAGTACTCGAGAAACATCATGGCGGCCAGTCGCGACCGCATGCCCAGGCTGTTCACTCCCGTCACCATGCTGTGGGGTCTCCCGTGTGTGCTGTGTGTTCTCGCGGCGGCGTTGGATGAAAGACCAGAGCGAAAACCTGTGCGTTGCTTGCGTCCCAAGCTAGCGCAGTCGGCGAGACTTTGTATATCGGGAGCGCACGTGCGATGCGGAGAAAGCGAGGGAATCGGATTACAATAAACGGATATGTTGCTGCGCTCTATTGTTGAGCAGCTTGACACCGAGCTGAATCGTCTTCACGCCATTCGAAACATCGTCGCGGATCTGAAGCGTACGCCTCCGCTGCTACGAAAGCTGATTACACCGATCGCGCTTGTTCCCGAAGCCAAGGGTGAGCCACCGACCGAGCCCACGGAGCCGAAACCGACGCGGCGACGGGGTCGTCCACGGGGCTCGAAGAACAAGCGGTCGGGGCCGTCGACGAAAGACGTGACGCCGACGCCGCTGCAACACGCCGTTCCTCGTGGGCCCGTGGTGATGTCGCCGAGCCAGCTCGCACAGGAGCGTGCGCACAGGCTTTCCGCGCGTGAACAGGCGGTGGACGCTGCACAGAAGCCGGAAGCTTCGGTGCAGGATCTCGAAGGGGAAAGCCGCGCGTTGCTGTCGCGGTGGGTTCCTGGCAGCCTCGCCTCCTGAACGGCATTCCACTGTTGCCGCCGAGGTCTGAAGCTCAAGGGCAAGCGTTGCCGCGCTTGCCCTTCTCCCGTTGCCAGAAGGGTTAGGCTTTCGCTTTGCCCGCACATCCGCTGGTGTTGCCGATCGATGCGCTCATACCGGAGATCGTGCGCTCGCTCCGGCAGACGCCGAACCTTGTGCTGGAAGCGACGACGGGCGCGGGCAAGACGACGCGCGTGCCACCGGCGTTGCTCGATCTTGTCCCGGGCGAGGTAGTGGTGTTGGAGCCTCGGCGCATTGCGGCGCGCCTAGCAGCCCGGCGCGTGGCCGCGGAGCGCGGTGAGGCCGTCGGCGAGATAGTCGGCTTTCAGGTGCGATTTGAGGACGTAACCGGCCCGCGCACACGGCTGCGCTTTGTAACCGAAGGCGTGCTCACGCGCCGTTTGCTGAGCGACCCGGATCTGCGCGATGTGGATGCGGTAGTGCTGGATGAGTTCCATGAGCGACACATGGATACCGATTTGGCCCTGGCGTTGCTGAAGCGTTTGCAGGGGCGCCGCCCCGAGCTGCGCATTGTGGTGATGTCGGCCACGCTGAACGCGGCACCGGTGGCGGCGTATCTTGGCGGGTGCCCTGTGCTGCGGTCGGAGGGTCGGAGTTTTCCGCTGGATATTGCGCACTTGCCGTACTCGCCCGCGCCGCTGGAGCAGCAGGTACACGACGCGCTGGAGGACTTGTTGCGCGGTGGAGAGACCGGGCATGTGCTCGTGTTTTTGCCCGGGGCGGCGGAGATACGGCGCGCGCAACGGGCGTGCGAGGCGCTGGCGCGGATTGCGGGCGCGCTGCTGCTGCCGCTGTATGGCGACCTGCCCGCGGCGGAGCAGGATCGCGCGGTGGCGCCGAGTGCGGGGCAGAAGATCGTGCTTGCGACCAACGTCGCGGAGAGCTCGGTGACGATTGAGGGCGTGACGGCCGTGATCGACAGCGGCCTGGCGCGCGTGGCGGCGAGCTCGCCGTGGAGCGGTCTGCCGACGCTCACGGTGAGCCGTATCAGCAAGGCATCCGCGGCGCAACGGGCAGGCCGCGCCGGGCGCACGGGGCCGGGACGCGTGTTGCGGTTGTACCCGCAGGAAGACTTTGCGCAACGGCCCGACCACGACACGCCGGAGATCCTGCGCAGCGATCTTTCCGGTGTCTGCCTTGCCCTGCGCGCCATGGGGGTGCCACACCTCCGGGCGCTGGACTGGATGGATGAGCCTCCGGCGGCGACCGTGGACCGGGCGGAGGCGCTGCTGGACAGGCTGGGCGCGCATGGGGAGCAGGCGAGGGAGTTGGCGCGGTATCCGTTGCCGCCGCGCCTGGCCCGCGTCTTGGTGGAGGCGCAGCGCCGCGGCGTGGCGGAGCAGGGGATCGCCGCTGCGGCGCTGCTTGGCTCCGGTGCGCGGCTTGAGCGCAGCGATGTGCTGAGCGCGCTTGATTTGCCGGCTGACCCTCGTACCGAGCAACAGCGGCAGCAGCTGCGCAGGCTGGTTCGCCCCGCACGGGGGAGCAAGCAGGACGACGACGCGTTGCTGCTGTCCTTGCTGACGGGGTTCCCGGATCGTGTGGGGCAGATGCGCGTGGGGCGGCAGCTGCTGCTGTGCAATGGTGTTACGGCGGAGCTCGCGGGGGAGCGTCCAGCGTATGAGCTGATGGTGGTGCTGGATGCCGAGGACCGCACCGACCAGGGGATGCCGGTGGTGCGGCTGACCGCGCGCGTGGAACCCGAGTGGTTGCTGGATCTGTTTCCGGAGCGCCTGCGGGACGAGGTGACGCTGGAGTGGCATCGGGTGGCCGAGCGCGTGGAGGCCGTGAGCCGGTTGCGCTATGACGAGCTGGTGCTGGAGGAGTCGCGCGGGGTGCCGGGCGATAAGGAGGCTGCGGCGGAGCTGCTGGCGCAGAAGGCTGCGGAAACCGGTCTCCAGCGGTTTGCCGATGGCGCGGCGCTTGCGGAGATGATCGCGCGGATCGATTTTGCGGGCTTGCCGGAGTCGGACATGGGTGCCGCGCTGCGAAGCATGTGCGAGGGGCTGCGCAGCTTTGCGGAGCTGCGTGACGTCGGCGGCCAGCTGATCCCGATGCTGGAGGCTTCGGCGGGTCCGCGGCTGCGCGATCTTGCGCCGCCAACGCTGCGTTTACCCAGTGGCCGGCAGACGCGCATTCACTACGAGACGGGCAAGCCGCCGTGGGTCGCGTCGCGGTTGCAGGACTTCTTTGGGATGCGGGAGACGCCGCGGATCGGGCCCACGAAGACACCGGTGGTGCTGCATCTGCTGGCGCCCAACCAGCGCGCTGTGCAGATGACGACGGATCTCCCCGGATTTTGGGACCGGCTGTATCCGCAGGTGCGGCGGGAGTTGATGCGGCGGTATCCGCGGCACGCGTGGCCGGAGCGACCGTGAGGGTTGTTTTCGACGAGCGCCTAGCCGCATTGACGCCACGATAGGTCGGGCGTTCAGCCCTCAGTGCGTGGTGGCGGGTGTACCTGGGGCTTGCGCCCCAGGTACGTATAGGACGGGCCGTTGGCCCTCGGCGCGATATGCGTGGCCGGAGAGGCCGTGAGGGCTGTTGTGGCCAAGGGGCTAGCTGCGTTGACGCCGTGTTAGGTCGGGCCTTCAGCCCTCAGTGCGTGGTGGCGGGTGTACCTGGGGCTTGCGCCCCAGGCTAAGATAGAACGGGCCTTTGGCCCGTGCTTGCTGTGCGTTGCGGTTTACTTTTGCACGCCGAAGGTGAACACCGTTTCTGAGTGCATAGTTTGGCCGGGACGGAGGACCGTGCTGGGGAAGTTGGGCTGGTTGGGGGAGTCGGGGAAGTGTTGCGTTTCTAGGCAGAAGCCCGCGTGTTTGACGTAGGTGCCGCCGGACGCGCCCTTGAGCGTGCCGTCGAGGAAGTTGCCGGAGTAAAACTGCACGCCGGGCTCGGTGGTCATTTCCGTGAGCGTGCGGCCGCTGGTTGGGTCGACGATTTTGGCCGCCAAATGCAGTCCCCCGCCGGCGCCGTTGAGGACGAAGTTGTGGTCGTAGCCGCCGCCGAGTTTGATCTGCTCGTTGGGGTCGTTGATGCGTGCGCCCATGGCGGCGGGCTGGCGGAAGTCCAGCGGCGTGCCCGCGACCGGGGCCAGTTGGCCGGTGGGAATTAACGTCGCGTTCACGGGCGTGAAGCGGTCTGCGGCGATCATCACCTGATCGTGCAGCACGTCGCCGTTGCCTTCGCCGCTCAGGTTGAAGTAGCTGTGATTGGTGAGGTTGAGCACGGTGGGTTTGGTGGTGGTGGCGCTGTAGGCGATTTTCAGCGACTTCGCTTCGAGCGTGTAGCGCACGTGGGCGGTGAGCTGGCCGGGGAAGCCCATGTCGCCGTCGGGGCTGACGAGGGTGAGCTCGACGCCGTCGGCGGTCTTTTGCGCAGACCACACCTTGCGGTCGAAGCCGAGCGTGCCGCCGTGCAGGGCGTTGCCGTGGTCGTTGGTGGGGATGTGGTATTGCTTGCCGTCGAGCGTGAAGGCGCCGTTGGCGATGCGGTTGCCGTAGCGGCCGACGACGGAGCCCATGTAGGTCTTGGTGTCCGCCTGATAGCCGGCCAGATTGTTGTAGCCGAGCACCACATCGGCGCGCTTGCCGTTACGGTCAGGGGCATCGATGCTGACGATATGCGCGCCGTAGTTGGTGATGCGCACGGTGAGGTCCGCGTCGGTGAGCGTGTAAAGTTCCACAGGCTTGCCCTCCACCGAGCCCCATGGCGCGACCGTGACGGCGGCGTGGGCGAGGGGCGCGAGGGCAAGGGCTGACAGGGCGAGAAGCGTTGATTTCATCCGGGCTACTGATCTCCGTTCGGCTGAAAGTGTACTGCCCGGAGGGCAGGTTTGGCTTCTGCGATACTGGGATCGATTTTTGCTGGAGGAGGGTGGAGCCGATGCTGCTTGCTGCGCTGCGCGCGGAGGTCTTGGAAGCCAATCTGGAGCTGGTGAAGCGCGGACTGGTGCTGTACACCTTTGGCAATGCGTCGGGCGTGGATCGTGAGCGCGGGCTGGTGGTCATCAAGCCGTCCGGTGTGGATTATGTCGAGCTGCGGCCGGAGCACATGGTGGTCACCGATTTCGAGGGGACGATTGTGGAAGGCGATTTGCGTCCGTCCTCCGACTTAGACACGCACACGTTGCTGTACCGCGAGTTTCCGGCCATTGGCGCGGTGGTGCATACGCATTCCGAATTTGCGACGAGTTTTGCGCAGGCGGGGTTGCCGATCCCGGCGCTGGGTACAACGCACGCGGACTACTTCTACGGGCCGGTGCCGGTGACGGAGCCGCTTTCTGACGAGGCCATCGGGGGCCGTTACGTGCATGAGACCGGGGTGGCCATTGTGCGGCGCTTCCAAGGCAAGAGCGGTCACGGCGCGCTTGATCCGCTGGCGGTGCCGGCGTGTTTGGTGGCGGGGCATGCGCCGTTTGCGTGGGGCCGCACACCGCACGAAGCGGCACACAATGCCGTGGTGCTGGAGGCGGTGGCAAAGATGGCCTATCGCACGATCACGCTGAAGGCCGAAGCGAACGTGGTGTCGCAGGCGCTGCTGGACCGGCACTACTTTCGCAAGCACGGGGCGGGGGCGACGTACGGGCAGGGCTAGGGGCCGTCGGACCTCGCATGCAGATCGCCCGTAGTTGGCGATTCAACGCCGTGCCGTGACTGCGATCAGCGGGTCGCTCGCGGAGCCTTCTTGCAACACTTCTGCGTGGATGTCGCGGAAGCCGGCGCGCTCAAAATAGAGCTGTACCAACGCAGCGTGCCCACGCGCGTCGAGCGATCGCCAGATGGCCACCGCCTTGGTCGGAAAGCAGCGGTTGGAGAAGCTGACGACGAAGGGCGCACCCGGTCGCAGCACGCGCAAGACCTCAGCGAAGACCTCCACGGGGCGCTGGAGGTATTGCACGCCGACACAGCACATGGCGGCGTCGCAGCTCTCGGCCTCGAGCGGCAGGGTTGGGTTGCGATTTAGATCCTGCATGAAGCTTCGGCTCAGCCGGGGGTTGGCCCGGAGCTCCTCGGCGTTCATGCCCCCGCCAATCACCTCGGCAAAGGCCACCTCGGGCGGCAGATGGCTGACCCAGCTCGACATCAGATCGAGTAGAACGCCTCCGGGCGGCAACGTGACACGATAAAAGGCCGTGAGCGCGCGCGTGGCGGCCTCGTCGATGTGAGTGACTAAGCGGGCCGGCGCGTAGAACTCAGCGTCGTCGCCTCCGTCTTCTTTGCGGAAGGCGTCCGGCGGCAGCTCGGGCAAGTGATCGGCTATTCCTGCCATCTCTATTTAGAGATCCTTATAGGAAAACAGTTCCTCACGCTCCCAGGGCAAGCGTCCCCTCGACCGCCCCCGCCCGCACCACCTCGGCGGCGATTGTGCGCAGTTCGGGTAGGACCTCGCCTAACGCGACCGGGGTGGCGGAGCGGGTGCCGAGGCCGAAGTAGAGCTTGCGGTAGAGGGCGTGGAGGCGCTCGTAGACGGCGGTGGCCTCGGGGTTGGGGGTGAAGACTTTGTGCTGCGGGCACATGCGCGCTTGCCCCTCGGCTATGGAGGGAAAGACGCCCGCGGCAAGGCCGGCGAAGATGCCCGAGCCGATGCTGGTGGGGGCGCTCTCCGGGACCAGCACGGGCTTGCCGAGCACGTCGGCGTAGACCTGGTTGAGCACGGCGTTGTTTTGCGGGATGCCGCCGGCGTTGATGACGCGCTCGATGGGGACGCCGCCTTCGGCGAGGCGTTCGAGGATGATGCGGGTGTGGAAGGCGGTGCCTTCGATGGCGGCGAAGAGCTCGTCCTGTGCGGTGTGGAGGAGGTTCCAGCCGAGGGTGACGCCGCCCAGCTCGGAGTTGACGAGCACGGTGCGGTCGCCGTTGTCCCAGGTGAGGCGCAGGAGCGCGGTCTGCCCGGGCCGGTAGAGTTCCAGGCCGTGCGAGAGCGTTTTGACGTCGGTGCCGGCGCGGCGGGCGATGGCCTCGAAGATGTCGCCGACGGCGGACAGCCCGGCCTCGACGCCGACGAGGTCCGGGTCGACGCTGCCGGGCACAACACCACAGACGCCGGGGATGAGCCCGGCCCGCTCGCCCATGGCGATGATGCAGGTGGAGGTGCCGACGACGTTGACGACGTCGCCCTCGCGGCAACCCGCGCCGACGGCGTCCCAGTGCGCGTCGAAGGCGCCGACGGGGATGGGGATGCCCGGGCGCAGGCCCAGGCGCTCGGCCCAGGCGGGCGCGAGGTGCCCGGCGAGGTGGTCGGAGGTGAGGACGTCGCCGGCCATCTTGTCGCGTACGCCGTCGAAGAGCGGGTCCAGGGCGGACAGGAACTCCTGCGATGGATAGCCGCCCCACTTGGGGTTCCAGAGCCACTTGTGGCCCATGGCGCAGACGCTGCGTTTGGCTGCGGCGGGCTCGCGGACGCCGCACAGCGTGGCGGCCACCATGTCGCAGTGCTCAAAGGCGGAGGCGAACTGGTCGCGCTTGCCGGGGTTGTGGCGCAGCCAATGGAGCAGCTTGGCCCAACCCCACTCGTGCGAGTAGACGCCCCCGCACCACTCGATGGCTTCGAGGTTGCGCTCATGTGCGAGCCCGGTGATCTGCTGCGCCTCGCGGAGGGCGCGGTGGTCGCACCAGAGATAATAGTCGTCCAGCGGCTGCATGGCGGCGTCGACGGGGATGACGCTGGAGCCGGTGGTGTCGAGCGCGATGGCCTCGATGGTTGCGCCGTCGACGCCGGTGTGGGCGATGACCTCGCGCATGGCTTTGACGAGCGCGTTCATCTGGTCGTCGTGAGATTGGGTGGCGAAGTCCGGGTTGTCTCGGGTGCGCTTGAGGGGGTAGGTGGCCGACGCGGTGCCGAGCCGGCCCCGGTCGCTGTCCAGCAGCGTGACGCGCGTGCTGAGCGTCCCGAAATCTACACCTGCAACGATGGCCACAACGCCTCACCCGCGCTCATGGAGAGCGAAACCAGCTTAGCAGCCCGACGGGGGTGTAGAAAGCGGTTACACGGCTTGGCTTATGGCGTAGTTGCGGGCGCGGTAGCGTGCTGTCGGCTGTCGCCGCTGCGCAGCTCCGCCTGGGCCTCTTCGGTTCGGCCCAGCTTAGTGAGCGCCAGACCACGGTAGTAGTGCGGAGGGGCGTAGGTTGGGTCGCTGGCCTCGGCTTGTGCGAGGTAGTGCTCCGCGTCGGCGTACTGCTTGGCGCGCAGCGCGAGCTGGCCCATGCCGGTGAGGGCGCCGGCGTGGTCGGGCTTGCGCGCGAGCACCTTGCGGAACTCCCCTTCGGCGGCGGCGTCCTGGTGCTGGTTTAGATCGAGCTGGCCGAGTTGGTAGTACGACTCGGTCTGCTGGGGATGCAGGGCGATGGAGTGCTCGAAAGCCTGCCGGGCCTCGTCGTTGCGCTGCTGCATGGCATAGATGTGGCCGAGGCCGAAGTAGGCCGAGGTGTCGTCCGGCTCCAGCGCGAGATAGGCTTTGAGGTCGCGCTCGGCGTCGTCCAGGTGGTTGGCTTCGGTGGCCAGGCGCGCCATGGCGTAGATGGTCTTGGGGTCCTGCGGGCGCAGCTCGTTGGCGGCGGCCAGGGCCTGCTGGGCGACGGGAAATTGCTTGAGCGCGGTGGCTTCGATGCCGAAATCGAGCAGAAGCTCCGGCTCGTTGGGGAGTACCTTCAGGGCTCGCTCGAGGACCTCCATGGCCTGGTCTGGGTGGTGCGCTTGCACGGCCTGGAGCGCCCACGCGGTGACGGCGGCGACCTCGCCCTTGTGGGCGGCTAGGTCGTCGGGCTTGGCGTCCAGTGTGGCTTCGAAGCGGTCCATGGCTTCGGGGTAATGTTTTTGTTGCAGGAGAGCCTCGCCTGTGGGGGCATCGGGCGCTTGGCCCGAAGCGGCATGACCGCAGAGCGCGAGGAGGCAGAGGGCGGCCAGCGCGCGGGTTGTGGCGGAGGTAGTCACGGGCGGGTTGCCTCCGGGGCGGAGGGGGACTGCGCGCGGGCGGCTGCGGCGGTGGCGTCCTTGGCGCGGTTCTGGGCGTCGAGCACCACCTTTAGGTGGGCCAGCGCGTCTTGGGCCTCCGGCTTGCGGTTGAGCCGCTGGTAGATCCGCGCCAGCTGGTACCAGGCGCCCTGCTGGACGAAGTCCGGGGGATCGCTGTGCAGCGAGGCTTGCAGCCAACGCTCGGCCTCCTGGTTCTGGCCCAGTTCTGCGAGGCCGAGGCCGAGGTAGAAGTCCGTGGGGGAGGTGACCGCGTGCGCCGCCTGGGCGCGTCGCAGCAGGGGGATGCCGTCGGCTGGTTTACCGCCCTCCACGTCGAGGCGTCCCAGGTTGTAGAGCGCCACGGGGCTGTTGGGGTTGAGCTTGAGGGCCTGGGTGAAAGTCGCGGCAGCGGCCTCGGTGTGCCCGCCCTTCAGCTGCGCCTCGCCTAAGGCTTCCTCGAGGTCGGGGCTAAGGGGCTCCTTGCGCAGGGCGGCCTGGTACTCCGTGATGGCCTTTTCGGTTTCGCCCGCGCCGTCGTAGTTTTCCGCGGACGCGCGATGGACGAGGGCGGCGTCGGGGTCGAGTGCAAACAGCTTGGCCAGCGCGCCCTTGACGACGGCGCCGTGGGCCTTGGCTTGCAGGTAGAGCAGCTGCGGGTCGTCCGGCTTGAGCGCGACGGCGTGGTCGACCACGGGCGCGGCTTCGGCGGCGCGGTCGGCGTTGACCAGCACGATGGTGAGCCAGGTGCCGGCTTCCACGCTGTCCGGGTTGAGCGCGAGCTCCGCGCGCAGGTTGGTGACGGCGTCGTCTGTGCGACCCATCTGGAAGTCGGCGATGCCGAGAAAGAGGTGCGCTCCGCCGAGCCGCGGATTGAGCGAGGCCGCCTTGCTGAGCGCGGTGGCGGCCTCGTCCACGTTGCCTTCACGCAGTTGCACCAGACCGAGGCCGAGGAAGGCCTCGGCGAGCTGAGGGGCGACTTGGGTGGCGGTGTGGAAGGCTGTCTCGGCTGCCGGTAGGTCGCCGCGCTGCATGGCCGCGCTGCCCTGATTGAGCAGGGCGGTGGCTCTGGCTGGGGCGGGTTGCTGGGCGCTCACGGCCATCGCCACGCCGAGCGCAATCGTAGCCACGAAGACCCGTCCTTGATGACGACCGAACATGCCCACCCACTTTGGCGCCGCGAGAGGCGTCGCAACTACATTTTACGGCTGGAGGGCAAAGCAAGAGGGACGGCCGGAGCCGTCCTTCTTGGGTGAGGTGACGCGGGTTAGAAGACGATACGGCCCGTGAGTTGAATGTGACGTGGACCGTCGATCGTGCCTGTGGGGACGCCGAAGAAGTTGTCGTATGGATTGGTGCTCGGCGTACTGAAGATGTGACGGTTGAAGGCGTTCAGCATTTCGATCTTCAGAAACAGCGTGGTGCCTTCGGTAAGCGGGGTCTTCTTCAGGAAGCTGAAGTCCTCGTTGTTGTAGAGGTAGTTGCGGATTTCGCTGGTGACCCGCGGAACGTTTCCGAATTGGAAAGCTCCGTTATCGCAGGTTCCCGCAGCCTGACAACCGGCTGGGTTGACGGCCCGGAGGATGCGGTTCTGGCCCTGGTTTTGGTCGTAGAACGCGGGAGCGTTCTGCAATGTGGAGTAGGTGACAGGGTTTGTGGCTGACGGCTGTGTGTCACGGCGAAACAGACCGTTGAACTCCGAGTCGACGTTTGGATCCGGACCTGGGACATTGCCATTCGCCTTCAGGATGCGGAAGGGGTCGAGCCTGCCGTTCCTGCGAGCGTTGCTTTCGATACTGCTGCCCGGAATGCGAGTGTAGTTGATGCAGTTGTCCCATCCGGGGATATTAGATCCATTCGGCAGGCAGCCAAAGGAGGTAGGTTCGCCGGACTGGTACCGAAGAACGCCGCCTAGCTCAAAGCCGCTGACCAGAGACCGTGCCATTGGATTGTTGAAGTTGAGGAACGATTTTCCTTTGCCAAAGGGGAATTCATAAAGGAAGCTGGCCACGAAGGTGTGGGGGATGTCCTGAATCGAGAGTGCCTTCTGGCTCTTGGAGTTGAAAGGATCCTGTTCCTGATTCACCCCAGCGGTGATTCCGGGAAGAGAGGAGTCGGCGTTGGTGATGTCCTTGGACCAGGTGTAGGAGAGTTGCAACGTGAGGCCTTGACGCATACGCCGTTCGAGCGAAGCGATGAGTGCCTCATAGGTGGAGTGCCCTACATTCTGCAAGCAGCAATCCGTCGCGATGAAGCCGTACTGCGGGAAGGGCCTAAGGGCCTGTTGTACCTGCCCGTTGAAGGCGCTGTAGGGCGTGGCGACCCCATTGGCCGTTAGGTTGTGAGAGATAAGGGCATCGCCACGGCTGAAGTTGGACGCCGGCATGTTGTTGATGTTCTCGACACCGGAACGCAGATGCGCGCCGGCTGTCCCGAGGTAACCGACGGTCATGATCAGATCCTTGGCGAGTTCCTGCTGGATCTGAATGTTCCATTGGTTGATCTGGGGCGGACGGCCATACGACGCCTTGATATAGCTGTTGTTGACGAACCGTGGCGCGTCAGCGTTGCCGTTGTCGAAGTAGGCCGGATCGAGATCCGTGGAGGGGTTGGGAGGTGCTATGCCGGGAAGCGCACCGACGCCGGCGAGGGTGGTCGCTCCGTCGACATTGAACGCTGGGTTGAAGCCGTTGGAGTTTTGAACGGTTTGTACGCTATACCCGGTGATCGTAGAGCCACCGAAGTCGCTGTACTGCAGAGGACCATAAAGGGTGGCGAAGCCGCCCCGCAGGCTGAACTTGTTGTTCATGCTTTGAGGAGAGAACGCGAACCCGATGCGGGGGGCGATGTCCTTGTAGTAGGTATCGGCCCAACGGGTGTTGCAGTTGGGGGTGCAGGTTGTGCCGAAGACCATGGCGCCGGGGAGGCCGCTCTTGGGATCGATGGCCGTAAGGGAGAAGTTGGAGGTGCGGTTCTTGGCCTCGCGCCGGGGCTGATCTACGTCGTACCGCAAACCCACGTTGAGAACCAGGCTGTTGGAGACCTTTATGTCATCCTGGACAAACCCTGCCCAGTAGTTAGAGATCCACCTAGGCTGGCTGGCAGGCACAGTGGACTGTGAGTTATCGCCGAGACCGAGAAGTAGGCTGGCGAAGCCGTTGCCGGTGCCGTTCTGGTAGGCGAAGTCGCGCGTGGCCTTTGTCTGGTTTCCCTGGAAGCTCAAGTAGCCGTTCGTCTGGCCCTTTGCGAGAGGGGAGTACTGCTGATAGCGGTAGTCGACGCCGAACTTGAAGCTGTTGCGGCCCTTCTGCCAGCTGACGGCATCGTTTACGCGAATGCCGTTGTCGATGTTGTCATCGTTCTGGTTGCGGCTAAGTGTCTGGTAGCCGCCCACGGCAACTTGCGGAAAGCCGGCGGTGAACGGTGTGCCGAGTTGGGTGTTGTAGTTGATCCCAGAGAGGGCCTCCACAGCACCGTTGATGGAGTTGGAACGATTGAAGCCCAGGTTGACGTGGTTCAGGATGTTCGGCGTCAGGATGTGGGTCCAACCTGCGCGTCCGAAGTGCGTGATGAAGTCCTGGGTCTGGACGTTGGGATCGACGGGGGCAGGAAGGGTTAGAAACGTGGGATTATTACGGGTGTTTTCGCGTGAGCTGTAGGATCCGTATAACTTGTCCTTGGAGCCGATGCTGTGATCTACGCGAATGCTGTACGTGGTGTTGGCCAGGGTGGATGACGAGGCGAGGGAGTAGTTGCCGGTGAGGGCGTTGGGATCAGAGGGGGTGGGGTAAAAGGCGGCGATCGCCTGCCCGACCTTGCTGAACCGAGCCGTCGGAATGACGTTGCCGGGGAAGGCTGTGCGGCAGACCGTGGTGCCCGAGATTTTGGCGACGGGGTCATTCACGACAACCGTACGCGCGGTGGCCGGATCGAATATCTGACCGTTCAGGATGGGCGTGCCATCGCAAGGGTTGGTGAGGCCGGTTGCGCCCGTGACCAGTCGATCCGAGAAGTTACCGCCGCGCTCGGCGATGGTGGGGACGTTGCTTGTGGCAACGCCGCCGGAACTTAGGCGGTACTGCTCCCAGGAGAAGAAGCCGAAGGTTCTGTCCCTGCCGTTGTAGAGGTGCGGGATGCTGAGCGGGCCGCCGGCACTGATGCCGAAGTCGTACTGCTTGTCTGGCGGACGGCGGTTGGTATACGCACTGGCCAGATCTCCGGTAGCTGCAGCGCCGGTCTCGGTGGCAGCGCGAGCGGTGTAGAACGCCTTACGTCCGTTGGCGAACCAGTCGTTGGCGTCGAGGAACTCGTTGCGGAAGATGCCGAAGGCGGTGCCGTGGAAGTTGTTTGTACCGCTCTTGGTGACGTAGTTTTCAATACCGCCGGTAGTACGCCCGAACTCAGCCTGTGGCGTGGAGGTGGTAACGGTGAACTCCGAGATAGCCTCGACGGAGAGAGCCTCTTCATCGAAAGATGATCCGTTCTCGGAGCGGGTTTGGCTGGCGCCGTCGAGCAGGATCTCGTTGCCGAAGTTCTGGCCGCCGCCGACCTTGGAGACGAAAATGCCGTTGTTGCTGTTGCCCGTGCCGGGACCCGCGGTGCCTGGGATCAAGAAGACGAAGGCTTCCGGCGAACGCATCGCGCCGACGCCGCCGAGGGCCAGGGGCAACTCAACGATCTCACGGTCCGTAACGGTGCCGCTCACTTCGGAGCTTTGCGACTGGACGGCAGGCGCATCGGCCTCCACGGTGACAGTCTCGTTGGCACTGCCTGTGGTGAGGCGGACGTCAAAGCTGGTTACCTCCTGTACGCGGACCTCTACGCCCCGGCTGACCTGCTGGCTGAAGCCTGGCGCGTTCACCGTGAGGGTGTAGCGGCCGAGCTCGATCGACGGGAAACGGTAGTCGCCCGAGCTGGTCGAGGTCGCTTTATACGTGGATCCGGTGGCCTCGTTCCGTGCCGTGATCTGCGCGCTCGCGACGACGGCGCCGCTGGGGTCCAGGACGTTGCCGGCGATCTGGCCGTTGTTGGTCTGGGCGCTCAGGCTGGAGCTCGCGAGCGAGATGCCTGCGACGACCGCCAGCCCTTGAAAGATACTTCTTTGACTCATGTACTGCCCTCCGTAAAATGCTGCAAAGCCCGAAACAATGTCTGCCCCGTGGGGCAGGGATGGCGTGGCTCAAAGGCTGGCGAGTGGCGGTCTGAGGTAGCCAGACGGCTGGTTCGCTGCGCCTGAAATCGCTTACACGTTCCGGTGAGCATCTTATGAAGCCGGGTTCACCGCTGTCAACCGGGAGATGTATCGTGGCTGAGGCGGAGCTTTGGAGGCCGTGCCCAGGAGTGAGTCTGGATCGCGTGTTTGAGGGATGGATGTTGGGGTTTGCGCTGGTGCTGGGCGCCGTGCCGGCGGGTGCGCAGATAGGGGGGCTGCCCGTTGTGACGGCGGCGGACCCGGAGCTTACGGCGGCCCGGGCGGCGGCGGATGGCGGGCGCTGGGCGGAGGCCGAGGGGCGGCTCCGGCAGTACCTCGGGGCGCGTCCGGGCTCGGCGGAGGCGCTGTATCTGCTGGGGGCGACGCTGTTCCATGAGCGGAAGGCCAAGGAGTCGCTGGAGGTGTATACGCGGGCGGCCCAGGTGCGGCGGCCGTCGGCGTCGGATTTCCGGATGGTGGCGCTGGATTATGTGCTGCTGGGCGACTACACGGACGCCGATACCTGGATCACGCGCGCGGCGCAGGAGAACCCCGCGGATGGGGAGACGTGGTACGAGATGGGGCGTATCCGGCAGACCGATAATCGGTTTGCGGAGGCGATTACCTGCTTTTCCAAGGCGCTGGAACGGCTTCCGCGTTTGGTGAAGGCGGAGGACAATATGGGGCTGTCGTACGAGGGGCTGAACCGGCCGGACGACGCGATCAAGGCGTATCGGCAGGCGATTGCGTGGCAGAAGGACGACCCACACCCGAGCGCGCAGCCGTATCTGAACCTGGGGACGTTGTTGGTGGACCGCAATCAGGGCGAGGAGGCGCTGAGCCTGCTGCAACAGGCTGCGGCCCTGACGCCGGCCGACCCGAAGGTGCATGGGGCGTTGGGCAAGCTGTATGTGCGGCGGGGCGAGCTGCCGATGGCGCAAGCGGAGTTGGAAAAGGCGGTGGCGGGCGACCCGGAGAATGCGGGGCTGCATTTTCAGCTGGGTCAGGTGTATCGGCGACTGAACATGGGGGAGCGCGCGGCTGCGGAGATGCAGCGGGCGGCGGCATTGGAGGCCAAGGGGCGGCGGTAAGGATGGATGGCACGGCTGAAGCCGTGCCCCTTCCAGGTCCGGCCTGCGGACCCTTTGGTTAAGGCTTCGGTTTGGCGGTGGCCGCGGTGGTTCCCGTAGATTCGTCTATGCGTAGCTCACGGTCGCCCTTAACGTGTTCCAGGGTTTGCGTGAGGCCGCTGGGCCAGTGGATCTCGACGGTACGGGCTTCGGTGTCGGGGCCTAGGCCGAAGTGGGCGCGCTTGTCGTTGGAGGAGAGATAGCTGCCGGCGGTGGAGACGGTCCAGAACTGTGCGCCCTCGCCCGTGGTGACCTTGATCTCCGCGCCTATGGCGTCGCGGTTGCTTTTGTGGCCGACGAGCAGCAGGGTGAGCCAGTGGTTTCCGGTGGCGGTTTCGTTGTGTAGGATGTGGGCGGGGCCGCCGTTGGTGCTGACGACGGCGTCGACGCGGCCGTCGTTGTCGAGGTCGCCTACGGCCATGCCGCGGCCCACCCAAGGCTGCTGGAAGACGGCGCCGGATTGCGCGGAGATATCCGCAAACTTGCCGTTGCCGAGGTTGCGCGCCAGCAGCATGGGCTCTTTGTAGTGGAGCTGCGGGTAGTTGAGCTCGACGGTGTCGAGGTCGTGGCCTTGCGCGATAAGCAGATCTTTTTTGCCGTCGTTGTCGAAGTCCAGGAAGTGGATGCCCCAGCCGGAGTGCAGCAGCGTCATGGGCGCGAGGCCGGAGACGTAGGTGTCGTAGGTGAAGGAGCCGTCGCCGTTGTTGCGGTAGAGCGCGTATTTCTGGTTGGCGAGGTTGGTGATGACGAGGTCGGGGAGGCCGTCGTTGTTGTAGTCCTGAAAATCGATGCCCATGCCGGCGTAGGTGCGGCCGTCGCCGTCGACGGCGATCTCGGCCATGAGGCCGGTCTCTTCGAAGCTGCCATCGGCCTTGTTGTGGTAGAGGAACTCGGGCATGGAGTCGTTGGCGACGGCGAGATCGATGTGGCCGTCGCGGTCGAAGTCGGCGAGCGCGATGCCGAGACCTTTGCCGGGGGTGGCGAGGCCGAGCTTGGCGGCTTGTTCGGTAAAGGTGCCGTCGCCATTGTTGTGGTAGACCAGTGCGGGGATGGCGGGGAAGATGTCAGGGTGGCAATAGGCGCGGTAGCCGTCGCGGTGTTCGCCGCACCAAACATCGTCCCAGTCCCAGCGGACATAGCGCAGAACGACGAGATCGAGTCGGCCGTCGTTGTCGAGATCGACCCAGGCGGCGCCCGTGGACCAGCTGCCGCCAGGGGTGGGGTCGCCGGCGGTGCCGGAGCGCGCGGTGACGTCGGTGAAGGTGCCGTTGCCGTTGTTGTGGTAAAGGTGGTTGCCGCCGAACTCGGTGACGTAGAGGTCTTCAAAGCCGTCATTGTCGAAGTCGCCAACGGCGACGCCCATGCCGTAGCCGATGCCCTGGAGGCCGGACTTTTCGGTGACGTCCTCGAAGGTGCCGTCTTTCTTTTGGTGGAAGAGCCGGTTCCAGTCTTTGGGCGATTGCTTTTTGGGTACGGCGCCCTTGGGCATGGGATCGGAGAGCGGCGCGCCGTTGACGAAGAAGAGGTCGAGCCGGCCGTCGTTGTCGAAGTCGAAGGCCGCGACGCCGGAGCCCATGGTCTCGATGAGGTACTTGTGGGAGGTATGCGAGGCGACGCCGGTGAAGTTGATGCCTGCGGCGACGGCGGTGTCGGTGAAGTGGCCCGGAACGGTGGCGGCGACCGTGGGCGGTGTTTGCGCGTGCGACATGACGCTGAGGGCGAGGCTGAGGGCGGCGAAGAGGGCGGAGGTAGAACGGCGAACGGGCATGAGAGGGGGCGGTGCAGCGAGGGGTAGGGCGTTACACGATGGGGAGCCGGTAGGGGATGCGGATGTGCTGTTCGTCGTTAGGGAAATCTTTGGTGTTGCGGGTGATGAGTCGGCCGCCGCGGACGATCGCGGTGGCGATCAGGATGGCATCCGGGAGCTTGATCCGGCGGGAGCGTCGCTCAATTACAGACTGATCGGCGATTGCATCAGTGATGGGCAGCTTATGGAATTGGGTCAGCCAATCGCGAATAAACGTTTGGCTTTCAGGCGGAGTGCCCACCATTACCTCCATCCACGTAATGACGCTGATGTGTCGTACGTCGTGCTGCTCAACCTCGTCCAAAGCCGGTTGCAACCCATTGAGCAAGTCGATCAGGATGTTTGAGTCGAACAGCGCAATCACCGCTCCCACTCGCTCCGCAGGCGTTCCTGGTAGGCCAGACCGTCTTCTTTCATACCCGCCCAAATGCCAAAGCCATCCCGAAGACTCACGGTCCTGTGCGGCTCGAGGTACGTGGCCACCGCTCGTCGCACCAACTCGGCGCGCGAAACGCTGTCGGCTTTGGCTAGCTTGTTGAGTAACGTGATGTCTTCCTGAGGAAGATCGACGAGGGTACGCATGTGGGCGGCTCCTGATATCACTTGATGATATCACTGGGCGGCGGCGGTTGAGGGGCTTGCGCTGGTGGGCGTGCCGCGACCGGTGAGTTGGCGGATGACGTCGATCTCGCGCTGGCGATAGGGTGTGTCGTCCTGCTTGAAAACCTCGTGGAACCAGATGGTGGGTTGGAGCAGGATGTATGGGTGGAACCATGAGTCCCAGGGCAGATAGGTCTGCGTTTTGCCCGCCACAAAGCCCCAGTTGATCATCGCGACGTGGTACTTCTTGCCGATGGGGAGGATGGTGTCAAAGGTGCTGCCGTTGCCGCGGGCCATGTACTCGGTACAGATGAGCGGGCGATGGAGGGAAAGCAGCTCCTGGATGCGCGCCTCGAAGCCTTCGGGCCAGTCGTAGTTGTGGAACGAGATGATGTCGGACTCCGCAAACTGGATTTTGGTGGTGGGGCTTTCCTGGTCCGGGTGACTCCAGTCGCCTACCCACACACCGCTGGTGAGCGGCTGGGTGGGGTGCTCGGCGCGGGCCCAGGCGAAGACCTCCGGCAGCAGCTGATTCACGCGCTGGACCTTGGCCGCGGAGTCCTCGTGGAAGCGACCGCCGTTGTCGTTGTTGGGCTCGTTCCAAACGTCCCAGCCGAGGATGCGATCGTCTTTGGCAAAGGCGCCGACGACGCCCTGCACATAGGCTTTGAGCTGCGGCTCCACGCCCGTATCCAAGAGCCTTTGCGTGCCGGGACTTTGAACCCAGCCGGAGTTATGCACACCGGGGATGGGCGGGTGCTGCGGACCGAGATGCGGGTTGGGCTCCCAGCAGGAGTCAAACAACACCAGCAGTGGACGGATGTGGTGTTTGGCGGCGATGGTGAGGAATTGGTTGAGGCGCTGTTGAAAGCCCTTGGGATCGCTGAGATAGAGCTGATCTTGCAGGAAGACGCGCATGGTGTTCATGCCGATGGACTCACCCATGCCGAGTTCTTTGTCGATCAGCGTGGGGTTGAAGGTGGCGGGCTGAAACATTTCGAGTTCGTTGATGGCGTCGGACGGGATGAAGTTGGCACCGACCAGCCAGGGCTGCCGGTCATACCAGGTCTGTGCCTTGCTCTCGCTCCAACGGCCGTTTGCTTCGGGGGCTTGCGCGACGGCAGTAGCCGCCAAAAGAAGAACACAGGTGCAGAACGGCAGTTTCATCAGAAGTTCCTTTGAGTTTTCGGTTAGCGGCAAACGTGGACAAGGATGCACCAAAGCAGATGGCACAGGCAAATGCGGGGCGGAAGTTTACAGCTCTTGCCAGGCTCCTTTGAGGGGCGGGGCGGTGGTTTGGCGAATGATCAGCTGCGGTTCGATGACGTGTTCGTTGGTGTCTGGTTTGTGCGACCCGGCTTCTTTGTCGCGGAACAGAGCGCGGAAGGCTTCGGCGGCGAGTTCGCCGCGCGAAACGGCCAGGGTGGTCAACGCGGGCTGGGTGTAGGCGCTGAGCTCGATGCCGTCGAAGCCGACAACGGAGATGTCTTCGGGGATGCGGAGGCCGGCCTCGTGGATGGCGCCCATGGCACCGATAGCGGTGAGGTCGTTGGAGGTGAGCACGGCGGAGGGCAGGCGCTTGCTGGAGCGAAGGAGGCGGCGCATGGCGTCGTGTCCGCCTTCGACGCGATGATCGCCTTCCTGGATCCAGGTGGATGGGCTGGCTGCGGCCATGCCGTGCTGCTGGAGTTCATGGCGAAAGGCGTCCGCGCGGACCCGGGCGGAGCCGAGGCTGAGCGGACCGCTGAGGAAGCCGATTTCGCTATGGCCGAGGTCGAAAAGATGCTGCATGGCGGCGCGCACACCGCCGGCGTAGTTGACCCGGACCACGCTGGTGTTGGGCGCGGTGGAGGGGGTATCCATGAACACCATGGGGATTTGGCGGCTGGAAAGATTGCGGACCAGATGCTCCTCGAGTTCGGAGGTCATGATGGCGACGCCGTCGACCTTGCGCTGCACCATGCGCGTGATGCACATTTCCATGCGTTTGGGGTCGTAGTTGGTGTTGGCGATGAGCACCTCCTGGCGGTGCTCGACGGCGATGTCCTCAAAGGCTTTGACCAGCTCCGGGAAGTACGGATTGGTGATATCGGAGATGATGAGGCCGTAGAGGCCGCTGCGCCCGGAACCGAGGGTGCGCGCGTTCACGTCGGGGAAGAAGTTGAGGGCCTGGATCGCGTCGCGCACCCGTTCGGCCGTGTCGGGCGACACGAACGCGGTCCCGTTGATGACGCGCGACACGGTTGCCGTGGAAACCTGTGCCCGGCGCGCGACCGCCATGATGTTCATGCCTCTATCATGCCGGAATGCCGGGGTAGCGCAAGAAGTTTTGTCAACGGGGCTCTCCGGAGCTCAAGGCTGGTTGGCCGCGAGGGCCGCTTCGGGCCAGCCGCTGGCCCAGACGATCGTGGAGATTTGCAGGGCGGGCTTTCCGGTCTGGGCATCGTAGGCATGGAAGACCAGCAGGTCGCCGCTGTCTTGGTGGAGGACCGACGCGCCGCCGGGACCGAGCCAGCGAGCGTTAGCGTTCAGAAGCTCGGAGCCGCCGCCTTGCGCCATGGGCAAGCCGTTCCGGTCCAGGTAGGGTCCTGTGATCTCGGCAGCGCGCCCAACCACCGTGTGATAGGTGCTCCGCGTGCCGCGGCAGCATAGATCCCACGAGACGAAAAGGTAGTAGAAGCTGCCGTGCCGGACGATAAACGGCGCTTCCACAGCCTGCCAGTCAGGCGGCAGGGTGGGGTGCTCTGGGTCGAGTTTCTGCGGTGGTGGAGGGTTCGGCTTTGCCCGGCTGGCGAGGGAGTAGGTCCGGGTGTCGCCGGTTGCCGGCATGCCGGTTGCGGCGTCCAGTCGCCGCATCTTGATGCCGGTCCAGAAGCTGCCAAAAGCGAGCCAGGCGCCGCCGTGTGTGTCCTCGATGTAGTTGGGATCTATGGCGTTGAAGTTGTCGTTGGCCTTGGCCTTGGACTCGAGCACCAGACCCTTGTCCACCCAACGGTAGTCCGGGCTGTTGCGGTCCAGGGTTTTGTTGGTCGCGAGCGCGATGCCTGAGGTGTTCACGCCGAACGACGAGTACGCGTAGTAAAGCCGGTACTCGCCGTGCTCAAACGAGATATCCGGTGCCCATAGCTCTTTGGTGCCCGGGCTGCGCTCGTGGATCCAGGCGGGGATGTTGTCGAACACATGGCCGCACAGCGTCCACTGGTGCAAGTCAGGCGAGCACCGTACGGGGAACTGACCGCCGTCGGGCGCGCGTCCCGTGGCAAACACGTAAAAGGTGTTGCCATCTTTGGCGGTCGACGGGTCGTGGGTGAAGGCTACGTCACCGGAGAGGGCGAGCGCGTGGGGCTCCTGCCCGCGCGCCGGCGCAGTAAGGAGCGCAAGCAGGCAAGCGGCATAGGAAAGGAGCCTACCGCAGCGGAACATCGATCACCTCGATGGTGAGGGCGGGGACGGTGTGGGACCAGGTGCCGCTGCCGACTTTGACGGTGGAGGACACGGGCTTGATGAAGTCTGGGTGGTCGATGCTGTTGGTGGCCTCGTAGCTTAAGGCGTGGAGCGACTGGACGGCGGCTGCGCCGGGGGCACCGACGCCCTGGAGGTTGACGGCCAGCGGTTGGGCGTCGCTGGAGGCGTTGACGAGTTTGAGGTGCAGGATGTGGTCGGTAGAGCCGACCGTGGCTGAGTAGAAGAAGCGCTCGCCTGCGCCGGTGAGCGTGGATCGCGGCGTACCGTCGCCGAGGTGTGCGCCGAAGAGGCTTTGTGCGTAGTAGCTGGGCGAGCCGTAGCTGGAGCCCGCGTCGTAGCCGATCATGTTGGTGTACCACTGGCCCGCGCCGGGGTTGACGTTGATGAACAGGGGAGCGTAGCTGGCCATGACGATGAGATCGCTGTTGCGTTCCATGGAGGTCATGAAGGCGGCGTCGGCGAGCGCGCCGCCGAAGTCGGGCGTGGGGGTGCCGCTGAGGGTGGCCCACTCGCCGACGAAGATCTTGGGGCCGTTGCGGGGCGCCTTGTCATAGTGGTGGGTGAAGTCGAGCATCTCGCCGACGGGCTTGTAGTAGTGGTCGTCGACGAGGTCGGGCTGCAGGGCGGGGTCGGTGCCTTCGACGGGTTGGGTGGCGATCAGCTTGTATTGCGGGTAGGTCTTGCGCAGGGCTGCGGCGAACTGCGGCCAGCGGGCGTTGTAGGTGTGCGTTCCGCGCTCGAGGAAGTCCTCGTTGCCGACCTCGATGTAGTGGAGCGGGAAGGGCGCGGGGTGGCCGTCCCGGGCGCGTTGCGCACCCCACTTGGTGGAGGCGTCGCCGGTGACGTATTCGACCTCGTCGAGCGCGGATTGGACGAAGGGCTGGAGTTGTGGACCGGCCGGGATTTTGGCTCCTTGTAAGGCGTAACCGGCGTAGACGGCGAGCACGGGCTCTATGTGGAGGTCCTCGCACCATTCGAGCATTTCGAGCAGGCCCATGCCGTCGTCGGACCAGTAGGTCCAGGGGGCCTGGTGACCGGGGCGGTCGACGAGCGGGCCGACAGTTTCTTTCCAGTTGAACCAGTCCTTGAGCGTGTCGCCCTCAAGGTAGTTGCCGCCCGGGAGGCGAAGGAAGTGCGGATGGAGGCCGGCCATCTTCTCCATCAGATCGGGGCGGAAGCCGTTGGGCTGGTTGTTGAAGGTGGGCGGGAACAGGCTGACGAGCTGGAAGGAGACCGTGCCCGGCTGCGCGAGAAGAAGGCGGAGGTGGTTGGCCGAGGAGGCCGGCACGGCGGCGGTCCTGAGGGTGTACTCGTAGCGGGACCACGGGCCGGAGCGTACGGGAACGCTGGCTTCAGCGAGGACCGCGCCGGTGGTGTCGCTGACGAGCTGCGCGCGCACGGGGCCGGCGGTATCAGCCTTGGCGTAGAAGGAGCCGCGGTACTCGGTGTGCGGCTTTACGCCCATGCCCCAGTAGCCGGTGTTGGTGGTGCCGGCCTCGTTGCCGGCGGAGGCCGCCGTGACGGTGAGTTTGAGACTGGTAGGAAGCGCCTTGCTGGGGCCGTCGGCCTTATCTAGCTCCATGGTGGCTTGGGCGTTGCCGCGCCGGACAAGGTCCCAGTGCTCGATGCCCGACCAGCTGGCGCGCATGGTGCGGTTTTGGACCATCTCCGCGTAGAGCCCGCCTTCAAAGGCGTGGTTGATTTCTTCGGTCATCATGCCGTAGAGCATGGGGCTGACGGGGGAGACGATCTCGCGGGGGGCGATGGTGAGCTGTGCGGGTGTGCCCTGCGCAAGGATAGCGGGCGCAGCGAGCAGGCCGGTGGCCAAGGACGAAACGAGGCTGAAGCGGGCGGCGGGGCGCCAAGCGCGCAAGGGGTGCAGCAAGCGGAAGCAAGACATGCCTTCGTGTCTCCTGGGGAAGTGGGTCTTGTTGAAAGCGTTTACAGCAGATCGGCGCGTTTGGGCGGCGCACGGTTGCACAAGGAAGTCAGCGGAATTGTAACGCAAGCCTGGCGGGTCCGGCTCGGCGGCGCGGGCTGTTGGCAACGCGAGGCGGTGCGGGGGGAGGCGTGGCCGTGTAAGCGGTTACTCCTGTACATTGGTGAGCGCGCACGCGCCGCACATTCGAATGGAGAGCACAAGGCAGATGACGAGGACCACAACGCAGGAGATCTGGTTTGTGACGGGCAGCCAACACCTTTACGGCCCCGAAACACTGGAGCAGGTCGCGAGCAACTCGCGTACGGTGGCCGCGAGTTTGGACGCTGAAGCTAGCATGCCGGTCCGGGTGACGTGGAAGCCCGTGGTGAAGACCGCTGACGAGATTTCGGCAGTTTGCCGGGAGGCGAATAACGATCCGTCGTGCCTTGGGCTGGTGCTGTGGATGCACACGTTTTCGCCGGCAAAGATGTGGATGGCCGGGTTGCAGGCGTTGCGCAAGCCCTTTTTGCACCTCCACACGCAGTTCAACGACCGGCTGCCGTACAGCTCGATCGACATGGACTTTATGAACCTGAACCAGGCCGCGCATGGCGACCGCGAGTTCGGCTTTTTGACCTCGCGCCTGCGTCTGGCGCGCAAGGTGGTGGTGGGCTATTGGGGCGACCCCGAGACGGTTGCGGAGATTGCGACCTGGACGCGCGCGGCGCTGGGGTGGAACGAGTCGCAGCGGTTGAGGGTGGCGCGTTTCGGTGACAACATGCGCAACGTAGCCGTGACCGAGGGCGACAAGGTGGAGGCGCAGCGTGTATTCGGGTACCAGGTGAACGGCTACGGGGTAGGCGATCTGGTGGAGCGCATCGAGGGGATCTCCGAGGCGGAGGTGGGGAGGCTGGTGGAGGAGTACCGGGAGGCGTACACGGTGGCCCAGGAGCACGATCGCGCCGACTCGCTCGCCGTGGCGGCCCGCATAGAGCTGGGCCTGCGCGCGTTTCTGACGGAGGGCGGCTTTGGCGCGTTTACGGACACGTTTGAGGATCTCCACGGCATGGGGCAGCTGCCGGGCATCGCGGTGCAGCGCTTGATGGCAGACGGATTTGGGTTTGGCGGGGAAGGCGACTGGAAGACGGCGGCGCTGGTGCGGGTGATGAAGGTGATGGCGCAGGGGCTGCCCGGCGGCACGAGCTTTATGGAGGATTACACCTACGACCTGGCCGGGCGGAGCGACTCGAAGGTGTTGGGATCGCACATGCTGGAGATTTGTCCGTCGATTGCGGCCGGGAAGCCGTCGCTGGAGGTGCATCCTTTAGGCATCGGGGGCAAGGCGGATCCGGTGCGACTGGTGTTCACGTCGCCGTCAGGGCCGGCGGTGGTGGCGTCGGTGGTGGACATGGGAAGCCGCTTCCGGATGATCGTGAACGAGCTGGAGGTGGTGGCGCCGGAGCAGGATCTGCCCAAGCTGCCCGTGGCGCGAACGCTGTGGCTGCCCAAGCCGGACCTGAAGGTGGCCGCCGCGGCGTGGATCTATGCGGGGGGCGCGCACCACACGGGCTTCTCGCAGGCGCTGACGACGGAGCATCTGCGCGATTGGGCCGAGATCGCCGGGATCGAGTTTGTGACGATCGATGCGGACACACGCATTCCGCAGTTTCGGCGGGAGCTGCATTGGAACGACGCGGCCTACAAGCTGGTGTAGTGCCTGCTGTAGCTGGCGCTTAGGTGGCGAGTGCGTGGGCGTTCGACGCATGGGTAGCGAGCGTGCGGTGCATTTCGCTGACGCCGAAGTCGACGGCTACCGGGGGGAGAAAAACGAAGCCGATGCGCGGGACGGTGGCGATGTAGACGGGCTCGCGCGGGTTATCGTGGAGCGCGAGGCGAAGGCGGCGGACGGCGCTGTTGAGACTTTGGTCGAAGTCGACGAAGGTGTGCGTTCCCCACAGGTGGAGGCGCAGATCTTCGCGCGTGACGACCTCGCCGGGGTGTTCGAGCAGCGCGAGCAGCATCTGGAACGGCTGTTCCTGTAGGGTTTGCGGCACGCCGTGGCGCACGAGAAGGCGGGCGTCCGCGTCTACGGCGAAGTGGGTGAAACGGTAGATGGTGTCGCTTGTGTGTGGCATGGGCAGCTCCCGTGGGCGGTGAAACCGGCGCGCTTGTGGACAGCTAAGGGCGTGTGATCCGGCTGCGCTCCATTGTGAGCGGTGTTGCCTGGGGCGCGGGTCGTTGATGGACGACAGCTTTTGCGGCGTTGGGAGAGAAGATTTTGTTGAGGGTTGAGGGTTGAGGGTTGAGGGTTGAGGGTTGAGGCGCGAGAAAAGGCGCTCACGCAAGGGCGCTGAGGTGTCGCAAAGGGCGCGGAGGTCTTGCGGGCGGCGGGCGTCAGCGCTCGGTGGTGGCGGGTGGCGGCGGTGCGCTGTCAGGTTGCCAGGTGGACGGGGTGGCGAGTACGGCGTCTTGGCCTGGGTGCCATTTGCCGCGCTTCTCGTAGATGATCCAATTGGTGAGCATGAGTTCGGGTTGGGCGAGGAGCACGACGGTGAAGTAGAGCCGGTTTGTGATGAGGGACTCGGCTGCGCCGCGGAGTGG
>CAXTLD010000012.1:0-56240 GCA_964245045.1 uncultured Acidobacteriaceae bacterium | reverse complement strand
CGCCAAAAGTCAGCGGCAGCAAAGCGCATTAGCACTCATACTAGTTTGAAGGGATATTCACTGTAACGAACGGTTGCTTTTCTCCCTTGAGACCATACTCGCTTGCTGGCAGATTCAGTTGTATTCTGTTAGGCGCTAGTTCCTGCATGGTGATAATTTGCATAAAGTGCGGATTCACGCCAGGCCTTTTCAGCATCCCGAATGGAAGCGCGATCTCAAGTGCCTTCACATGAAGGTCGTCGCCTCCAGAAAAGTCAACAGCAACAAGCTGATTGGACATATCACTGAAGTCGTCACCAACTGCAGAAGTAAACAGGAGTCGTTTTGTTGAGGTGAACAAGAATCCCGGCGGTCCTAGAATCTGGTTAGCTAATCCGGGGTTCTCGACTTCATTCGAGTAATTGCCCGGCAGCACATTTGTCGGGAACACGGAGATGCCCACTTGCGACGAGTATCTCTCCGCGACCGGCGGTTGTCGCCCATATCTATTAGCCGATGGGCTCTTGCTGACGTTATAAACCCTCACAACATCTGTGGGATTGCCGGCTCCGTGTTGTGGATAGTATTGGACGTAGGCTATCCAAGACTCGCCGAAGAAGTACGGTTGGTAGCAGTAGAATGAATCCACTTGCCTCGCCGTCAATATATCCACGACTTCGACCAATCCAACGTTACCGGTTTGGCCCAGCACGACAGCTCTGTTCTTGTAAGTATGTATCGAGCTTATCACTGCAATGTTTGAATCTACCTTCACATGAAGGTCTTGATGCGAACTTGTGTTTCGATAGACAATCTGCAAAGAAAAAGTGAGCTCGTCCTTTTGAGTCGTTTTGTACGACTCAAGCGAGTAGGACTGCCCCCTTAAGAGGGGTATCCATAAAAGCGCAAACATTAACGAGATCGTTCGCAAGCATTCGTTTTTAGTCATGATCAATATAGTTGTACCGTTAAGGCATTTGGGAGTGAGCCGATTCCTGAGCATCGGGTGTCTGTTGTGTAGTTGTCTAGGTGCGCAGCGCCGGGGTCAAAGCAGCAAGCGGCACACTTATCCGTTACTGTCTTAACTCCTTCACCTCTTATATAGAGGCGCGTTCCTGCGGAATCGATCTGACTACGCGGGCAAGCAGCAACCGTGTCGTTGCCAAGCCTGCCCAGCGCGCCTGTTATGACCGCATTCCTTCTCAGATCACCACTTCCGGACGAACACGCCGCTTCTTGTTTAACGTCACCGAAGTTTATGGAGTGACCGCTTCCAGTACCAGTCCTTGGATCCGTCACTCGAAAATCGAACCCGCTAATCACAGATCCGTTAACACTAGGGCAACTCGGGTAATCACCACTAAACACGGTAATGGCCTGAGGTCCGCCTGAACACTGACTTTCAGCGGGTGTGTTGTACTGCGTCTGACGGTAAACACCCAAAACGTTGATGTGATATGACGTGGTTTTTGCGTAGTCTTCGCCATCAACAGTCCAACTTGCCTTTACGCTTGTATACTCACCTGGATAAATTGTATCTAGCCCAAAGCTGAAGGTGTACGTTCCTGGCCCATAGTTCCCGCCGTTTTGTGGTTGAGCGAGCACGTTCACCCCGTCGATTTCAACCTCAAGTGGCCCGGTGGTTGAACCATCTCCACGCAATGTGACTACGATCTGGTCAGCAGTAATATCGGCGCTGACTACCGCTACGGACGGGGTGACATTCACATTTCCATAACCCCCACAGGAGAACCCCGCACCCGAAGCTTCTAGCCACGATTGCGTGCTACCGACAGCCATGCCTTGCCAGGTACTGGTTTGTTGTTGAGCACCACTCGTTATTTGTGCGATGCTCGTATTCATAGAAGACCAAGACCAAGATACCTGTTTGCTCATGTTCGCATACTGGCCGTTATCGTTACATTGTTCCGGCTGATCGTCCGTACATACGCGGGCTACCCCTATGGACGATCCAGCTTCGGTCAACGCCAAAGGAAACGGGTCAAGTTTAGGGAACACGCTGCATAGCTCGTAATAAAGAGGACAGCTGAAGTTACGCGCCATGCTGCCATCTTTCGCGACCTGAACGACACGACCCGTCACCTGTGGCGACCCCTCAGCGGTGGCCCACCACGAGACTTCGCCTATCACAACCGATGCATTTAACTTCTGCCCTTGGTCATCCGGAACACCTTGCGCTTGCAGATCGTTGATCGAGATGGCGCGCGTCTCATTTGGCTTCAGCTTGTACTCCCGTAGCCAGATCGTCTCGGCGCTTCCGACCCGCACCGAAACATCACGCTCAGCTGCTGAGTGATTGAACAGAAACAGCGTCGAATGCGTCCCGTTCTCAGTGGACCAAGGATGGTCGCCGGCGGTGTACGAGCTTTGCTCATCTTTGCCGATGAGCTCTATGTTAGGAAGCCGGGAATGTGACAGGAACATCATCTTCGAGACGACATCGCCGTTATGCCCGGTAGACGAGATGATAAACGAATTCTGCCAACCGGGATCACCAGTTAGGCCTGGTAGACCTACGGTACGGCCGGACAGGGGAGGCACTGTCAGTGTTGCAACTTGGTGACGCTCTATGACCCCGCCCTTTGTCGTTGCAATCTCGACGTTAACGGCCTGCTGAGCACTCGAAAATTCACGACAGCAACATAAGGTTGGTACGATCCTTCAAGTACAGCCGTTTGTGCAATAGGAGTGCCCGTATAAACCGTGCTGGGGGATGCGAGCAGACCCACATTTTGGAAATTCATGGCGCTAAAGTAACGCCCCGAAGAATTGTTATGCTCAACGAAGCCGTAAGCGGCCAATTCCGTAACAGGAGCATCATCGGTGATCTGAATGCCTGCGACCTCTAACGTGGTCACCGTATCAGCAGTGGCTAACACCTTGAACTGGTCGTTTGCACCTGTGGGCGAGAAGACAAAATCTCCTTCATTACTGCACGCCCGAACTAATTTTGTTTGCTTTGGCCCAAGCGAAAAGTCTTTGAGTACCGGGTTCAACTCCATTCCGGATGCAATTTACATGCAAGTTGTCAACTCGCGTTGGAGACGTGTTCGTGATTGCCACAATGGGCGAATTTTGCGGACTGTCGATCACGGCCCGTATCGTGTTTGTGCCCCTAACGTTCGGCATGAACATTTCTTCGTCTAGATACTCTGCGCTAGCTCCCAAACGAGTCACAGACAGTTGACCCAAGAGAGCAGTAGCATTTGTTGGACTGATCACCTCTACGGAGCCAGCCTCAGAATACAGGCCACCCTCGCTAAGAATCTCTTTTATCCTGAACGATTGCTGACTGTTGGCTTTCATAAAGGTGCGCTTAGTCGTAAGCTGCGCACCATTTAGGTCATACAAAGTTATGTCAGCTTCGATACCAAAATTAAGTGAATTGACCAGATAGAGGGTACTAGCATAGGACTCTCCTTCGAGATAGAGGGGAGCCGTCATCGGCATTGGAGTTTTCTTGACGACAGAATGCTTTACAAATGCCCAAGTTTGAATCTGCGTTAGGCTAAGTAGGAGAAAAAGCGGCAGAACTTGAAGGCGCATGAGCTTTCACCAAGGCCGTGCGGAGCAACCATACATGGTCGCGCATAGGATTGCAAACTCGTGATCTGGCGGTGGCCCACTCGGGAGAGCAAGATTCTCGTGTTCGTACTCGTGCGCTATTCATGCGGCGGGTGGCCCATCCAGGAGGTGGAACCGACTCAGGTGCCCCATCCATGCGCAGGCTCCATCGCGCATGAGTGGGTTCCGCTCTGCCGAAAGCCGGAGTGTAGCGAAGCGAAATGACTGAATTGCCTTCCTTCGTGCGGCCAAGAAGCTCTATTGGCAGAACCCCCAAAGTCCGTCACCCAAGCAATAAGCACGTCTCCCAGCCCTACCGAGAGTGCATGGCCGCACCCTCCAGTACCTGTTCCAGAAGCGCATCGCCGGTCGCAATCGTCACGCGGTTTCGTCCGCTCCGCTTGGCCGCATACAGGGCCTGGTCCGCCGCGGCGGTCAGGGCTTCCGGAGTCGTCCAACCTCCGCGTTCTCCCGTGGCAACGCCTACGCTGATGGTGAGAACAGGCGCAACCGGCGAGTCCGGATGCGGCAACTGCAGCGCCTCGACCGCTCGTCGTACGAGCTCACCGAGCCTCTCAGCGTCCCGACTTGCCGTGTCTGTGAGGATCACGGCAAACTCCTCGCCGCCAATCCTTGCCGCCAGGTCCGGCTGCCGATTGACCACGCGCCCGAACTCGGACGCAACCCTCACCAGGAACTCGTCGCCTTTCTGGTGGCCCTGCGAGTCGTTCAGTGCCTTGAAGTGATCCACGTCCAGCAGCAGCAGCGAAAGCGCTGCGCCGGATCTTCGGGTGCGCGCGCATTCCCGCTCCAGGGTCTGGTCGAACACGCGCCGATTTGCCAGGCCAGTGAGTGGATCGGTGAAGGAAAGCCGTTGCAGCTCTTCATTCACCCTGAGTAAGTCCCGCGTCTTCTCGTCCACCAGCCGCACCAGTTCACGCTCTCGCTTTTTGGCGCTCAACATGCGCCAGCGAACCACCGCCACACCTGCGGAGACCGGAAGCAAGGCGCAGATGCACAGAAACCACCAGGAGCGGTACCAGGGCGGAAGAATGACAAAGGGAAACTCGGCTCGGCGTTCGCCCCATCCGCCCTCGCCGTCCCTCGCTTCGACCTCCAACCGATAGGCGCCAGCGGCTAACTGAGCGAACTGCAGCTTGTGTTCGGTCGTCTCCGTCCAGGCAGCCTGAGCGCCCTCGAGCCGGTAACGGAACACAAGCGCATTCTGGTTGCGAGCCCCGGGCGCAGAAAACTGGGCAAGAAATGATTTGGACGGCGCAGCAAAGCGCGGCTCGTTCAGACCGGACACATCGGTGTTCCCCATCCGAAGATGGGTGAACACGACCTGGGGCGGCGCATCGGCTGAGCTTAGCGGATGCGGCCTGAAGCGGGAAAGTCCGCCGGATGTCCCAATCCAGACCGTGCCGTCGGTTGCAGCGGCAAAGCCGTTCAGGTCACAGTCATCCCAAGCGAGCCCGTCACGCATGTCGTAGTGGCTCCATCGGGTTCCATCCCAGACCTCCACGCCCCGCTCCGTGCCCGCCCAAAGACGCCCCTGCCGATCGAAGTTCAAGAAGTAAACGAGCCCATTGGCCCAGCGTCCCTGCACCTCCTTGTCGATCGTCACGCCCCCGGGCACAACGCGCACACGATCGATCCCGCCACCCAGACGGTACCCTACCCACGCTGCGCCGTCTGCGCCCACGGCCAGCGCCGTTACTTCTTGATTGCTTAATCCATCGGCCAGCCCCAGGTTCTTCCATCGGCCGTCCGTATACACGAACACCCCTCCCGCGCCGCCGGCCCAGAGCGTACCGTCGCTAGCCTCGGCGATCGCCCAGAAGCGATTTGCGGGCAACTCCGTGACGCGCGTGAACCGGCGGTAGGGCGGCAGCGACATATAGAGTCCAGCTTCGGTCGCCGCCCAGAGTCGATGCAGGCGATCGAAGCGCAAGGTGTACGCGTCTTTCGCCGTAAGTCCCTGTTCCTCGCCGAACCATGTGACGGTCCCATCTGCGGAGCGGATGCGAGCCGCGCCATGGGACTCCGTACCGGCCCACACGTCGCCATCGGACGCAAGCTGAACGCTGTGGACCGGGACGCTGCCCAGGCTGGCGATCTTTGTCCACTGCATCGCGAACCCTTGCTGCACGCCGCGATACATCCCGCCTTCTGTACCGACCCACACCGATCCATCGGCGCGCGGCAACACTTCATAGGCCAAATCGCTGCCCAGACCGCTGGCCGTGGAGTAGCCGGTCCACTCCCGGTACCCGCGCCACTGCGCCAGCCCGCGCCCGCCTAAACCGATCCAAAGTGTGTGTTGCCGGTCCTCCAGGCTCGAGTACACGACGCCGCGAAGCCCGACCGAACGATCGATCTTCTGCCAGCCCTGCCCATCCCGGATCAGGAGTCCCTCCGAGGAGGGCAACAGGATGCGTCCCTCCCCATCCGTGGACGCGATGCCACCGAGACTCTCGACAGCGGTCGGTGTGTTCGGTCGGCGAAAGCTCGCTTGGCCTGCCGGCAGCTCAAATGCGCCCAGATTTGCCTCGCGCACCCAAAGGTTGCCGTCGTGATCCAGCCGTATGGTCAGCGAGGCACGTTCCGGTAGTCCGGCCTCCTTTCCGAAGACCACCGTCCCGTGCGGGTCCAAACGACATAGTTCCAGCCCGCATCCGTACCAAACCCTGTCCCCGTCCACAAGCACACCGAAAGCGCCGGTTCCCCTCACGCTCGCCGGTGAAGGAATCGCTCGGCGTTGGAAGCCGTCGCTGCCGGGATTCTGGGTAAGCACCACTAAGCCGGTGTTCGTACCCAGGTAGGTGCGCCCGTTGCCGTCCGCTTGGATACCCTGCGCCCAGCTCACGGACTTGAAGCCTAACTCGAGCTTCTCAAAGCGATTGCCACGCAATTGATAAAGCCCCACATCGCCGCCAACCAGCAAACTGCCATCCGGGGCGTCGCCCAGCCCCGCAGCGGAGGTGGTCGGAATACCTTGATCCGGCCCAAACTCCTCAAACCGCTCGCCGTCGTAGCGGAAGATGCCCTTTTCCGTGCTGACCCAGAGGAAACCAAACCTGTCTTGATGGATTTGCCGGATCGTCAGGTTGGTCAGACCTTCATTTACCCCAAAGTATCGGAAACTGTATTCCTGGGCGTGCAGGATCGCGGACACAAGCACCAGCACGACCAGGGCGAACGCGTTCCGTAAGAAGTCCACAAGGAGTAGTATCGGCATTTGCGCCGCGTCTCTTATGCATCTTTTGTTGGATAGCTGTCCGACAATGCGACACCCAAATTCAGGGTGCGCATGCCGTTGCTCGACTCACTTTTCAAAGAACCCCAAGAACAGCAAAGTAGTTTTCGATCTATAAACGAGTCGCTATGTGACGATGCGACATTTTATACACAACGAGACCCTACGCGGGCGTTTGGGACTTGCCCGATTAAGAGCTTTACGCAGTGCATGGACGCAACGGCCGCATCACCGGGTATCAGGGCTGCGTGTTCTCCGCTTCCGGGCGCCGGGCCGTCTCGGATTTGCGGAGGCTTTCCGCCAGCAGAACGGCTTCGGCGATCTCGCGCATCGAGCGTCGCCGTTGGCGGCTCTCCCGTTGCATCGTCCGGTACGCCTCCTGCTCCGTGATGCCGAGGTCGCGCTGCAACACGCCCTTGGCGCGGTCCAGCAGCTTGCGGGTCTCCAACTGCTGCTGCAGCGCCGAGTTCGCCGTCTCCAAACGCGCCCGCTCCATCTCCGCTCCAACCAGCGTCCCTAGCGTGAACAGCAGCCGCCGCTGGAGATCGGTGTGGGTGTACGGCTCGCGGTGCTGCAGGTTCAGCACGCCCACCACGCGATTGGCGCACAGGATCGGAAGGCACAGCATGGCCTCGAAGCGGTCTTCCGGCAAGCTCAGAAACGGGCTGAAGCGCGGATCTTCCCATGCACGCTCCGAGATCGCCACCACCTCGCGATGCTCCGCCACCCACCCCGTCACGCCCTCGCCCACCGAGACCTTTAAGCGGTCGACCACATCCTGATGTGGATTTTTCGACGCGCGCAACACCAGCTCGTCCTCTTCCAGCGTGTACAGAAAACAGGAGTCGCACGGAAACACCGTCGCTACCAGCTTCACAATGCGTTCCAGCACCACGTGCAAAGGGTCGGCGGTGGCGATGTGGCTGGAAACCTCGTGCAGGATATCCAAAGGCGCCAAGCCGTCGACAAACCCCGCCATCGTCGGCGTCGACGGCGCGACCTGCATCACCGGCCTGCCCGTCACATCCTCAACTGCACCGACGGCCGCGTGCTTGCCGGCCAGCACCTTGCGCGCATACTGCGCCGCCTCGTTGATCATGAAGCCCATCTTCGGCCGCGAGGGCTCAAAGTCCGGCTTGACCCCGTACTGCTGCAGTTCTTCTGAGGTCGTTGGGCCGATGGACACAACAACCGCGGCCTCCAGACCGCGTCGCAGGTCGTCGGCGAGGCCCATCGCCGTCGCCACCTGAAATAGGTGGATGACCTGCACCGCGGTCATAAACAGCACAACATCCACGTTGCCCTGCACAACGGAGCGCACGCTCTCCCGCAGGGGTTCCAAGTCCAGCGGCAAGCCCCATTGATACACGGGCACCTTGGTCACTTGCGCGCAGCGCGTCACCAGCTCCGCCAGCAGTTCCGGGTTGGATGCACCGTACTCCTGCACCGCGACGCGCAGGTTACCCAGCTTGTCGCCGAACGCGGCGTCCATGGTAGCAAGCAACTCACGCCAGGTTGCCGGTTCCGGCGCCACCGCGGCGATGGGCACCTCCAACTCGCGCAACACGGCCCCAGGCTTCACGCCACGCGCCACAATGGCGGTGCGACGAAGCGCCTCAAGCACGGCCTCGCGCGGCAGCTCCGCCTCTAGGATCTGCATCAGGGTGCGCACGCCCACGCCGGTCAGGAAGATGATGGCATCGAAGTCGCCGGCGAGCAGCCGCCGCCCAAAATCAAGGCAGGCCGTGTTCGACGAGAGCGGCAGCTCACGCATGGCCGGCACCACCGAGGGCTCCCCGTTGTAGGTGCGGATGAGCTTTTCCACCTCGCGGGCACGACGGGACTCTAACGACAAAACCCGGAGTCCATCGAAGCTCGCGTGCGGCATCGCAACCCTCGTGAGCTCATCCCAGAGGTACGGCTCTGGCGTCGTCGGGAGTTCCTGACAACGGGCAGCGCATTTTTGGATGAGTTTTCCTATAGTACGTCGGCGCAGCGTCAATGCGAAGTGCCTTTTGCGGGTTGGGGCACTTTTGCATGCTGGCTGCCAACTCCGTCCCACTTTTTGGATGTAAACGCTTCCTTGGTGAGGCAAGCGTACGAAGGGAGACGGCTGCTTGCACCGCAGCGGACCTGGCCCTATACTCGCTAGACCGAGAGCCAAAGATTCACCGCATATTCTCGGCCCTGACCCCCGTTCGGCCCCATGACGCGCCGGACTCCTTACTGACAATTTGCTGCAAGCGCGCCGCCCGTGCGTAGCTGTTTGCCACGAAGCAAACCGTTGCCTCCGTGCCGTCGCGACCCATCCAGCTATTTGCTTACGGAGGCCGCCTCGCCATGTCTACAGCCGATCTGTCGCTTGCCTCCATGGCGGCCTGTGCCGGGCCGTTCCGCGAAGAGCAAAAGCAGTACTTGCAGGGATTTTTCGCGGGCGCGATGCAGCGAGTGCCCTTTGCCGGACACATGCCCGATGGCACGATCACGCATGAGCCATCGGCCGGCGTCAGCAATCTTACCGCTCCCGAGCCCGAGGAGGCGACCTTCTGGGGAACGCCGGTCTCCGAGCTCTGCGCGGAAGAAGTTTGGAAGTACGAACGCAATCCGTTTGATTGCTGGGACGATCTGCTTGCCCACGCGGCAGAAAACAAAGCGCCCGATACCGAGTTCCGTTACCGCTTCAAGTTTTTCGGCTTCTTCTACGTGGCGCCCGCGCAGGACAGCTTCATGTTGCGGTTGCGCGTGCCCGGTGGCGTTCTGGAAACGCACCAGCTGCGCGGCCTCGCGCGCATGGCGGAGAGCTGGAGTTGCGGCCGCATCGACCTTACCACGCGCGCCAACGTACAGCTCCGCGAGCTGCAACCGAAGCACGTCGTCGATGTGCTGAACGCTCTTCAAAAGCTCGGCATGCGCTCGCATGGCTCCGGCGCGGACAACATACGCAACATCACCGCGTCGCCCATCAGCGGGTACGACGACCAGGAACTCATCGATGTGCAGCCCTTTGCCGATGCGCTGCAGAATTACATCTCCAACTCGCGCGACATGTTCGGCTTGCCGCGCAAATTCAACATCGCTTTCGACAACGGCGGTCGCATCTCCGCGCTGGCCGACACCAACGACATCGGCTTCGTCGCGGTGCGCGTAGGCGAAGGAAAAAGCGTTCCGCCGGGTGTGTACTTTCGCGTCCTGCTGTGCGGCATCACCGGGCACAAGCAGTTTGCGACCGACTGCGGTCTGCTGCTTCGCCCCGATCAGCTGGTGGCAGTTGCAGCCGCGATGGTGCGCGTCTTCGCCGAACACGGCGATCGGACGGACCGCAAGAAAGCTCGGCTCAAGTACCTCGTCGATCGCTGGGGCGTAGCGAAGTTTCTGGAGAAGACTGAGGAGAAGCTCGCATTTCCTGTACTGCATGTGGACGCTGCCGAGTGCGAGCCGCGCGGCCCCATCGATCGCGCCGGTCATCTCGGCGCACACGCGCAACGGCAGCCTGACATGCATTATCTCGGCGTGTGTGTGCCCGTTGGCTGGCTGCCGGCCGCACAGGCGCGCGCGCTTGCCGACGTCGCAGATCGCTTCGGCTCCGGTGAACTTCGGCTTACCGTTTGGCAGAACCTGCTCATCCCCAACATCGCGTCGTCGCAACTGGACGCAGCGAAGCAAGCTGTGCGCGCGGCTGGTCTGGAGTACACCGCGGGGCGTGTGCTTTCCGGCACCGTCGCCTGCACAGGCAATCGCGGATGTCGCTTTGCCGCCTCCGACACCAAGGGCCATGCGCTCGATCTTGCCCGCTCGCTCGATGCCACCTTCACGCTCGCACAACCGGTCAACCTCCACGTCACGGGCTGCTCGAATTCCTGCGCGCAACACTACATCGGCGACATCGGTTTGATGGGCGTCAAGGTCGACGGGGAGGAAGGCTACCAGGTGAACCTGGGTGGCGGCGCCGACAACGATCAGGGCATCGCGCGTGAACTCTTCCCTGCCCTGAAGTACACCGACGTGAAACCCGTGCTGCATCGCCTGTTCGCGCATTTCAATCGTAACCACGTTGCACAAGAAAGCTTTCTCGAGTTCACGCGCAGGCACGGCGTCGACGAGTTGCGCACCATGTGCGCGGACGCCGCGCAAGGGGTTCAGTAATCGCATGCAGACCATTCCTTACATCCCGGATAACGCGCCCTTCTCGCCCGAGCAGCGCGCCTGGCTCAACGGATTCCTGGCGGGTGTTTTCACGCAGTCGCCAGCGGTTGCAACGCAACCTGCCGCCAAGCCTGCATCGCTCAAGTTCGGTGTGTTCTTCGCCTCGCAAACCGGCACCGCAGAACGCCTCGCCAAGAAGATTGTGAAGGAACTGAAGTCGCAGGGACACACCGCCGATCTGTTGTCGCTGGAGAAGCTCACCGCCGCTCAGCTTGCGCAACAAGACAACGCGTTGTTTCTCGCCAGCACGTATGGCGAAGGCGATCCACCCGACTGCGCGAAGCGCTTCCGCGACGAGCTGTTTTCGGGCGCCGCTCCGGAACTCAAAACATTGCGGTATTCCGTGTTTTGCCTGGGCGACAAACACTACGAGCACTTCTGCAAGTTCGGCATCGATTTGGATGAGCGACTGATGGCCCTTGGCGCCACGCGCTTCGTCGATCGCGTGGAGAGCGATGTCGATGTCGACGCACCTTTCGATCAATGGAAACGCGACCTCAAGCCGCACTTCACGCACAAGCACAGCGAGTCCAACGTCGCGATCCAAGCCGATCACATGCACCCGCAAGCGACGCCTGCGCCGGCCTCGATCAACGGCAACGGCTTGAACTACGCCGCCGTGTCCAACGCGGCGCTGCATGAACCCGAACACGTGCACACGCGCGACAATCCGTTCCATGCCGCGCTCACCGAACGTCGCGCGCTCACCTCAGACATTTCGTCCAAGCTGACGATGCACCTCAGCTTCGCGCTGGAAGACTCGGCGCTGCACTACCAGGCTGGCGATGCGTGTGGCGTTGTTGCGCAGAACGACCCTGCGCTTGTGGATGAAATCGTCAGCCACCTGCCCTTCGGTGGCGACGCCCCAGTGGAGATCCCCAAGTTTGGAGCAACGACTGCGCGCGAAGCTCTACTGCACCACTTGCAACCCACACGCCTGACCCGCAAGATCGTGCAGCACTTCGCGGAGAAGAGTAGAAGCAAGAAGCTCAACGGGCTGCTTGCACCGGAGCAGGCCGTTGCGTTGGACGGCTTTATGTATGACCGTGGGCTTGTCGATCTGCTGACAGAGTTTCCCGGCGTACTCGCCGACGCCGCCGAGCTCGTCAGCATCCTGCCGCGGCTTGCGCCACGCTTGTATTCCATCAGCTCCAGCCCCGCGGCGCATGGACGCGAGGTGCATTGCACGGTGGCCGTGGTGCGGTATCGCTCGCACAATCGCGAGCGTGGCGGCATCGCCTCCACCATGCTCGCCGACCGCGTGGACATTGGACAAACGCTGCCGATCTATATCCAGCCCAATAAGAAGTTCCGCCTTCCGCAAGATGCCTCCACGCCCATGATCATGATCGGTCCAGGCACCGGCATCGCGCCGTTCCGCGCGTTCCTGCACGAGCGCCAAGCGCTGGGGCATGCGGGGCAGAATTGGCTCTTCTTTGGTGAGCGCAGCGCCAGCACGGACTTTCTCTACTGCCGGGAGCTGAAGGGGATGTGCGACAGCGGCCATCTCACGCGGCTCGATACCGCGTTCTCTCGCGACCAGGCGCACAAGGTGTACGTGCAGGACCGCATGCTGGAGCACGGCGCCGAGCTGTGGCGCTGGCTGGATCGCGGCGCGCAGATGTATGTCTGCGGCGATGCCAGTCGCATGGCCAAAGACGTGGATGCCGCACTGCACACCGTCTGCGAAACGCACGGCAACATGGACGCCGAAGCCGCCAAAGAATACGTATCCGACATGCACGACAACGGCCGCTATCACCGCGACGTGTATTGAAGACGTTTTTAGTTGTCAGTTCTTAGTTCTTAGTTGTCAGTTCTCAGTTCTCAGCCACTAGCCACTAGCCACTAGCCACTAGCCACTAGTTTCTTGGAGTCAATCTTGTCACTTCCGCTTCAAGAACGCGCGATGGAAACCGGCAGCGAGGATCTGGTGCGCCTCACGCTGCTGGAGGGTGGCGCGGCACCCTCGCTTGTGAACGCGCTCATTCCGGATCGGGCGCTCGCACCCGGCGAACAGTATCGATTTCACTTCGACATGACCAAGTGCATTGGTTGCCGGTCCTGCGAAGTCGCCTGCAACGAGCAGAACGGCAACCCTGCCGACATCAAGTGGCGGCGCGTCGGCGAGTTGGAAGGCGGTGTGTACCCGGACACGCAACGCACGTATCTGTCCATGGGTTGCAACCACTGCCTTACCGCGGATTGCCTGCGCGGTTGCCCCGTGAACGCCTACACCAAAGACCCGCTCACCGGCATCGTGCTGCATTCGGCAGACGCGTGCATCGGTTGCCAGTATTGTGTGTGGAACTGCCCGTACTCCGTGCCGCAGTTCAACCCGGAGCGTGGCGTGGTGGGCAAGTGCGACATGTGCCGCGGCCGTTTGCTGGAAGGTCTGGAGCCTGCGTGCGTGAATGCATGCCCGGAGAACGCGATCCAGATTGAGATCGTGAACAAGGCGGAGTGGCGCGCGAACTTCGCATCGGCCGATTCACCCGGCCTGCCGCCCGCGGGTCAAACCATCTCCACCACACGGCTCACGTTGCCGGAGCGCACGAGCGCGTGGTTGGAGCGCGTGGACACGGGCGACATCCCGCTCGAGCACGCGCACCCTTCGCTGGTGTTGATGTCCACGGCCATGCAGGCCACCTTCGGCACGCTCACCGTGCTTGTGCTCGGGCGTGCGCTGGATACGGTCAGCATCACGCTGCTCACCATCGTCACGATCCTTGCACTGAACATTTCGGTCTTCCACCTGGGCCGCCCCGCCTACGCATGGCGCGCGCTGAAGATGTGGTATCGCTCCTGGCTTAGCCGCGAGGTGCTGTTCTTTTCATTGTTCTTTGCCGCCATCGGTCTTTGCGCGTTCGCCTCGTGGGCCGGTGTTTTCTCTTCGCTGCCGGCGGCGGCAAATCCGTTGCTGCGGCACCTGCAACAAGAGCTTCGCGCACCCGCGCATGTCCTGGCCACGCTCCTGCGTCCGGCCGCGATCGCCGCGGTTGTATTCGGTCTGTGCGGTACGCTGGCGAGCGCGTACATCTATCTTGTGAAGGCGCGACCGGCGTGGAACATGCTGCACACGCCGATCGACTTTCTGTTGTCTGCAGGGTTGATCGGCACGGCGATGGCGGCGTCCATGCAGCAGCCCGCCACCGCGCTAGTCGACGGGCTCAGCCACTTCGGGATCAACTTGCAGCACATGCCGTTGGTCCCAGCCAGCCTTCCCGGAAGCCTCATCGCGTTTGCCTGGGTCATCAACCACGCCGTTCGCCTCCAGCGTCTGCGGCGTTCCGCCAACTTCGAAAAGCGCGCCTCCTACAACCATCTTCGTGGCGAGTCGCTGTGGTGGATCGTTGCGCTGTCCTGGCTTTGCGCGCTGGCCACACCGCTATTCCTTACGGCGCCGCTGCCGTTGTTGGCGCTGGCCACCTCCGTCACTGCAGTCATGCTGGGCCGCTACCTGTTCTTTGTGTCGGTTGTGCCGCTTTCCATGGGGCTCACGTTTCTGAAGCACCGGCCCGTTCACGGAGCGCATGCATGAAGCCTTTCGCTCGCGCCACAACGGTCGACAGTGCACCGGGCCCCGGCGTTGCCGACACACCGTCCGCTGCCACGCCGATACCCACATTGCTTGGCCGGCTGAAGCACATGCTGGGCATCGACACCGCGCAGCGCAAGTACGCGTACGGCATCGACCCGCGCTTCGGGTACACCTCTGAGTCGCGCATTGCCGACACGTGGACGAAGACCACGTGCGGCTACTGCTCGGTGGGCTGCGGCATGTTGATCGGCACGCGCGAGGGCAAACCTGTGGCCGCGCGCGGCAACCCCGATCACCCGGTCAACCGCGGCAAGCTGTGTCCCAAGGGCCTCTCGGAGCACCACATCCTGAACGCTCCCGGGCGCGCCACCACGCCGCTGCTACGCGTGGACGGTCGCGGCACGCCGCTGGTTCCCGTCAGCTGGGAGACGGCGCTGAACGTGATGGTGGAAAAGATCACGGGCCTGCAACAGGAACACGGCCCGGAGACGCTGGGCGTCATTGGCACCGGGCAGTTGCTTACCGAAGAGTTCTATACGCTGGGCAAGCTCGTGCAGCTGGGCTTCCGCTCCAACAACTACGACGGCAACACGACGCTGTGCATGGCGAGCGCGGTCTCCGGCTACAAGCTCAGCTTCGGTTCCGACGGGCCGCCCGGCGCGTATGCCGACATGGACACCGCCGATGTGGTCCTGCTCATCGGCAGCAACATCGCCGACAACCATCCCATTCTGTGCGGGCGTCTGCGCCACACGCCCGGTCAGGTGCTCATCGTCGCCGATCCGCGGGTGACCAAGACGGCGATGATGTCCGATGTACATCTTCCGGTAAAGCCGCGCTCCGATATCGCTCTGCTCAACGGCATCGCACACATCCTCCTTCGCGATGGCCTGTTCGATCGCGCCTATGTGGACGCACACACCGAGGGGCTGGACGCGTTTGTTGCGTTTGTCGCGGACTACACTCCGGAGCGCGTGGCCGACACAACCGGTCTTGCGGTCGAGACGATCGAGCGGGTGGCACACCTGTACGGCAACGCAAAGGCCGCGTTCATCGGCTGGACGATGGGCGTGAATCATTCCACGCAGGGCGCCGTCACGGTAGCGGCGATCAATAATCTAGCAATGCTAACCGGCAACATCGGCCGCGCAGGGGCGTCGCCGTTTTCCATCACCGGCCAATGCAACGCGATGGGCACACGAGAGAGCGGCTTCACTTCGTCCATGCCTGGATATCGCAAGTTTGAGGACGCGGCGGCGCGCGAGGAGCTCGCGACGTTGTGGGGCATCAGCCCGGAGCGCCTGCCCACGGCTCGCGGTCTTGCCTACCCGGACATCATTGAAGCGGCGGTGAGCGGGCGCGTGAAGGCGTTGTGGTTCGTGGCTACCAACCCGGTGGTCAGCTTCCCGAACTACGATCTGCTCACCACCGCACTGCGCACGGCGGAGTTCGTGATCGTGCAGGACGGCTTCCACCCCACCCCCACCGCCGACTTCGCCGATCTGGTTTTGCCCGCGGCGATCTGGGGGGAAAAGGAAGGCACGTATACCAATTCCGAGCGCCGCATCAGCAAGGTGAACGCGTTCACGGAGCCACCCGGTGAGGCGCGCGCGGACTTCGACATCTTTCTCGCGGTGGCCGACAAGCTGGGCGTGCGGGCCGAGTTGTACCCAGGCTGGACGTCGACGCACGACGCCTGGCTCGAGTGGCAGCGCGTCTCCGCCGGCCGCCTCTGCGACTACAGCGACTTCACGTGGCAGCAGATTGAAGACCACGGCGGCGCGCAGTGGGGTGGCGAGCGCCTCTACGCCGACGCGCACTTCCCGCGCCCCAATGGCCGTGCCCTGTTTCACTGCGTTCCGTGCCTTCCATTTACCGAGCAACCCGATATCGAGTACGACCTGATCCTTAACACGGGGCGCACCGTGGAGCACTGGCACACGCGCACTAAAACGGGCGCGGTGCCCATGCTGCACGGCATGGTCCCGAACGCGTGGCTGGAGATGAATCCTGCCGATGCGGAGCGACTTTCGTTGCGGCCCCATGACCGCGTCACGGTCGTTTCGCGCCGCAACGCCGTGCCGGACCTGGAGCTGCGCGTGACCAACATCGTGGCACCGGGACAGGTGTTTATGCCGTTTCATTTTGCCGAGCACAACTCCAACCTCGTGACGCTGGGAGCGTTCGATCCCATCAGCCGCGAGCCCAACTTCAAGCAGTGCGCCGTGCGCGTGGAGCGCTCCGGCCAGGCCTGATCCGACCGCACCTCCGCTATTTCACCCAAGGAGTTTTTCCGCATGGCGAATGCCAAGATGTTCTTGAAGTCGGGTCACCCGATGACCCTGCTTGCCGCCTTTTTGTACTTCGATTTTTCGTTTGCGATTTGGGTGCTGAACGGCGCGATGGGTCCCTTCATCACCGAGCAGTTTCACTTGTCGCTTGCGCAGGTGGGCCTCATGGTGTCCATCCCTACGCTGGCGGGCGCGCTGATGCGCTTTCCACTCGGCGTGTTGAGCCAGTACATTGGCCGCAAAAACGCCGCGATTGTGGAGATGAGCTGCATCGTACTGGCGCTGCTGTACGGGTACTTCTTTGTGCAGACCTTCCACCAGGTGCTGGCCATGGGCGTGCTGCTGGGCATCGCCGGCGCGAGCTTCGGCGTTGCGCTTTCGCTGGGCTCGGGCTGGTTTCCGCAAGAATACAAAGGGCTGGCCATGGGCATTGCCGGCGCCGGCAACAGCGGTACCGCGCTGGCTGCGTTCTTCGCGCCGCGCCTGGCCAGAGCCTATGGCTGGCACCATGTGTACGGGTTTGCCGCGTTGCTGATGCTGCTGCCGTTGGCCGTGATGATCGTGTTCGCGAAGGAGCCGCCGGACATCGAACACCAGAGCCTCCGTGGTCATCTTAAGTGCCTGGTGGAGGCGGACGGCTGGTACTTCAACCTGGTGTACATCATCACGTTTGGCGGCTTTCTGGGCCTGGCTACGTTTCTGCCTTCGTTCTATTACGCGCAGTTCCACATGTCCAAAGTGCAGGCCGGCACGTATACCATGCTGGCCACGCTCACCGGGTCGCTCACGCGTGTGGCCGGCGGTTGGTTTGCGGACCGCATTGGCGGCATCACCACGCTGAGTGTCGTAATGCTGGTGGCCATCGCCGGCCTGTTCGGCCTGATGGGGACGCCGTCGCTCGCGCTGACTACCGCGCTGTTTATGCTTTGCTTTGCCGCGCTGGGCGCAGGCAACGGCGCCACCTTCCAGCTCGTTCCCCTGCGTTGGCCGCTCACCACGGCGGTGGCCGGCGGTATGATCGGCGAGATCGGCGCGCTGGGCGGATCGATCCTGCCCAACGTGCTCGCGCAGTCGAAGCAACACACTGGGTCGTTTGCGGTGGGGTTTGCCGCGTATGCCTGCTTTGCGCTGTTGGTGGTGGTGGTGCTCCGGGTGGTGTCGCGCAGCTGGACGCGCACGTGGAGCGGCCCTGGCGGACGCGCGTTGGCTGCTTCGTCCGCTTCGACCGGGCAAGCGTTGGAACTGCCGAGGGAGGGCCTGGCCGCGTGAGGAGGCCGGCCGTGCCCACGGCCGCCATTTTGTGAGCGTTCGCGCCCACCCTTGTGCTGCCGGGCGGCGTCAGACCTGATGTGCTAATTCCCGAGTCGATTCGCGAGATGGTTCGTTGCCGGGTTCTGCGACCGCTGCTCCGTCTCATGCGCGGTGGCATTACGCCGCGCCGGCTGGCCTGGAGCCTGGCGTTCGGCATGGTGATCGGGATCAATCCGTCGGTGGGCCTGACCACGCTGCTGGTCGTGCTGATCGCGTGGGTGCTCGGGCTTAATCAGATCGCCTCGTTGATCGGCACGCACATTGTCGCGCCGTTGCACCTGCTGCTGATTATTCCGTTCATTGAGTTGGGTGTGCATCTGTTTCACACGCGCAATTTGCCGATGAACCGGAGGCAGCTGGAACACCTCAGCCATCATCCGGTGCGGCTTTTCCGCGAGATCTGGCAGTGGGAGTGGCATGCGCTAGTGGTGTGGGCGATCGCGGCGGCGGTTGCCATGCCGCTGCTTGCCAGGTATCTGCGCCGTGCGCTGGTGTTGCTGCTGCGCCGCAACCGCACCCTGATCCGCTCACGTCCGGCGGTGCATTAGGCGCGCTGCGGAGCGACGATGCAAACTGGCGGAGGGAGAGGGATTCGAACCCCCGTAGCCTGTTAAGGCTAAGCGGTTTTCAAGACCGCCTGTTTCAACCACTCACACATCCCTCCGCACACGTGCGGTCCTCCTTTCAGCTTAGCAGCTTAGGCAAAGGATTTCCCTTGGGCGTGGGCCCCTGCGGCGTTATAATCCGGCCACACCCGGAGCGCACAAAAATGGCTGCGCCTGACAAGTTCACGCTCACCTCCGATACGTCCTTTTCCGCGCTGCTTACGCAGATCAGCGCCGGCGACCGTGCCGCCGAAGAGCGCCTGATCCCGCAGGTGTACGACGAGCTCCGCCGCGTGGCGGCCGCGTACATGCGGCGCGAGCGCAACGACCACACGTTGCAGCCCACGGCGCTTGTGCACGAAGCCTACGCGCAATTGGTCGATCACCCCAATCCACACTGGCAAAACCGCGCCCATTTCCTCGCCACCGCCGCGCAGGTGATGCGTCACATCCTGGTGGACCACGCCCGCGCCAAACGCGCCGGCAAGCGCGGCGGCGTGCAACAGCAGATCACCCTGGATGAGGGGCTGCTGTCATCGACGGATCGCACGGTTGACATTCTTTTCGTGCATGAGGCGCTTGAGCGACTTACGGCCTTCGATCCGCGTCAGGGCCGCATTGTGGAGCTCCACTTTTTCGGTGGGCTTACGTTTGAGGAGATCGCGCATGTGCTCGGGATCTCCGAACGCACCAGCAAGCGCGAGTGGAGCATGGCGCGCGCGTGGCTCCGCACGGAGCTCGCGGAGCGCACGTGACCCCCGATTTGTGGCAGCGGCTGAAACCGCTGTATCACGCGGCCCTGGATCTGCCCGAAGAGAGCCGCGCGGGCTTTCTGGACGAGATGGCCGGAGCCGACACGGAGCTCGCCCGCGAGCTGCGCGCCCTGCTGGCCTTTGCGCCTAGCCAGGCCCAAAGCGTCACCGTGAACGGAAGCAGCCCTGTCGGTTCGCCGTACCTCGACATCGCGCGCTGGCAGCCGCGACAGGCAACCCGCCTCGTTCCCGGCACCGTGCTGGCCGGTCGCTTCCGCATCCTGCGACACCTCGGCTCCGGCGGCATGGGCGAGGTCTACGAGGCGTGCGACGAGCAGCTGGCCGCCGGGCGCCTCGCGCTCAAGGTCATCCGGCCTGCTATCGCGGCCAACCCCGCCGCGCTCGCTCGCTTCAAGGACGAGGTTCGCCTGGCGCGCCAGGTCAGCCACCCCAACGTGTGCCGCATTCACGAGCTCCACCTCGCCGAGCCCGACCGAGGCGGGCAAGGCACCGTGTTCCTCACCATGGAATTGCTCGAAGGCGTCACGCTCCACGACCATATCGCCGCGTGCAGCCCGCTGCCCGTGCCGGAGCTGCGCGGGATCACCGACCAGCTGTGCACCGCGCTCTGCTGCATTCATGAGGCCGGCATCGTTCACGGCGATCTGAAGCCGCGCAACGTCATGCTGGTGCCCCACCACGGCGCGCATCGGGCCGTGGTGATGGACTTCGGCCTGGCCTGCGTGGCAACAGAAGCCAACAAGGACGCGGGGGCCGACGGCTTCGGCTCCGGCGTGGTCGCGGGCACGCCCGGGTACATGGCCCCCGAGCAGTTTGAGGGCTGCGATCATCTGGGGCCCGCTACCGACCTGTACGCGCTCGGCCTGATGCTGTATGAGATGGCCACGGGTACCCAGCCGTATGCGGCGCACACGCCGCTGGCCGCCGCCATCCGTCGCAGCCGGCCACCGACGCACGCCTCCACTGTGCGCCACGACCTGCCGCCGGCCTGGGACGACGCCATCGCGCGCTGCCTCCAGTACGACCCCAAGGCCCGCTTCCGCTCCGCGGCGGAGCTGAACGCGGCCCTGCGACGGTCTCCGAAGGTGGTGTTGCACCTCGGCCAGGAACATCGCCTCGCGCTGCCCAAGGTGCCCATGCTGGCCGTTGCGGTCGCTCTCGTTTGCGTGCTGGGGGCTGGCCTTTGGCAAGCCTTTGGGCGCGCGCGCCCTCGCGAACTCGCCCCCGACGCCGTCCGTTGGAACGTCCTCGGCATGACGGCGCTGCGGGAGGGATCCTATCTGAAAGCCACGCGCCTGCTCGCCATGGTGACCGCGCGCGACCCCACCTACGCCGTCGCGCATGCCGCGCTCGCCGATGCCTGGAACGAACTGGACTTTACTGAGAATGCCCAGCGCGAGATGCTGCTGGCCGCTGGCCCCGACGAGCAACGTGGGCTCACCGACGGCGAGCGCCGCTATATCGACGCCGTACGCACCACGCTGATTCCGAGTTACGACGCAGCCGCGCAGGATTATCAGGCCATTCTGGAGGAACTGCCGGCGGAGCGCGCCGGCGACGGCCTTGTGGATCTTGGGCGCATCGAGGAAAAGGCGGGCAAGGTTTCTGAGGCGATCGCCGCGTACGAGAAGGCCGCGGCGCTCAGCCCGGACGACCCAGCGCCTTTTCTGCATCTCGGCGTGCTGAAGAGTCGGCTCCGCGATGCCGCGGCTGCGGAACGGGCGTTTACGCACGCAGAGACGCTGTATGGGGCAGAAAGCGACCTGGAAGGCCTGGCGGAGGTGGCGTATCAGCGAGGCTCCGCAGCGACCGAGGCACGATCCTTCGTAGCGGCCAAAGGGTACCTGGCCCGATCGCTGGATCTGGCCAGGCAGATCCCCAGCGCTCCGCTCGAGGTGCGCAGCCTCGCTCAACTCAGCCGCATCGCTTACAACCAGAACGATGGAGCGCTGGCCATGCAACACGCCAACCGACTCATTGCCGTTGCCCACGAGAACAGACTGGAGTATTGGGGCACCGACGGCCTGATTCGCTTGGCCAATGCTGAGATGGCGAACGAAAACTTTGCCGCAGCGGAACCGATATTGGAGCAAGCGTTGGAGAGAGCAAAGCAGAACGGCCACCCGCGCCTGAGTGCGTCTGCTGAGTTGACGTTTGCCAGTTTGCGCGATCAGCAAATGCGTTGGGATGAACAGATCGCCCTGGCGAAAAGCGCCCTCACGTACTTTCAGAGTTATGGCTATCTGGATAGCGCGGACCAGGCGAAAACGCTAATCCTGCGCGGAGAGATGGGCAAGGGGGAGTTTGAAGGTTCGCTGCGGACGGGCAATGAGCTGCTCGAGCTCGCCAACCGAACGCATAGCCGTTACTACGTCGGTCTGGCGGAAGAGTCTGTCGGCAACGCCTTGATGCGCCTGGAGCGGTACCCGGAGGCACTCCAGCACTTCGATCAGGGCGCGCGCGAACTCCAAGCCGTGGGGCAGGATACCGCGTATATGCAACTTCATGTCGCCGAAGCGCTGGTTGAGCTTGGGAGGTTTGCGGAGGCGGAAGCGGCCTTGGCCCTGATCTCGCCCGAGATGCAACGGCGCGTCGACATCGGACGGGTCATGGCAACCATTCGCGCGCTGCTGCAAGAAAGCCTCGGGGACGCGCAAGCGACACTCAGCATCGCCCAGCAGATGCGTCGCAGCTACCCGGCCACGCAAACCAACCGAGACCAACTCGACCGGATCGCCATCCTTGCGCAAGCAAAGGAGGGCCACCTGCAACAGGCCAGGGCGCAGGCCGCGCAGCTCACCTCCGCCGCGTACGCTGCGGCGAAGTGGTACGACGCCGCGCATGCTGAACTGCTCCAAGCAAACCTCGCCCTCCTTGCCGCGGACGGCCCTCATGCTAGAGAGCACGCCGAAGCGGCGGAGCGTTTCTTTGAGGCGAAACATATTCCGGAGTCCCAGGCCTTGAGCCTGCTTGCGACGGCAGAGGCCGCACAGATCAGCGGCGACCAGGGCGCAGCCGGCCTGTTCAGTCAGAAATCAGTTGACATCTTCCGGCAGCTGAAACAAACATGGGGTGTCACCGCCTTTCAAACATACGCAAACCGGCCCGATCGTCACAAAGCCTTACAAGCCCTGGCGGAACTACGCGGGGAGAATGGAGATTTTCCACATGACATCGCTAACTAGGTCCTTCCCCGTTCCGGTACCGCAGCCAGGTTTCTCCATTGCGAACATGCCCTTTCATCTCGGAGGCAGTATTCCCATACGGGAGAACGGGGGTGGGTCGGGCGTGGAGTCGGAGGTGCGTGAAATTCACGGCTCAGAGGATCAAGATATCAAGGAGCCGGAAGGGGACACGCTTGAAGAGCCGGAGTTGGACACCCCGCCGCAGTAGGGGCGCTCATCGGCCCAGGATACTTGTTAGGGGGCGCGATGCGCTGGTTCGCGCGCGGTAGACTAAGGGAGGTCTGCCGCTTGCGCTAAGCGCCACTACAACTGTCGCCCGATGCCTTCCTCACCAAATCCACTGCCCGAGGACATCCCGTTTCAATCCGGAACTGGCATGGACAGGGCGGAGACCGCCCCTGCGCTGCGCCGTCTCGCGGCGGCCCTTGGCGTTGACCGCGCGGTCGCCTTCACTGTCCTTGCACGCGCCTGGTCGTCGCTGGCCGGGATCGGCACGCTGGTTTTTATCGCTCGCTTTCTTTCCCCCGCCGAGCAGGGCTTTTACTACACCTTCTACTCGCTGGTTGCCCTCCAGATCGTCTTCGAGCTTGGCTTTTCGGTCGTCATTCTGCAAACCGCCTCGCACGAGGCCGCGCACTTGGACATCGCACCGAACGGTCGGATCACCGGTCCCCCGCAACCGCATGGCCGCCTCGCCGACGTGCTGCAAAAGTCGGTCCGTTGGTACACCACCGCCGCCGTCCTGATGAGCGTCACGCTAATCCCGGTGGGCCTCGCGTTTTTTCGCCATGCCGATCGCGGCCCCCATGCGGCCCCTTCCGTGCACTACATCCTGCCCTGGCTGCTTGTGGTGGTGGCCTCCAGCCTGACCTTTCAGGTTGATCCCGTGTTTTCGTTTCTAGAAGGCTGCGGTTACGTTTCCGAGGTCGCCCGCACGCGCCTGCGCCAGTCGCTGGCGGGGACCGTGCTTGGCTGGAGCGCCTTTCTGCTCCACGGCGGCCTGTTTGCCCCGGGCTGCTTCATCCTTGGCCAGGCGCTTGCCGGCGGGTGGTTCCTCGCCTCCAAACGCCAGCTGCTCCTGCCACTGCTGCGTCACGCCTCAGGGACCTTTCGCATCGATTGGCGTCGCGAGGTCTGGCCGTTTCAGTGGCGAATCGCCGTCTCCTGGCTCGCCGGCTACGTCACGTCGCAGCTCTTCAACCCCATCCTGATGAATAGCCGCGGCCCGGTGGAGGCCGGCCAGATGGGGATGAGCCTGTCTATCTGCGGCACGCTGTCGTCCATGGCCGTCGCCTGGATGAACACCAAGGCCGCCCCGTTTGGCCGTCTCATTGCCCGGGGGGAGTACACGGTGCTCGACCGCACGTTCTTTCGCGCCTTGTGGCAGTCGGCGCTTGCCGCCGTCATTGGCTGCAGCGCGGTGTGGGTCGTCGTCGTTCTGCTGGGCCGCTGGGGCATCCGCTCGCACGGTACGCTGCTCGCCACGCGCCTGCTCGCTCCCGTCCCGCTGGCCATGCTGCTGTTCGGCACCCTCGGCAATATCATTGTCTTTGCCGAGGCCTTGTACCTGCGCGCCCACAAGCAGGAAAAGTTCATGCTTAACTCCATCGCCGGCGCAGTGTATATCGCCCCAGTTGCGCTCCTGCTCGGTCGCTGGCAAAACCCCCACGGGGGTGCATGGGGCATCGCGGCAGCGTATGCTGTGGGGACGTTGTTTATTGGGCTCGGCTACGGCACGTATACCTTTCTGCGCTGGCGGAGGATCTGGCATGCCGCCTGAGCTTGCGTTGCTGGAGCAGCTCGACCGGCCCGCCCGCACCCCCCTGGCTCGCCCGCTGCTCACCATCGCCATCCCCACCTTCAACCGGGCCGCGCAACTGGAAACCCTGCTCGGTGTACTGGAAGCGCAGGTCGCCGGTCGGGCGCAGGTCGAAGTCTTCGTCTCCGACAACGCCAGCGCCGATCGCACGGCGGAGGTGATTGCAACGGCCAAGGCGCGTTTCGCTGCGGCCGGTGCCCGCCTGCGCACCCATCGCCACCTGAGCAATCTCGGCTCCGACGCCAACTTCGCCTTCTGCTTCGCCGAGGCTGCGGGCCCGTTTTTCTGGCTCTGCGGCGACGACGACCTCATCGTGCCGGATGCGGTTGCCGACGTCCTCGCGCTGCTGGAAACGCCCTCAGGCCAACCGGCGGAGCTCGATCTGATCTATGCGACCAGCTATGGCTTTCGCGAAGACTTTCGCGCCGAACGCAGCGCCGATCCGCTGGGCCGTCGCGTCCACATGCTGCACGACCCCCGCACGGTCGCCCTGGTGGTGAACATCATGTTCACGTTCATCAGCGGCATCATCGTGAACCGCGACCGCTTGCGCCATCTCACCCGTGAGGCGCCCGGGACAATTGAATCGCCGGACAGCTTCATCGGCACCAATCTGGTGCAGCTCTCTTGGAGTCTGCCGCTGCTGCTGGACCATCGCCGCTCCGCCGTGCTATGGACGCGGCCGGTTGCCGCGCGCATTGGCAACGCGCACGGGTACTCGCTGGGCCGCGTCTTCGGTCGCCAACTCGCGGCGGTGGTGGATCGCCTGCTGCCCGGCCGCCCCGACCTTGCAGCCCCCATCCTCAACGTCACGCTGCGCCGCTGGCTCCCCTCGGTCGCCGTCGAGTTTCGCTCCAATGCTACCGATCGCCTCAACCTGGAGCAGGCCCACCACGAACTGCGCGCCGCTTTCGGTCGCAACCCACGCTACTGGCTGTTCACGTATCCCGCCCTGAAGCTGCCCCTGCCCGCCGCCCGGCTGTACACCAAGGCCACCGCCGCCGCCAGCAAGCTCATGTACATGGCGCAGGTGCCCGGCTTTTGGCGCAAGGAAACCTAGCCCAGCACTGGGGTCTTAACGCGCCTGCTCCGGAGCGACCTCGCGAACCTGGGTCAAGCGACGGCGTGTACGGTACGAGGGCTAACAACGCCCGCCTACTACAGAGGAATGCCGCTAGACAAGCCGAAATTAGCCAAGTGCACATAGCGTTCTACCTTGGTTAACTTGCTCAACGGGACGTAGATGATGTCGCCGGGCTGAAGGGAGATGAGCTCGGTCCCGGGTTTGTGCTGCTGCTCCAGCGCCCTGTAGTCGACCAATCGGGTTTCGCCCACCGTTTCACTCACGCGATGGATCAGGACAATGTTGGTGTGCTTGGCAGAGAGCGTGAGGCCGCCTGCCATCGCCAGGCCGTCCACCACCGTTAGTGGGCCGCGCAACGAGAACCGGCCAGGGGTGCCCACCTGCCCCAGCACGGTGAAGTGCGGTCCTTCCCAACTGTCCAGCTGCAAGGAAAGTTCAGGGCTCCGCAGACGTTTGGCGGCGGCGTCCTGGATACGGGTGCGGGCTTGCGCCAGGGTCAGGCCCTGCACCGCAATCGATCCCAACAACTGCAGCGTCACGGTCCCATCCGGCTGCAGGCTTGCTGTTTGGTTGTACTCCGGGGTGAGCCGGTACACCAGCGAGATGGTATCCCCTGTTTGCAGCTGGTACGACTCGGGCGCAGGTGCGGGGGTGTTGTCCGCAGGCACCGGCGTGGCGGGCGGAACGTATCTCCCGGCGTCGGGCACCTTCAGGGTCTGCGCCAGGCCCATGGGCAGGACCGGGTTCACGGCGCAAAGCGGGCTGATGGCGCAAAGTACGAGGAGGTGTCGCCAAAGTTTTCGCATAGATCTCCGTGCGCGCCTGCCGTTACCGTAGACGGGCACACTGCAGTTGAGGGACGACCCTGTGGCGAATCGGCCCATGATATCGATTTTACAAGCCTAGGATTGCCTGTGCTATTCTTTCTTTGTGCCCGTTTTGGGGCACAGCGCACCGCGAGCAGACCGGGCACCCTCCGCAATGAGGTATCCGCGTTTGGCCAGAGACCGCGAGCGCGCCTACCGCCCACCGGGCGAGCCGCACATGGGTGTTACCACGCGGCCCCGCACGTTGGTTGCTCTGGCTTGGAGGCGATCCAAACGGGATCAGCCTCGCCGTGCAGCAGCAGTGCCGTTCTTTCTTCCATGATGGAACTTTCCGCAGTGCTGAAGTTCAGGACCCCGCAATCGCACCTTGGCGTCTGCCCCGCCGTGCGCATCCCGAGCGGGCGTCCAACCCCACCGTTTGTCCCCTAAAGGAAACCATTGAATCCCTCTTCGTCCGTATCCGATGCCCCCCGCAAACAGCGCAGCAACAACCACAAGGGGCACGGCAAGTCACAAGGCAAGCACGGCAGCAAACCGCAATCGAAGGCGCCCGCCCTGGACACCTCCAAACTCACCCTCGACTCCATCCTGAACCCTGAACCGCTTCCGCCCGCCCGTCACGTGACGCAGGACGAGGCATCCGCGCTCCACTTCACGGATTTTGCGATCTCCCCCGAACTGAAGCAGCGCCTCAGCACGGCCGGCTTTGTTACACCCACGCCCGTGCAGGCCGGCGCCATCCCACCGGCCCTTGCAGGCGACGACATTCTGGCGACCGCCTCGACCGGCACCGGCAAGACGCTCAGCTTCCTGGTCCCCATGGTCGAGCGGCTGAACGAGATCTCCGACCCCAGCGTTCGCGGCAAAAAGAATCCAGTGCTGGCCCTGATCCTGCTGCCTACCCGCGAGCTCGCCATGCAGGTTCTGGAGCACTACCACAAGCTGAGCCCGCAGCTCAAAGATGACGCCATCCTGGTCTGCGGCGGCCTGAGCGAGGGTCCGCAGATCGACGCGCTGAAGCGCGGTCCGCGCGTCGTGGTCGCCACCCCCGGCCGGCTGGAGGACTACCTCGATCGCCGTCAGGTCAAGCTCAACGAGGTTGACATGCTGGTGCTGGACGAGGTCGACCGCATGCTCGACATGGGCTTTCTACCCTCCATGCGCCGCATCGTGGGCGCGCTCCCCAAAGATCGCCAGACGATGTGCTACTCGGCCACGCTGGACGCGAACATCCGGAACATCGTGCGCGACTACGTGACCAACCCGGTCCGGGTGGAGATCGGCACGACGTCGAAGCCCTCCGATCGCGTCACCCTGCGGGTGATCACGGTCATGCAGGATCAGAAGCTCGCGCAGCTGGACCGCCTGCTCACCACAGAAGAAGGCAGCTATCTGGTGTTTTGCCGCACCAAGCACGGCGCGGACCGCATCGGCAAGAAGCTCGACAAGCTCGGCCACAAGACCGAGGTGATCCATGGCGATCGCTCGCAGTCGCAGCGGACGGGAGCCCTGAAGCGGTTTGCGGACAGCAAGTCCCGCATCCTGGTGGCCACCGACGTCGCCGCCCGCGGCATCGACATCTCGCACATCGCGCATGTCATCAACTACGACCTGCCCAACGCTTCCGACGACTTCGTCCACCGCATTGGCCGGACAGGACGGGCAGGCGCCAAGGGCGTGGCTACCACTTTCGTGACCCCGCTTGAGAAGCGCGACGCCCGGAAGCTGGAAAAGGAGCTAAAGATCCAGTTCGAGTGGCGCGACGCCGACAAGGACCTGGCCAAGGAGGAGCGCAACACGCCCATAGACTTGGCCCAACAGCCGGTCAACGGCATCGACGGCCTGCTTGCCCTGGAGACGCGGTCATGGAAGACCGGCGGCGACGACGCGAGCGAGCAAGCATCACAGCACGAGTCCCAACCCAGCCGCAGCCGCCCGCACAGCGGCGGTCGCAGCAACTTCGGCCGTTCCGGCAACGGCGGTGGTGCCGGCCGCGGCAGAAGCGCAGGCCCGGGCCGTCGCCGGCGCGGGTAGCCTTGCGGAGAAGAAAAGGGCAGGCCTTCGAGCCTGCCCTTTTGTCTGCTTCGCAATAAGGGGCATTGCCACGTTCACGTCGTGAACCGTGCGGCGTGAACGGTTGGGAAACGAGGCAACAGCCGGGCTGTACTTGCACCCTAACCTCCTGTACGGCGCTGCGTACGTTCGCGTCGGGCAGACTTACACGGGAGCAATACCATGAAGGTACAAAATATCCAGGATCTCCTTTTTGTCGGCATGACCTATGTTCTGGACGCCGAGAAGCAACTTTCGCAAGAAGCCAACAAGATGGCCGAGGCCTCCAGCGACCCTGAGGTCAAGGACATCTTCCAGAAGAGCGTGACGCAGGGTAACAAGTACGCCGAGCGCGTGCAGGCTGCCTTTGAGAAGATCGGCAAGCAGGTTGACACCAACGACAACCACATCGTGAAGGCGATGGTGATGGAAGTCGAAAACATGATCTCCAATACGGAACAAGGCCCCGTTCGCGACGCCGCGCTGATTGTTGCGTTCAACCAGCAGCAGGCATACCGCGTTGCGTCGTACGGCTCGCTCAAGACCTACGCCGAGCTCCTGGGCAAGGGCGATGCCGTCGCCGACTTGCAGCAGAGCCTGGACGAGGCCAAGGCCGGCGATGAGAAGCTCACCACCATTGCCGAGCAGAAGGTGAACAAGGAAGCCGCCCAGCAGCCTGTTGCGGCCTAAGTTGCTTTGGTTGCAAGAAAGAGCCGGCTGCTGCCGGCTCTTTTCGTTGCAGCTCTGGAGATAGCTACAGCATGCGTGACAAGAACGATCCGGCCAATCCCCCAAATCCGCCACTGCCCGGCTCCGGCGGGGCCTGCTGGCCACCCTGGGTCATGTGCGACAAGATCATCGGCAGGGCGGCGGCCAGCGCCATCTTGGCCGTGCCTGGCGACACCCCCGCTCGTTGCGCGATCTGGTCCAGCATGCCGCCGCCCAGCCCGTTCTGCACCTGGTCCGGCGTGGCTTGCTGCATCTGCCCCGTCTGCCATTGGTCTACATGCTGCCCCATGCCGTTGTTGCGGAACATGTCCATGATGCCGCCAAGCCCGCCCGGGTGCTCGTTGGCCGTCTGCAGGAAGCTGCCCGCGACGCGTCCCTGTTCGCTTGCGCCCTCGGGCACCTGAAACGGCCCTTGCCCGCCGCCGCCCATTGCTCCGCCTGCCATACCTTCGATCGTGTCTAGAATGCCCATCGTGTGCGTCACCTCGCTCAGCTAGGATGACATGTCTCACGCCCGCGTCCCCCGAAAGAGTCAAAATGGTCCGGAAATCTGACCTCAATGCGAGGCCGAGCGATGCCGCCGCCGACCTCTGCTTTACCCTACCTGTATGCCGCGTAAGCTCATCATCTCTTCTACCGACGCCCCCGCCGCCATCGGGCCCTATGCCCAGGCGGTTCGCGTCGGCGATCTCGTGTACACCTCCGGCCAGGTTGCGCTTGACCCCGCTACCGGCAACCTCGTCGAGGGCGGCATTGCCGAACAGACCGAGCGCGTCTGCGAGAACCTCCGCGCCGTGTTGAACGCGGTCGACCTCACCTTGACGGACGTCCTCAAGACCACCGTGTTTCTGCAAAACATGGACGACTTCGGGGCTATGAACGAGGTGTACGCCCGTCACTTTGCCCCGGAAAGTTACGTGCCGCCGGCCCGTTCCACCGTGCAGGTGGCCAAGCTGCCCAAAGGCGGGCTCGTCGAAATCGAGTGCATCGCGATGGCCGGGATGGATCACTGAGCATCCAATAGGGGAGGAGAACGCCATGCCTACCATTCCCGCAGCCGGCCCCCTGGCGGACGCCGCTACCACAGCCGTCCCAGCCCGCAAGATCCAGAAGACCGAAGCCGAGTGGCGTCAGCACCTGACGCCCGAGCAGTACCACGTCCTCCGCGAGAAAGGCACCGAGCGCGCCTTCACCGGACATCTGGTTAACAATCACGCTGACGGCATTTACCATTGCGCGGCCTGCGACGCACCGCTGTTCAAGTCCGACACCAAGTTCGAGTCCGGCTCCGGCTGGCCGAGCTTTTGGGAGCCCGTTTCCGCCACCGCCGTGCAGTTGCACGAGGACACCACCTACGGTATGCGTCGCGTCGAGGTCACGTGCGCCAACTGCGGCTCGCACCTCGGTCACGTCTTCCCCGACGGCCCCCGCGAACACACCGGGCAGCGCTATTGCATCAACTCCGCCTCGCTCGGCTTCAACCCTGACGGTTCCACGGTCGGTGAGCGTTAGACCGATACCTCAGGTGTTAGCGGACCGTCACCGGCGCTGAAAGTGGCAGCTCGCGCGAGGACAGCCCGATCTCGACAGACCGGCTCCCACTTGGTGTCTGCCAGCGGTTCCCCGCCACGGCCCAGTACTGAAACGCGCGGCCAGGCAGGGTGATGGTCACGGTCCGGCTTTCCCTGGCTGCGAGCGTGACCCGCTCGAACCCCGCCAGCACACGCGGCGCGAACTGCACACCCGCAGGCTTATCGGCAGGCGCGTCCACGTAGACCTGCGGGACGGCGTCCCCGGCACGCTCGCCCGTGTTGCGCACGTCCACAGATACGGTGGCGCCGCCGTCCGCGCTTGGCGTGACCTTCAGGTTCGACAGCGCGAAGTGCGTGTAGCTCAGCCCGAAGCCAAACGGAAACAGCGGCTCGATCTTCTCGGCGTCGAACCACCGGTAGCCGACCAGTACGCCCTCCGAAAACGTCGTCTTGCCGTTGACGCCCTTGGCCGAGCGCTCCGGATGGGCTGGGTCCGTCGCCGGGTCGTCCTCCAAGCGACGCGCCCACGTCATGGGCAGGTGACCGCCTGGATTGGCCTGGCCGAGCAGCAGCTTCGCGGTCGCCCACCCGCCCTCGTCGCCCGGCCACCATATCTCCAGCACGGCTTTCACTTTGGGCAGCCACGGCATCGCCACCGGCTGGCTGGTGTTGAGTACCACGACGGTGTTCGGGTTCGCCGCCGCGATCTCTTCGACCAGGCGGTCCTGATCGCCGGGTAGACCGAAGGCCGGCTTGCCGCGCGTCCACAGAAAGACCACCGCCATGTGCGCCGCCTTGGCCGCGGCCACAGCCTCCGCATGTCGCTGCTGCCGCGCTTCGGGGGTCATCCAGTTGAGGCGTATCTGCGCCGGCGCACCGGACGTATCCGGCGTCAGCTCCACCTGCAGGCTGTGCTTGCCGGGGCTCAACTGGATCGCCCGTCGGACGTTGTCGAGGCCGTCGGTGGTCGGCAGGCCGTTGTCCTGCGAGCTGTGCTGGATGTCGCCGTGTACCGCGCCCTTGAACGCGCCGGAGCGCCCCAGCTCCTTGCCGTCGACCGACATTACGCCGCGCCCGCCCAGCACCTGCAGGTACAGCCAATACTCGCCCGCCTGCCGCACGGTAAGGTCGCCCGTCCATGTGGTCGTCGTGTTTGCCGGCAAGGCCTTGCCGTTGCTGTGGGTAAAGTCCAGCGTCGCGTCCGTGCCGCCGCCTGCGCGCGTCATCCCGGGGGTGCCGCCGTGCGACAACGCCGAGGCCGGAACGGTCGTCCCGGTCATGTCGTCGTCGACCGCGTAGACGACCTTGGCTCCGGGGTCGAGCTTCTTTAACGCGGCTACCGGGCCTACCTGGCGCTTTGGCAGCCCAGGCGACCGCTCGCCAAAGGTTCCGATTGCGGCAACCTGTCCCGCCGTCGGCCCGATCATGGCGAGGGAGTTCAGGTCCTCGCGCCGCAGGGGCAACACGCCTCCCTCGTTCTTCAGCAGAACCGCAGCCTGCTCCGCGGTCGTCTCAATGACCTCCGCGTTGGCTTCGATGTCCTGCGGCGTGACGTTGTGCTTTTGTTTGCCGTCCAGGTAGCCAAAGCGGTCCATCTCGTACAGAACGCGGCGGGCGGCGGCTGTGATCGTGGCCTCCTTGATGGTGCCGTTCGCGAGCGCCGAGCGCAGGGTTGTCTGATCGTTGTCGCGCGGAAAGGCGCCGAGGTCCAGGCCGGCAATGTTTCCTTCTTCGGGAATGGTGCCGCCCAGCATACCGGCCAACGCCGCCAGGTTCGGCTTATCGGCCGGCTTCGCGGGCGTCGGCTGCGTGCGGAAGTACGTTGTGATGAAGCTAGACATTGGGCTCGACGGGTCGCCGATGCCGGGCATTTCCATGTCCACGCCGTGGTTCAGAAACAGCGCGCTGTGCATCGCGCCCCAGTCCGAGGTCACAAAGCCCTTGAAGCCCAACTCGCCTTTCAGCGTGGTTTGGAGGGTGTCCGCGTTATCGCAGGCGAACGGCCCGTTGATCCGGTTGTACGAGCACATGATGGACGACACCCCGGCCTTTACGGCTTCCTCAAACGGCGCCACGTACACCTCATGCAGCGTTTGCGGGTCGATGGTGACGTTGTAGCCGTCGGTGTCATAGCCGATGTAGTGCTTGGCCTGCGCCATCACGTCCTGCGCCTGGGCGCCGCGCACCTCGGCCGCGCCCATCTGCCCGGTCAGGTAGGGGTCTTCCCCAAAGGTGTTATATCCCCGCGCGAAGGTGATATCGCGGTCCATGTTGATGAACGGCTGCAGCACCACGTCGATGCCCAGCGACCGCGCCTCGCGCCCGATGACAGCGCCGTTTTCCTCGGCCGTTCGCCGGCTCCAGGTCGCGGCCACGCCCATCGTCGCGGTCTCGGCCTGGGCGGGAATGCGCGTCAGCAGCCCCGGCGGCCCGTCGGCCATGCGCAACCCTGGGACGCCGAGCCGTGGAACGCCGGGCAAAAACCCAGCCTGACCTTGGTATACGTCGGCCGGCTCGACACCGCCGCGAATCAGGTTCACCTTTTCTTCCAGCGACATCTGGGAGAGGAGCCGGTCGATCCGCGCGTCATTGGCATGGTCAGCCGGCAGGGTCTGCGGGCGCGCCGAAGGTGTGGAAAGAAAGGCTCCCAAAAGGGCGAATGCACCCCAAGCCGTGCGCGTGCCGAAAAAGGTCAAAGTTGCTCACTCCTGTGATCGCCGCTCACCCGCTTCGCGCTTTGACGGCAGAAAACCGGTGTCGACATTCGCGAGCCATCGAACCACACGCAAGTGGCCAAGTGCAAACGCAAAGCAAAAGGCCCCGATTGCTCGGGGCCTTTTGCGAACCGCGCCTTTACCGACGGGCGCTTATGCTTTGACGATCTTGCCGCTCTTGATGCAGCCAGTGCAGACCTTGATCCGCTTGGAGACGCCCTGGCTCAAACGCGCCTTGACCTGTTGCAGGTTCGGGTTCCAGCGGCGCCGCGTCACGTTGTGCGCGTGCGAGATGTTGTTGCCAAACTGCGGCCCTTTGCCGCAAAGCTCACAGACCTGTGCCATCGTGTTTCTCCCAAGACTACAAAACTTGTGTCGCAAACTCCCGCCCCGATGTGGTTGGGGCTCGGCACAGGAACCAGCCGAAGGAGTGGTAGGCACGATTGGATTCGAACCAACGACCTCTACCGTGTCAAGGTAGCGCTCTAACCAACTGAGCTACGCGCCTACACGTGCGTACAAGTCAGTGTAACCGGAGCGGGCCCGGCGTTGCAACCCGGTACCTCTTGGGCTTGACCTCATGCCGCTTGCATCTCGGGTGGCTGCTGCACCCGGCGCAGCACAATCCACGCATACTGCGCCGCCGACAGCGGTGCCAGCACCGCGATGGCCCGAAGAAGCGCGACCTTCGTCTCCACCAGCCCCGACTCGGGCACCACCTGCACCGTCATCACGGTCAGCACGCCCAGCACCTGCAGCAGCGTGTTCAGTTTCCCCAGCCAGCTCGGACGAAAGTCCCGCAGTGTGTTGGTGACGTACAGCAGCGTGGAGATGATCAAAATGCCCAAGTCGCGGCTGAAGACCAGCACGGTCACGTACCGCGGAATGACGCCCACATGCGTCAGCACCAGAAACAGCGTGCTGAGCAGGGCCTTGTCCGCCACCGGATCCAGGTACTGCCCCAGGGTCGTCTGCTGCTTCAACCACCGCGCTACCAGGCCGTCAAAGCCGTCCGAGATGCCCGCCACCCAAAGTAGCGCGAACGCGAAACGCCAATGCGCATCCAGGATCTCGATGACCAGAAACGGCAGCGTAAACAGCCGCAACATGGTCAGCAGGTTGGGCGTGGCGCGAAATTGGCGAAAGTCAGGCATGGTGCGGAAAGGGCCACGTTTGCATCGTAGCCGATTCCTTACGCTACATCCTGGCCTGCGTAGACTCGTAGGGCGAGGCAACCTGTCCCGCCCTACCCTGCGCCCGATGGGCCACTAGTTCGCGACTACCACATTTGTCGAAGAGTCATAACAGACCTTCGTGGTCTGGCCGGCCAAACCGCTTGCGGTCTCGGCAATGCTCGTCACACAGATTGTCTGGTAGGAAAGGCTTACGGCCTCACTGGGAACAGCTTGCCCCCCAGAGTTGATCGTATAGTTACTCACCAGCGCATGCGTAAGTTGAATCATCAGGAACCCAAACGGATTGGACTGACCCGAGACCCTGTACTGCGTCAGCGTCACGCTGGGCAGGCTCTTGGCCATAAGGAAGGCAGTGAGCAGCTGTGCGCTGCAGCTATCCAGATTCTTCGTGATGTCCAGCGTGGAAAGCTGCGGTTTACCGGCCCCGACTCCTTTTCCGGGAATCGGGGTCCCGGTGTTCATCCCACCAACCGTGAAGCTGTATGCCTCAAAACCTGTCTCCCCCTTGGTCGTAACGCAGTTGATGTTCCCACCGGTGTTGACCACGATGTCGGCCCGGGCAATGGTGGCGGCGGAAAAACAGAGTATGGCTGCGGACAAAACGGAAGCTAGCTTCATAGGGCTCCTGAGTGAGGCGATGTTGGTCTTGGAAGGACGCCCAATCCTAGCAGCTGTACCGCGGAGTGCAAGAAAATAAGTCAGGCATCATGCATCGATTTTGGATGGTAGCTGATCGTGCAGACTTTGCTGCGACGGCTATGGCCTTTACTGCCCACCCTAACGGTAGCGACATTCATCAGAGCCGGTCGCCCAGGACGCGTTCGATCGCCTCCGCTGCGGCTTCGGCGCCGTCCTCGCGGCGGATCGCCGCCCCGACCTCGGCTGCCCGGGAGCGATACGCCGGCCCGAGCAGCGCTCTCAGGGCGGTTATCACACGGTCGACCCTGTAGCGGCGCTCGGGCACTACCCGCCCTACACCCAGACGCTCGGCGCGGGCCGCGTTGTCGGGCTGGTCCACCCCAAACGGCACCACCAGCATGGGTCGCCCTGCGCGCAGCGCCTCCGCCGTTGTGCCGATCCCGCCCTGGTGGACAATCGCCGCGCCGCGCGGAAACACCTGCGCGTAGGACGCATACGGAACGGCTAACACGTCCTCGCCGCCGAAGGAGGCGGTGCCACTGACGGCCTGGTCGCCCAGCCGGCGACCGTGCGTGAACGCCTGCGCGCCCACGCCGACCAGCAACGCCCGCTGGCCCAGCCGCCGGGCGGCGGCGGCACTGGCACGGAAGAAGTCGCCGGGCGCGATCACCGCCGAAGAGCCGAGTGTGAAGATAAACGGCTCCGGCCCGGCGTCCAGCCAGGCGTCCAGCGCGGGGTTCGGGGCTACGGTCTCGGGGAAGAAAGGAAAGCCGGTCGCGGTAACCCGCGGCGGCCAGTCTAGCTGCGGCGGGCCAAACAGCGGCGAAAACAACGCCAGCACGCCAAACGGCGAGTGCCCGCCCGCAAAGAGTGGGTTGCCAGCCTCCCGCAGCCTGGGCAGCCCAAGCTCTGCACGCAGCGCGTCCAGCGGTCGCACCCACCGGCGCGTCATCCGGTCCGCCAGGCGCAGCAGAAAGCGGTACACCCCCGGACCGGCGCCCAACGGTCGCAGCCATGTCAGGCCAGGCAGCACGGGACGATCGAGCGCCGACGCCATGCCAAATGGCGCCAGCTGTGTCGAGAGCCAAGGTTTCCGGAGCCGCTGCGCCACCAGCGACGTGGCAAAGGTGAGCGGGTGCGAGATCAGCAGATCGGCGTCGGCCGCCGCGGCGAGCGTGTCCTCGTACGCCAACCGCAGGGAGGGCATCATCATGTCGCGTACCAGGTAACGCATGCCCGTGCGGCTCTGCAGCACCCGGCGTACCAGGGCCGGCGTCGGTTCTTGATAGGCGGCGGCACGCACGGGCGCGAAGCCGAGCCCGGCGTCTTCGATGCGCTCGCGGAAGATGTCCACCGTGCCGATGCGGACGTCGTAGCCCCGCCGCTGCAAGGCTTGCCCGACTGCCAGGTACGGGTGCAAGTCGCCCAGCGACCCAAAGGTGGTGATCACAACCCGCCGCGATGCCATGCTCTTGATTTTAGGGAGATGCCGGCGCGATCGCCGCAAATCCCATTGCGGCCCATCAACACCCGCCGTACACTGTAGTCTGCCCGGCCCTGCACGGCGCACCTAGCCGCATCTGCCGGACAGCCTCCCACCTATGCTCCGGCTCACCAAAAAAGCGGACTACGGCCTGATGGCCCTTAAGTACCTGGCCGAGCACGCGACCGAGGGCGCGCAGTCGGCCAAGGACATCGCCGAGGCGTACCACATCCCTCCGCAGCTGCTCGCCAAGATACTTCAGACGCTCACCCGCGCCGGCATTCTGCTCTCCACCGCGGGCACCAACGGCGGGTACGCGCTGGCCCGCCCGGGCTCGGACGTTTCCGCGTTTGAGGTGATCCGCGCCATTGACGGGCCGCTCTTTATTACCAGCTGCATCACGATCCACGGGACCTGCGACCTCCACGGCACCTGCACCATCAAGGAGCCGCTGCGCAAGGTCAACGACTCCATCAAGGACCTGCTCAGCGCGATCCGCATCTCGGACCTGGTCGAGTCGGCCAGCGAAGCGCAAATTGATCACCCGGTGGCCGGCGGCCTGGTAACGATTGCGATCTGAAACACACGAACATCGGCTTCCCTGAATCCAAATGCCGAGTGCTATAGTCCGAGATAGAAGAGTTTGTCGTTACCGGGCGAAGCGTGTCCGCTGGAACCGCCTTCCGGCTCGACTTCCGCCCCGCAATGCATTGAATCTTAGGAGCTTACCCCAATGGCTGAAACGCTGGGAATGAACGTCACACACACCGACAAGCCCTTGCCCGAGGGCGTCAAGCTGCCCATCTACATGGACAACCACGCGACCACGCCGCTCGATCCGCGCGTACTCGAGGCCATGATGCCCTACCTTACCGGCGTCTTCGGCAATGCCGCCAGCCGCAATCACAGCTTCGGCTGGGAGGCTGAGCAGGCCGTGGAGACGGCCCGTGAGCAGATAGCCAAGCTCATCGGCGCCACCGCCAAGGAGATCATCTTCACCTCCGGCGCGACCGAGTCCAACAATCTTGCCATCAAGGGCATTGCCGAGATGTATCGCGAGCGCGGCAACCACATTATTACTGAGGTCACCGAGCACAAGGCCGTCCTGGACACCTGCAAGAAACTCGAAAAGCAGGGCTTCCGCGTGACCTATCTGCCCGTCAAGGGTGACGGTCTCGTCGACCTCGAAGAGCTTGAGCGTGCCATGGACGACCAGACCATCCTGGTCTCTATCATGTACGCCAACAATGAGATCGGTGTCGTCCAGCCGATCCGCGAGATTGGGGCGCTCTGCAAGAGCAAGGGCGTACTGTTCCACACCGACGCGGTTCAGGCTGTGGGCAAGATCCCCGTCAACGTCATGCAGGACAATATCGACGTGCTCTCGCTGAGCGGCCACAAGGTTTACGGGCCCAAGGGCGTGGGCGCGCTGTATGTGCGGCGCCGCAACCCGCGCGTGCAGATCTCCGAGCAGCAGAACGGCGGCGGGCATGAGCGCGGTATGCGCTCCGGCACACTGAACGTCCCCGGCATCGTTGGCCTGGGCAAGGCGTGCGAAATCGCGGGTGAGGAGATGGCGACTGAGGCCGCCCGGCAGCTTGAGCTTCGCGACTACCTACGCCACAAGCTCGAAGCCGCGCTCGACTACACGCAGGTGAATGGCAACATGGATCATCACCTGCCCGGCAACCTGAATATGAGCTTCGTTTACGTCGAGGGCGAGAGCCTCTTGATGGGCATCAACGACATTGCGGTCAGCTCCGGCTCAGCCTGCACCTCGGCCACGCTCGAGCCCAGCTACGTGCTCAAGTCGCTCGGCCTCGGTGACGACGTGGCCCACAGCTCCATTCGCTTCGGCCTTGGCCGCTTCAACAATAAGGCCGAAGTCGATTATGTTGCGGACAAGCTGATCGATGTCGTGACCAAGCTCCGCGAGCTCAGCCCCCTGTACGAGATGGTCAAGGAAGGCATCGACCTGACCAAGATCGAGTGGGCGGCGCACTAAACCGATGCTAGGATCGTGAGCAGATATGCATGACGTCATCATCGTCGGTGTTCCACTGCTCGCGATCCTTGCCGGCATTCTGTTCAATCGAAATGACTTGAGCAATTTGCGGGGTGAGGTTCGGAACGATATCAAGGACCTACGTACCGAGATGCAGTCCAGGTTCAACAAGGTTGAGGGTCACCTCGACCGCATCGATGCCGACCTGCGGCAGTTCTACCACCTGACTGGCAAGCTCGAAGCCCGGATGGACTCGCTCGAAAAGTAGACCGGTTTGTTACATAAGCAAAAGGAAAGCGCAGCCCTAGGCTGCGCTTTCCTTTTGCCGCTTCAGCGTCCCCGGCAGAGAGTTTGCGTGTCACGGGTACACTGAGGAGACCCGCCGCCGCGCCTGGATCTGAGTTCTCAATCGGAGCTCCCCCAGGTTCGGCAGCGAAAGCGATCGACTCCGCGTACGCCTGGAAATGCTGTTGCACACGCCTGCTGTTCTCCGACGACTCACGAAGCGGCTCGGGCGGGCTCTTTGCGCGGTGGCGCTTGCCTCGGCCACGTTCACTTCCCTTCCCGCCCACGCCTATTCGCTGCTTACACATGAAGAGCTGATTGACCTCACCTGGCAGAGGTCCATCGTTCCCCTGCTCCTCAGTCGCTACCCCACGCTCACGGCCGCCGAGCTCGAACATGCGCGCGCCTATGCCTACGGCGGCTGCGTGATCCAGGACATCGGCTACTACCCGCTCGGCGACGCCTCCTTCTCCAACCTCACGCACTATGTTCGCTCCGGCGACTTTGTGGTGAACCTCTTCCGCAACGCGCGCGACGCCGACGAACTGGCCTTCGCCGTTGGCGCGCTTTCCCACTACATCGGCGACTCCTTCGGGCATAGCGAGGCGACCAACCTCGCCGTACCCGTTGAGTTCCCGAAGCTCGGAAAGAAGTACGGCAGGTCGGTCAGTTACGCCGAGGGCGAACACCAGCATGTGCAAACCGAGTTCGCCTTCGACATCGATCAGATCGCCCATCACCGCTTCGCGCCCGTTCACTATCTGCGGCACGTGGGGCTGGAGGTGCCGACCGGACAGCTCGCGCTCGCGTTCTATCAGACCTACGGCCTCACGGAAGACTTCACCGCCGGTCGCAAACGCCGCGTCAACGTCGGCGCGTACCGTTTCGCGGTGCATGGCTTCATCCCGCGCATCGCCTACGCAACCACGCTGTTACATCGGAACCACGAGCCGGCAGACGTGGACAACGCCGAACTGCAGCAACTCACTCGCGAGATCGCCACGGTCGCGCAACAAAACAGATGGGACGCGTACCGCAGAAAGCCCGGCCTCGGCACGTATGCGCTCGCCGGGTTGATCTGGATTCTGCCCAAGGTCGGTCCGCTCAAGCTTGTCGCCGTCAAAGGTCCCACCGAGGGGACGGAGGTGAACTACATCCACTCCGTCGTGCAGTCGGAAGACCTTCTGAACCGCGCTCTACGTCGCTTCACCCCGTCGGCGGCGCGGCCCGAAACGGACGCATCCTCGCCGGCGGCCGGTACAGCGGGCACCCAAGGCGGGCACACCGAGGGCGCCGAGCACCCACTCAACAACCGCGACCTCGATACAGGCAGACCCGTTCGCCCGGCCGGCTATCGGCTCACGGATACCACCTATGCCGACCTGCTGCATCGCCTTGCGGCTGTCCCACGGCAACCGATCCCGCCCGGCGTCAAAGCAGATATTCTGCTGTACTACACGGACCTAGGCCTGCCTTTTGCCACCAAGAAGGACCCGCGGGCCTGGGCCGCTCTCCAGGCCGATCTCGTCGTGTTGGGAGGTATGCCGACAAGCACGGAACCCGCACCCGTGCCCACCTATGGCGACGCCGCGGCACCGCCCGAAACGACCGCAGCGGCGACCAGCCAACAATAACCCGTGCCGCCGACCTGACCTGTCTACTGCAGCGTGACCGCGATGTTTACCGTGGTCGGGGTTACGCCGGCCGTTGCCGCGGAGGGGGTGAAGACGACAGGAACTGTGTAGCTGCCTGCGGGTGCGTTGTTGTTGGTGCCGCAGCCGGAGACCCCGGCCGCCGCCCCCAGCGCCAGCAGGACGACCCCGGCCTTCACCCAAACTTTGCTGGCTACAAAAGCACGTCGGCGCGCGCCCAGCAGCAGAAGGCCTGTCCCTGCCGGGAGCAACGTCCACAGCCACACGCCGCCGCCGAAGCCCGCGACACGTACGGCCGCGGTGGAGGCAGCAGCGTTGGTGGCAATGGTCAAGGTGACCGGCGTCTGCGTTGCGGACGACCCGCCGACAGTGTACGTCGAGCTCGAAAATGCACAGGAGAAGTGCGCCGGCAACGTTCCACAGCTCAACGTCAACGCACCCGTGTATCCACCCATCGAGATGGCGCTCAGCGCGACGGTGCCCGCGTTTCCGCTCGCGAAACTCAGCGACGTGGGCGACGCTTGCGCGGTGTAGCCTGGGGCCGTCACCACCTCACTCAACGCCGCCGAGGTCGAGCCGCCGAAGAGCCCGGCCGCCGCATACACGGCTGTGATCGAATGCGTTCCCGCCGCCAGCGACGAGGTCATATACGTGGCGACCCCGCTGCCGTTCAGCGTCCCCGTGCCCAGCGTCGCGGTGCCATCCAGAAACGTTATCGTACCCGACGGCACGCCGTAGGTCGACACCGCCGGCAACACCGTAGCCGTGAAGGTTACGGCAGCCCCGACGTTGGCATTGGCAGCCGACGAGGTCACGGTCGTAGAGGTCATCACCGCCGCACTCAGCAGCGGGATCGCGCCGGCCGCCGAGCTGCTGGGCTTGTTGGACACGTCGCCGGCGTACACCGCCGTCAAGGGCACACTGGTCCCAGCAGCGCCGGCCGGCGTAAAGCTCAGCGTGGCCGTCCCACTCGCATTCAGCGGCCCCGAGCCCACCAACGTCGTTCCGCTGAAAAAGGTCACCAGGCCCGTGGGCGCCGCTCCACCCTTCACCGTAGCGGTCACCGTGGCCGATGCGCCGGCAATCACGGCCGTGGGCACGGCGAGGGTAGACGTGCTGCTTACCAAAGGTGCAAACAGATTGGCCGAAGCGGCCGCAACCAGGTGATGCCCGGTCGTGGTCGGGTGCATGCCATCCCAGCTGAGATACGTGTCCGGGCTGCCCGAAACGCCCTGCGCGGGGCTGCTGACGTTGCTGAACCCAGCCGCCATCGGGTTTGCCGCGACCGTGCCGAATAGCGTGAACACATCAGGCTGATAGAAGTTCAGCGTCACGCTCACCGAGCTTTGCTTCAGGGCGTTCAGCCCCGCCGCAAGCCCCTGCGCAAACACACCGGAGGCGGTGTTTAGCTGCGTCATCACCGTTGCGCTGGCGCTGGGCGCAAAAGCCCCCAAGGGCGGCAGGTTCGGGATCAGGAAGTTGGTGGCGCCGGCACCCACCAGGCGCTGCACTAACGCTAGCTCGTTACTCACGGCCGTCTGCGCCGCCGCGACGGGATCCTGGCCGGTGGACGCGGCGCTCAGCACATCGTTCGCGCCACCCCACAGCACATACAACGTCGTCGCGTTCGGCGTGGGGTTGGTCCCCAGATACGTCGATACCTGCTGGCCCATGTTGTTCAGCGTGATCGAGACCGGTATCCCGTTGAAGGACCTGCTTTCGGTCGTTGTGCCATTGGCGGTTGTGGCGTCGCCGTAGGCAAAGTCGGTCCCGCCGTCCAGCGAATCCTTCACCGTGACGTTGGCCCCGAAGAGCTTTACCATCTGCTCGATCCACACACCCGTATAGGCGGTGGAGGCTGCCGGCTGCGTGTCGGTGCCATCCGTGAAGCGACCGTCCGTGTAGTTGAACCCCAGCAATTTGTTATCCGCCGGATAACGCACGCGGTAGGTGTTCTGCGTCAGATTGGCAATGTTTCCCGTGTCGGACAAGGAGTCGCCGAACACCACCACCGTCGTGAAGTTGGTCTGCGCCCTGGCCGGTCCTGCGCCGGCTACCAGACCCGCGAGCAAGGTTAGAACGAACCGCAACACAACAAACAGGCGAGCCAGCCGCATACACACTCCATGAACAGAGAACGTTGAGTCGTGCCCGCCAACTCTAACACCTGCCGGGCCGAACGTACGCATAGCACAGCGATGTCGCCCAAAAGAAAGAGCGGCGCCGCGGCGCTGCTCGTTGTGGCGTTCCTCGCAGGTCTAGAACGTTAGCTTGGCCGCCAGTTGCAATTGTCGTGACGACCCGAGATCGCCGATCGGCCCACGCGTTCCGCTGATCAGCCCGAAGCTCCCTGTCGTCGATGCGGTCAGGTTGGGGTTCGAGAAGTTTACGTGGTTGAAGATGTCGAACGCGTCGATGCGCAACACCAGCGCGGCACGCTCCGCCAGGCGCGTCGTCTTCTGCAACGACATATCGGTGTCCTGAAACCCCGGTCCGGTAAGCGCGTTGCGTTGCAGGTTGCCGAACCCCGAGGGCTGAATGTAGAAGTTGCAGGTCGCCGTCGGGGTGGTGCACACCGTGGCGTGGATGAACGGCACCAGGCCTGACGTGGTCGTGACGCCTCGCCCGGTCGAGTAGCCCTTGTTCAGCACCGTGGGGCGCAGCGTCGCCGTGCCCGTGTAGGACGGACTCGAGAGCGTCACGTTCATCGGATTGCCCGTCTGCTCCTGATTGATGACCGCCAGCAGAAACCCTTCGGTGAAGCGGTTTTGGTGGAACGGCAACTCATACACACCCGAGAACACGAAGTGATGCCGAGCGTCGAAGTCGCTCAGCCCATAGTTGTTTGCAGGGTTCGTGTTGTCCTGGAGGCCGCCGCCCGCGAGCGAGTTGATGTCCATGCTCTTGGAGTAGGTGTAGGACGTGTTGATGGAGAGCCCACGGCTGAAGTTCTTCTGCGCCGTCACCCACAGCGCGTTGTAGTTGGACAGCGAATCGGAGTCCTGCAGGTTGATGTTGCCGAGCGCCGCACCGGGCCGAATGGAGCTGCTCGCGCTCAGTGTGGGGAACGGTCGCTTGGATGTGCCCAGGATGAACTGATTGATGTTGCGCGTCACGCGCAGGTGCCGGCCTTCCGAGCCGATATACCCAACCTTCAACACGGTGCCGCCCAGGATCCGCTGCTCCACGTTCACGTTGAACGATTCCGTGTACGCGTCCCGAAAGTGCGGGTTCACGGCGGAAGGCGACAATCCGGAAAGGTTCGCGCTCGGGAACAGTGTGCCCACCGGCAGCGCCGCGCCGGTTAGCGACACAGGTGTGGCGTTCGGCGGATTGTTCGCCAGCACGCTATCCGAGCTCGCCGTGGGCTGGTCGGTGAGGATGCCGAAGCCTGCGCGCAGAATCGTCTTCCCCGCGCCTGCAACGTCGTACGTGAAGCCGACGCGCGGCTCGAAGTTATAGGCCTGGTCGTAGGGCACATGCACCGCGCTCAGCGTGCTGCTGTTCGCCAGGAAGTTCACCAGCCGATTCTTCGCATCCACCGGTGTGCCGTTCCACTCGAACCGAAAGCCCGTCTCCAGCAACAGCCGCGGCGTCACCTTCCAGCTGTCGTCCACGAACCCGGCCGCAGCGGTATCGAAGAGCCGAAACGTGACGGTCTGTGGCGTTGTGGTGAACGAGTTCGCCAGGCCGTTCTCAAACGCCGTGATCGTGGGAAAGCTGATCGTTCCAGCGGTCGCCGAAAAACTCGAGAACACAAAGCGCCGCGCCTCGCCGCCCACCTTTAACGTATGTTTGCCGCGCGTCAGCGTTGCGGTGTCGGAGAAGATGCCGGTCACGTCGGAGCGGCCTTGCGGGAAGCCGGCGGGCCCACCGAAGTTCAGACCGGTGTCCTGCTCGGTGATCTGCGGAAGCCCTTGCCCCGTGTTCACACCGGCGTTGATGCCGTAGGTGTTGGGGTTGGCGAGGAAGTTGGGCACAAACGAGATCGCAATCCGGTTGAAGCCTACCCGCGCTTCATTCACCGTGTTCGGCGTGAAGACGTGTACCTCGTTGATGGTGCCAATCTGCCGGTGCGCGCCGCGATGGTCGCCGAAGCCCGGGATGTTGTTGCCCTGCAGGTTCGGCTCCGTCCGGCGGTCCTGTTGGTACGCGTAGTAGGCATGCAGCGTGTCCTTTTCGCCGAGGCGGTCCAGCAGATCGCCGGTGAACTGGTCCGTCCGCACCGGCGCCGACGATGACCCCGTAAACACCGTTCCCGTGGCATCATTGGCCTGCGGGATCACGTTGATGATCTGCGCGTACGCCGTACCTGCCGCGCTGGTGGCAAACGCCGCGCGCTGCGCCGCCGTGGGCACCTGGTGATTGAACAGCAGACCCTGTTCCTGGCGCAGGGCCTCGTAGCTCAGAAACAGAAATGCCTTGTCCTTCACAATCGGCCCGGACAAGTCCGCGCCGTAGTTCTGGCGCCGAAACGTGCTTTTGGGCGTGTTGATGCGATTGAAGTAGTTGCGCGCGTCCATGTACTGATCGCGGTAGTAGTCGAACACCGTGCCGTGGATGTCGTTTGTGCCCGATCGCGTCAGCACGTTGACAATCGCGCCCGAGTTACGCCCGTACTCGGCTGTGTAGGTGGAGTTATCCAGCTTGAACTCCGCGGTCGTATCGATCGAGGGCTGAAACGTAATTTGGTTCTGCGACATGTCGTTCAGGTTCACGCCGTTTACCATGAAGTTCACGGCATCCTCACGCGCGCCGGCGGTGTTGAACGAGTTCGCCCCCAGACCACGGCTCGGCACCGTTAAGGATCCTGTGACGGGCGGCACCACCGTGCCCGGCGTCAGATTGGTGAGGTCGAGAAAGTGTCGCCCGTTCAGCGGGATGTTCTGCACGGTTTGCTGATCGATCACCTGACCCACCGTGATCGTGTCGGTGTCCATCACCGGCGCCGCCGTATCCACCTCCACGGTCTCGGCCGACCCGCCCAGCTTGAGTTTGGCGTCCACCGCGGTGCGCTGATCCACCTGCAGCGCGACCCGTTCCACCGCAAACGGCCCAAAGCCCGGCGCGTTGATTCGCACCGAATAGTTTCCCGGCTGCATGGAGGCCGCCGTGTACACGCCTCCGCTGTCGGTGGCCAGCGTCCGGTCCAGCCCCGTATCCAGACCGTGGATCAGCACCGTCGCGCCCGGAACCGCGGCCCCCGTCGGGTCCGTCACTACACCGGTAAGCGTGGCCGTGGATTGCGCCTGGACGGCCGCTGCCGAGGATACGAGGGCAAAGGTCAGACAGAAAGAGTTCCGCTTCATGGAGGTCTCCAAAAACCAAGGCGCTGCGACCCGCGGAGCGCTGGTTGGGTGTCGAAATAGCCGATTTCTGGCGCATCGAGCGCGCGCCGGAGGGAAACGAAGGCGTGCCAGGCACGCCAGAAACCAAAAATGAGGTGGACTGCCGAAAGTATAACCCCTTATTCACATTCGGGTTCGCCCGCAGCGGTTCCGCGACTTCGGCGCATGCCGGAGGAAATCAGGAATTCCCTTTCGCACCGAATCGGTCCGAGTTATCATCAAAAGACACGAGGACTTTCCCCATGGCTTATAGCGACAAAGTTGTTGATCACTACGAGAATCCACGCAACGTCGGAACCCTCGACAAGAGTTCCGCAGAGGTCGGCACCGGCCTCGTCGGCGCGCCCGAGTGCGGCGACGTCATGCGTCTTCAGATCAAGGTGAACCCCGAAACGCAGGTCATTGAAGACGCGAAGTTTAAGACCTTCGGCTGCGGTTCGGCCATTGCCAGCTCGTCGCTGGCGACCGAGTGGGTGAAGGGTAAGACCGTCTCCGAGGCGCTCACCATCTCCAACACTGACATTGTCAAGGAACTTGCGCTGCCTCCGGTCAAGATTCACTGCTCGGTGCTGGCCGAAGATGCCATCCGCGCCGCCATCGGCGACTGGAAGAAGAAGAACGGTGTGGCCGAAGAGGCGCAGGTTGCCGTTGCGGCGCAGTAACCAAAGGTGGTGACGGTTGTGCCCCGTTGGTGTGACCAATGGAACGGTCACACCATGCGTGACTCCTGTATGCTAAGTGAGAGGTAGCTATGAGAACGTATCAAGAAGTCGTGCAGACCGTCTACGGTGAAGACCGCCCATCGTTTTGGTCTGGCTTCGCCAGCGTTCTGAACCTGTTCGGCGCGCCTAGGAAGCTCGGGCTGCCGAAACGTCGGATGCGTTCCGAGGCCGAAGCCTTCACGGAAGATTGGGCAAACGTCTCCGGTGACCTTCAGCGGGCCTTTCAACGGGCGGGCCATCGGTGAGCAGCGACTCTGATCCAGAGTCGCTTGAGCGCTTTTCCGGAATCGAACCGAACCATCCCAGGGAGCGCGACGCCGTTTCTTCCCACAGCGTCCTTTCTCGGGTACATGCCGTTGAGTTTACCGCCTACTCCGGCCCAATTCCCCCGCCCGATCTCCTGCAGCGTTTCGACGAGGTCTATCCAGGGGCTGCAAAGCAGATCCTGGAAGATTTCGTGCAGGAATCTGCACACCGTCGCTCCATGGAGCGGAAGATCATCGGCGCGGGATCGTTCATGGAAGTCTCCGGAGCCATCTTCGCTGGGCTGATCGGCATGACCGGCGTTGGTGGAGGCATTTGGCTGGCCCACGAAGGACGTGCGACCGGCGGTCTGAGCTCCATTCTTGCGACCCTCGCGAGTCTTGTGGGTGTCTACCTGTATCAAACCCGAAGAGCTGCGCCTACCCCCAACGAGAGCTCCGACCGTAAGAGCAGCAAAGGAAACCAGCGATGATCGCCCTCGCACCCGGCACACAAGCACCACCCAAGCTCGAAAGCAAAGACCCACTCGCGGGCATGGTCCTCCTCAGCGCCGAGGGCCAGCCGTCGCGCGCAAAACAAGCCGTCGAGATCACAAAAAACGCGCTCAAGCGCATCCGCGTCGCCATGGCCAAGGAAGGTATCTCGCCCGATGCCGGGGGGCTGCGCCTCGGCGTGCAGGGTGGCGGCTGTTCGGGGCTCAGCTACAACATCCGTTTCGACACCGAACCTCGCCAGCGCGACCGTGTATTCCTGTTCGGCGCCGGTATGGAGACGCCCAACGACCCTTCCGGCGCCAAGCCCGTGCGCATTTTCGTCGACCCGAAGAGCTTCCTGTATCTCGCCGGTATGGTGCTGGACTATGAGGAGACGCTGATGCGCCAGGGCTTCAACTTCATCAATCCGAACTCCACCAAGAGCTGCGGTTGCGGTTCCAGCTTCTCGGCCTAGCTATTCGGCCGTAAGGCGTTACATGTTGCCGACGCCGATGTCCGCGCTCTTGGCTTCCGCGTCGTTGGGATCGAGGTACTTCTCTATGGTCTGGGCCAGAACACCTTTGGCCTGAAGGATGAAGTCGATGGCGTCGCGACCGGCGCCGTAGCCGCCCGGGTGCGCCGTGGTGTAGTGGGCCATGGACTTCACCTCGGGGCGGGCGTTGGCGACCGCGATGGCCAGGCCAACCTTGCGCATTACGGGCAGATCGATGACGTCGTCGCCGACGTAGGCGATCTCGTCAAAGCTGCAGCCTTCGGCCTTGACGACCTCGTCCAGTGCATCGACCTTGTAGTGTTGCCCCTGGTAGAGGTGGTCGATGCGTAGGTCCTTGGCGCGAATGCGGACGGCCTGCGAGTCACGCTTGGTGATCCAGCCAACCTTGAGACCAGCTACGTGCGCGAGGGCGATGCCCATGCCGTCGTGTGCGGAAAAGGTCTTGACCTCTACGGCTTTGCCATTCGCGTCCGGCTGCACGGTGATGCCGCCATCGGTGAGCACGCCGTCCACGTCGAACAGCAGTACCTTGGTGCGGCGAGCGCGGTCTTCCGGCGTGGCGCTGGTCTGATCCTCGGTCGAATCGCTCGGCTCGGTCGTGGGCATCAGGCCTGCTTGGACTGCGCGAGGTACTCGTCGAGCGTGGCGACGCCGGCGCGGCCGAGCAACTGGCCGAGCTTGTCCCCGTCGCCGTAGCCGGCGGCGAGGTGCGGACCATACTGCTTGCGGAGCTCGCCGACGGTGGTTTCAGGGGACGGTTGCTGTTCGAGGGAACTTGCGGGTGTGGCCATAGGGGATCTCCGGGCGCACTGCGGCGCGGTTTGTGAGGGGCTACTTGGTGTTGGTCACGACGAGGTCGCCGGGGTGCGCCACTTCAGGCACGGGGTCATGCGCGCCGGTGGACGGGTGCGTGGTTTGCGAGTGCGCCGGCTGGCGGTCGGCGGGGATCGCGCCGGTCGTGGTGGCGTCGGTGTTGGGGTACTGGGCGGGGATGGTCTGATCGGCCATGAGAAGACACCTCCTCTGCAGAGATGCAGGGATGCGAGGAGGTGTTGTGACCGGGGCGCAGGTTAGAGCGAACGGCGCCTGCCGAAAATGAAGTACAGCAAAAGCAGGACGAGGATGAGGTCGATGCCGCCGCCGCCGTAGTAGCCGTAACCGGGGCCCATGGCATAGCCGCCGCCGCGAAAGAGCAGGATCAGAACGATGATGAGAATGATCATGCGGCGAAGTTTAGCATGGGCGTTGCGGCTTCCGGCTTGGAGTTTGAGGAACGGCTGCAGGCGGTTCCGACGGTCAGAGTTCCAGGTTCTGCATGTCGGCCCGGGCTGGAAAAACGCGGTGAATCAGTAATGGGTCACCCGGTTCGTAGATGATCCAGTTCTGAGCGAGCGAAAAGAATCGTACTGGTCGGGAGGTGACGTCCGGACGTTCTATGCCAATCCGCTGGTTTTGTGCGAGCCGCGCGAACGTGGCGAACAGCCGCTCCCTTGCCCTGTCCGCAGCGGATGTCCCGAAGTTTGAAACGATCCAACTATCGATGTGGTCTAAGTCGTCGATAGCGGCTGGCAGCAGGAAGTAGGTCACGCGGCTGCGCGGGTTCTGGTGGCGCGACGCTCGTCCAGAACGGCCCGAGCCTGCTCGGGAGAGACGAGTTCGCCGCGGTCCTTTGCGGCAAAGCTCTCGTCGAGCGAGGCGTCGATCGCATCGCGATTGCGCAGAAGCCAGTCATCCTCGTTCTGCCGGGCGAGAAGGCGGACGGCTTGCGCCAACGCCTGTTCAGGACTGGCGTAGCGGCCCTGCTCCAGGGCGCGTTCCAGAATTTGTTCGGTTTCGGGGTCGAGGTTGACCTGCATGCGGGAAGTATACGCGGGTGAGTCGGACGGGCAGCAGAGCAGCACTAGGGGTCGGCCTTGAGGAGTAGCTGCACCACAATCCGGTGCGCTCGGTTATGCCAGTTGCCGGAAGATTGGCCGTGGTCATCTGCTTGGCGAGGTGAGACCAAGCTGAGTTCGTAGATTCAGTTTTTGGACGGGGCATGGCTTCAGCCATGCCGCTCTGCCGGCCCTTTTGCGCCTTTTGGCGCTGGGGTGGGCTTGGTTGCCGTGGCCTTGCGAGCAGGGTCAGGCGCACCTCAGCGGCTGAAGCTTGCTTGGTGGGGTGATGGCATCCGTTCGGCTGCGCTCAGGACAGGCTTTGAAGCCGTGCCCCTTCTGGGTGGTTGTGGCTTTGGTTGGAGTCGTTGGGGTGGGTTGAGGAAGTAGGGCTGGCCTGCGGCGCTGTGCGACCCACTCGTCAGGGTGAAGTTTGCGATAAATGCGCACGCGTGGGTAGTTCCCTGCCTACATATAACTATTGCCCTCGACCCTTCGCTGGAACTATGTCGGAGAATCGTTCAGCCAGGAAGGCTCGTCCCGTTTCCAGAGACGGGCTGTATTCGAGCTTCTTCATGAATAGTTTCAACCTTCGCTCACAACTGTCTATCACTTGAGCCCAGGTTCTTGTGTAGCCCCGGATGAAGATCGGTTTCGCTTCGACTCGATTGTTAATGATCATGCCCTGAGGGCGATCACTGGCCGTCGAATCTCGAAGCGCGTCTTTGCTGAGGTCGTTCGAGAGAGCCCAAAAAGTCCACTCAGTCGGAACTTGGGCGAATCGCTCATCCTCAGCGATGGCGTAGGCGTACTGTTTCACTTGCTGAATGACTGCAAGATTGATGCTCTGCGTGGGCCTTTTCAACTCGATTACCAGATTTCTCTTTACGCCGTCGGAACTTTCTTGAAGCTCCTTGCCAATGAAGGACGCCTCGACCAGATTAAGATCGACAATGCCGCGCTTCTTTCCTTCGACTGTGACTTCGCCGTCCACGAACACTTGACGGTCTGCGGCTTGAAGATGCGTTCTTAGTACATTCAGGAGTGATTCGTCGTCATTCGCTAACATGAACTCGTCCCCGAATATCCAAGTGTTTCTAGCGATCAATGGTTGAAGCTATTCTCTTTCCAAGAGCTTCTCTCTTTCCTCTTCGTGGAACAGAAGCGAGCGCAATCCTTGGAGGAAATGGTACCGGTCGGCGACTAAGCTAGATAGGTTGATGATGGCGGTAAGGTTCGTCTTACTCAGTAGCGAGGCGAGCTCATCTTGCTTTGCCCTTGGCAGATCAAGAACGTCCGTCAAAATGCGTCTGATGGAGGATGGGTTTGTTTCCATCGCATAACGAAGAAGATTAAAGGTTAGCTTCCGATACTGTGGTCTGGCGTCCCTAAAATCGGCATGGTGCTTGTCTACTGCGGCCGCCACCACATTAAACACCTCCCTCTCAGTTCCCTCGACTTTTGTTTTCGGCTCTGACTCAAAGGGATAAACCGCCTCCGATTTCCACTTGTCAACCAGGGTCGAAGCCTCCTCTACATCTCGAGCGTCGAAGTGCTCACGCATCTCCTCTTTGGCCTTCTCGACTAAGGGAAACAAGGGAGGAAACAGTTCCATCTCTATGGTCCCGTCTGCCGCCATGTGCTCGAGTTGTTCTGACTGGAGGTAAGCTGTGAAGCTATAGCCCTTCGCGTGAATGCCTGGTGCTACTTCGCGGTAAGTGAAACCATTGCGGCTACATAAGCAAAGAGCGCGAGGCATCTCTTGGTGCCACTCAATGAGCGTCAAAATGTGAGGTTGCATGGTGCCGTCTGCAGCCTTCGTCTGAAACCGTCTCTGTGTAAATCGCTTTTCGATCGAAGCCGGATCGACCACGTGCCCATTCACTTTAATGACGATTTGTGGATACTTCCTAAGGTATAAGGCGAACTCACGGGTTAGCTCGATAACCAGCCTGTCTAGCTCAAGTGCGCCCGGAGTCACGAGTAAACTGCCGATGGTGACCTCGGTGCCGCGTACACCTTCAGGGTTCGGCGTCGGCTCAGATATCTCAAACCGCCTAACCGAGCCTTCCAGGTTCTTGATGGTCAGCTTAGCCCTGTCTTCACCGATAGCTGCGGTGGTACTGTACCATTCGATTCTCGCCCCTAACGCGAACGCGCGGAATCTTCCTTCACCCTTCTTTCCATGAATGACGCGCTTCTCTTCCCTTGTTTCTATCGACGACTGCTTCCAAGAACCTCCCATTTTGTGAAATACTCCTTTGCATCTGAGTATGAGATGCCCGTTCCGTCGTCGGTTATTACGATCTCCTCTGGAGAGCCAAGGGCATTCTCTCGGATCTTCACTTCAACATTCTTGGCATCCGCGTCAAGACTGTTCCAGATGAGTTCCGACAGCGCGACAGACGGACGTGCCTTCGCAAGGCGCTCCACATGGTCTTCAGCGAGTGTCAATTCAATTTGCATGGATCACCGAATGTGATTTGACCACAAGCGATAAAAAAGCGAAACGGCCCACCTTCGACAGATGAGCCGCCGTGCATACGTATAGGTGATCACTCTAGCTGCAGCCGCTGGTGCTGCCGCATTCCATGCAGCGGTAGCAGCTGCCGTTGCGGGTCATGAGGGCGCCGCAGGTGCTGCAGCTGGGAGCGTCGCCCATGTCGTAGAGGGACTTCATGGCGGTGGCGGTGTGGAATATTCCCCCAGCGCCAGAGGCGCCGGGGACCCCGTACACGCCGCGGTCGGCGGGAAGTCCAGACGCAGATCCCCGTTCCGGGGATGACAAGCCAAGAGACTCGAGGCCGCTGCGGGCGCTGAGATCTTTTGCTAGGGTCGCCTGCGGCTCGGGGGCTATGCCGTGTTGGGGTGGGGTGCGGTCGGCGTACTGGGGCACGTTGGCTTCGAGCTGGTCGGTGAGGGTGGGGGTGAAGGCTGCGCTTCGTACGGTGTTGTTGGGAGCGGTGATCGTCCCGGCTACTGGGATTTGGTTCGAGCCGACCGTAGCCGACCGCGGCGGCGAAGAGGGGGCACCAGCGGTTTGGGCGGGGGCGAATGCAGGGGTCTCTCCGCTACGGTCTGCGGTCTCCGGTCGCGATGACGCTGTCGTGGCGGCGTAGGGATGCGAAGACGCAGATCCCCGTTCCGGGGATGACAGCAACGGGGCGGGGGCGGAACCCACCTTAAGCGGCGATGAAGCCCCCGCTGAAGATGGGGCACCCAGGCTAGCGGCACCCATGTTCGGGGCACCCAGCTCGGTCGAGAGGCTGCCGTTCGCGGAGGGGTTGAGGCCCTGGAAGAGGCTGAGTTGGTGGCCGGAGAGGAAGCGGAGCTGCATCCAGCGGAAGAGGTAATCCATGATGGATTTGGCGTAGCCGATCTCTTCGTTGCCGGTCCAGCCGGAGGGCTCGAAGCGGGTGTGGGCGAACTTCTCGGCGAGCACCTTGAGCGGGACGCCGTGCTGGAGGGCGAGCGAGATCGCCGTGGCGAAGCTGTCCATGAGGCCGGAGATGGTGGAGCCCTCCTTGGCCATGCGGATGAAGATTTCGCCGGGGCAGCCGTTGGGGTAGAGCCCGACGGTGACGTAGCCCTCGTGCCCGGCGATGCCGAACTTGTGGGTGATGGAGGCGCGCTCGGCGGGAAGGCGGTGGCGGATGGCGCGGGGCGGGCCGGCCTGGTCGCGGTGGTCGAGGTCGGTCGTCGCGCTGGAGAGAAGCGTGTTGAGCTGGGACTCGACCGTGGCGAGGCGGGTTTGGATGCGGTCGCGGGCGTCGGTCAGGAGGCCAATGTGGTGTTGGGCGGCTTCGGCCTGGGAGCGCGCGTCGGTGAGGGCCTGGGCGGTGAGGGCCTTTTCGGCGGCAATGGTTTCAGCGATTTCGGTTTGGCCGGCGGCGGCGGGGGCGGGCTGTTGTTGAGCGGTGAGCGGTGAGGTTTCGAGCTTTGAGGCGTCGGACTTCTTGTCCTTGTCGGCGGAAACATTGAGGGGCTGGGTGCCCTTCGAGCCGTCGCGGTAGATGGCTACGGCTTTGAGGCCGAGGCGCCAGGCTTCGGTGTAGGCGTCGGCGATCTCCTGGACGGTGCAGTCGTTCGGGAGGTTGACGGTCTTGCTGATGGCGCCGGAGAGGAAGGGCTGCGTGGCGGCCATCATCTTGACGTGGCCGAGCCAGCTGATGGTGCGGGTGCCCTTGGCGGGCTTGAAGCTGCAATCGAAGACGGGGAGGTGCTCGGGCTTGAGGCCGGGAGCGCCTTCGATGGTGCCGGTGGCGTCGATGAAGTTGACGATATTTTGGACCTCGGTATCGGTGTAGCCGAGCTTGAAGAGCGCGCCGGGGACGGTGTTGTTGACGATCTTGATCATGCCGCCGCCGACGAGCTTTTTGTACTTCACGAGGGCGAGGTCGGGCTCGATGCCCGTGGTGTCGCAGTCCATCATGAAGCCGATGGTGCCGGTGGGGGCGAGGACGGTGGTCTGGGAGTTGCGGAAGCCGTGCTGCTCGCCGAGCGCGAGGGCGGTGTCCCAGGCGTGCTGGGCGGCGGATTTGAGGTCGGTGAGTTGCGGGGCCTTGAACCCTGCCGCGTCCAGGAAGCCCGTGGGGCTTTGCTTCAGGCTCCTATCGATGTTGTTGACCTCGGCGCGGTGCATGCGAATGACGTCGAGGAAGGGCTCGCGGTTGACGTAGAAGCCCGGGCATGCACCGCCCTGAATCTCTGCGGACTGCGTGAGCGGGGTGGCGGCGCCGAGCGGCGGGCAGTCCGCGGCGATGCGGGCGGACTGGGCGTAGGCGTCGCCGCACAGGATGGCGGTGAGGGTGGCGGCGAAGGCACGGCCGGCATCGGAGTCGTAGGGCAGGCCGAAGTCCATGAGCAGCGCGCCGAGGTTGGCGTAGCCCAGGCCGAGCGGGCGGTAATCGTGGGAGTTGCGGCTGATCTGTTCAGTCGGGTAGCCGGCGGCGTCGACGATGATCTCCATCGCGGTGGTGAGGATGCCGATAGCGTGGCGGTAGGCGGCGATGTCGAACTGGCCGCCGGGTGTGAGGAACTTGAGCAGGTTGAACGACGCCAGGTTGCAGGCGGAGTCGTCGAGGAACATGTACTCCGAGCAGGGGTTCGAGGCATTAATGCGGGCGGAGTTTTTGGAGGTGTGCCAGCGGTTGATGGTGGTGTCGTACTGCATGCCGGGGTCGCCGCACTGCCAGGTGGCTTCGGCGATGTCGTGCATGAGCTGGCGGGCCTTGTAGGTCTTGATGGGCGCGCCATCCTTGACGGCGTAGGTGGTGAAGTCATCGTCGCGCTCTACGGCGGTCATGAACTCGTCGTTGACCCGGACGCTGTTGTTGGCGTTCTGGAAAAAGATGCTGGTGAAGGCTTCGGAGTCCGGGCCGGAGCCGTCGTAGCCGGCCTCCATCAGGGTCCAGGCCTTCTTTTCTTCCTTGACCTTGCACTGGATGAAGTCCTCGATGTCGGGGTGGCCGACGTTGAGGACGACCATCTTTGCGGCCCGGCGCGTTTTGCCGCCGCTCTTGATGACGCCGGCAAAGGCGTCGAAGCCGCGCATGAAGCTTAGCGGGCCGGAGGCGGTGCCGCCGCCGCTCAAGAGTTCCATCGAGCCCCGGATCGACGAAAGGTTGGAGCCGGCGCCGGAACCCCATTTGAAGAGCATGCCTTCGGTCTTGGCGAGGGTGAGGATCGAGTCAAGCGAGTCGTTGACGGAGTTGATGAAGCAGGCGGAGCACTGCGGGCGGGCGTAGCCGGTCTTGCTGAACACGGTCTCGCCTTTGGCGGCGTCCCAGTGCCAGTTGTGCGCATCGGAGTTGGGCTCCAGACGGTCGCAGCCAACGTTGAACCAGACTGGGGAGTTAAAGGCGACCTTCTGGTTGAGCAGCAGGTGAGCGAGTTCGGCGAAGAAAATGTCAGCGTCGTCTTGTGAAGCGAAGTAGCCGTCGCGCAGACCCCAGTCGCGGATACTTTCAGCAACGCGAGTGATGAGCGCGCGGACGCCGGACTCGCGTTCCGGGGTGCCCACGCGGCCGTGGAGGTACTTGGAGGCGACGATGTTGGTCGCGGTCATGGACCAGGAGCTCGGGACGTCGACGTTTTTCTGCTCAAAGATGAGCTTGCCCTTCCAGTCCTGGATGACGGCGTCGCGGTGCTCCCAGGTGAGCTCGTCGAAGGGCGAGACACCGGGCTTGGTAGAGTGCCGCGTGAAGCGCAGACCGGGCGCGCTGCTTCCCTGCTGGTGGTTGGAGGCGGCGAGGGGGGCGGGGGTGGTAAGCGTTTCAGCCATGATGTAGTGAGAC
>CAXTLD010000011.1:0-56362 GCA_964245045.1 uncultured Acidobacteriaceae bacterium | reverse complement strand
GATCAGCATGCCGCGGTGAATACGTTCCCGGGCCTTGTACACACCGCCCGTCACATCACGAAAGTGGGTTGCACTAGAAGTCGGTGCGCTAACCGCAAGGGAGCAGCCGCCCAAGGTGTCATTCATGATTGGGGTGAAGTCGTAACAAGGTAGCCGTAGGAGAACCTGCGGCTGGATCACCTCCTTTCTAAGAGAGAATCTCCCAAGCACGAAGACGACCTGCGATTGCAGGCGGTCGAAAGGCCGAGTCAACATGATCTTGGGACACCGGAAGCATCCTGATTTTGATCTGGGGTGTGGATGGAATCTGAACTCAACCTCCTCTTGATTGCGTACATCGAGAGCCAATGGTCAGGGATGGCGTCGCCCTCCCGCACGTTCAACTGTGTCCTCGAAACGATTCGGGATGTATTACGATATTCGCGAAGCTCGAGAGAGGCGAGGCGAGCCGCAGGCTCCATGGGTTTCCTTTGGGCCTGTAGCTCAGATGGCTAGAGCGCACCCCTGATAAGGGTGAGGTCGGAAGTTCGAATCTTCCCAGGCCCACCACCTTCCCAGATCCGGCTATACTGGACGCTGGCGGGGGAACGATGGGGCTGTAGCTCAGCTGGGAGAGCACCTGCTTTGCAAGCAGGGGGTCAACGGTTCGATCCCGTTCAGCTCCACCACCTTGCATCGTTGGCTGCACGAGAAGCATCTAGACATACCTAGGGTTCAGCCGGTTGGGTTGAGCCTTGGGCATGAGCTCAAGCGGGTCCGAGTGACGCGCAGCGACACACAAGGTGATCGCGAGACGATATTTGACAACTGCATAGATTGGGTAAATAACTACAAGGCTGAGCAGCTGCGAGCGATTGGTAGTCACAATGGCTTTGCGCTGATCATGCATAAAGAGTGTCTTTAGATATAACGGCTTCAAGCAGATTTTGTTTCTGGTTGAAGCCCAGGCGAAGAGAAATACATGGACGCTTCAGGGTTAGCGGTTGTCGCGCTGGCTGCCTGGAGCAAATTCTATGGTCAAGCTACTAAGGGCGCACGGTGGATGCCTTGGCAGAAACAGGCGAAGAAGGACGTGGCAAGCTGCGATAAGCTTCGGGGAGCCGCACACAGGCGTTGATCCGGAGATTTCCGAATGGGGAAACCCAGCATGGCGATCCCATGTGATGTCTCACTGAATTCATAGGTGAGAACAGGCGAACGGAGGGAAGTGAACCATCTCAGTACCTCCAGGAGAAGAAAGAAATCTCGATTCCGAAAGTAGTGGCGAGCGAAATCGGACATAGCCCAAACCCAGAGTATTTCGGTACTTTGGGGGTTGTAGGGCCGGCAACAGTAGAGTTACCAAACCAGAGGATAGCTGAAGACCGTTGGAAAGCGGTCCCAAAGAGCGTGACAGGCGCGTAGGCGAAATCTTTCTGGACTCGAAGCCGGTACCTGAGTAAGGCGGGGCACGAGAAACCCTGCTTGAATCCACGGGGACCATCCCGTAAGGCTAAATACTCGTTTCTGACCGATAGTGAACCAGTACCGTGAGGGAAAGGCGAAAAGAACCCCGGAAGGGGAGTGAAATAGTACCTGAAACCGTGTGCCTACAAGCAGTGGGAGGACTATGCACCGCAAGGTGAATGTCTGACCGCGTGCCTATTGCATAATGAGCCGGCTAGTTATTCTTGTCAGCAAGGTTAAGCGTGAGCGAGCCGCAGCGAAAGCGAGTCTGAATAGGGCGTGAAGTTGGCAGGAATAGACGCGAAGCGGGATGATCTACCCTTGGCCAGGTTGAAGATGGGGTAACACCCATTGGAGGACCGAACCGGTGTTTGTTGAAAAAAGCTCGGATGAGCTGAGGGTAGGGGTGAAAGGCTAATCAAATTCCGTGATAGCTCGTTCTCTCCGAAATAGCTTTAGGGCTAGCGTCGGGTGATTTGGATCGGTGGTAGAGACATGGATGGACTAGGGGGCTTTCCGGCTTACTGAATCCAACCAAACTTCGAATGCCGATCACATCCAGCCCGGCAGTCAGACTGTGGGGGCTAAGCTTCACAGTCGAGAGGAAAACAGTCCAGACCGCCTGCTAAGGTCCCCAAATTACAGTTAAGTGGGAAAGGAAGTCGGAACGCTCAGACAGCCAGGAGGTTGGCTTAGAAGCAGCCATCCTTTAAAGAAAGCGTAATAGCTCACTGGTCAAGCGGTCCGGTGCCGACAATACAACGGGGCTAAAACTGTATACCGAAGCAGCGGATGCATGCGTTAAGCATGCGTGGTAGGAGAGCATTCCCAGGTCATGGAAGCGTAACCGAGAGGATACGTGGAGGTCTGGGAAGAGACCCTGCCGGCATAAGTAGCGATAAGGAAGGTGCGAACCCTTCCCGCCGAAAGTCTAAGGTTTCCTGAGGAAGGTTAATCCGCTCAGGGTTAGGCGGTCCCTAAGCCGAGGCCGAAAGGCGTAGGCGATGGACATCCGGTTAATATTCCGGACCTCCCGATATCTCGTTTGGACGATGGGGTGACGCAGAAGGATAAGCAGGTCGTCATATGGCTATGGCGGTCGATACACGAAAGCCGGTTCCGACAGGCAAATCCGTCGGGGCATAACGGTGAGGTGTAGAGCAAGCCCATTTTGGGTGTAAGCTGCTGAGTTCACGCTGCCAAGAAAAACCTCTAAGGAGAGAGATTGGGAACCGTACCCCAAACCGACACAGGTAGACGAGGAGAATATCCAAAGGCGCTCGAGTGAAGGCTCGTTAAGGAACTCGGCAAATTAGACCCGTAACTTCGGGAGAAGGGTCGCCCTTCCGTGTGCAAGCATGGAGGGGCCGCAGTGAAACGCGTACGGCGACTGTTTAACAAAAACACAGGTCTCTGCAAAGTCGAAAACGACGTATAGGGGCTGACTCCTGCCCGGTGCCGGAAGGTTAAAGGGAGCGGTTAGGCGCAAGCCGAAGCTGCGAACTGAAGCCCCGGTGAACGGCGGCCGTAACTATAACGGTCCTAAGGTAGCGAAATTCCTTGTCGGGTAAGTTCCGACCTGCACGAATGGAGTAACGATCGTACGACTGTCTTAACGAGTTGCTCGGCGAACTTGTAGTACCGGTGAAGATGCCGGTTACCCGCAGCTAGACGAAAAGACCCCGTGCACCTTTACTATACCTTTACATTGGGTTACGGCAACTGCTGCGCAGGATAGGTGGGAGGCTTGGAGACCGGACTTTCGGGTTCGGTGGAGCCAACGGTGAGATACCACCCTGCGGTTGTTGTGATCCTAACCTGCTCCCATGATCTGGGAGAGGAACAGTGTAAGGCGGGTAGTTTGACTGGGGCGGTCGCCTCCTAAATTGTAACGGAGGCGCGCGAAGCTACACTCAGGTCGTTTGGAAATCGACCGTCGAGTGCAAAGGCATAAGTGTGGTTCACTGCGAGACCTACAAGTCGAGCAGATGCGAAAGCAGGCCTTAGTGATCCGGTGGTTCTGTATGGAAGGGCCATCGCTCAACGGATAAAAGGTACGCCGGGGATAACAGGCTGATCGGAGCCAAGAGTTCATATCGACGCTCCGGTTTGGCACCTCGATGTCGGCTCATCGCATCCTGGAGCTGTAGAAGGTTCCAAGGGTTAGGCTGTTCGCCTATTAAAGCGGTACGTGAGCTGGGTTCAGAACGTCGCGAGACAGTTCGGTCTCTATCTGCTGTGGGCGTAGGAGATTTGAAGGGGGCTGTCCTTAGTACGAGAGGACCGGGATGGACGAACCTCTTGTGTTCCAGTTGTCCTGCCAAGGGCACGGCTGGGTAGCGAAGTTCGGTTATGATAACCGCTGAAGGCATATAAGCGGGAAGCATGCCCTAAGATGAGATCTCCCAACCCGTAAGGGAAATGAAGGGCCCAGGAAGACGACCTGGTTGATAGGCTGGAGGTCCAAGTGCAGCAATGCATGTAGCTTACCAGTACTAATCGCCCGTTCGGCTTGTCCATAGAATTTGCTCTGGTGCAGCACGCCGCTGCCCGGGAGCGACTCTCTTGATGCAAGCCCTGTAGTTATGAAATGCAATACGCTGTACCCCCGATCTATGCAGTTGTGAAACATCGCCTCTGCGAGCGTTTCGACAATGTGCCGGTGAGTTTACCGCGAGGGTCCCACCCGTTCCCATCCCGAACACGGAAGTTAAGCCTCGTCGGGCCGATGGTACTGCACGCGCAAGTGTGTGGGAGATTAGGTCATCGCCGGCATCCATACCCACCACCAAGGCCCACCCGTCAGGGTGGGCCTTGGTGCGTTGCGCGAGGAGGCTCCTCCGTGTTGCGAGGCTACCGTTTCTGGCCGCGGTAGAAGAGCCAAGCGATTCCAAACAGTAAAGCCAGTAGAAGGGCGAGTTCGGCGTGCTGCGGAGCATGCACGAGGATGTTGACGATCGCGTCAATCGACCAAGCGATACATCCGACTAGCCAGATCCAGGCTGTTCGTCGCATGTGTCTAAGACGCGATGTGACGGACAGTCGTTTCGGATCCACCCCTAAAGGATGGTTTCCGGTGTGCCTTGGGGAAGGCTACAACTGGATGACCTTCCGTCCGGTACACTGACAATGGTATTCAAGAGGAGACTTCTGTGTCACAGCGTACGTTTAGCATTGTCAAGCCGGATGCGGTCCGCAAAGGCCTGACTGGCGCCATACTTGCCCAAATCGAAAAATCAGGCTTCAAGCTGGTTGCTATAAAGAAGATGACACTTACCGAAGATCAGGCGAAGGGCTTCTATCATGTGCATCGGGAAAGACCGTTCTTCGGTTCGCTGACGAAGTTCATGGCCTCTGGGCCGATCTTTCCGATGGTCCTTGAGAAGGAGAACGCGATCGCGGACCTGCGCAAGCTGATGGGGGCGACTAACCCGGCGAACGCTGAAGAGGGCACGCTTCGAAAGTTGTTTGCGGATTCCATTGAGGAGAACGCGGTACACGGTTCCGACGGCGAGGAAACTGCTGTTTTTGAGATAGGGTACTTCTTCGCGGGATACGAACTGAAGTGAAGCACGCCCGAGACTAGCGGGTAAGCTCCGCTGCGTAGAGTCTTACCCGCGCTTCACTGGGGTGTGCGTTTCGTAGGGCCCGGCCTATGGCCGAAAGAGCTTGAGATCGATGCCATCACCCATGGCGGTATACCCGGTGTCGCCTGGGTGCAGGTGATCTCCGGAGTCGTTCTGCTTGGCGAAGACTCCGGGTTGGGCCGGGTCGCGGGTGATCTTGTCAAAGTCGATGACACCGTCGAACTGGCCGCTGGTGCGGATCCAGGAGTTGACTGTCTGTCGCATCCCTTCTGTCGCTGGTGTGGCGTAACCGGCACCTAAGAAGGGCGTCAGCGTTGCACCGAAGACTTTTATGTCGTGCGCGTGCGCCCGAGCGATCATCTGCTCATAGGCGACGATGATCTGTTGCGTGGTAACGTCGTCGCCGGGGTTGTGCGGCCGCGCCGTGCTGCCGATGTCATTGATTCCTTCCAGTAGGATGAGGTAGCGCACACCGCTCTGGCTTAGCACATCGCGATCGAATCGGGCCAGCGCGTTGGGGCCGGCACCGTTGTGAAGGAGACGATTGCCGCTAATGCCCTCGTTGAGGACACCGAGGCCCCGGAGGCGTTTGTCTTCCTGAAGTCGTTGGGCGAGCACGTCGGGCCAGCGCCGATTGGTGTTTGCGGTGGACTTATGGCCATCGGTGATGCTGTCGCCCAGTGTGACGATGGCGCTGCCGGTGCCGCTTACCTCCACGTTCTTGAGAAAGCGCCACTGCTCGAACGTTCTGGGGGCGGTCAGGGTGGGGCTTACCAGTTGATCGCCATCCGCCTCGTAGTTCGTCTGCAAGCCGAGTGAGTGTGCGGTCACCGTGTGCAAGGGTTGGGGCGGTAATAGCAGGGTGATGGCAAGATCGCTCGTTGGCGCCAGGGGCATGGCAACCGGGTCGCTCACGGCCAGCGCTCCCGGCGGGAGGGTGATTCCGGGCTGGCCGCCAAAGGTGAGCGGCCGATCAGAGCCTGGGGCGATCCCGCTGTCTTGCGTGTGTACGCCCAGGTGGGCTCCGCCGACAGTGAGTGGGTCGGTTCCGAGCTCGTTCGTAATCGTGACTCTAACCTGATCGCCGCCCCGCGACACGTGGACAATCTCGCGCAAGGTGATCGATGTTGGCAACTCTCCGGCATCGTACTTTTCAGACGACGGTGCCGCCGCCCAGGTGCCGACCCACCTTGTTTGGCTTTGCGATTGGTGAACGGCGGCAAGGAGTAGAGCGGCGGAAAGAGCGACCGTGCGGGGAACAGCGAGGCGCATTCGGGTTTCCTCAGAACGGAGACAGATTACAGCAGCGCCGGATGTCCTTGCTACCCGAACAGGCGCTATGCTGGCACGTATGGCTGGTTCCCACGTCGTCACGAGTCGCCCCTGGGGCATTGCCCCGGACGGGTCTGCTGCCCAGAGCTTCACGATCCACAACGACACACTGCAGCTTGAGGTGCTGAGCTTTGGCGCTCGGCTCACGTCGCTGCTCGCTCCGGACCGCGATGGAAACAGGGCCGACGTGGTGCTTGGCTTCTCGGCGCTGGCGCCTTATTCCGACGATACGGCCTTTCTGGGGTGTACGGTCGGGCGCTACGCCAACCGCATCGCAAACGGGCGATTTACGCTTGAGGGCAAGACGTACGACCTTGATCGCAATGACGGTGCGAATTTGTTGCACGGCGGATCCGGTGGTTTGTGGCACAAGAACTGGAATGGTCGCGTGCTGCCGGACGGTGTTGAGTTTACGGTGGGGAGCGCGGCGGGCGAGCAGGGCTTTCCGGGAAACATCTCTGTAGTGGCACGCTATCGCCTGCAAGACAACCGGATCACGCTGGAGTATGAGGCCAGCACCGACCAGACGACCGTCCTGAACTTGACTAATCACGCCTACTTCAACTTGGCTGGCGAAGGGAGCGCGACGATCCTGGACCATGAGCTGCAGATTGACGCCGATGAATTCACGACCATCGATGCGAGCGCGATTCCGCTGGGCGGGAACAGTCCGGTGGCCGGCACGCCTTTCGACTTCACCGCGGCGCGTGCGATTGGTGAGCGCATCCGGGAGCCTCACGCGCAGTTGGTGAATGGTCGGGGGTACGACCATAACTTCGTTCTGCGCGGCGAGTCAGGAAGCTTGCATTTGGCAGCGGTGGCTGCGCATGAAGGCAGCGGGCGCAAACTTCAGGTTGAAACGACCGAGCCTGGGGTGCAGTTTTACAGTGGCAATTACCTGGACGGCACACAGGTAGGGAAGTCCGGAAATCCGTACCATTGGCGCAGCGCCTTTTGCCTGGAAACGCAGCATTTTCCAGACTCGCCGAACCAGCCTGACTTCCCGTCTACGATGCTGCGGAGCAGCGAAACGTTCCGCAGCACGACGGTATGGACGCTGAGCACGATATGAGCTGATTAGCCGGGCGCCTCTTTCGCGCCCGTCGCTTACTCGGAGACTTGCTCGGACTTGGCCTGCAGATCTTGCGCGTGAGGATCGTGTTGCACCAGGTACTCCTGCACGAAGACGGCTACCAGAGCGGCCGTGGGTACGGACACCAGCGCGCCGACGACGCCCGCCAGGGCCGTGCCCATCAGCAAGGCGATTAGCACGGTGAGGCCCATCAGGTTGACGCTGGTTTTCATGATGCGCGGCGTCAGGAAGCCGTTTTCGATCTGCGCGTAGATAAGGTAGAAGATCAGAACGCCGGCCATCTTCGACCAGGAATCCAGAGCCGCCGCGGCTGCCGCCAGCAGAATGGTAATGACCCCGCCCACCACCGGAATGATGTTGAAGATCCCCATCAGCGAACCAAGCAGAAAGAAATAGCGCACGTGCAGAAGGCCAAAGACGATTGTGCTGCTCAAACCCAGGATGAGCATCAGGGAGCCCTGGCCGAGCAGCCACTTGCTCATGCGGCCTTCCGCGGTGACCAGCGCCTTGGAGAGGCGGTCACGCGACTCCAAGGGCACCATGGCGAGGAAGTAGAAGTATGCCGACTCACCTTCCAGCATGAAGTAAATGCACAGGATGAGGGCCGTAACGAGATCGAAGATGTGCCCGATCCACTTGGGTGCGGCAGCGACGACGTATCCCGCGACACCGGCGGCCGCTGCTTCGCCGCGTACCGCAATGTTGTCGACCCCGATCTTATTCAGCAGGGGCACCTGCTTGGCTTTGGCCACCAATTGCGGGAGCCGCTTGGGTAGATCGCTGGTGAAACCTTCGATGTCGCGCAGAACGGGCGGTAGACCGAAGAAGAACAACACGAACAGGAAGAGCACGACCGCCAGCATGAGCACGATGATCGCCACGAAGCGCGATGGCTGGTACTTGCCGATGTGCACTGCCTGTAGGCGCTTGACCACAGGCATGAGCACCACGGCAAACAGGGCGCTCACGTAGACAATCTCCAGCACCTCGCGCAGTTGCCAGGCCAGCGCCAGGGCCAGCAGGATGCAGATGGTGAACAGGATGTAGCCGCGCCCGGCGCGTCGCTGTGCGATGCTCGACGGCGCGTTCAACTCTTTGGAGACAGGCGTGATGCGGGGGGCGGGGTAGGTGGCCATGGGTGTTCTCGGTGTGATGCGCGTTGACCTGAAATTGGCTGCGTTCAGGAGCCGGGAAGTTGACCGCTGAGAGTTGTTGCGATGGCCCGGGCGACCTGCGCCGGCGCTCCAGGGTGAGCCTGGACCGTGTACGTCGCCAAGTCCTCGTATAGCGCGCGCCGACGCTCGAAGCGGTCGCGCGCTGTTTCCTTGGAGCCGAGCATGGGGCGCTCGGTCGCCTGCGGATCCTGCGCCTGCGCAAGGCAACGTGCGTACAGCGGATCGAACTCGGCCCGGAGATAAATCACGGCCGTTTCCGGCGCGCCAGCCAGCAGGTCGCGCAGCCCTGGCGCCTCGGGTGCGCCGCCGCCAAGCGAGATCACTAGGCGCGACCCAGTGAGCAGCTCGCGCAGGGCGTCGAGTTCAGCCGCTCGGAACCCAGCTTCGCCGCGCTCGGCAAAGATACGAGGAACCGGGGTCCCGAGCAGCTCCTCGATGCTTTGGTCGAGATCGGCGAAGCGCCAACCGAGATCGGCAGCCAGGATCCGCCCCACGGTCGTCTTTCCCGAGCCCATAAAGCCGGTCAAGACGATCCGGCGCAGACCATCGACGCTGGCGTGAAGCGGTGGCGTCTGCATGACGGAAAGACTAGCCGGCCAGATCGGTTACGCCGCCGTCGGAGGACTCTTCCCGCAGCTTGCTGGCGATGTTCGACCACACCGCGTCGCTGGGCTCGTGGGTGGGCTCAAAGAGACTTCGCGCGGTTTCGGCGATGGTCTCCAGGTCACGCACAAGCGCGGCGCAATCCGGGTTAGCGGCCAGGAACCGCGTGAGACGCGGATCGTCGCTCAGCTTGCCGCCAGCCAGAAAGAGGTCAGGGAGGTGCTGCTCGAACTCGGCAGGGGTAAGGGCGTCGAAGTTGATTGTGCCGTTCTCGCTCATTGCACCATCTCCCGTGCATTCACCATCGGTGGCGGCAACTGCTCCGGATGACGGAGCAACTCGCGCAGCCGCAACCGCGCCTTGTGCAGCTGGCTTTTGCTGTTGCCAGTGGAACACTCCAGCATGGTTGCGATCTCGTTGTGCTCAAAGCCTTCCACGTCGTGGAGGACGAAGACCATGCGGTAGCCGGGCGGTAACGACGCAACGGCGCGCTCCAGGGTGACGCGGTCCACGGAGCCGGAGAGCTGCGGGTCGCGCGACCCAAAGTCGCGCTTCGGCGCGTCTTCTTCGCTGGGGTTGATCGTTTCTTCGAGCGACACCAGCTGCAGGCCTTTTTTGCGCAGGTGCATCAGCACCAGGTTGACGGTGAGCCGGTGCAGCCAGGTGGAAAACGCGCTTTCGCCGCGAAAGCTGCCGAGCTTGCGAAACAGGTGCAGGAACGCCTCCTGCGTCATATCTTCGGCTTCGGAGACGTTGCCCAGCATGCGCAGACAAAGGGTGTACACCCGGCGTTTGTGCAGCGCATAGAGTTTGGAAAAGGAATCGGGATCGCCCAGCTTGGCCCGCTCAATAGCTTCGGCCTCTCCCGCAATGGGTGGGTTGCGTTTGAACAACCCTGGTGTCGGTTTGGATTGCATCGTTGGGTAGCCTTGTTCTTCCACGGCAAGCGCTCCTTGGTGCCCTTAAGCGTCGGTCGACTCCCGTGCATGCCGGCGCGATTGCCTCGTTTAGCCTATCGCAAGTTGTGGCCGGAACCTTGTCCTATTCCAGGACATTCCGGCAGGTAGAGTTTGTCCTACTGGCTGGGGCGTTTACTCAACTTCCCAGGAAGCGCGCATATAGGGAGCGCGCCAAACCCACATCGGTGGTTCCTTGCACAAGCGCCCGGCCATCGTGAAACACGGTCAGCGTGTAGGGTGCATACCGAAAGCGTAGCAGAAGGCCGTTGGCGCGGACCTCGCCCAATGGTTTCAAGCGCTGCGCCAAGGTAACCAGATCTACAGAGCGGCCGTGTTCGTGGATTTGGACGGCGTTGCGCCCGCACAGAGTGATCTGCGGCCGGCCCGTGCCGGCCAGCGCCCGGAAGTTGCGCTCCCCGCAGACCGGGCAGTCGTGACGCGGCTTGCCGGTGGCGATCTCCGATCGCTCACCGCTCCACAGGTCCTGGGAAAACAGGGTGCGCCGCATCCGCTCCGGTTGCCCGGTAAGGAACTTCAACACCTCGGCCACGGCCACCGACGCCGCAAGATTGACCGCCGGCCCCAGTACGCCTGCCGTCTCGCAGGTCTCCATCTCGCCTTCCGGCGGCGCGGGGAACAGGCAGACCAGGCAGGCGGTGGGTTCGGCGCGCGCCCGCCACGCCGGGGCGGACGTTGCCCCTGCTTCCGGCTTGGGCAGAATGTTCATGGTGGCCGCGTACGCCCCCACGGCTGCCGTGTAGATCCAGGGCCGCCCGTCACGCACACACACATCGTTGAGCAGATACCGCGTTTCGAAGTTGTCGGTGCAGTCCAGGACGAGGTCGGCCCCGTGCAGCAGCGCTTCGGCGTTGCCGGGCGTTAGGTCGGCGATCTCGCCCACCACGGCTACGTCGCTGTTCACCCGCTCAAGATGCCGTCGCGCGGCTTCCGCCTTGGGCAACGCGGCCCGGGCATCGTCCTCGTCAAACAGCACCTGTCGTTGCAGGTTGCTGGGCTCCACAAAGTCGCGGTCGATCAGCGTCAGGTGGCCAACCCCCGCACGCGCCAGTAAACCGGCGGCTGCGGCCCCGGTAGCGCCCACGCCCACGACCGCGACCCGACCGACGCGGAGGCAATCCTGTCCGGAGGCGCCGATGCCGGCGAAGAGCACCTGCCGGGAGTAACGTTCCCTGGAGTCGATGGGATTGATCGAATGCCTGGCTGCGCGGGACGCCTCGTCCGTAAGCGGCTCCGCCCGCACGCTTTCCACAGAGGCTTCCGGCAGCGGCATGGGTTTCAGTATAGCGAGGCGCAGTTGTTGATCGCGCACCGACCCGGGACGGAGTCAACCTGAGCGCTTCTCGCGCGTCGGACACTGTACCACCCTGCGCACTTAGGGCGATGCCGCGTCTCGAGTATGGTTATGCTTGTAGGTCCGTCGTGCATGACCCGGGCCGGTTTACCCTGTTGATACAGCCGGACCGTCGGGTCCACCATGGAAGGAAAGCGGTGCCGGGTCGGGCGAAGAGGAAGCAGCGGAACACGGGCGAGACGAAGGCAAGGCGAGGGCGAAGCGGCGCACACATGCGGCGTCTCGGCGGCGCGGTGCTTGGTTTAGCCCTTGCCGCAGCCATGCCGGCGGCGCTTTCTGCTCAAACGTCGAGTACCCTAAGCACCGGCGCTGCAGGACAGGCCGCAGCGGCCACGCCCTCCGCGAACCCCAGCGCCCCGCAAGCCGTTCCGCAGGCTAGCCAGACCGCGAATCCGGCCTCGCCGACCGTACCGCAGACACCGCCCGTGGTGACCAACCCGCTTCCCGCGCTCGCCACCTCGGTTTGGAGCCAGGCCGGCGCCAACGTTGCCGCGATTCGCTTCGACGGCGTGACCTTTGCGGCCAACGACCCCACGGTGACGCACCTGACGCAAAAGGCCGGGGCGGCGCTCGACCCCGAAAAGGTCCGGGCCGACCTGGTTCATCTCTTCCGTAGCGGCCGTTATCGCGATATCAGCCTTTCCGCCGAGCGCGGTGCCGATGGCCTGACCCTGATCTACGCCGGCGTGCCGCGGATCTACATCGGTCGCGTTCAGATCGTGGGCATTGGCTCTGAACGGCTGACGTCGCTGCTGGAGTTCGCCACCAAGCTGGATCCGGGTAGCCCGTATACCGAGACCGATCTGCCCACCGCGCTCGACGGCGTGAAAGAGTCGCTGGCCGAAAACGGCTACTACCAGCCGACCATCAACATCACGACGCAGATGGACGAGATCGGCCACCAGATCAACCTCGCCATCGAGGTGCAGATCGGCCCGCAAGCGCGCGTGGGCACGGTTGCGGTCACCGGCAAGGACCCCGGCATCTCCGTCGAGCAGTTCCGGAAGAAAGGCGGGCTGAACTGCTCGCGTCTGGTTACGCTGATCGATAAAGAGTGCGAGCCCAAGGTGACGCGGCAGACCGGCAGCAATGCGCTCAGCGGCGTGCGCGACTTCTACACCAAAAATAACCGGCTCGAGGGCACGATCTCGCTCCAGAAGGAAACCTACGAGCCACCCAAGAAGCATCTCGACTTCGACTTCAACGCCGAACAAGGGCCGATCGTCAAAGTTGTGATCAACGGCGCCAAGGTGTCCAACGCTCGCAAGAAACTGCTCGTCCCCGTGTACGAGGAGGGCGCCGTCGACAACGACCTGTTGAATGAGGGCGCGTTTAACATTCGTGACTACATGCAGCAGCAGGGCTTCTTTGACGTGAAGGATAGCGTGAAGCTCGTGGGCGCCGGGACGGGCAATGTGACCGTGCAATACGACGTAGATCCAGGGGAACGCCACAGGGTCGCCTCGGTCATCATCAAGGGCAATCACTACTTCGATACCGAAACGCTGGGAGAGCGCCTACGCGTAAAGAAAGCCAGCCTGTACGTCAAGAACGGCGCGTACAGCACACAGCTGCGCGACGCGGACCGAGACTCCATCCAGTCGCTGTACCGTGCGAGCGGCTTTCAGACGGCCAAGGTGACAGCCACGGTGCAAGACGTTGACAGGCCCGGAAAACACGGCAAGACGCTCGCCGAGATCGCTGTCACCTACACGGTAGAGGAAGGGCCGCAACAGAAGTTCGGTTCCATCGACGTCGCCGGCATTGACCCAGCGCGCGAAGAGCCCATCTACGACCTGCTGACTGCCGAGCCCGGACAGCCTTTTTCGCTCATCACGCTGTCGCAGGATCGCGATGCGATCCTCAGCTACTACATCGCGCAGGGCTTCGACCACGCGCAGGTCGAGGTGACGCCCACGGTCAACCCGGACAACAAAACGATCTCTAACGTGACCTTTAACGTGGTGGAAGGTCGGCAGGTCACCATCGATCGCGTGCTTTTGTCCGGTATCGAGCACACCCGGCCTGCCGTGGTGCAGAAGCAGCTTCTGGTGCATGCCGGCGACCCGCTCGATCAGGCCGCGCTGTTGCAAACGCAACGCAACCTGTACAACCTCGCCCTGTTCAACGAGGTCAACGCCGCCGTGCAAAACCCGCGCGGCGATGCTTCTGAAAAGAACGTGCTAGTGCAGATCACCGAGGCCAAGCGCTGGGATGTCACCTATGGCTTCGGGTTTGAGGTGCAACTGGAGCAACCCGGCGTCATCCCCGGGCAGACCCGCGGCCAGACCGCCGCCCAGAACGGACAGGCGGGCGCCAGTCCACGCGTCTCGCTCGACGTTTCGCGCATCAACTTCCGCGGTACGCAGGAGTCGCTGACGCTGCACACCACCTACGGTCTGCTGGAGCAGATCGCTTCGCTGAGCTTCAACAACCCCAACCTGCTCGGCCACCCGAACCTCACCGCTACCGTCTCGGGCGGCTACTCCAACGTCCAGAACATCACCACGTTCCAGGCGAAGACCACACAGTTCGACTTCCGCGTGACGCAGCAGGTGAAGCGCGCCGATCACCTCATCTACGACTTCCAGTACCGGCTCATCAGTGTGAATGCGAACTCGCTCGAGATCTCGCCGAACCTGATCCCGCAGCTCTCGCAACCGGTGCGCGTCGGCGGCCCCGGCGTCACCTACTTCCACGACACGCGCGACCCCAGCCCGCTGAACGCCACCCGCGGCCAGTACTTTTCCGCGCAGGAATTTCTTGCCGCTTCAAGCTTCGGCTCGCAGACCGACTTCAACCGGATCGACCTTTCGCACTCCAGCTACTACAGCTTCGGCAAGGTGCACAAGTTCACTTTCGCGCGCAACCTGCGGGTGGGCTTCGAGAACACCTTCGGCAACGCCCAGAACGGCACCAGTTCGGTCGTCGATCAGTCCAGCACCGCGTGCGTCGGCAACCTTACCGTGACGAACGCGACCTGCAACCCGATCCCGTTGCCCGAGCGGCTGTACGCCGGCGGCGCGCAGTCACATCGCGGCTTCGGTATCAACGATGCCGGCCCGCGCGACCTCACCACCGGCTACCCTGTCGGCGGCTCCGGCGTGGTCGTCAATCAGTTCGAACTGCGCTTGCCGCCGACCACGCTGCCCGTTGTGGGCAATAACGTGAACTTCGTTCTGTTTCACGATATGGGCAATGTTTTCCGCTACCCCGGCGACATGTTCACCAGCATCAAGAACTTCCACCAGCCCAACGCGGCAACCTGCCGCAACGTGACGCTGCCCGCGGGCGTGAGCCAAGCCAACGCCGTGGGTACCTGCAACTTCAATTATTATTCGCACGCGGCTGGCCTGGGCCTGCGCTACAACACGCCGGTCGGCCCCATCCGGCTCGACCTGGCCTACAACCTCAATCCGCCCATCTACCCGGTCTTTGACGACTACACGACAAGCCTGCCCTACGTCGGCCAGGCCAGCCACTTCCAGTTCTTCTTTTCCATCGGACAGGCCTTCTGATCATGCAGCAACAGCCCCGCCCTGTCGCACCGGCCCGTGTGCTGCGCCTTGCAGCTGCGATCGCGGCGGCGTACCTGCTCGGTGGTGCCCTTGGCGCGGCCCGGGCGCAGAGCAATCCTTTGCCCTCGACGCCCGCCGACCAGCAGCCAAGTCAGACCAACCCCACCGCCACGCCGCCCATGGACCAGCAACAACAGCCCTCCGCGGAGGCGCCGACCGCGCAGGCAGCGTCGACACTCGGGGTTGTTGCCGTGCCCAAGGCGGTGCCCTCCATGATGCCGCATGAGCCCGGCACGGAGATCGACCGGGTCGTCGCGATCGTGAATGGTGAGATCGTCCTGGACTCCGACGTGAACGAGGAGCATCGCTTCGAGGCCATCCAGCCGTACCCGTCCAGCGTCGGCAGAACCATCACGCGCGACCGCGAGATCGAACGCCTGGTCGATCGCGACCTGATCCTGCAGCAGGCACGCCTGGAGTCGCAGAACACCATCACCGACGCGGACGTCGACAAAGAGATTGCCAAGCTCCGCAGCACCCTTCCCGGTTGCCAGCCCGATCATTGCGCGACCGACGCCGGCTGGTCGCAGTACCTGGCCGAGCGTGGCTTTTCCGCCGAAGAGTTCCGCATCCGCTGGAAGCAGCGCATGGAGACCCTGGGCTTCATCCAGGAGCGCTTCGGAGCCGGTACCACTGTCTCGGAAGGCCAGGTGCGCGAGTTGTACCAAAACACCATGTTGCCGCAGTACAAAAAGGCCGGCACTAAGCCCGCGCCCTTCGTCTCGGTCGCGCCGCGCATCCGCGAGATCCTGCAGCAGCAGCAGATCTCGAGCCTTTTGCGCGACTGGCTCCAGAGCCTGCGCGCGCAGGGCAGCATCACGGTCCTGCACCCAGGGGAGGAGGCGCCGTGAGAGAGCAAACCTCGCCCCCGGCGGCCAACCCAACACCACCGTCGTCACACCGTCACCGGGTGGCACGGTTCTTTGGCTGGGTCTTCATCTCGCTTGCCGTACTTGTGCTGGTAGCCCTGTTCGGCCTGAACTGGTACACCGGTACGGCTGACTTCCAGCGCCGGGTCGGCACGGAGGTCAAATCCGTTCTTGAAGATTCCACGGGCGGCAAAGTCGACATCGGCCATATCTCGTTCAACCTTTGGCGGCTCGCGATCGAGGTCGACAACCTCGTCATCCATGGCACCGAGGCTCCCGGCGAAGCGCCGTACCTTTCCGCGGCGCGCATCTTTGTGCGGCTCAAGCTCAACACGTTTCTTTCGCACACCATGGGCAAGGGCCCGCAGTCGCACATCGGGCTAAACCTCCTCCGTGTCGAGCAGCCGCACGCGCACCTGATCATAGACAAGGACGGCAAGACCAACCAGCCCATCCCCAAGCACCCCTCCACCAGCACCGAACCGATTCAAAACTCGTTGCTCGATCTCCAGGCCAAAGAGGTCGAGCTTGCCGACGGGCTCGTCCTGATCAACGACCGCCCGATCCCATTCAACGCCGCCGCGCAAAACCTGAACGCCCGCGTGCAATACCTGCCCGCCACGGATCGCTACGGGATCGACGTGTCGCTCGCGGACCTTCAGACGCAGATGCAGAAGCAGCCGGTGGAGCACTCCAGCCTGCACCTCAACATGCAGCTCGGCCGCAACATGGCGGCGCTCAACCAGTTCGACTTCTACACGGGGATGAACTCGCACCTTGGGGCGACCGCGACGATCGCCAACTTTGCGCACCCGAACTGGCAGGCCCATGTGGCCGGCGGCATCGCACTGCCGCAGATCGGCTACTTGGGCGGTGTGGCGGGGCTGACGTCGGGCGTCCTCAACCTCGACATCCACGGCCAGAACTGCGAGGTAACGCCGCAGACCGCGCAGCAAAATCCGGAGTTCTACAAGCGCAACAACCAACGTTTGCCCGTCACGCAGCCCGCGCTGCCGCCCACGCCCAACTGCCAGGCGGGCTACCTGCTGCTCGGCGACATCAATCTGCGTGACGCCGGGTACGCGAACGCGGACGTTCGCCTGCGTCATGTGAACGCCGATTCGCAATTGCGCGTGACGCCCACCGAGCTGCTCTTCAGCGCGCTCACGGGCCATCTGTCCGGCGGCGGTACCATCCAGGGCGAGCTCAAGATCGACAACTGGCTAGGCGAGGTTCCGGCCAGCGCCCCGGCACAATCACCGACGGCGGTCGCCGCCGCGCAAACAGCCAATAAGGCGGCAGTCGGCATCAACGCGAAGCCGCCGGTCGACTCGGTCACCCTTACCCCCGTGGCCCCGGCGCATGCCTTTGCCAAGGTCACGCTCAAGGGCATCACCCTGCGCACGATTCTCGACATCGGCGCTCCGGAAAAGCTCGCGGACCTGGGCCTGGACACCGAGGTTTCCGGTCCCGTGACCGCCGAGTGGGGCGGCCCCGCAACTGACATCGCCAGCTCCGTGCAGGTCGGCGCCGACCTCGTCCTGCACCCCACCGGGGAGCGCCGCGCCAACACCGCCAACGTTCCCGTTTCCGGCCGCGTGCTCGCCCACTACGACGGCCGCACACAGGTGGTGAACCTCCAAGAAGTGAACCTCCAGACGCCCGGCACCACGCTGACCGCCAAAGGCGTGCTCGGCGTCAATCATGGCGACCCGCTTACGAATCTCTCCCTGAATCTGAACGCTCGCGACCTTTCTGAGTTCGACCGCACGCTCCAGGCTGTCGGCGTCTCCGCGAACGGCAAAAAGGGGACCGCCGCGTTACCCGTCGTGCTCCACGGGGCCTTGTCGTTTAACGGAACCGCCCGCGGCGCGGTCAGCAGCCTTGACGTGAAGGGCCACCTCGCCGCGAACAACGTTGAGGTCCGCTACGGCACCACCACCGATGTGCAGCTCGACTCCGTCGTCGCCGACGCCGAATACGCTCCCAACCGCGGCCTGGTCGTGGCGGGCTCCACGATCCGGCGCGGCACGGCGGTGCTTAACCTCACCGGTTCCGCGGTGCCGCACCGCGTCGTACGTCGCGGCGTCGTCAGCTACGAGTTCGACAAACTTACGCAGGTGAACGGCTCAGTCAAGCTCGCGAACGCGCAGATCACGGATCTTCTGCAACTGGCCGGCCAGCAGAACAATGTGCGGCTCACCGGCACGGCCAACATCAACGCGCAGGTGGCCGGCACGCTCGGGAATCTGAATGGCTCCGGCAACGTCACCCTCAGCAACGGCGTCGCCTACGGGGAGCCCTACACCACGGTCTCCGTCGATGCGAAGGTGCAGGGCCAGCAGATCAACGCCAGTCGCGTCGTCATCAACGCGCAGGACGCCCAGCTTACCGCCGATGCCAGCTATGATCTCGCGTCGAAGCAGGCGATCGTCCGCCGTCTGCTGGTCGAGTCCGGCGGGAACCAGCTTACCGGCTCCGGCAGTTACAACCTCGCCACGCAACGGCTGACGGCCAAGCTTTCCGGACAGAACATCCAGCTATCCAAGATCGGCTACCTGCAGAAAAACTACGCCGGGTACGACGCCCGCTTGAACCTGAGCCTGGCCGCCGAGGGCACAGTAAAGGAGCCCAACCTGCAGGCCCACATCGACGCGACCGGCGTCACGGTGGAAGGCAAGGTGCTGGGTGCGCTCGCGTTGACCGCGCATACGCAGGGCAGCACGGCTTTCTACAATCTGACCTCGCAGCTGGTCGGCGCGCAGGTGGCCGCCACCGGGCAGACAGCTCTCACCGCCGACTACCAGACGCAAGCCAAGCTCACCCTCACCGGTGTGGATGTCGCTAAGGCCGTCCAGCTCTTCGCCCCGGGCACGACGGACGCCACCTCCGACATTGCCGCGACCATCACCGTGGCAGGCCCTGCCGCCAAGCCGCAGCTGCTCACCGGCGACGCCGCGTTTTCCGCGTTCACGTTCACGACCCAGGGCGTGACCCTCCGGCAGACCGAGCCCATCCACCTTGGGCTCCGTAACGGTGTCGTCGCGGTGAACAGCTTCCACGTCACCGGCCCGGACACCACGTTGCAGCTCACGGGCACCGCCACTGTGTTCGGCGACGACAACCCGGACGGCGGCCCCGTCAACCTCCATGCCAACGGCAGCGTGGACCTCGCGCTCGTCCACGCCATTGACCCGCAACTCCTCACCAGTGGCCATGTCACCCTGAACGCCGGGGTCGGCGGCCGCCTTAAGAACCCGGCGCTTAATGGCGAGGTCCGCTTCGACAATGCAAACCTGGCCATGGATGGCATCCCGAACGGGATTTCGAATCTGCAAGGGGTCGCCGTCTTCAACCAGAACCGCCTGGAACTGCGCGGCATCTCCGGCACTTCCGGCGGCGGCAAGATCACCCTGGGCGGCTATGTCGGGTATCAGCGCGGCCTGTTCTCAGACCTGTCGGTCAAGGTTGACCACGTTCGCGTCCGCTACGCCGGCCTGTCCACCACGGCAGACGCGACCATCCGCCTCCAGGGCGGCGGCCAGGCGCTCTTCCTCTCCGGCAACGTCCTGATCACCCGTTTCGGCGCAGGCGCAGATGTCGATTTCGCGCGCTTTGCCGGCACGGGCGGCATCTCTGTCCCGCCCGATCCCACGGCGTTGACCAACCGCATCCGCATGGACATCCACGTGGCCAGCTCGCCGCAGCTGGACTTCCAAAACAGCTACGCCAAGATCGCCGGCACCGTCGACCTGAACGTGCGCGGCACCGTGGCCGTGCCTTCGGTCCTCGGCACGGTGCGCATCACGGACGGCAGCGCCACCTTCGCCGGCACGACCTACCAGCTCGAGCGCGGCGTCATTTACTTCACCGACCCCGTTCGCATCAATCCGATCATCGATCTCGACGTCACGACGCGTGTTCAGAGCTATAACATCACCATCGGCATCCACGGGGACGCCACCAACCTGAAACCGATCTACCGGTCCTCGCCGCCCCTCACCGAAGCCGATATCTTCAACGTTCTCGCCCTCGGCAAGACGCAGGAGCAGTCGCAGATCGCCAACCAGCAGCAGGTACAGGCCGGCACCGACCCTACCACCAGTGCCATTCTCTCCGGTGCCCTCAACGCCACCGTGGGCAGCCGTGTGGGCAAGCTCTTCGGCGCGGGCTCCGTCAAAATCGATCCGTCGTACACGGGCACGCTCGGCAACTCCACGGCGCGCATCACCGTGCAGGAGCCCCTCACCAATCAACTCACCCTGGTCTTTGCCACCAACATCAACGAGAGCGCCCAGCAACTCATACAAGTCCAGTACCAGCTCTCCGACAACACCACCGTCGTTGCAACCCGCGACGAAAACGGCGTCTTCTCGATCGTGTATCGTCTCCGGCGTCGCTATAAATAGCGCAGCGGTTGTTGCCGATTTGCGTCTAATGCCGTGAGGTTGGGTGTGAACGTCACCGCGCCCCCTCACGGAGGGCTTATGGCACGCCCAGGTTTCGGTATTTTCTTTGCTCTTCTGCTCGCGGCGGCCCCCGCCTGGTCGCAAGCGCCCAACGACGCCAAGATCCAGGCGGACGCACAGCATCAGCTCTCCAAGAAGCAGTTTCGCGACGTGCATGCGCAGGTTGCCAACGGGCAGGTCACGCTGACCGGCACGGTGAATCTGCTTGCGGACAAGCTCGATGCCGTGAAGCGCGTGGACAAGACGCATGAGGCCGCTGCCATTCACGATGGGATCATCGTGAACACCGGCGAAGTCTCCGATCAGCAGCTCTACAACAAGCTCGGCAAGCAACTGGCCTTTCTGCGGCAGGGCTATCCCAGCTTCGCCTTTAACAGCATCACGCTGCAGGTGCAGAACGGGGTGGCAGCGATCGGCGGGGAGGTCGTGGAGCCGGTCGACAAGGAGGAGGCCATCAACCTCGTCGCCAACACGCCTGGTGTGCGCGGGCTTGTCGACCACCTTAAGGTTGCCCCGGTCTCGCCGAACGACTGGGCGATTCGCCGCGCCGAGTACGCCGCCGTCTACGGCTCCAACGTGTCCACCAAATATGCAATCGACCCCGGTAAGCCCATCCGCATCGTCGTCGACAACGGCCATGTAACGCTCACCGGCGTGGTGCTCAACAAGGGCGATCGCGACATCATCGGTATCCGAGCCAACTCGGTCCCTGGCGTGTTTTCGCTGACCAACGATCTGCAGGTGCAAGGGCAGGGAAGCGAGTCAACGCGCTAAGACCATGCAACGCGTCCTGCACAACACGCGTACCACGCTGGAGATGATCAAGTGGGAGCACTCGGTCTTTGCGCTGCCGTTTGCGCTCACGGCGGCGGTGCTGGCGGCCAAAGGCTGGCCCACTCTACGGGTGCTCTCTTTAATCGTCGTTTGCATGGTGAGCGCGCGCTCTGCTGCTATGGCCTTCAACCGTTACGCCGATGCGGAGCTCGATGCGGCCAACCCCCGTACGGCCACGCGCGCCCTTCCCGCCGGCCAGCTCACCCGCGGTTTTGTGCTCGCCTTTACGCTTATCGCGGCCGCTGTCTTCGTTGGCGCGGCGGCCATGCTCAACCACCTCACGCTTTTGCTCTCGCCGGTTGCGCTGCTTGTGGTCCTCGCGTACAGCTACATGAAGCGGATTACGCGCTGGTCGCACCTTGTGCTCGGTCTGGCGCTCGGCATCGCACCCGCGGCTGCCTGGATCGCCGTGCGCGGAACGCTCGATCCGCGCATCCTGCTGCTCACCGTGATCGTGCTGCTATGGGTCGGCGGCTTTGATGTGCTGTACGCCTGCCAGGACTTTGAGCATGATCGCTCCGCCGGTCTGTACAGCATCCCCGCTGCGCTTGGCCTTGACGGCGCCTTTTGGGTCGCGCGGTGTATGCATTTGGTAGTGGCTATCCTGCTTTTTGCGTTCGTGCACCTTTTTGGTCTGGGACCTGTGGCGTTGGCCGGGATGGCCGTAGTGGTGATCCTGCTGGCCTACGAGCACTCGATCGTTCACCCCCACGATCTACGTCGCATGAATGCCGCCTTTTTCACCCTGAACGGCGTCATCTCCGTTGCGTTCTTCCTATTCGTCGCGACGGATCTGTTCCGCCGCCGCTGATCACCGGCGCAAGCGAGAGGCCCGGAGTCGCCTCCGAGCCTCTGCACTGCTGCCGAGTTGCTGTGCAGGTTAGCGCTTCAGGTCCTCGACCGCGTTACGGATGTGGTCCTTCACGTTCTCCGCCGTGGATGTGGCCGAGGTGCGGGCATCGTGCGCCTGCTTGTCCGTCGTGGTTTGGGTGGACGTGTTGCCTGTGTCATGCACGGCTTCCTTGACGGAACCCCATGCCTGCTCGCCATGCCCTTTGACTTCCTGCGTCGCGCCACTGTTGGCTGTCGACTGATCGCCGGTGAGGTCGCCAAAGGCCTGCTTGGCCTTGCCGGCTACCTCGTCCCACTTGCCTTGTACCGTGCTGTCGCTCGTGCTCATACATGCTCCACGTCTGTAACGTTAAGGGAAGTAAGAAGGATGTGCGGAACCCCGACCGGCGCGCACCCTAGGTGATGGCGATCTGCGGTTTAGATACTGCGTCGACCGCCAATGAGATTGAAGATCAACACAATCAGGGCCAGCACCAGCAGCAGGTGAATCCACCAGGCGACCAGGTGAAAGCCGACAAAGCCAACGGCCCAGAGGATAACAAGAATAATGGTAATAGTCCAAAGCATAACGATCTCCTGAAGCGCGTGTGCAAATACACACGCGGCAATCCAATTCGCCGCAGCCTAGCCGCGGTGTTTGCTATGGTAGGTTGCTGAGGGCAGATTGTTGGTTGTCCTCAAAACGATCTATATTCCGTGCTGTCCGCGGCACACTATCGAGGAGTAGAAGCGCACGTGGTAACCAATGGAAACGTCGTCGGCCTCCTTGCTATGCAGGTTGCGATTCAAGGCGAACGCGGCTCGAACAGTGACCTTGCCGCGAGCGAGATGCTTGGCCCCGAGCCGCGCGTGCTGCCTTGCCGTCTCTCCGCTGAGGTCGTTGACGCTGTCCTGGAAGGTCGCGCCGAGGCCGCCGTGCTTCCCATCGAAAACAGCCTCCACGGCTCTGTGGCCGAGCATCACGATTTGTTGCTCGGCAACCCACTGCGCATCGATGCCGAGCATCAGCTTCGCATCGAGCACAACCTCATCGCTGCCCCGGGTGTCCGATTGAAGGATGTGCGCCACATCCTTTCGCACCCCGTGGCGCTCTCACAGTGCCGCCGCTTTCTCGCCGCTTTCCCGCAAGCGCGCGCGCAGCCGTTCTACGACACGGCCGGCAGCGTGCGCCATGTCGTAGAGCAGAATTTGCGGGACACCGCCGGCGTCGCCCCGCGCAGGGCGGCGGAGGTCTACGGCGGGCAGGTGCTCCAGGCCAACATCGAAGATCACCGCGAGAACTTCACGCGCTTTCACCTGCTGCGGCGATCCGACACGCCAGCCCCAGCCGAGGCCGCCAACAAGCTGAGCGTGGCTTTCAGCATCGAGCATCGTCCCGGCACCCTCGTCCGGGCGCTCACGGAGCTAGCCGCCACCGGCGCCGACCTGACCAAGATTGAGTCACGCCCCGTTCCGGGAAGGCCCTGGGAGTACGTCTTTTTCCTCGATCTGCGCTTTCAAGCGGGGACGGGCGGCGCCGAAGCCGCGCTCGCTGCCCTGGCCTCGTGCACGCTCATGCTGAAGGAGCTAGGCCGCTATGTGGCGGCCTTTAGCATTATTTAGCCTTTTGGCGGAGCTTCTCAACTGCGTCATCGTCTCCGCGAAGGCGGTCTGAAATGTCGCCATCTCATCCGCTGTCCCGACCGTGATGCGCACGTGCGTCGGCACCGCCGGCCATACCCGGCCGATGAACACGTTGCGCGCCTGCATGGCATCGATCACCTGCTTGGCCGGCACGCCCGTCTCGATCATGAAGCAATTGGACACGGCCGGCGTGTAACGCCAACCCTGCGCGTCCAGCCAGGCAAAGGTTGCGTTGCGCACTTCTGCATTGATCTGGCGGCGGGCGGGTATCAGGGACGTATCCTGCAAGCTCGCCTGGGCCGCCGCGACCGCGGTGATGGGCAACGGGTTCATGCCGTAGCGCTGCAGCTTGAGCAGGAGGTCGGGCCGCCCAAGCGCCAGACCGCAGCGTATGCCCGCCATGCCGTAGATCTTGGAGAACGTCCGCAGCACGATCACGTCCTTGCCCTGCGCTACGAGATCGACCACGCTGGGCATACTGTCGGCGAAGTGGAGATAGGCTTCATCGACCAGGAGCACTGAGCCCTTCGGCTTGTGTTGCTCGGCCCACAGGATCTCTTCGCGGGCGGTGAGTGTGCCTGTGGGGTTGTTGGGGTTGCAGATGTAGATCAAACCGGCGTTCGGCGCGGCGGCGACCATCTTGCGGATGTCGTGGGCGTAGGTGGGCGTCAAGGGCACCTTCACGATGGGCGCACCCGCCGCCTGCGCCGCCCAGGCACCCGCCTCATACGTCGGATCTGGCGTGACATACGGCGCCGAAGGTGACGTGAAGGCCAGCACCGAATAGTGCAGCGGCTCGCTTGAGCCCGCATACACCAGCACGTGGTCAGCCGGCAGGTTCAACTGTTGCGCGACGAGGGCCGTGAGCCGATCGCCTTCGCCCGTGGCATCGTAGCGTCCGCCGGTTTTGGCACTATTGCTGATCGCGGCAAGAGCGTTCGCGCACGGCCCCAGGGGGTTCTCATTCGCGTTGATCATCACCGGCGCGTCCTTCGGCACAGCCGCGGGTGCCGGGGTGTGAGCGCCTAGAGCCGCCCAGGCAAGATGTCCTTCACTGAACAGAGGAACGCTGGCGGCGAGCCCGCCCAGGCGCAAAAAGGTGCGTCGCGAAGCCCTGATCGAAGGGGACGAAGAAGACACGGCTGCCATGGAAGACTCCCGACATGAAGTGCATGAGATTTAGGTGCTTTCGGTCAGTGTACGCGTTTTTGTGTGGCGCGCTACCGGTGCAGCGATACGTAAAAGGCGTAGCCGACGACCGCGACCAGCGCCAACGTTAGCAGGAGCATGCCGAGGATGAACCACGCGGCTCGCCGGCGCTGCGCCTCGCTAGGCTGCGTGATGCCGAAGGTGTTGATAAAGGCCGCCGCGAACGCCTCGAGGAGTCGCATGGGTCCAGTGTACGGAGAGCTTGCACCCTGCGGTGGCGGCGGCGCATCAGAAAGGTGGCAGAACGTGCTTGAGCGCTCGTTCCGCGATAGATACACTGGTGTTGTCCCCCACGGCGGTGCGCCGGCGGGCAAAGGAGATTCCCAAATGGCCACTGCCGTAGTTCCCACCCCAGAGGTCGTCACCGGCCCCCCGGCCCCGGCCACCAAGTCCAATCCGGTTAACCTGACATCGTCCGCCATCGCCAAGGTGAAGGAGATTATGGCGACGCAGGACCCCCTGCCGGCCGGTCTGCGCATCGGTGTGGTGGGCGGCGGTTGTTCGGGCTTTCAGTATTCCATGAGCTTTGAGAACGCGGCCGGCATGATGGACAAGGTCGTCCGCTTCGAGGACTTGAAGGTTTTCGTCGACGCGACCAGTGCCATGTACCTCAACGGCTGCACGGTGGACTACGTGGAAACGCTCGAGGCTGCCGGGTTCAAGTTCGAGAACCCACAGGTGAAGTCGACTTGCGGCTGCGGCTCCAGCTTCAGCGTCTAGCAAGGTAAGCTGAACCGGTCGTAGAGAGGCGAGCCACTCTGGCTCGCCTTTTCGTTCTTACGGCTACAGCTTTTGTGTGCTGACTCTGTGGGGCAAGGCAATGTAAGCTGAGCAGAACCCGGAGAAGGAACCGATGAATCCGAATCTGAAGACCGAACTGATGGATTGGAACGGATGTTCGTGGGTAGAAAGCGTGCCCGAGCGCATGCACGGCACTCCTGTTGTAATTGATTCGCGCATGGACGCGGACGGGGTTGTTCTGAACTTTGACGAGGGGATGTCCGCGGATGAGATCGCAGAAGAGTATGGTGTGCCTCGGGAAGCAGTCGAGGTAGTACTGGTCTTTGCCGGTCGTAGCACACAGCGTACGGCAGCTTGAAGCGCGTGTTGTTGGACAACAACATGCCCAAGATGCTTCGAGAGCTTCTGCACGGATACGTCGTGGTGCATGTTTACGATGTCGGGTGGGCAAGCATGCCTGACCACGAACTACTCCCAAAGGCTGAAGCCGAGCACTTTGAGGTCCTCTTAACGAACGACAAGCGGATGTACAGCCAACAGAACCATGCCAAGCGACGGATCGCCCTCGTGGTCGTAAGCACTAACTCGCGCGAAACGATCCGGCGTGCTCACGAGATGATCCGAAGTGCCGTCGAACAGGCAACGCCGGGCAGTTACGTGACGGTAGATCTACCGAAGGCAGTATGACCGAATTCCTGATCCGCCTCGCCGACGACCGCGGCCGCATCCTCGAGCAGACCCATGCCGCCGCAACGGCCGAGGAGTTGCGCGCCCGCTTCACGCAGGCCGGGTATTTGGTTTATTCGGTTAAGCCGCGATCGAGCTTTGCTGGGGGTGGCAAGAAGAAGATCAAGCTGGACATGTTTCTGGTGTTCAACCAGCAGTTCCTCACGCTCATCAAGGCCGGTCTGCCCATCCTCGGTTCGCTCGACCTGCTCGCCAAGCGGCAGAAAGATCCGGCGTTTCGCGCCCAGCTCGAAGACGTAGGCACCCGCGTTCGCACGGGCCAGTCGCTTTCGGAGGCCTTTGAGGCCCAGGGCAACATCCCGACCGTGTATACCACTACACTGCTGGCCGGCGAGCGCTCCGGCAACCTGGAAGAGGTGCTCGCGCGCTTTCTCGCGTTTCAACGCGTTGCGCTTACCTTTCGCAAGAAGATCCGATCGTCGTTAATCTATCCGGCTTTTCTGCTGGTCATGATCTTTGGCCTGTTTATCTTTCTGATTACGTTTGTGGTGCCGCGCTTTGCCGAACTCTACGATCAGCTCGGCACACAGCTCCCTGGTCTAACCCTGTTTCTGCTGACGCTGGGCAGAACCGCCCAGCATGACGGCTGGTGGATTGCGATCCTTGTCGCCGCGGTCGTCTTCGCCATCGTGCGCTGGGCCAAGACCGAGGCCGGCGCTACCCTTGTAGACCGCGTGCGCATCGCGACGCCGGTGATCGGCCCAGTCTGGCTGAAGTATCAGGTAGGGCTGTTTTCCCGCACACTTTCCACGCTCCTGACCGGTGGTCTGCCCTTGGTGCCGAGCCTGGAGACGGCGGCTCGTTCGATCGACTCCCGGCAGATCGGCCGCGCGATCGCGAGCTCGGTGGAAGGCGTGCGCGAGGGCAAGGGTTTGTCGCGTTCGCTCGAAAACACCAAGGTCTTCCCGGAGCTGTCGGTGGAAATGGTTGAGGTCGGCGAATCTACCGGCGCGTTGCCGCAGATGCTTAACTCCGTGGCGGAGTTCTTCGAGGAAGACGTGCAAACTTCACTGGCGACGATCATGAGTCTGATTGAGCCCATCATGCTGATCGTGATGGGCACGGTCGTGGTGTTCATCCTGATCGCGCTGTATGCCCCGATCTTCAGCCTGAGCGGGGCGGCCAGCTAACACGAAATGACCATGGTAGAGTGGTCACGTGGGGTGTAGCATGACCTTGGGTGCAGCGAAGGTGAAAGCGCAGTTTCTGAGCATTTTGGACGAAGTCGCCGCAAAGCGGGAGCCGGTTACCGTGACCAAAAACGGGCGGCCCGTTGCGCGAATTGTTCCCATGCCGATGGAGGAAGAAGATCCGATCTTTGGTTTTTACAAGGGCAAGATCGAGATCGTGGGAGATATTATGTCGCCTCCGTACACCGATGAGGAGCTCGAAGAGTTTACGCAAGCCTCCCTGGCACAGCTCGGGTGGTAGTACTGGACACGAACGCGCTGGTTTGGCTTGCACAAACGCCAGATATGCTTTCGAAGAACGCCCAGGGTGCCATTCGCGAAGCAAGAACACAAGGTAGTCTCGTGATCTCCGACAAGAGTCTATGGGAGGTCGCAATGATCGTGTCTAATCGACAGATTCGCGTTATGGGATCCCTAGGGGACTTCCTCCAATCGATCGAAAAGCTTTTCCTGGTTCTGCCCATCAACGCTGCGATTGCCGAACGATCGACTCAGTTCTCTTCACGTTTCCCTAAGGATCCTTCGGACAGGATCATCGCAGCAACCGCGCTCGTTCACGGCATGCCACTAGTCACAGCCGACGTGCAAATCCGTGCCTCCGGTGAAGTTCCCACCATCTGGTAAACCGTCGACCTCTCCAGGAGTCCAACACGCATGGCCGCCACTGCACCGCCCGTCGCCAATCTTTACGCCAATGACCAGCTCACCGAGCAGGAGCGCGCGCAGCTGCTCGCGCGTCGTTACCACGCCGAATTTGTCGACTTGAAGCACTTCAAGATTCAGCACGAGCTCTTCAAGTCCGTCCCGGTCGACATCATGTTCCGGTACAACTTCGTGCCGCTGGAGCTGGCGGGCAACAAGCTAGCCATCGCGGTCGCCGACCCCTCCAAGCTCATGATGCTCGATGAGATCTCCGGGTTGCTGGGGACGCGGCTGGTGACCCGCGTGGCCACGCTCTCGCAAATCACCGATCTGCTAAAGAAGTCTGAGCAGTCGCAACGTGTGCTCGACGAGGCCACCGAGGGCCTGGCCTTTGACGTTGTCGGCGCTGATGAGAACAGCGATGAAAACATCTCCATCGAGAAACTCACGGGCGACGATGACATCTCGCCCATCATCCGGCTCGTGGATACCACGGTCTACACGGCGCTCGAGCGCCGCGCGTCGGACATCCACCTAGAAACCTACGACGACTCGCTTCTCGTCAAGTACCGCATTGACGGCGTGTTGCAGCAAGCGATGGCCCCGATCGCGCGGGAGCACCATCAGACCATCCTTAGCCGAATTAAGGTGATGAGCGAGCTCGATATCGCCGAGCGACGCGTGCCGCAAGACGGTCGCTTCCGCGTCCGCTACAAGGGTCGCCTCATCGACTTCCGTGTTTCGATCATGCCGACGGTCCACGGCGAAAACGCGGTGCTCCGCGTACTCGACAAAGAGTCGATGAGCGAGAAGTTCGTCAAGCTCTCACTGGACGTTGTCGGCTTCGACGCCGAAGATCTGCGCCGTTTCCGCCGCTACATCAAGGAGCCCTACGGCATGGTGCTCGTCACGGGGCCCACCGGCTCCGGCAAGACGACCACGCTCTACGCTGCGCTGAACGAGATCAAGTCCGAAGAGGACAAGATCATTACGATCGAGGACCCCGTCGAGTACCAAATTCGCGGCATCACGCAGATCCCCGTGAACGAGAAGAAGGGTCTGACCTTTGCGCGCGGCCTGCGCTCCATCCTGCGCCACGACCCCGACAAGATTCTCGTGGGCGAGATCCGCGACGCCGAAACCGCGCAGATCGCCATCAACTCCGCGCTCACCGGTCACCTGGTGTTCACCACCGTTCACGCCAACAACGTCGTCGATGTGCTTGGGCGCTTTCTTAATATGGGCGTGGAGCCTTATAACTTCGTCTCCGCGCTGAACTGCATCCTTGCCCAGCGGCTCGTGCGCCAGATCTGCGACTTCTGCGCGACAGCGCGCACCTACAGTGACGCCGAACTGGTCGAAAACGGCCTGGAACCGTCCGAGTGGCAGGGCTTCCGCTTCCGTGAGGGCGCGGGCTGCATCGAGTGCGGCGGCACCGGCTTCCGGGGCCGCTCCGCGATCCACGAGCTGTTGGAGCTCGACGACGAGGTGCGCGAGATGCTGCTGGAAAAGCGCCCCGGCTCCGAGATCCGCAAGAAAGCCCGCGACAAGGGCATGAACTTCCTGCGCGACTCGGCCCTACAACGTGTTCGTTCCGGGATCACGACCCTGCGCGAGATTAACAAGGTCACGTTTATCGAAACCGGCCGCTAGACGGTGGGACCAAGTGTAGGGCCGTATATAACCCAAAGGTGGCAGAAACTACCCCCTTTCTGGGCCGTCAAACCCTCAGCACGGCCCGCTGACGGGGAGCCCTGCGCGATACTCCACGATATTCTAAGAAGAGCCCATGAACCTGCTCCCCAAAGCCTCCGCCAGCCGACCGCGTTTTGCCTGCGAGATTGTTCCGGGTGGCGTTGTGGCTGGGCGCTCCCCGGCGCCGGGCGAGCCGCTTTCCGCGGTGGCAAAAACCGCGTTGCCGGAGCGCGCCGTGGTTCCCGGCCTGAAGCCGGGCAATCTGCCGGATCGTGTGGCGGTCATCGCCGCGCTTCGTCGCGTGCTGGAGCAGGTAGGCGGCCGCCCCAACGGGCGCAACGCCGAGGTCACGGTCATTATCCCGGACGGCGCAGTGCGCGTGCTTTTGCTCGACTTTGACGCCCTACCCGCGAAGCTTTCGGAAGCCCTGCCGATCGTGCGGTTTCGGCTGAAGAAGCTCGTTCCCTTCGACGCCGACGAGGCCATGGTCAGCTTTCAAATCATGAGCACCAGCCGCACGCTGATCCGCGTTCTGGCCGTGGCCGTCCCCCGCGATGTGTTGAGCGAGTATGAGACCGCGGTGCGCGAGGCAGGCTTTGAGCCCGGCGCCGTCCTCCCCAGCACGCTTTCGGCCCTGGCCGCGCTGAACGAAGGCGAAGGCGCGGCCCTGTTGGTCAATGCGCATCCTTTGGGCGTCACCACGGCCATCGTCCGCGCCGGCATTGTGCTGCTGCACCGTGCCGTCGAGCTGGCCGACTTCGGCGCACCGATCCCTGCGGGCCTCCCTCCGGTCCTGTTTGAGTCGCAGACCGTCACCGAGATCACTATCCAGACCGGAGCAAACGGGAATGGCAATCTGCTGCCGCTCGTCGACCGGGACGCGACCGAGGCCGAGTGGGCGGCCCAGCAACCGCTGCCCGAGCATGGCCGCAACCCCTACGAGGACGACGCGTTTTCCACAAACGGGGCCCACACCTTCAACATGTACGCCAGCGAAGCCGCACCGGTGGCGCGCTCGCCTTACGCTTCGGCCACGGTGCAACAGGAGTTCGACGCTCAGCTCCACAACGCACCGTATATGGCGCCCGAGACCCTGGAGAGCGCACTTGGGGCGGACCCGAGGTCTGCGGGCGACGCCGACCGGCTCCCCCGCAGAGCCTCCGACGGCGGCGAAGAGCCGGGGCCGCAAGTGCATACGCTCGCTCCGGACATCCAGAGCGAGGAGACTGCAAGCGCCGTTTCTGTCGCGATCGCTTACTTTGAGGACACCCTCGCGGCTGTTCCGCAGGTGTTGCTGAGCGCCGGTCCGCTTGGGGCCGATGCTCTCAATCGCATCCTCCGCGAGCAGGGCATCGCGGAGGAGGACGGCGTGCGCGTGCGCGAACTGCTGGATGCCTCTTCCCTTGCGCAGCCTGCCGTTAGCGGCCAGGTCGCCCGCGGCTGGCTGGCCGGGATCGCCGGAGCCCTGCGGAGCTAGCCCATGCGCGTTCAAGTAAATCTGGCCTCCCGGCCCTTTGTTGAGCTTCGACCGTTCTTTCTGCGTTTGCGCCTACTGATGGCTGTGCTGGCCGCCGCTGGTATCGCACTGGCCGTGGCGGCGCACATCCTGAGCGCGCGGGCCGCAAAGCAGCAACTCGAACTCGACCGGCTACGCAACGAAACCATCGCCGTCCAGCAATCGAAGCTGCATACGGAACAGCGGCTGCGCGACCCGGTGAATGCCCGTGTGCTTGACCGCGCCCATTTTCTGAATGCCCTGTTCTTGCAGAAGAGTTTCTCCTGGACTGCGGTCATGATGGATCTCGAGAACGTATTGCCGAATGGAATTCAGGTCACCTCAATCGAGCCCCAGGTTTCCCCGGACGGCAACGTGGTCATCCGGCTGCGTGTGGCCGGCGAGCGCGCCAACGCCGTCCAGCTGGTGCGCAATCTCGAGCGCTCTCGGCGCTTTCTGCAGCCGCGCCTCACGGGCGAGGCCTCGCAGACCAAAGAAAACGGCACTGCCGCGCGCTCGGCTCCCGGCAACTTGCCGCAAGCGCCCACCGCGCCTCCGGGCGTCGAGTTCGACATCCTGGCGAACTATACCCCCCTGCCACCCGGCGAGGGGTACCCGACCCGCCGCGCTCGTCCTCTGTCCGACGCCGACGCAAACATCCCGGTGATCCGCCCCGCACGCGTCCCTGGACGGCAGCCCGCCATCAACCGCCGGAACGGCTATCCACCCGACGGCGTCCGGCTGGCTCCGTATGGCGGACAGCCTGCCGGCGTCGGAGCGCAATCTCGTCCGCTGCAGGGAGGTTCTCAATGAGTACCGCCGTTGTGGTTCCGCCACCCAACAGCTCGTCCCTGCTGCGCCGGGCGCCCCGTCTGACGGCGCGGGCTCGGCAGTTGCTCACGGCGGTCAATCTGCACTATGCCGGCATCGCGGCGCTGCTGATCCTGGACCTGTTTCTGCTGGCGCACCTGCTCTTTGCCTGGCAGGCCGTAAACGCGAGCAACACCGATGCCCTGCAGCAACAGCAGACGTTGCTGACAGCTGCCCGCATCGCCGGTCGCCCGCTCGAGGGCATCGACCAAAAGCTGGTCGACTCCACGCTGCAGGCGGACGCGTTCTACCAGCAACGGCTGCCGTATGCGTTCTCCCAGGTGCTTACCCAGATGGGTGCCCTGACCGCGCGCGAGAATGTTCGTCTTGGCCGCGTCACCTATGGTTACGGGTCCATCCTCAGCGGCCCGTACGCGCTCACTGAGATACGCATGGACGCCTTGATCGCGGGGGACTATCGCTCGGTCGTGGGTGCGATCAACGCGCTGGAGCGCTCGCCGATGTTCTTTGTGATCAACAACATCACCCTCACCGGACAGCAGACGGGCCAGGTAAACCTGCGGCTTCGCGTAACCACCTACCTGCGCGCGCCCAACCCCGGTGAGGTCGCCGGTGCGCCTCCCGCGAATGTGGTTGCCGAGCCCGAGGCGGCGCCCGGCGGCGGCGCAGGAGGCACACAGTGAAGGCTGGCGCGGAGAACCGCAGCAAAACCATTGCCCTGGGAGTGCTTGGGGCTCTCGCCTTCTGTGGCGTGGTCTATAACGTCTCCTCCCTCTTCGGCGGGCCGAGCACCCCGCCACCGGCCATCGCGCCCGTCGGCAACACGTCGGCCCCAGCCCGTTCGGGAAGCGCGACAACTTCGTCCACCCGGGCCAGCGCCGGCACCGGAGGCGCGATTCCCGGCGTAGCTGCCCAACGGCTCGCGTCCAGCGCTGCTAGTCTGGACCCCACACTCGACCAGGCGGCCATGCTGCGCACGGAGAGTCTGGTCTACTCAGGCACGGGTCGCAATATCTTCTCGGCCACCTACGTCGCGCCGGTCGTTGCGATTCCCCGGAACGTGCCACCGCCGCGTCCTGTGGCGCGCGCACCCATGCAGCCGATCTACACGCCTCCGCCCGGGCCGCCGCCCATTCCGCTGAGGTTCTTTGGGACGGCGCAGCGCGGTACCGGACCGAAGCAGGCGTTTTTGCTCTCCGGCGACGACGTCTACCTCGCCTCGCCCGGGGACATCGTCGCCAGGCGCTTCCGAGTCGGCCAGATCCAAGCGTATGGGGTCAGCGTGACCGATCTCGGCAGCAACAACACGCAGGTTCTGCCCCTGCAGCAGCAGTAAATTGTCTTACCGTTCGAGGATTCTTCGTTGACCGCATCCGTCCGTCCCCGGCCAATCGCAACCGACTCCCAAGCCGGGTACATGCTTGTGGGCGTGATCGTCATGGTGATGTTGGTGTTGATCGCGCTCTCGGTCGCCGCGCCGGTGATTGCCAAGGACCTCCGTCGGCAAAAGGAGCTGGAAAGCCAGCATCGCGCCGAGCAGTACGTGCGCGCCATCCGCCTGTTCTACCGTAAAACGCACAGCTACCCGCCGTCCGTCGACGCCCTAAAGAACACCAACAACGTCCGTTTCCTGCGCCAGGAATACGTGGACCCGCTCACCGGCAAGGCGGACTGGCGGCTGATTCACCTGGGCGAGCAGAAAACCACTGTCAAAGGCTTCTTCGGGCAGGAGTTGGGCGGGATCGCCAGCAGTGGGCTTGGCTCCGCGGCGAACCTGAGCTCGGGCGTTGGAACACCGCTGGGCAGTTCTGGGTCGAGTGCCACCTCGACCATTGGCGCCACCTCGCCGCTTGCCAGCGGCTTCTCCGGCGCAAATGTTACCTCCAGCACGTCGGGATCTTCGGGAGCCACCGGCAGCACCGGCTCCATAGGCGGTTTCGGGAGCGGCGGTGGCGGCGGCGCGATCATCGGGGTCGGTACCGCGGCGACCGGCAACTCTATTGCCACGCCCAATCAGCAGACCACGTATGAGAGTTGGGAGTTCTGGTATGACCCGCGCATCGAGCAGCTCTACCAGAAGGGCAAGACCAACGCTGGTATCGGGACCGGAGCTCTGGGGTCGCAAGCGCCGCCGGCGTTCGGTTCCAGCCCGGCGGGCGCGACCGGGCCTACCTCGCCTACGACCTCATCACCCGGCTTCAATTCGCCACCGCCGCCGCAGTAGGGCTGGCAATGCTCAGTGCTTGATGAAGTAGAACAGCCAGCTCGCCGCGATGACGCCGCCCGCGAACAGGGCAAAGCAAAACACGCCGAAGCGCAGCATCATCTTCGGTTCGGCGCGCTGGGTGATGCCGAACACGACTGAGGTACACAGGGCAAATAGCAACGCCGCGCTGAATTGGGTAAGCACCGTCTACGAGGCCTTTCGTCCGTTCGCGAGCGAGTGGGCATCTACCGCCGCGATAAGGTTCAGGAGCCCGCACGCAACCAGGTACTTGGTCCCGTAGTCGTTTAGCGTGATTTGGGCGGCGGCACTGCCCCAACCGACGGCCCGCGCCAGCACGTACAAGAGCCCCATCCCCAGCTGCCCTACGAAGCCCAGCATCTCTAGCAGCTCATTGGTGTTCGGGAGATAGATCTTGCCACCCAGCCCCAGCCCGACGGCATACAGGGTCACAATAGCAAGAAAGAGCAGCAAGCCCCGCTGCCATTTGCCAAGCAGGATGTGGCCTGCGCCCGGGATGAGCCATCCCGCCAGCAGCATCAGGGCGGGCACGGACGACTTCTCGCCCGGGATACGGCGCGCAATCTCGCGCTGGGTCTCTGTGCTTACAGCTGCCATCGGTTCCATCTTACCGCGAGCGCGGCTGCATCTGCGGCGTCAATGCCGATCTTTGAGTCATCAGGGCAGCTCGCTGTAGCGTTTCGAGTCACACGCGAAGCAGTTGGGTTTGCCGCGGTCCGGTAACGACGGCCTTGCCCGGCCGCGTGATCATGTTGACTTCGCTGCGTATGCCAAATTCCCCAGGGAAGTAGATCCCCGGCTCCACGGAGAAGCAGGTGTGGGGCAGAAGCAGCCGTTCGTCGTGCGTCTCCAGGTTGTCCAGATGAGCGCCGTTGCCATGGAGCTCCACGGCGATGTTGTGGCCTGTGCGATGCGTGAAGAATGGCCCAAACCCGCCTGCACGGATCACCGTGCGCGCAGCGTCGTCCGCTTGCCAGCCGGCGATGGCCTCGCTCGCCGCATAGGCCGCTTCCACGCGCGCGATCGCCGCATCCCGGGCCTCGCGCACCAGCGCAAACACCTCGTGCTCACGCTGGCTCGGCTGCCTCCCCACCGCCCCGGTCCAGGTGATGTCGTACCAGACAGCTTGGGGGTCGCCTGCCAGCTTGGCCCACGTGTCGATGAGCACGAAATCGCCTGCCCGGATCGTGCGCGTGTGCTCGGCTGTCGGTTGGTAGTGCGAGTCGGCCGAGTTTGGCCCCGCGCTGACGTTGGGCCCATGGTCGGTCCAGAGCCCCTCGCGCTCCATGCCCTCGCGCATAAACTGCACCAGTGCAAACTCGTCGGTTGAGCCGCCCGCCCGCGTGGCTTCGGCGAGGCGAGCCCACGTGGCGCCCAGCACGCGATCCAGCAGACGTTGCGCTTGGACGTGCGTGCCGATCTGCGCTTCGGTCAGCACCGCCTCAAACTGGCTGACGAGGTCCGCCGAGCTGACCACCTGCTTGCCCAGACTCCGTATCAACTCCACCGTGCCCGCGTCCACCATGGAGACGTACATGATGGCGTTGCGGGGCGAGTACTGCATGGCAATCGTGTTCGCCCCGCCGAGCATGGCGGCTAGCCCGGCTTCCATTTCCTGCCAGGAGGAATACTCCCGCTTGGCCCCGGTGATCGTGTCGAGCTTGCCTGCCTCGATGCGATGCACCAGCTTGCGTGGCTCGCCGTAGGCCGGCACGAAGCAGAACCAGCGTCGCGAGACGAAGCTGTGCGGGTCCAGGCCGAGGACGCGGTAGGCGATCGGGTCGCGATGGTGGTGGTCGTAGAACAGCCAGCCGTCGACCCCGGCCACACGCAGCGCGTCCTGCACTCGTTCCAGATGCATGCGCTTATGCTAACGGGGATACAGTTTGCCTGCTGCCCTCTGCAGGCAACGCCTTGTACGCCCAAACTGCACGCCTCGGAGCTTTATCGCCATGAGAATGCTTGCCCTTGTCGTCACCGTGTTTGCGTTGGCCGCTCCCGTCGTTGTGGCGCAGACCTCTGTGCCGTTTACCGCGCCGGTGCCGAATGCCCCGGACAGCCGCAGCGCCCAGATTCAGGAGCTTCGCACCGAGCTTGCTCGCTTGGCGGCGCGCCTGGATGCGCTGGAAGGCAAGGGGAAAGAGGCGACCGACCCAAGTGCGGTCGCGACCGCAACGGCCGCTGCCCCTGAGTCTGCGTCGGCCAGCCCGGTGTCGGCTACGGCGACGCCCCCGCAGCCGCCGGCAGTCGCCCAAGGGCCCGTAACGACACCGCCGCCGGCGCAGCCCGCCGTGAGCGCGATTTTGCCATCTACGCTGCCGGGCGGCGCCACGCTGAACTACACCTTTGACGGCTACTACGAGTACAACTTCAACCAGCCACCGGGCCGTGTGAACGATCTCCGGGCCTATGACGTGCTTTCGAACACGATCAGCATCAACCAGGCCGCGGTGATCTACGAATTAGCCCCCGACCTCGAGCAGCATCGCCGCTATGGGCTTCGGCTGGACCTACAGTACGGCCAAGCTACCGACACACTGCAAGGTAACCCAGCCAACGAACCGCGCCCGGACATCTACCGCAATATCTTTCAGGCCTATGGTACGTACATCGTTCCAGTGGGCAAAGGGCTAACCGTCGACTTCGGCAAATGGTCTAGCTCACTGGGCGTGGAAGGGAATTACACCAAGGACCAGGCAAACTACACGCGGTCGTTCTACTTTTACTTTCTGCCGTTCTACCACCAGGGCGCACGGGCCGGGTATCAGGTGAACGATAAGTTGAAGCTCAACTATTGGCTTGTGAACGGCACCAACCAGTCCGAACCTACCAATGGCTACAAGGATGAGCTCTTTGGTTTCGTCCTTACCCCGACGAAGAAGATCACCTGGACGAGCAATTACTATCTTGGCCAGGAGCACCCGGATACCACGCAGGCCTCTAACTGCGTCATTCCGGAGCAGCCCGGTTTGTGCGTGAATCCGATCATTCCCGCACCCAACGGCAAGCTGCATATCTTCGATAACTATGTTACCTGGCAGGCCACCCCGAAACTGGCTCTTACCGGTGAGGGCGACTATGTGATTCAACGCCTTTGGAAGACTGCCGCACCAGGTGAGTCTGCCGCGCCGCAGCATCTGGACGGGGGCGCCGCGTACGTAGACTACGCATTCAATGCGCGTACCACGTTGGGACTTCGTGGGGAATATATGTCCGATCGTAGCGGGCTGTTCAGCAACCAAAGCCAGGCGCTAAAGGAAGCGACCCTTACGTACAAGCGCAACCTTGCGGACGGCTTTGACCTGTTTCTCGGCTACCGCACGGATTGGAGCAACATCCCCTACTTCCGCACGCACAACACGAACGTGCTAGCGCCGCACCAGACCACGGCCACGTTGGGTCTAGTCTGGTGGTATGGCGGGAAGCAAGGAGCTTGGTAGTGGTGAGTGGCTAGTGGCTAGTGACAAGCTAGTCACTAGCCACTGGGCACTGCTTTCAGGGTTGAACTCCCGCCCGAAAGTGTGGCCCCTGCACGGCTGTTTCTTCGTGCCAGATTTCGGGGTGATCTTCGAGCTCCGGTCGAATGCCGGAGGTCGCTTGACCGAGCAGCTCGATGGGCGCCTTGGGGGTTCGGTCGATGTAGAGCAGGCCGTTGACCTCCTGGTAGGTGTCCGTGAGCTGCGTATAGCAGAAGCCGGCGAGGGCGGGCAGATTGCGCACCGCCTCCAGCAACTCCCGGTAGCGTTCCAGGAACTCCTCCGACGTTTGCGACCGCGAATAGCCCCAGGTTTCCTGCTTGTCCCCGCCATACGCGATGCCGCCAAACTCGCTCAGGACGATCGGGTGGTCGGTTGTGACTTCGGTGTTGCCCAGGGTCAGAACGCGCCCCCCTGGACGCTCGCGCTTGAGCAGCTTGGTCTCGATGTCGTTCAGCCCATAGCGTTGGGTGATGCGCTCCGGCTTATCGTCGTAGTCGTGGATGCCGATGATGTCGGTGGCGACGCTCTCCCAGCCGTCGTTGCCGATGACCGGGCGCGATGGATCGATGGACTTCGTAAGGTGGTAAAGGCTCTGGACGTAGTGCCGCTGGGCCGGGCTTTCCGGCAGATCCGGCACACCCCAGCTCTCGTTGAAGGGCACCCACGCGATGATGCACGGGTGGCTCCCGTCGCGTTCCAGCACCTCCAGCCACTCGCGAGACAGTCGGTTGATTGACTTGGTGGTGTATCGGTAGGCGCTCGGCATCTCCTCCCAGACCAGGAGACCGGCCCTGTCGGCTAGATATAGGAAGCGCTGCGACTCGATCTTCTGGTGTTTGCGAACCCCGTTGAAGCCCAGCCGCCGCACCAGCTCGATGTCTCGCCGGAGAGCGTCGTCGTTCGGCGGCGTCAACCCTGTTTCTCGCCAGTATCCCTGGTCCAGCACCAACCGAAGCGGCTGTGGCCGCCCATTCAGGACGAAGCGGTCGCCCTGCGTTGTCACCGCACGGATGGCCGTGTAGCTTTCCACGCGGTCCAGCAGCTGGCCGGTGCTGGTGCGCAGCTCGATGGCGGCCTCGATCAGGGTCGGCGAGTTGGGCGACCACAGCAGTGAGTTGCGTGAATCGTCGATCCCCGGATCGGACAGCGCGATGCGCCGGTGCACCTCGCCGGCCACAACGGCGTAGCGGTCCTCGGCTATCATCTGGTCGCCCACGCTCAGCCGGACGTTCAGCTTTAGCGGCTGTTGTTGCCTGGCCTGTTCGCGCCCGGTAATCTCCGCGTCGCGGTACCCATCTTCCAGCACCCGCGCGTCCAGGCCGATGTCCCAGTGTTTCAGGCTGCTGGACCATTGCACCGACCCGATGCGCGTGGCGCCCACGGTTTCGAGCCAAACGTCTTGCCAGATGCCCGTGGTACGCGGGTACCAGATGGAGTGCGGCTCCAGCTTCCAGTCCTGCTTGCCGCGTGGTTTCTCGAGATCCGCTGCGTCATCCTCGGCGCGCACCACGATTTCCTGCGTTGTGCCTTCCACGAGGGCATGGGTGATATCGGTGTCGAAGGGCGTAAACCCACCCTGGTGCGAACACACCCGTTTGCCATTGACCCACACATCGGCCTGCCAGTCGACCGCTTCGAAGTGGACCAGCAGCCGTTGGCCCTCGGGCAGCGGCTCCTGTTCCCACGTGCGGCGATACCAGACGGCCGTGTAGAACCCCCCGTCGGCGACGCCGCTGGCCTCGGTCTCCGGGCTGAACGGCACCGTGATCGGGCATTCCCACTCTACCTCGCTGGGACCGAAATAGCGCTTGCCGCGCCCCTTGCAAAAGTCCCATTGCCCGTTAAGGCTTTGCCATTGCGCCCGCCGCAGCTGCGGACGCGGGTGGTAGGCCACGCTCCGGTCGTTCAGTTGCGTTAACCATATCTGTTCCGCCTGTAACCCGTTCATCTACTCCCCAGTCGTCCGCCGCCTCTGCCGAGCGGCCTGTGACCTACAAGACGTATCAGATGGCGATTAGTTCCGTAAGTCCCCAAGCCCTGTGGATTCTGCAACGAAAGTGGGATGGTGCTCCTGGTTTGGGTCAGAAGTGTTCCGGGACGAAACAACGGCGACGTCCTTTCGACGCGACGCTCGCCTCAACGCTTGGCGGACTTGCCGCGCCAGCGCAGGCTTGCCGCATCTCGCTCCCGCAAAAGGGCAGGGTCGCCGGCGGCCAGGGCCTCAGCGCAGGCGACAACGCGCCCGAGGGCTTCCCCGCGGAGATGGCGTTCCGCGGGGCGCTTCAGGTGGTTGTACCAAACGTCGCCGAAGGCCCAGTCAAGGCAGATCCGCTTGAAGCAGTGGTCGAAGCGGATCGGCCATCTGTGCAGTCGCGCCATGTCCGGCAGGGCGACCTCGGTGAGCTCTTTAAAGCGTGCCACGGCCGTTGTATCTTCGGGGGTTCGCGCCTCATGTACAGGCCTGGTCATCGTAGCGGAAGAAATGGTCGGGACGACTAGATTCGAACTAGCGACCTCACCCACCCCAAGGGTGCGCTCTACCAGGCTGAGCCACGTCCCGACTTGCTGCATGTGCGCCGGCTGAGGAGCCCGCGCGGGGTGGCTTAAGTGTACCACCGGGCAACGTGGGTGCTCAGCGAGCGGGTACCCGGAACACCGCCGCCACGTCTAAAGTGATCTCCGTGCCTGCAAGCTCCAGTGTTCCTTCAACCTCCTGCAGCGTACCGTCTGCTCGCATGCGGGAGGCCGAGCGCTGCACGGGATCGAAGATCCAGACCTCTGGGACGCCCATGGCCAGATAATCGCGGCAGCGCGCCAGCACCCGCGGCAGGCGATCTTCTGGGGAAAGCACCTCAATGCAAAGCTGAGGTGCTTGCCGGATAATCGCTGTGTCCTGAAATCCGGGTGTAAGCACGCAAAGGTCGGGTACGCGGAAGCGGGTGGGCGAGACCTGCACACGTGCTTCGGGGAAAGTCCTTTGCTCCATGGAGTCGCTGATGCGGCAGAGGAGCAAGAGCAGTCTGCGCTGGAGACCGCTGTGGTCTAGCTCACCCAAGTTTCGTTCCTCAAGCACGCCATCGACATAGTCCATGTCCGGCTCGTATACGGAGTGGAGGTACTCGTCTATGGAGAGGAACGGAAGTGCGGCGGCGGCCATCGGTATCTCCTAGTGGGCGGGTGTAAGGCGGAGCCCTATGAATCAGTGGGCGGGCGCCACGTATTCCTTGGGCAACTCGCCGCCGGTGCCGAAGAAGAAGTCATTCATCTGCTCGACCAGGAACTCCTGGGCCTCGCGCGTCCAGGGCTGCAGGCGGTACTCATTTAAAAGCATCTTCTGCCGCTCTAGCCATTCGTTCCAGGCTTTTTGCGAGACGTTCTTGTAGATCTTCTGCCCGAAGTCGGAATCGAACGGGGGCTCATCCAGACCCTCCATCTCGGCCTTGTACCGCGTGCAGAACACCATGTGCGCCATTGTTCACCGCTCCTTTTCACCTGCCACCCAGTGTACCGGAAGGCATGCAGGAACCTAGCGACGCAAAGAGCGTGTCTGCCAGACAAACCACGTCAAGGGGACCACAGCGCTGAGAAGAACGGCAGGCAGCAGGCAAAGAACGACCGGTCCACCCCGGTTTTGTGCACCCCCTGATCTCCAAGATGGCGAGGCCGAAGAACATCCAAACCAAGGTCACGCGCAGCCATCCGATCATCTGGGCTGCTAACTTTTCGTAATCCTGGCGTTGCGCAGAACCCGGCAAGGCAGGCAGGTTGTACATCTGCGGCGCGCGCTTTACCGCGCCCAAGGCCCCGTACATAAGGATGGCCATCCCTACCGGAAACCACAGCCAGATCCGGCTGCCGTAACCGTTGGCCTTCCCATCCGCACCGAAATGAATCGGGATCGTCGGTGGAAGACTCGACCACTTGAACGCGACCAGCAGCACGAGGGCAAGAAGGCCGCCCAGGGCCAAGCCGGTCTGTAAGCGCCTCATCCTCACATCGTCCCGCATACACGTGGCCTCCCGGCCACCCACTATGCTCCCACTGACTTGAGCGACCCGCAACACGTTTTCCTATAATGGCAGCCGATGCCTGCCGCAAAGACCCTGACGCCCGACCAGCAGATCGACCAGCTCCGCGAGGAGCTTCGCCATCACGAGTACCTGTACTACGTCCTGGACGCGCCGGAGTGGACCGATGCGCAGTACGACGCGCGCATGAACGAGCTGAAGCGCCTGGAAGCCGAGCACCCGGAGCTGGTGACGTCGGACTCGCCGACGCAGCGTGTGGGCGGCAAGCCCAAAGAAGGCTTTGCCAAGGTCGCGCACTCGCGACCCATGCTTTCGCTCGATAACGCCTACAACGAGGCCGAACTGCGCGGCTGGGCGGAGCGTGTGGCCGGCGGGCTCGGCGCGGGCGAGCCGGTGCGGTACACCTGCGAGTTGAAGCTCGATGGGCTCTCACTCGCGCTGCAGTACGATGCAGGAAAGCGCGGCGAGGCGGTGCTGCGGTCGGGGCTTACGCGCGGCGACGGCGCGGTGGGCGAAGACGTGACGACCAACGTCCGCACCATTCGCTCCGTGCCGCTGCACATCTCTGCCGCTCGGCTGACCGATGCCGGCTTGCCGCAAGCGTTTGAGGTGCGCGGCGAGGTGGTACTTCCGCAAAAGGCGTTTGAAAAGATGAACGCCGAGCGGGAAGCGGTCGGCCAGGCACCCGCCGCCAACCCGCGCAACGCCGCTGCGGGCACCATCCGCACGCTGGAGCCCAACGTGGTGGCGCAACGCCGGTTGGAGCTGTTCGCCTATTTTCTGCTGCGCGACGGCGACATGCTGTTAGCCGAGCAGAGCGGCGCGTTGGAGGCGCTGCGGCGCGCGGGCTTCCTGGTCAACACGCACACGCGTGTCGCAGCCAGCGTGGACGAGGCGCTCCAGTTCATCCGCGAGATGGAAGCCCTGCGCGACTGTCTGCCGTATGAGATCGACGGCGTTGTGCTCAAGGTGGATTCCGTGGCGCAGCAGCGCCGGTTGGGTTTTACCGGCAAAGCGCCGCGGTGGGCCATCGCGTATAAATTTGCGGCGCGGGGGGCGGTCACCCGCTTGGACGGCGTGCTGTTCCAGGTAGGCCGCACGGGCAAGGTGACGCCCGTGGCGGTATTAGCGCCGGTGTCGATCGGCGGCATCACCGTGACGCGCGCCACGCTGCACAACCCGGACGAGATCGCGAGGCTAGGCGTGCGCATCGGCGACTTCGTCGCGGTGGAACGTGGCGGCGATGTGATCCCCAAAATCACTGAGGTGGTGGAAGACGCGCAACATGCGCGCGGCACCGAGGAGATCGTGTTTCCCACCCATTGCCCCGTTTGCGGGAGCGAGCTGGTCAAGGCGGAAGGCGAGGTCGATCTACGTTGCATCAACGCCCGCTGCCCGGCGCGCGTGCGTGAGGAACTGCTGCACTGGTCCGCGCGCGGCGTGATGAACATCGAGGGCCTGGGCGAAGCCATGGTGGTGCAGTTGCTGGGGCAAAAGGCGGATGGCGAGGAGCTGGAAGACGGAGCGCCGGTGGAGGCGCGCGAGCCGCTGGTACGCTCCGTTGCGGACCTGTACCGGTTAACCAAGGCGCAACTTGTTTCGCTTGAGCGCGTGGGTGCCAAGACCGCCGATGCGCTGCTGGGACAAATTGAGCGCTCGAAATCGGCACCCTTGCAGCGTGTGTTGTTCGGCCTGGGGGTACGCTTTGTGGGGGAGCGCACGGCGGGGCTGCTGGCGACGCATTTCGGGTCAATCGATGCGCTGATGGCGGCGAGCCCAGAAGAGCTCGAGGCCGTGAACGAGGTCGGCCCACGCGTCGCGCAGGCGATCGTCGAGTTTTTCGCCGAGGAGCGCAACCGCACCCTGGTGCGCGAGTTGCAACAGCTCGGCTTCACCATGCCGGCCCCGGAGCGTCGGCAGGGCGGGCCGTTGGAGGGCAAGGTGGTCGTGCTGACGGGCACCTTCCCTACGCTCTCCCGCGAGCAGGCCAAGGAGCGCATTGAGAGTGCCGGAGGCAAGGTCGCCGGTTCCGTTTCCAAGAAGACAAGCTTCGTGGTGGCGGGGGAGGATGCCGGGTCGAAACTGGAAAAGGCGCGCGACCTGGGCGTGGAAGTCGTTGATGAGGCGGAGCTGCTGTCGCGGCTTTCGTGAGGCGCCTTCGAGAGAGGTTTGCCAAGGCCGGTTCTGGCGAGATATACACGCCGGTGTCCCTCTAAACGCCACACGGTTCCCTGGAGTTTGCTGCATGCCACGTAGGTCCCTTCTCGACGTTTCTTTGTTGGCCCTCGCCCTCGCGGCCGGAGCGGGCCACGTCCTTGCGCAATCCTCATCGGCTCACCCATGGAGTGACACGGCGCTTTCCCCCGATCAACGCGCCGATCTGGTCATCAAGGAGCTGACGCTTGCGGAGAAGATTCAGCTGGTGCATGGCATCGGCTGGGGGCCGTTGCGACCGGGGGCGCCTGTTACGCCGGACAACAACGGCGGGGCGGGCGAGGTGCTGGGGATACCGCGGCTGGGCATCCCGTCGCTGCAGCAGGCGGACTCTGCTGTCGGGGTGCGCATGGCCGCGCCTGGGAGCCGGTATGCGACGTTGCTGCCGAGCGTGCTGGGATCGGCGGCGACGTGGGATCCTGCGGCGGCGCATCTGTACGGCGACGTGATCGGCCGCGAGCTGCGCGCGCAGGGCTACAACCAGTCCATCGGCGGCGGCGTGAATCTGGCCCGCGATCCGCGCAATGGCCGTCTGTTCGAGTACGCCGGCGAAGACCCCGTGCTCGCGGGCACCACGGTCGGCAATCTCATCGCCGGCGTGGAAAGCAACCACGTGATGGGCGACATCAAGCACTACGCCATGAACGACCAGGAGACCGGACGGACGGTGGTCGATGTCCAGATCGGCCATAAGGCGATGCATGAGAGCGATCTGCTGGCGTTTGAGATCGGCATACGTATCGGCCAGCCGTCCTCGGTGATGTGCTCGTACAACAAGGTGAACGGCGATTGGAGCTGCGAGAACGACTACCTGCTGAACAAGGTGCTCAAAGGCGAGTGGAAGTTTCCGGGGTTCGTCGTCTCCGACTGGGAGGCGACTCACACGACCGTGAAAGCGGCGCTGGCGGGGTTGGATCAGCAACAGCCCGGCGACGAACACTTTGGTCAGCCGCTCATGGAGGCCGTGCAGAACGGGCAGGTGCCCATGGCCCGTCTTGATGACATGGTGCATCGGTTGCTGCGGTCGATGTTTGCCGCGGGTGTGATCGATCATCCGCCCACCCCGCGTCGCGTGGTCGATCCGTTTGCCGGGCGCGACGATGCGCAGCACATCGCCGAAGAAAGCCTTGTGCTGCTGCGCAACGAACGCAACTTGCTTCCCTTGAACGCGGGTTCGGTGCGGTCGATCGCCGTGATCGGCGCGCACGCCGACAAGGGCGTGATGTCCGGAGGCGGCTCCGCCCAGGTTGACGCGCCGGGCGGCAACGCCATTGCACCCGACCAACCGACCCACTGGGGTGGGGCCGTGTACTTTCCGTCCGCACCGCTCAAATACCTACGCGAGCACGCGCCTAACGCGCAGGTGAGCTTTGACCCGGGCACCGATCCGGCCACGGCCGCCGCCGCCGCGGCAAAGGCCGAGGTGGCGATTGTGTTCGTCGACCAGTACATGAGCGAGGGTGGCGATGCGCCCACGCTGGCGCTGCCCGGCAACCAGGACGCGTTGATTGCCGCGGTAGCAAAGGCGAACCCGCGCACCGTCGTTGTGCTGGTCACCGGCAACCCGGTGAGCATGCCCTGGGTGAACGATGTGGGGGCGGTTGTGGAGGCGTGGTATCCCGGTATCGGCGGCGGTCAGGCGATCGCAAATCTGCTCTTTGGGACGGTGAATTTTTCCGGCAAACTGCCCATCACCTTCGCTAAAACGGAGGCCGATCTGCCCCATGCGCGCGTCTTCGGGATGAGCTACACTACAGGGAACGGCGGCCTGCCGGAGCATTGGGTCTCAGAAGACAAGAAGGAGACCTTTCCCGCGGACCTGAACGAGGGCGTGCGGTTTGGCTACAAGTGGTACCAGTCGGAGCGCAAGCAACCGTTGTTCCCGTTCGGCTTCGGGCTGTCGTATACGAGCTACCAATACTCTGGCCTCCATGTGGACAGCAGCGCCAAGACGGCCACGGTCACTGTGCAGAACGTTGGCAAGCGGGCGGGCACGGAGGTCGCGGAGGTGTACGTCCAGCTGCCGAAGAGCTCTGGGGAAAGTTTCCGCCGGCTGGCCGGTTGGCAACGCGTGACGTTGGGTCCGGGCGAGCGAAAGTCCGTGACCATCCCGATGGAGTCGCTTGCCCTGGCGAGCTGGAACGAGGGCACGGAGAGCTGGACGTGGTTGCCCGGCAGCTACCTCGTTTCGGCTGGTAGCTCGTCCAGCGATCTGCACGTTAGCGCTACGCTCACTTTGCCTTAACGCTGCAGGATGCAAACGGCAAAGCGCCGGGCCTGATGCCCGGCGCTTTGGTTGTCCGAATCAGCGACTACTGCGCATCCGGAGCGGACGCACCCCAGAGGGCCGTGGCGCCGGTCGGTGCGGAGGCTCCCCACAGAGCGGTTGCGCCCCACAGGGCCGTGTTGCCCGTCGGATTGCCCGCGCCCCAGAGCGCCGTGTTGCCGTTCATGCTGCCTGCGCCCCAGAGCGCCGTTGCGCCCCACAGCGCGGTTGCGGCCTCCGGCGTTCCCGCACCCCAGAGGGCGGTTGCGCCCCATAGGGCGGTGAAGGCCTGCGGATCGTTTGCACCCCAAAGGGCGGTGGCGCCCCACAGCGCCGTTGCGCCGTTGCTGGCAAAGGCGTTCTGCCCGTAGACGCTGCTCGCACCCCAGAGGGCCGTGGCACCGGTCGGCGCAGACGCACCCCAAAGGGCCGTTGCGCCCCATAGTGCGGTGCTATCGGTCACCAGCGTTACAGTGCCTGTGCCTTGGTTAAAGGTCGCGACCGGGGACATCGCCGTTCCTTTCGGCAGCTGAAACGCGTTGTACCAAGAGTTCTTGATGGTGGCCTCAAGATCCAGGTACCCGGCACCCTGCGTGAACACGTCGTTGTGCGCGAGGTAGGCGATGCCGCTGGCGGGATCCTGGATCGTGTGGGTGGCCGGGATCACGCTCTTGTTGGCGCTGACCATGAACATGGCCTTGACCTGATCGGGCGAGAGATAGGTCGCGACCTCCACCAGGTCGGCTACCGCTCCGCTGGCGACCGCTGTAGCCATGCTCGTTCCGCTGAGCGGGAGGTACTTGGTGGAAGCCGCCGCAGAGCCGTTCACCATGTACCAGTTGAGCGGCGTGTAGAAGGCGGGGTTATGGAGCGCCAGGTTTGCGTTCGGCGCCATCGTGCTGGTGACAAGATTGCCCGGCGCGATGATGTCCGGCTTCACGATGTGGTCGATAAAGCTCGGTCCCTTGGAGCTGTACGTGGCCATCACGTCATCGCCCAGAGCCGCCGTGTCTATCGTGTTGGCCGCGCCGACGGTGAGGACGTAGGGGTCGTTGCCCGGCGCTTCGATGGTGCCGTAACCCTCACCGTTCAGGGCAAGATCACGACCGTCATTGCCGGCGGCGACCACCACCACCAGGCCTGCCTTCCAGGCTTGTTCCACGGCCTGGCAGAGCGGGTCCAGCTTGTAGCTCTCATAGATCGGGCGGCCCAGCGAGAGATTGATGACCTTGATGTTGTACGTATTCTTGAGGGCAATCGCCTGCTCGATGGCCGCGATGACCGAAGAGTCCGAACCTTGACCGTTCTCATCCAGCACGCGCAGGTTGATGATGTTTGCTTCCGGTGCAATGCCCTTGAAGGTGCGCGAAAACACCCTTCCCGTCGAATCCGTTCCGTTGCCCGCAATCAAACCCGCGACATGCGTGCCGTGACCGTACTTATCGGTGGTGGTGGAGAGTTCGTTGGGAACGAAGCTCTGGCTGTAAACCACGCGGCTGCGCGAGGAGGCCGAGCCCTTGATCCCAAGGTCGTCAACGGTGTCGACGCCGCTGTCGATGACGGCAACGCCTACGCCCATGCCTGTCGCACTCATCGACCAAGCCCAGGGCGCGTGGATCGGCTCTGCGGTGAACTCCGGGCTCTTGCCGATGGGGGCCACAGTTTGCCGCGCGGCTACTTGCCGGTCAAGCGACACACGGGCAACGCCCGGAAGGTCGGCGATCGCGGTCAATTGGTCCGCGGAGACGCGAGTGGCCAACGCGCGTACCCCGTGCATGTGGTGCGTCACTGGAGCAAAGCGGCCAAGGGAAGCTTCATCGTTCCCGGAAGGATCTTGCGCGTACTGGATGATCACGGGCACTTGGCTAGCCGTAACTGCGTCCAGGTCGGCGGCGCACTTCGGGTGCTTACATGTAGCTTGGGCGAAGGGTGAGACCGCGAATACGCTGAGGGAAGCCAGCGCGCATGCGGAAAAGCGACTGCGTGTAGCCATGCAAGAAACTCCAGGTGTGACGTGGTGCAATTGGTGCGCCATTCTAGGCAGGGCTGGCGCTCGTTGGTCGGACCGGTTCGTGCCCCCGGTTACTTTTGTGCTGCCAAAAGCAATCTAACGGGGTCCGGTGTCCCAAATGAATCCAACTCACGTTTGCAGCGCTACAACCGCTGTGTCAGTAATGCTTCTTCTTCCGGTACCTCAGTACCCATATCGTTCGCGGTCTGCATATGCTTGAGTAGGATCTCGGCGGAGACCGGCAGAGCCCCCAGCAACTGCCGCAGCGCCGGGGACTGTGCGCCGACGATGCCGGACAGGGGCAAACGTTCCGCGATATGCCCATCGGCAAGCGTGGCGACGCTGGAGCACAGGCGCAGAACGGACAGCAGATCATGCGAGACGAACAACAGGGCTGTCCCTCCCCCGGCCGTGATCTCACGGAGCAGGTCGATGACCTCGGCTTGCGTGACGGGGTCCAGGGAGCTTGTAGGCTCGTCGGCGATCAGCACGGAAGGGCCGTGCAGCAAGGCTAACGCCAGGGTGCAACGTTGCGCCTGCCCCACGCTGATCTCACCCGGCCGGCGACGCAGGAACTCCTGGTCATGCGGCAACCGGACGCGTTCGAAGAGCTCATGAAGTCGGCGCTGTAGCTCGGCTTTGTCGAATGCCCGGTGCGCCCGCCAGGCTTCCTTGAAATGGCTTTGCAAGGTCAGCGCTGGGTTGAGCGCCGTCAGGGGACTCTGCGGCACCAGGGCCACCGATCGTCCACGCACACCCCGCGCCTGGCGCTTAGGCAGGGCAAGGAGGTTCTGCCCGCCGATGAGGACCTCGCCCCGCACCCAGCCTCCGCGCTGGGGCAGAAGCCCCAACATAGCCAGCAGCAACGTGCTTTTCCCGGTGCCGCTTGGGCCCAACAGGCCCAGGCGCTCCCCACGGCATAGGTCGAAGGCAAGCTCGTTGAGGATGGTTCGTTTGCCATAACCGGCGCTGAGGCGAACGCTGAGAGCTGGGCTGGTCAGTGGCGGTCTCCCTTGAAATGCATGCTTTCGATGTGGGACACAACGCTCGGCTGCAGTAAGGACAGCCGCGCGCCTTCGAGGTTGGGCGAGACCGCGCAAAGACTGTTCGGGTAGACGAGGTACAGAAACGGCAACTCTTCGGCGACGATAGCCTGCACTCGATCAATGGCGACCTTGCGCTTGCGTGCATCGCCGGTTTCGGCCTGCGTACGAAACGCTCTATCGATCTCCGCCTCCCAGGGCGTCGCCGGTGTCGGCTCACTGGGATTCCATTGGTGATTCGGCGAGTTGCTGAGCCAAATGTTCATCATGGAGCTTGGATCGGGCTGGACGTTGCTTAATCCGAGCAGGGCAGCCTCGTAATCGGCCGTGTGCATCAAGCGCTCGATCAAGGCCGGGAAATCCAGCGTGACCACGTTCACGCGTATGCCCAGGGTTGCCAAGTCTTGCTGAATCAAGGCAGCCATGCGTTCCCTGGCGCGATTTCCCGTGTTGGTGACCAGCGAGAACGCCACAGGGTGCTCTTCACGGTCAAAGAGTTGATTGCCGCGCTTGTGAAAGCCCTCGCTCGCCAGCAACTCGACGGCCGCTTTGGGGTCCTCGCGCGCGGGCGGCAGTGCTCGGTTGTACCACGCCGTGTTGGCTGGCGAGATGAAGCCGTTTGCCGGCGTGGCATGGCCACTGTAGGCAATACGGGCCAGATCGGCACGATGCAATGACTCCGAGATGGCGGTTCGGAACGCACGGCTGGTGAACCAGCGCCTTTCCCAGACCGGCAAGGGCGCGCGCGGCCACTGGTTGAACCACATCTGCTCGGTGTTGAGCGAAGGCCCGAGGTCGTGAAGCGCTCCCGGCAGCCGCTGATTCAAAGCCGCAAAGCTCTCCGGCGGAACGTTCTCGAGCACGCCATACTGCCCTCGCAAGAACCGCAGTTCCTCGCTTTCACGGTTGCTTCCCACATCCAGACGTAGGCTGGCAAGATAGGGAAGGGCCTTGCCGTTGGCTTCGTGCCGCCAGTAGAAAGAGTTTCGACGCAGACGCAGATACTCGCTTTTGCGGTCTTCGCTCACGCTGAACGGGCCTGCGGTGACGCGTGATTCCGTGCTGCGGTTTGCGGGCTCGATCGCAATCTCATCCAGGACAGACCCAATGCTCACGACCCGGACGGGCAGATGCAGTTGCACTGTGAGGGCGTCCGGCGCGCTCACCGTGACCTTTGCCGGTTCGATAAACTCCTCCGCGACGGGCGCGGCTGTGGCCGGCGAGAGAATTCGCTCCAGCGTTTTGAGGACATCGTTGGACGTGAGCGGCGAGCCATCTGAGAAGCGCAGACCCGATCGCAGCCGGATGCTGACCAGTTTGCCATCGGGGCTGATCTGCACCGTTTCCGCGAGCTCCGGCTCCAGCGACAGCGTACTGCGGTCCAGGCGGACCAGAACGCCGCCGGTGAGATAGCGGACCAGCTCCGACGCTTGATCGTCCACCTTCGCGGGGTCGAGCGTTTTGGGGTCGTAATGGATCACCCAGGCGAGCTCTCCCCCGGCGGCGGTCTGCGCTGGCGCTGAAGCGCTTAGGGCGCACCCGATCATTCCGATGACCGCTAGGCCCAAGACACGAGCGAACCCCATCATCGCTCCACTCCGAAAACGCTGAGTTCGAGCGCCACGAGGGCGAGGATGAGCACCACGATAGGCAGATACACCAAACGTGAATCGCCCAGCAGAACCGCGCTTTGGAGATCCGCAAGGAAATTGCCAAGCGACGGCAAAGGTTGGTTCAGACCAAGGCCCAAGGTACCCAGGTTCGCCTCCGCGACGAAGCATACGGGAATGTAGAGCAGGAACTGGGTCACCAGCAAAGGACGCAAGTGCGGTACGAGTTGCCGCCCGATCTGGGTTGGTTTCAGGCCTGTCGCATGCGCTTGCAGCATCCAATCGGCGCGCAACAGAGCTGCGGTTCGTTCCTGATGCATGCGCAGAAACACCGGCGCACCCAGGAGCGCAAGCAGCAGAAACGTGACAAGCCCCGACGCCACCGGAGATATATTGAGCGGCAAAGCGGAACGCACCAACATCAGAAGAAAGATCCACGGCACCGTCAAGAAGAGGTCACCGCCGAACAGCAGCACGCGCCGGAGCCAACCCGGTGCGGCGGCGGCGGTGCAGCCCAGCAGGAGAGCCAGGCTACTGGAAACGGCGCTCGCCGTGCACGATCCTCCCATCCCCAGAAGAAACGCCATCGCCAGGCGAACGGCGCGATCGCGTCCGAGCTCGTCCGTGCCGGCCAGGTAGGCGCGGTTGGCGGGAGCACTGATGTGGTCGCGATCTTGCAGGGCATAGCTGCGAGGCGACGACCCAAGCGTCCACGCGGCACACACGAGCAGGGCGGCGAGCAGGCCAAGCATACTCAAGCGCATGTCGCCTCCTCAAACCTTGCGGTAGGCCCAAGAATAAGATTCGCCACGCCGACGCAGGCTGCCATGAGGCCGGTGACCGCCACCAGCACGGGAAGATCGCGGTTCAGGGCGGCGTTCCAGGCAAGCTGGCCCACCCCGGAAACGTCGAAGATTACCTCCACAGGAACAAGCGCGCTCAAAGCCAGCGTGAACGACATAACGCCGACCGCTAGGAACTCCCGTTGCAGCACCGGCACCACATGCGTACGCAGGATCTGTAGGGTGGAAAGGCCCTGAGCTCGCGCATGGACGACGTAGGGCGCCTGCCAGGTCAGGGCCAATACGCGGTGCAACAGCTTCGCATCGCGCACAGCTACCACCAGGGCGAGAATCAGAACGGGGCGGTTCCAATTCGCGATCAGACAAAGGGTCGCCATCGCCCCGACGGGAACGGCCAGAAGCGCAGCCGTAACGGCCGCGAGCACAAAGTCCGCGCCCACCCCTCGGCGCAGGCTGAACGGGATGGCAACCAGCAGCGCTGCGAGCCAACCAGCAAGTACGCCCGTAAGCAGCAAACGCGCCGAGGAAAGCCCGCGCGCGCGGAGCAGAGAAGAGACCGGTGTTTGGAACTGCCGCGACTCGCCGAGATCACCATGCATCCAGCCTCGGACTTCCGTGCGCAGCAGCTGGCCCAACGATCCTTGCTCCTGTCGCATGTCGCTTACCGTGGCCCGGGCACTGAGCGCGTGGGTGGCGTCCATTTCCTTCATGTCAGAAAAATAACCGGGAGCGCAAAACATCAAGGCAGAGGTGGCTAGCACCGATAGAAAAACTAGCAACGTGACACGGCCCAGACGAGTAAGAATTCTCATTCGCTAGCCGTTGTACGCAATGGAGGGTGTGGGCTTATGGTCGAGGGACAGGGCGGTGGAGTTGCTGTAGTGTCGCTGCTTATCAAGCTGCATGCGACGGTCCGCCGTCGCGAGGAGTTCCTCCGCGGACGCGCCGTCAACCGAACTTACGGCCACTCCCACACTGGCGGAAAGCCGCAAGCCATGCCCGGAGCGACGCGCCGCCGCCTGCAACACGCTGCCGAGGAGGTCGACACGCTCCTTTACCGAGTCCTCAGAGAGCTTGGGCAGAACAAACACGAACTCGTCGCCGCCCCGCCGAGCGACGAACTCGGACCCAGCGCAGAGTTGACGGAAGCTGTCGGCCACGCAGCGGAGCAGTCGATCGCCCGTCAGCTGCCCTCGGCGATCATTCACCTCCTTGAACCCGTTCAGATCGCAGACAACGACCGATACCCGTTGATCTACCTTCGGCAAGGCAAGTTCGGCGCCGAGCCGAAGGAAAAGGGATCGGGCATTTGGGAGACCCGTGAGAAAGTCCGTCTCCGGATCGACCTCGGTGGGACGGCCCTGGAACGCGTTCTGCAGCGCAAGGGACAATTTCGATTCCATGGCCAGGAGGGTGCGCAGGTGATCCCGCGAAAAGGAGTCCAGGGCGACCGAAAAGATCGTGAGCACGGCAAAAGTTTCTTTGTGCACATCCAACAGTGGAATGGACAGCCCCGATCCAAAAGCCGGTTGACCGTTCGGAAGCAACGGGCATCCCGGTTCGACGGAGGCATTGCCGTTGAGGATCGGTTTACCGCTCTGCGCCACCCAGCCGGAGATGCCTTCGCCGAACGGTATGGGCGTCTTGCCGAAAGCGTTTGCATATTCGCCGTCGGCAAACCTTAGCTCCAACACGTCATGATCGCGAAGATACAGAGCGAGTGCGTCGAAGGGGATGAGGGTACGGAGGCGCGATGTCATCAACGTGAGCGTCTCGCGAGGGCTAAGCGAGTTGCCGACCGTCTGGCTCAGTTCAAAGAAGGCCTGAGCCTGATCGGTAGCCGCAGCCAGGAGGCTCAGGGACTCCCGGGCATCGGAACGCTTTGTGGTCTCGTGCTGCTTGGTAGGCTCAGTCGCGGCGAGAGCGTTAATATCCGATTCGGCCTGGTATCCGGCTCCCGGGGCCAGGCCTCGTGAAACGTCCACCTCGGTGTTCAAGGCGTGAAACCCGGAAGGCACGCCACTTTCAAGGCGGCTTTCTGTTTCAGCATGGCAACGCTCGAAGGCCTCGATCACAAAGGGGTCGAACTGTCTTCCGCCCAGACTCTTGATCATGCTCAGGGCCTGCGGTCCGGTGAGACCTTTTCGGTACGGCCGGTCCGAGACAAGCGCGTCAAAGCAATCGACCACGGTGAGGATGCGGGCACCGATGGGGATCTCCGCCTCGCGTAACCCGTCGGGGTAACCCGTGCCGTTCCACCACTCGTGATGGGACCGCACGATCGGAACGACGGGGTAGGGAAACCGCACCCGCTCCAGGATATCCGCGCCGACCACCGGATGAATTTTCATCTTCTCGAACTCATCCGGGGTAAGCTTGCCGGGCTTGTTGATGATGTGTTCCGGCACAGCCAATTTGCCGATGTCATGGAGAAAGGCGGCTGTTTCGAGGGCCTGCATCTCCAGCTTGTCCAGCCCCAAATCCTGCCCGACCGAGCGTACGTAGTGCCGAACGCGGAACAGGTGGTCATGGGTGTTCTGGTCCTTGGCTTCGATGGCCATGGCGAGGCCCTCGATCGTGCGCAGGTGCAGCGCTTCGGTCTCTTCCAGATGTTGCTGGCGCTCTTTCAGACGCGACATCTGCCCTGTATAGGCCCGGAACAGGATGTACACAAAGGGGATCAGAAGCAGGGCTGTGCCCCAGCCAAACTGGACGCTCATCCAACTGGCGAGCGCGGCCAACACCGCCCCGACGAGATAGAACGGTAGATACCAGGGAAACTCCTTGCGCCATAGCGAGATGGCGTTCTCGCCTTTTGAGGAAGCGAGCACCATGGCCAAGGCCATGGTATTCCAGAGAAAGTACATCGCTGCGGCCACGGCCAGCGCCGGCGCCGGGGCCATTCTGGCGTGGTGCAGGGTGGTGTACGTCATGAACGCGCAGGTGGTCGCGAGCATCGCATTCGCGACGTTGAACGCGATCTGTACGGCGGTGAAGATCTTGTTCACCCGAATGCGGCACTGTGCCGCGACGGAAAGGCCGGCGAGCAGGATCGCCTGCAGCGGGGACAGCTGCACGATGGCGAGCAGAATGAAGGGGAAGTTCAGCGACATGGAGCCGTCGCCGCGGGGCAAGGCGACCTTTAGGCCGGAACTGAGCAGGATGGCGACGAGCAAGAGAAGGAACGCCGGCCAATGGCTCGAGCCCGCCCGGGCGGCCCAGGTCGTTGCGCCCGCGGCGGCCAGCAGCGTGGCCGCGATCTGAACTCTTGTGCGCAAAGGCATTAGTTCGCCCGTTAGCCGTTGCCAGTGGATTCTCGTGCTGTATGCACACTACCTCTTACAAAGAGGCAGGGTACATTGCGCGAAAGTTGTAGGAGATTGGCACGAAACGCCGCGGACCTGTGACTTAGGGTCTTGCGGGTGATAGGCGCGGTGTGTTACACGGGCGCGGTGCCGGCCGTCATCACCTGTGGCGCACGACTGTCGCGGTTGTTCTGATGGGCGGGAAACGTCAAGCTGAAGGCTGTTCCGCTTGCACCCGCAGTGGTTCTGCTGCGCACCTGCAGCGTTGCATCGTGTTTGGAAAGGATGCTGGCCGTGATCCAAAGGCCAAGCCCGTTGCCCAGGCTGCCTTTGGTGGTGAAGAACGGGTCAAATATGCGGGCGCGCGTTTCGCGATCCATGCCGCTGCCTGTGTCGGCCAGCGTGATACGGACGCCAGGGGTGCCGCGGTCCCAGCGAGTGCCCGGTCGGACCCGGACCCAAAGAGTTCCTTGCGGCGGGGTGGCGTCGATGGCGTTCTGGATGAAGTTGGCGAGCACCTGCCGAATCTCGCCCGGGTAGCACAGGAGCATGGGCGTATCCCGTTTCTCGTAGCAGAGATTGATGCGCGCGACGGCGAGCTTGCCCTTAAAGAGGGCCAGCACCGACGCGATCAAGTCGGCGACGGGCGTAGGCGTGGGTTGGGGGGAGTCCTTGTGAAAGTGGAGGGTCTGCTTAGCGATCTGGGCGACACGGTCGACTTCGTGCTCGGCTTGGACGAGAAAGCCGCGCATGGCCTCCTCGTTGTCGGCTTCGCGCGCGAGATAGAGCAGGTTCATGACGGCTTCGAGTGGGTTGTTGATCTCGTGCGCGATAGAGGACGCGAGTTGGCCGACGACGGCGAGCTTTTCGCGCTCGAGCAGAAGACGCTCCGCGGCGCGGCGATCGGAGATGTCTTCGCAGATGAGGATGATGTGGGAGGGGGTGTCGCCTTGCAGGAGGAGCGAGAAAGAGTTGCGGACCCAGACGGGATCGCCTGCGGGGCGAAGGTACCGCTT
>CAXTLD010000010.1:0-56452 GCA_964245045.1 uncultured Acidobacteriaceae bacterium | reverse complement strand
ACGCCACCCTGTCCCCCACGCTGAACCCAGCAACCCCCGCACCCAACGCCTCTATCGTCCCCGCGGCCTCCTCGCCGAGCACCAACGGCAACGGCGACGGGTACCGCCCCGCCCGGAAGTACATATCAATAAAGTTCACCCCGGAAACCGCAACCCGTACCAACACCTGCCCGGCCCCAGGCTCCGGCACCGGAATATCCACGAGCTCAAGAGCCTCAGGACCACCCGTATTGCTGATCTGCACCGCGCGCATAACGACCTCCAGGAACTAGGATAGTTGGGAAAGAGAGACACCCTACGAAGGGGCACGGCTTCAGCCGTGCCATATGCACGCCTTTGCCAGGCGTCTCTAGCCGCTGGGGTACGCCTTGCCAAACTCTTTCCCCTTTTGCAACGCTGCGAACGCGCCAATACAAAAGTGCAAGGCTCGCTGGCGCAAGAAACTCGCTTCTGGAAGGGGCACGGCTTCAGCCGTGCCATATGCACGCCCTCGCAAGCGGCTTTAGCCGCTGGGGTACGCCTTGCCAAACTCTTTCCCTTTTTCCAAACCCGCAGAACAGAAGCGAAGTCGGTGGCCTTTGGCTGTCAAGCCGAAAAGCTTCTATCTACTTAAGAACAGGGGGAATACACCTTGCGTGGAATTCGCGCTCGGACCCGTACACTGGAGATCAGCCCAAATCACGGCGGGCGCGACCCGCAACCGGTTCAGGCCGTAAGTTGCTCATTCCAGAGATTTTGCACACAAGTCCTTTCCTTGCAATATTTTGCAGCCTCCGACCCTGCGTAAGTCGCTGATTCAAAAGATTTTGCTTCCAAAATACCCCCCCCCCCGGGGGGAGGGGGGGTACCCCACCGCTTATCGAATCAACGGCTCTTCACTCGGCCGCATGCGCACCACGCGGTCGATCGCATACGGCGACCGTTGCCCCTGCGCGTAGAAGTGCCGCACCTGCAGTTCACCCAGCAGCCCGATCCCGATCAGCTGGATTCCGCCCAGGATCAGCACCGCTGCGATAGCGAACCACGGCGCGTGCTCCGCACCCACAGCCCGCCGCGACACCAGCTTGGCCAGCAGCAGCCACGTCGCAATCACCCCGCCGGACAACACGCCCAGCGACCCCACCCCGCCGAACAGGTGCAGCGGCCGCGTCATGTAGTTCAGCAGAAACCGAATCGTCAATAGGTCGAAGATCACCCGAAACGTCCGCCCCAGCCCGTAGTGGCTCTGCCCCGACTCCCGTGCCGGATTGGAGATTGGCACTTCGCAGATCGTCGCTCCGTACCAGCTGGCCAAGGCCGGAATGAACCGGTGCATCTCGCCGTATAGCGGGATGTTCTGGATCACCTCGCGCCGGTACGCCTTGAACGTCGTCCCAAAGTCGTGGATCGGTACACCCGAGAGCCAGCGAACCAAACGGTTCGCCATCCGCGACGGCATCTGGCGCAAAAACACGCTATCGCCGCGCTGCGCCCGCCATCCGCTCACCACGTCGTAGCCCTCTTCGAGCTTGGCCAGAAACAACGGGATCTCCGCCGGGTCATGTTGCAGGTCGCCATCCATGGCCAGGATGTACTCGCCCGTCGCATGGTCGAAGCCGGCCGCCAGCGCGGAGGTTTGCCCAAAGTTACGCCGCAGTTTAATGAGCAGCACCCGCGAGTCTACCGCCGCAATCTCTTCCAGCAAGCGATACGTCCGGTCGCGCGAGCCGTCGTCCACAAACACCAGCTCAAAGGCCTCGTTCACATCCTCCATCACGTCTTTCACGCGGTCATACAGCCGCGTCACGTTCTGTTCCTCGTTATGGAACGGCACCACGATGGAGTACTTCGGCACATCGCTATTCTAATCCCGCGCGGTACACTAGGGGCACGGCCCGGTAGCTCAGATGCATAGAGCGGCGCACTCCTAAGGCGAAGGTCGGCAGTTGGAATCTGCCCCGGGCCACCAGCACTCGATGAACACGGGCGCTCAGCTCAGCGGCTGCGCCGCCGGCAAGTGCAGCAGCGCTTCAATCAGATCGGCAGCGCGACCGGGTCCATCGGTCTCCCGTATCGCTTTCTGCAACACCTGCGCCGCTTCCCGATACGCCCCACCCCCAAGCACATGGAGCACGGCTCTGCGTAAGCGGCGCGCGTTCAGCCTGCGCCGTGAAACCACCACGCACGCCCCGCGTGCTTTAAGTCTGGCCGCTACGCCGGGCTGGTCGTTGCCAAGCGGTACGGCCACCATCGGCACCCCCTCGGCCAGCGACTCCAACACTGTGTTCAGGCCGGCGTGCGTGATGACTAGCGCCGCTCGCTTCAGAATCTCCAACTGCGGCGCGAACTCCACCACGACCGGATCCCCGGCCAACCGTCCCAGCTTCGCGGGTTGGAGGCCCCCACCGAGCGAGATCAACAGCTGTGCCCCGATCCCCGCACACGCCTCCGCGATGGTTCTGAAGATGGCCTCCGATCCGTTCTGGAGCGTGCCCAACGAGGCGTAGATCAGTGGACGACCATCTAGGCGCCCCCAAGGAAAATCGACCGCTGGACGTTCTTGTGTGTGAAGGAAAGGTCCGGCATAGTGAAGCAAGCTTGGCTTCTCTCCGCGAATCGCGAACTCCAAAGCTTCTGGCAGTTGTGTGATCTGCGCCAGGGGCGATAGCCCGTCCTCCGGACGCCTCTGAGGCTTCAGTCCCCACGCGCTACGCTGCCGGTTTACGTCTTTGAAGATGGGAGTGGCAACCCGCAACAATAGCTGAATGGCAACGCGGTTCCGCAGCCGGCTCAGCCGACCCTGGCCCGCCGGCCAGCCAAGCCAGAACGGCGGAAACCGGTCGTCCGGCAGCAGCGGAGGAATCAAAGCGATCGAAATCCACGGCAGACCGAGGTGCTCCGCCACGTTGCCGGCGAACTCCGCCTCGTCCACCAGCAGCGCGTCTATCCTGGCCTGCCGCACCGCCTCCGGCCCGTCCCGCAGCACCATGCGTGTCGACTGCCGGACCCGCTCCAACGTGAAACGAAACGCCGCAATCCCTTCGAGCCGGGCCAGGTGCTCGTCAAGCTGCTTGAGAGTGCCGAGAGGGTAGTCTTCGGCGCCGATCTGACAGAACTGGAGGCCCGCCGCACGCACGGCTGCCTCCGTATCCGCAATCCCGAAGATCACGACCGCATGCCCGCGCCGTTGCAAGGCATGCGCCAGCGCGGTCATCGGATTCAGGTGACCGGTGCCGGGAAAACAAAATGCGCCGAATCGTGCCATGCCCTCTTGATGCTGCGACCCTACGCCCGGAACCGGATAAATCCGTCTTTCCGTGAAATGCGCTAATCGTGCCGCAACGCATCCACCGGGGAAAGCTGCCCCGCACGCCATGCCGGGAGCGCTCCGGCAAGGAGGCCGGCCAGCACCGCGATCCCTACTGCCTCGGCAGGAAGCTGCCATTGGAAGGACGCGGAAACGAGGCTGGCCGTTCGCGGCAAGGCCGCCAGCACTCGCAAGGCACACCACCCAAACACGATGCCCAACACACCACCGCTCAGGCCGAGGATCACCGCTTCAATTTCGATGTGCGTCAGCACCTGCCATCGATTCCAACCCAGGGCACGCAGGATGCCGATCTCGCGCGTTCGCTCAAACACGGACATCGCCATCGTGTTGGCAATGCCCAGGATGCCGATCAGCAGCGCCAGCAACGAGGTGCCCCAGGCCGAGGCGTGGGCCAGCTTCACGAATTGATTGTCGCTCGCGCGCTCCGCTGCAGGCATGGCGCGCATGCCCGGCAGCGCGGCTTCAATTTGGGCCTGTGCCTGCTTGGTGAACTGTGCCGACGTTTCCCCGCGAGGCACCGGGCGCAGCCTTACGTCGATCGTCGATACTTTGCCCTGCAAGCTGCTGAGCTGTTGCAACTGGTCCAGCGGCATCACTACCGCGGCCGCTTCCAGTGTTGACGCACCGTGGTACACCGCCGTCACCGTGAACGTCGTACCTTGAATGTCCATCGTGTCGCCGGGAGCTTTCTTCAGCGTCTGCGCGAGCAGATCGCCGAGCATGACCTCGGCGTGTCCATCGCGAAAGGGCCGGCCCGCCAGGATGTGCAGTGATTGAAACTGGAAGGCATCCGCCTTCCAGCCGTACACCAGCGCGTTCACCTCCGGCGTTAAATCCATGAGGTTGAAGATCGTGGGTGAGGCCTGCGCCACATCGGGCAAGCGCTGCAGCTTTGCCGTGGTTGACTCATCCATGGACGTGTTCAGAAACGTTCCTTGGATCACGGCAAGGTCGGTGCCGCTGCTGGAGTAAATGCGCATCCACTGCTGTTCGAACGCGCTCGAAAACCCCACCAGCCCGACAAACGCGCCCACCGCCGCGCCGATGCCGGCCAACGTGAGCAGCGTCCTCAACCGTCGGCGAAGCAAGTTCTTAAAAACAAATCCCGTAAACGACAGTGGTTTGGCCATGAGGGTGAGATGAGTCCTTCTGCGTACACAGCGGGATAGGTTCGCAGTCATGCTGATGCAGTACGGGACATCGTACCGCACCGCCCGCAGAACAGGTTCGAAGCTGCCAGAAGGCTATACTGAATCCTCACGCACGTTGTCGCGAAGGCAAAGGAGCGTCAGCACTCGCATATGCTTTGTGATGCGCAAAGCAGTGATGCGCCAATCAGGGACGGTTTCGATCTGAGCAACGAAGATCACATCCTAGTCACAGGGGCAACCGGCTTTCTGGGCGTGCAACTTGTGCGCGAACTTCTCGAGCGCCAACCGAACGCCACACTGGCGCTGCTCATACGCGACCGTGCCGGGCAGTCGGCGCAACAGCGTGCGGACGCTTTCATTCCCGTGCCGGACCGGTTGCGTGTTCAGGTGTTTGCCGGAGACGTCAGCGAACCCAACTGTGGCCTGAACGCCAGTGATTACAAACGGTTATCAGCGAAAACAACGCGGGTGATTCACTCCGCCGCCACCGTGCGCTTCGATCACACCCTGGACGAGGCACGCCACATCAATGTGGAGGGCACACGGCATATTCTCGACTTCGCCGGCGGCGCGCGCGCGCTGCGCAGCTTCGCGTATGTCGGCACGGCCTACGTGGCCGGCGAGCGCTCCGGCCTCGTGCGCGAAAACGAGCTCAATGTCGGTCAGCACTTCCGCAACACTTACGAGCAGACCAAGGCAGAAGCAGAGGCGCTGGTGCAATCACGGCTCACGTCGCTGCCCGGCGTCATCCTGCGCCCCAGCATCATTGTGGGCGACTCCAGAACCGGCGTGACCTCCAGCTTCAAGATGATGTACTGGCCGCTGAAGATTTACGCACGTGGCCTTTGGCGCACCGTTCCCGGCTACCCTGACGCGGTGCTCGACATTGTGCCCGTGGACTTCGTCGCCAACGCCGTCGCGCAGTTGTTGTTCGACCCAGCCGCCCTTGGCTGTACCGTGCATCTTTGTGCGGGGCCACGGGCCAGCGCGACCATCGCGCAGGTTGCGCAACGCGCCATGCAATACTTCCACGGACCCGAGCCGCGCTTCATCGATGCACGATTCTTCTTTGCGGTCGTGCGGCCGTTGCTGTTCGCTTCTTTGTGGGGGCGCAAGCGCCGCGTGCTGCGCGACGGCCGCGCGTATCGCGATTACTTCACCATGCGCATGCAGTTCGATACCGGCAACGCCGATCGTCTTCTGCTGCCCGCTGGCGTGAGCCCGCCGTCCGTGCTCGACTATCTAGACCGACTGTTTCACTACTGCGTAGCCAGCGATTGGGGCCGTAAGCCAATCGCGGTGCCATGAGTCTCTTCAAGCGCTATCAACTGGCGCGCGACCGCAGCCTCACCGTCGCGAATCTGGTGGACGAGCTGGTTCGTCGCAAAGGCAATTGCGAAGTCGCCGTATACGAAAGCGGCGTCTTTTACCTTTCCGATCTGTACGACGACGTTTGCCGCATCGATGCCTTCCTGCGTCACACCGTCGCGGTCCGCCCAGGGCAGCCCGTTGCCATCTACCGCAGCAACGGGCGGGAGTGCTTTCACTGGTTTCTCGCGATCATTCGCGCCGGTGGCATCGCGGTGCCGTTGAACCCGCAACTCTCGCTCGCCGAGGTGCGCAGGATTTTGGCCCACAGCGGCACGGAGATTCTGGTTACAGACCAATCAGTCTATAAGAGCAACATTGGCGATCGCGCGGCGCTCGATGTGCGCACCTGGATACAGGCCGATGAGGAGGAAGAAACGCTGGACGGCTTTCTGCGTTTGCCCGTGCACGCAGCAACAATCGAAAAATCCGCACCGCCCGTCAGCATCGACCCAACCGCAACGGTTGCCATCTTCCACACCTCCGGGACCAGTGGCTTCCCCAAAGGAGCAGCGCTGTCGAGCAACGCGCTTCTCGGCGCACGCGCGTCCACGGTGCTCTCGGGGATCTTTCTCGGGTCCCGGGATCTCGCGCTCGTCGCCTTGCCCTGGTCGCACATCATGGCCGTCAGCATTGCGTTATACGGCCTCTTGGCGGGCGTTCGCGGATGCTTCCTCGATCGCTTCGACGTAGACGCCGCACTGGACAGGATCGAGCGTTTCCGCGTCACCACCGTCGTTGGCGTGCCCACCATGTTTGCCCGTTTGGTCCACAGCAACCCTGCCCCTGCACGCCTGGCCAGTGTGCGTGTATGGCTCTCCGCAAGCGATCATCTACCTTCCGACGTTCGCTTGCGTCTGCGGCAGTTCGGCGCGCTGTATCGCATCCTCGGCCGTTGGCGTGTTCCACCCATTTTGCTGAACGGCTACGGCATGGTGGAGTTGGGCGGTCTCGCCATGATGGGTGTGGAGCTGCCGTGGCTGCGCGGCAGCGGCGACCTGTGTTTTCCTGTGCCGCCGTTTCGCATCCGTGTGGTCGACGAGAATGGACACGCTGTGCGGGCGGGCACTGCCGGTGAGTGTCAGATCTTTCGCCGCGGTCTCGCACCGCACTACTGGAAAGACAAGAGCGACGCCGATGGCCTTCTCAGTAAGGACGGTTGGTTGCGTACGGGAGACCTGGCCACGCGCAATCGCTTCGGTCTGATCCGGCTCGTTGGCCGCAGCAAAGACGTCATCAAGTCGGGCGGCTATTCCGTGTACGTTCGCGAGTTGGAAGAAGCCTTGCTGGCTCATCATGCAGTGGCCCGCGCCGTCGCGTTCGGATTGCCGCATCAAGACAAAGGCGAAATCCCCGTCGCCGCGGTGGAGCTAAAGCCTGAGGCTGTTTGCGACGAGTCCGAGCTGCTGTCTTGGTGCCGATCAAACCTGGCTGCCTACAAGGCGCCCCGCCGCATCTGGATCCTTGCTCCCGGAGAGCTTCCGCAAAACCACAACGGCAAGTTTCTCAGGCGGGTCCTACAAGAACGCTTCGCCAAAGACATGCACTGAACTCACGGATGATCGTCAAATCGAGCAATCTGCTCGGGACTGAAGTCCTTCGCAGAGAGTTTCGCTTTTGTGCTTCCGCGCTCAAACAGGAGTAGCGTCGATCCGGGGCGGCCGGCAACCTTCACCTCCATCTGCCTTGCTGTCCAGACTCCTCCAGATTGAGTAAGGCCGAGCGAGGTGAAGTCCTTCACGGTCGGCGCACCCTTCAGCGTCTTCTCCGCGTGGATGGGATAGCCGGTTGTTTGGTCAAAGCAGGTTTGGACCTCAGCGTAGTGAGATCGGTTCGCGGGGCCCGGTGTACTCTTCAGCACATCGCAATCACGGTTGCCGAACCTTGCACTTTTCAGAAGTGTTTGGCCTTGCCAGTAGAACTCCGACTGGAGAAAGTCCTCATAGTTGAAGTCGCTGCCCGCAACGCCCTCGCCCCACTTGTCGAACGCCAACGTAGTTGGCGCGGACTCGCCGGGATGGAACACCCGGATGGTGTTTTGACCACCAGGACGCATCTCGAACAGGATCCGGACGCGCGCATCTGGCCCCGGATTTTGCGGCGAAGCCGGTGACCGCGAGGGCATCACCTCCAGCAGCACCCGCAACCCTTCCGGAAACCAGTGCGCCTTGAGGGCGATGTTGTTGCTGATCCGGTTGCCGCCGGCGTCTACGCGGACCAGACGTCCCGTGCCACGAGCGTCGGTCGTTTCAATGCGTTGGCGTGCAGCGACCACCAGTGCCGGCGCATCTGCGGCGTAGGCGTTCGTCGTAGCAAACAGCGTTGCCGCGGTGATTAGGGAAACAAATCTCATGCCACAACCCTTCCATCATGGATGCGGATGTGACGCGGCGCGGAGTTCGCGATCTCGTCCTCATGGGTGATGACGATTAGCGTCATGCCGCGTGCTTTCTGAATGCCCGTGAGGATCTCCATAATGCGCGCGGAATTGGCGCTGTCCAAGTTGCCTGTCGGCTCATCGGCCAACAAAATCGAAGGCTCATTGGCCAGCGCGCGCGCAATTGCGACACGTTGCCGTTCCCCACCGGAGAGCTCGTTGGGAAGCTGACGCATCCGGGCTTCGAGCCCAACCTCGCGCAGCAGTGCCTCGGCACGCTCTTCGCGGTTGCCGCTGCGTTTCTGCGTGGACAGCATGGGCGCCTGCACGTTTTCAACCGCACGCAGCGTCGGCAACAGATAGAACGATTGGAAGATGAATCCCACATGGTCGCGACGATAGGTGTCGAGGCTAAGGGCAGAGCCCAAACGTTCTCCGCGGTACAGCACCTCTCCGCTCGTAGGGGTGTCAAGGCCGCCGAGCAACTGCAGCAGCGTGGACTTTCCACTTCCGCTGTGACCGCTGATCGCGACGAACTCACCCGCACCGATGGCGAGGTCGACGCCCCGAAGAGCCTCGATGCGACCTTCATCGTAGCTCTTGCGCAGGTTCCGTACTTCCAATAGTGGGGCGCTCAATCGGCCAACACACTCTCTTCGAGGACCGAGTCAGCAGAGGCCCCGGCCCGTACGGTCGTGATCATCTCGCGGATTTGCTCAATGACTAACTCCGGCTCATCGAGATGAACCCAGTGCCCGCTTTTTTCTGCGATCCGCTGCTCGGCATCCGGACCAATCTTCCGGAGGTCCGCGTCGGAAATGGCTTTGGGGTGCCCCGGCGTCAGCAACACCACCGGGATGTCCGCGATCGGCTTCGCATGGAGCATTTCCGTCACGGTGCCCGGAACACCCTGAATGTGCGCCGTCATGCCACGGAAGTAAGACGGATTGGACCAGTGCGCGGCGACGATCGGCCACACCGCAGGCGGCATCTTGTTCAACTCGCTCGTCACCCGCTCCAGCACATTGTGCCCGCCCGTTGCGCGCGTGAAGAGGTTCGTAAACCTGCCGGACCCTCGAAAGAACGACGTCGTGGTCAGTCGAGCCAGCCCCGAATAGGCAACCGGGACGCCCCACTGCGTCAGCTGCACGCCGCGCTCCAACAGCTTACGCTGCGACTCGTCCACGGGCGGCCACTCGTCGGTACGCATGGCGTCCACCAGCAACGCCCCTACCACCTCGTCGGGGTGATGCGCCGCGAAGTACCGCACTACCAGGCCCCCAAACGAATGCCCCACGAGCAAGTACGGTGGCGCGATGCCGGCAGCTTGCAGCATGGCCCGCAACTCCTCGACCACCTTCGACGGAATGCGCTCCGAGACCGCCGGCGTACTCCAACCCAGGCCCAGCCGATCGTAGGACACCGTGTGCGCGAACTGGCTCACGGCTTCCTGGATCTTCGCCCAGTTCTGGCTGGTGGCGCCGATCCCTGACTCAAAAATGACCGATGGGCCATCCCCGTCGCCCATCTCCATCATGAAGAGGCGGCGTCGCCCGCCGATGTCCACCAGACGGCCTAGCCGAAGAAACCGCCTACGATCATACCGCGACCCGATTGCTTGATACAGCAAGCCCAAAACTGGCACGAGCAAAACTACGAGGGCAATCCACAACAACAGCATCATGCGATGCTCTCCTAAAGCTGAAGGACAAAAAGTCGGTTCCGTACACGTTTACAAACTCGCACCAAAGAAGGACAACAACATTCTTGCACCTTCCATGCTGGATAACGAGACGATCCGTGTCCGACCGCGCATTCTTTGACGGGAACGATAAACACGCCGGTCACGCCAGTTTGGTAATTTCCGCTGTGGCTCGGCTGGCCCGGCCCTGGGAAGCGTGCAAAGAAGTGGCAGAACTCCGGTGAGCTCTGCCACTCAGGTACCCATGCCTCAGTAGATGGTCCGGACGTCCGGCTCCCGCGACCAGATACGGCCCTGCGCCACGGCGTGGAGAAACGCCTCCGGTTGCGCCCCTTCCAGCACACCGCCGTCCGGTTGCACGCCGGCCCGCGCGAGCAGCGACGCCGCGCCGGCCGTGGCCCCGATCACCTTCAGGTGGGCGAACGCGTCGGCGACAAACGCGACCGCCGCCGACTCCTTGGTGAGCATCTTGCTCCCCTCCGGCGTAAGCAGGAGATACACCGCGTCGAAGAGCACAGACGATCCGCCCGCAAGTTGGAAATCGCCCTGGATGGTCGTTCCGCCCGCGCCCGGAACGCCGCCCACCTTGGGCGCGATGACGGCGAAGTCTGCCTCCTGCTGCGTCGCCGCGAGCTTCAGGGCCATCACGAGCCTCTCATCCGTTCCGTCCGCCACAAGACACCCTATCTTGCGGCCCTTCACCGTGGGCACCGCCTTTTTCAGAATGCTTAGTGCCGGCGACGGTGCGAGATCCGTGCGTGCGGGGGTCGCCGTCGGGAACGGCTCGGGGAGCGTCTCCAGTCCAAGGCCCTTGGCCACACGTTGCGCGATGGTTGGGTCCACGGCTGCGAGCTGCGACACCAAACGCTTGCGTATCGCGAGGGTTTCCACCTTGCTCAACTCGAAGATGAACGCCGAGATGATATGGTTCTGCTCCGGCATAGTTTGCGAGTAGAAGAATTGCCGCGCCTGCGAGTAGTGATCCGCAAACGACGCCGCCCGTATGCGCAACTTGTGGCCTTCCATCTTTTCCCGGAAGCTGGTGAAGCCCTGTTGCGGATCCTGTCGCGGCGAGTCCGGCTGCAAAGAACTCGGCGAATAGTTCACGCGTCCAGTTTGCAACGACATCTGCATGTGCCCGTCGCGCTGGTTGTTCCGCACGGGCACAAGCGGCCGGTTCACAGGGATCTGCATGAAATTGGGTCCGCCGAGTCGGGTGAGCTGCGTGTCCACATAGGAAGGAATGCGCCCCTGCAGCAACGGGTCGTTGGTGAAGTCTATGCCGGGCACCACGTTGCGCACACAAAAGGCGGCCTGCTCGGTTTCGGCAAAGAAGTTGCTCACGTTGCGGTCCAGCACCATGCGCCCGATAATGCGCAGCGGCAAAATTTCCTCGGGGATGAGCTTGGTTGCATCCAGCACGTCAAACGCAAATTTCTCGGCGAAGGCTTCGTCGAAGAGCTGCACGCCCAGCTCCCACTCCGGATACTTGCCTTCGTTGATTGAGTTCCAAAGATCGCGCCGATGGAAGTCAGGATCGGCGCCGGAGATCTTCAACGCCTCGTCCCACACCACCGACTGCATGCCCAGCTTCGGGCGCCAATGGAACTTCACATAGGTGGACTCGCCCGCCTCGTTCAGGAAGCGATATGTGTGCACCCCGAAACCCTCCATCATGCGGAACGAGCGTGGAATCGCCCGGTCGGACATGATCCACATCAGCATGTGCGTGCTTTCCGGCATCAGCGAGACGAAGTCCCAGAAGTTGTCGTGAGCCGTCTGGGCCTGCGGAAAACCACGATCCGGCTCCGCCTTGGCGGCGTGGATCAGGTCGGTGAACTTGATCGCGTCCTGAATAAAGAAGACGGGGATGTTGTTGCCCACCAGGTCCCAGTTCCCTTCCTTGGTATAGAACTTCACGGCAAAACCGCGCACGTCGCGCGCCATGTCGGAGGAGCCCTTGTTGCCCGCCACCGTAGAAAAGCGCACAAACAGCGGGGTCTGCTTGCCGACTTCCGTCAGAACGCGCGCTCGCGAGATGCCCTGGAGCGAGTCGGTGAGTTCAAAGAAACCGTGTGCGCCGAAGCCGCGTGCATGCACTACCCGCTCCGGGATGCGCTCGTGGTCGAAGTGCTGCGTCTTTTCGAGGTAGAAGCCGTCCTCGATCAACGTGGGTCCACGCTCCCCTGCGCGCAGGGAGTTCTCATCGTCAGAGACGATAAGCCCGGTTTGACCGCTCATGGCCGGGTGTGTGCCGCCGGCTACTTGGTGAAGTTCTCCGCCGTTGCCGATCGTCTGATCGTTCGCATTGGTTCCAGCATCATTGACGTGCATGATGATCTCCGTACTGAGTTGAGCCTGCTCTGCAGGCTGTGCGCAATTCTATGCCTATGCCGCAAACCGGAGATCACGGCATCTCGCAACCGCTGATGGCGGCAGCACACACGGATACGTCGATTCGCGAAGGCAAGCGGTAGAATCAGTCGCGTTCAGAGGTGCCGGGGACGTACCGTGGAACCGAGCTTGAGATCTGTTGTGAGTGCCGATCTGTATCGCTACCGTGCTGTAACGGGCGGGCGTGCCTTTCGCGATGCGTGGTGGCGTGAGCCCGGGTTTCGGTTCACCTACCACCTGCGCCAGGTCGCGTTCTACGCCCCTCGTAAACGCGGCGCGGGCTTGCTGCCGTATGGGTTTCACCGTGCGCTGCTGCATCGGTACCGCTTCCGTTACGGCTTCGACATTTCACCCAACACGGTTATCGGTCCAGGCTTGTATATCGGCCATTTTGGGGGTGTGGTCATCAGTCCCTTTGCCGTTCTTGGGGCCAACGTCAACATCGCGCAGGGGGTCACGATTGGCGCCACCAGCCGCGGCGCGCGCAAGGGCGCCCCGGTGCTGGAAGACCGCGTCTGGGTGGGAGCGCACGCCATCATCGTGGGACAGGTCAGGATCGGGGCCGACGCCCTGATTGCCCCCGGCGCGTACGTCAACTTCGATGTGCCCAGCAAAGCCGTCGTCCTGGGTAACCCAGGCCAGATCGTTTCCTACAAGGGGTCCGAGGGCTACGTGAACAATGTTCTTGCCGTAGACCCCCCAACAGCACCGCCAACGGAGCTTAGCGGTCGCGTCTAACGATTCACCCAAGCCTTTCAGCATCTTTCGCCACACTTCCAGCATCCAAGCTCGCAAGGAAAAGATCAGTGCGGCACGATGCGCTTTTTGGCATGCCGCGGCGCTGTTTGCCGTTGGCTGTCAATGTACGAGGCACAATTCGCACGCGGGCTCAGTCGGGCCCATGGCTCCGGAACCTGGCGCTGGCAGTGCTGTGCGCACTTCCGCTGCGGGCCCAGACACCCACAGAACAGATTACCGGCCCGAGCAGCCCCACGCCGCTTCCTCTCTCCGGCGCCACGCTTCCCACCAACGCCGTCACCGTTACGCAGCAGACCGCTCCCGGCACGGGTACCGGCAGCACCGATGTCCTCACCTCCACCATCACTGTTGGCCCACCGTTTCAGGGCAGCGTTCCGGGCGGGCTAGCCTCGCCCACGCCTCTCGCCCTGACCCTGCAGCAGGCACTCGTTCTTGGCCTGCGCGCTAATCTTGGGACGGTGGAGCAGACTGCCTCCATACAGCAGGCAGACTCTGCGCGCGCTCTGGCCAAGAGCGGCCTGCTACCACTGCTGAACATCGGCGCGTCGGAGGTGTTCGAGCGCGAAAACCTCCACACCGTCGGCATCTCGATTCCCAGCATCCCTGAAAGTACCATCTTCAATTACGCTGACGCTCGCGTGCGCCTACAACAGACCGTTCTCGACATGGTCAAGCTCGATTCGCTCCGCACCGCTTCGGAGAGCCTGAAAGCCAGCCTCGTTACCGCGCGCAACACGCGCGACCTGATTGTGCTCGCGGTGGCGGGCACCTATCTTCAACTGCTCTCTACTAACGCTCGCGTAGTTGCGGCGCGCGGCCAGGTCGAAAACTCCAGAGCCTCGTTTCAGCAGGCCGCCGACCGGTTTGCAGCCGGCCTCGCGGCCCGGGTCGACCGCGACCGCGCGCAGGTTCAGTACCAGACCGACCAGCAACGCTTGCGCTCCCTGCAGGCAGACGTCGATACTCAGAAACTCCAGCTCGCCCGCATTGTCGGGCTTCCACTCGGGCAGGCCTTTAACACCGCGGACGACTTCGGCTACGTCCCGCTGTCCGGGTTCACCGAAGCTGCCGCCCTTCAGCGGGCACAAACGGACCGCGGCGACGTGCAGGCCGCGGGCTTCAGCCTGAAGGCCGCAGAAAACAATGTCAGAGCAGCCCGCGCCGAGCGTCTCCCTACCGTCAACGTCAACGCCGACTTCGGCGGCGCCGGCGTCACCCCCACGCACAAGTCGACCGGCGTGTACAACGTCTACGGCACGCTCACGATCCCGCTCTACGAAGGCGGCCGCATTCGAGCCGATGAGCAGCAGGCTCACGCTGCGTTGAACCAACGCAAAGCCGAGCTCGCCAACACCTATGCGCAGGCCGATCAAGATGTCCGCCAGGCGTTCATCAATCTCAACGCCGCCGCCGATCAGGTCACGGTGGCCCAATCCAACGTGCAGCTCTCGCACGAGACCCTCACCCAGTCCCGCGACCGTTTTCTGGCCGGCGTGACGGACACGGTGGAGGTAGTCCAATCCCAACAAACCGTCGTGCAAGCAGACAACGACCTGATTTCTGCTGTATTTTCGCACAACCTCGCCAAGGTCGCCCTCGCGCGGGCCATGGGTAACGCGGAACAGACCCTTCCTCTACTGCTCAGGAAATAAGCCATGCCCGACACCACACCCCCCAACTTTCCCCAGCAGACCGGCGACCCCCACCCCGACCTCGCCTTGCGCATGCTGTACGACGAGCAGACCCGGCTGCGCGCCGAACTCGATCAACTACGCGCCAAAGAAGCGCAAGCAGGCGATAGCAAAGAGGGCGAGGAGCAAGCGAAGCCCGAGGCTGAACCCGAGCCAGCATCCGCAAAGCCGCCCGCCAAGGAACGTACCCGGCACTGGGTTCGCGAGCACCCGTTCGTTACCCTGGGTATCGTCCTTGGCGCGATCCTGCTGGTGATTCTGGGAGCTCTGGAATTCCGCTATCTCGGAAGCTACGAGACCACCGACGACGCCTTTGTGGACGGCCACACCGATCCCATCTCTCCGCGCATCGCCGGCTTTGTCACCGCGGTCTACGTTGAAAACACCTACCGGGTGAAAAAGGGTCAGCTGCTGGTGCAGATCGACCCTCGCGACAACCAGGTCGCGAAAGAAAACAACGTCGCCCAGTTCTCGCAGGCCCAGGCCGCCGTCGCCGCCCAGGAGCCAAACGTTCCCATCACCTCCGTTACGCAGTCCACCCAGGTATCCACCGCTGTGCTCAACGTGCAGAGCGCCCAAGCCAACGTGGCCGCCGCGCAGGGGCGTTACCAGTCTTCGCTGGCCGACCTCCATCAGGCTGAGGCCAACGAAATGAATGCGGCGCGGGAAGAAGAACGTTATCGCCTCCTCGTCGTCAAGGAGGAGGTTTCCCGCGAGCAGTACGATCAGCAGGCCACCAATGAGCGCGCCCAGGCCGCCGTCGTCAGCTCGCGCCGTGAAACCGCCGAGGCCAACGCCACCCAGGTCCTCACCGCCCAGGCCGCAGTCGAAACTGCGCAGGATCAGCTCCGACAGGCTCGGGCGAACCTGCCTCGCCAGATCGCCATCCAGCGCGCCACGCTCGAACAGCGCCAGGCCAACGCCAAAGCCTTGCTCGCCCAGGCCGACCAGGCCGAACTGAACCTCGAGTACACCCGCATCTACGCCCCAGAGGACGGCATCATCGGCGACAAACAGGTGCAGCTCGCCGACCAGGTCACCGCGGGGCAAGAGCTCTTCGCCCTGACCCAGACCAACGACATCTGGGTGACCGCCAACTTCAAAGAGACCGCCATCGTCAACATGCGGCCCGGCCAGTCCGTCACGGTTCACGTGGACGCGCTCAAAGAGGACTTCGAGGGCTGGGTGGAGGCACTGCCGGGCGGCACCGGCGCCATCTACAGCCTGCTGCCGCCGGAGAACGCGACCGGCAACTACGTCAAGGTGGTCCAGCGCCTACCGGTCCGCATCCGCTTTCGTCCCGGACAGCACGATCTCGATCGCCTGGCGCCCGGCATGAGCACGGAACCCAAGGTTTGGACACGCTAGTGACGCTCTCTCTCTCTATGGTCGGCCCGTCACGCCAGCCGGCGGCGCTTCGCCCGGAGTGCCCCGCTTATGGCCGGTAAACCCAAGGTCAATCCCTGGCTCATCGCCGTGGCGGTGATGATCGCCACGTTTATGGAGGTGATGGACACCTCCATCGCGTCGGTCGCGGTGCCGTATATCGCCGGGTCGACAGCGTCCACCACCGACGAGGCCGAGTGGGTCCTGACCGTCTACCTCGTCGCCAACGCCGCCTTCCTACTGACCAGTAACTACCTCGCCGAGCGCTTCGGTCGCAAGCGCTACCTCATTTTCTCGCTCTGCGTTTTCACCTTCGCTTCCTTTCTTTGCGGCATCGCGCCTTCGCTCGGCTTTATCCTTGCCGCTCGTGCGCTGCAGGGGGCGGGCGGCGGCGCGCTACAGCCGCTGGCGCAGGCCATCCTGATCGAAAGTTTCCCGCCGGCAAAGCAAGGGCAGGCCCTCGGCCTGTACGCTCTGGGTGTCGTTCTCGCTCCGGTGATTGGACCGGCCTTCGGCGGCTACCTCACCGATGCCATTTCCTGGCGCTGGGCCTTTTACATCAACATCCCCGTCGGCATTTTTGCGGTGCTCCTTCAGTCCCGCGTCCTGGAAGACCCGCCGGAGATGAAGAACGCCAACCCCGGCAAGTTCGACGGCGTCGGCTTTGGTCTGCTCGGCATTTGGATCAGCTGCCTGCAGTATGTGCTCGACAAAGGGCAGGAGCAGGACTGGTTCGGCGATATCCGCATCACCGCGGGCGTCATTCTTTGTGTGGTGTTTTTCGTGGCCTACATCGTGTACCAGCTGCGGGCCGCAAAACCGCTCGTCAACCTTCGCGCACTTGCCGATCGCAACCTGGCCTGGGGCAGCTTTCTCGTCTTTTGTCTCGGCGCGGTCCTGTACGGCCTTACTACCATCCTCCCGGTCTTCTACCAGGACCTGCTCGGCTACTCGGCCACCCGCTCCGGTCTTGCGGTCAGCCCGCGCGGCCTTGGCTCGTTTGCAGCCGCACTTCTGGTTGGCGCGGCAGTGTCCCGGTTCGACCCTCGCTGGATCATCGCCCTCGGCTTCGGCGTTCTGGGTGTTTCCGGCCTGTGGTTGGGCGATCTCACACTGCAAATTGCCCCGACGTCTCTCTTTTGGCCGCTGACCGTATCCGGCGTCGGCCTTTCCATGATCTTTGTCCCGCTCTCCCAGGTCGCCCTGGGCACCCTTTCCAAGAGCGAGACCGGCAACGCCAGCGGGATCTTTAACTTCCTCCGCAACGTGGGCGGCAGCATCGGCATCTCGGTCGCCAACACCATCTCGCAGCGCCACTTGCAGGCCCATCGCTTTGAATTGCTGCACTGGTTCAGCGGCTCCAGCTGGCTTTTGCGCCGCCAAATCAGCGGCTACACCCAGAGTATGGCCCTTCACGCCGGCCCACGCATCGCTACGCTGCGCGCGTATGAGCTCACCAGCAACTCGCTCACCAACCAGGCCTCCGCCTACGCCTACGTGGACGTTTTGCGCGATTTCGGCTTTCTTTGCATCGCCTGCGCTCCGATGGCCTTTTTTCTAAAAAAGGCAAAAGCATCCGCCGGCGCCGCCTAGTCTTCACTAGTCCAAAGGGGCAGCCATCCGCGACCCCACGGAAGTCGCAGCCGCGGAGATTGTGCGTGTGCGAACGCTCAGGATAGAATGAGGGCATCATCACCCGTGCTGGAGAGTTGGCCGAGAGGCTGAAGGCGGCGGTTTGCTAAACCGTTATAGGACCAAAAGTTCTATCGGGGGTTCGAATCCCCCACTCTCCGCCATCCCTCGCTTTGGCGCTTCATCTCCCGCGTAGCACTTAGAGCACCAGCTCATTCCGCGTCGGTGCGGGCTCGGTAGAATGGGAGCGTTCGCCCTGAACCCTGGAGCTCGCCCCTGCATCCTTCCCTGAATGCGCTCGCCGTTTTCGTGTCTCGTGGCCTCGGGCACTATTGGAAGACGCACTACGCCGACCGCACGTTTCGGCATGCGTACCGCTGGAACGGCTTCGACGTTGCGCTACTGGTTCCCTACTTCGTGGTCATGGTCATCCTGGCATTTTACGGGCTGCACCGCTACCAGCTGGTCTGGCTGTACTTCCGCAACAAGCGCAACGCCTCGCACTCTACCGAACCGACCGCGCGCTTTGCCGATCGCGACCTGCCCTTCGTCACCATCCAGCTTCCTATCTTCAACGAGCAGTTCGTGGTGGACCGGCTCATCGATGCCTGCTGCCGCATTCGTTACCCGCGCGACCGCTTCGAGATTCAGGTGCTCGATGATTCCACCGACGAGACGCAGGCGGTCGCCGCCGGCGTTGTGGCCCGCTACGTTACTGGCACAGACGATCTCCCACCGCAGCCGATTCACTACCTCCATCGCACCAACCGACACGGCTACAAGGCGGGCGCGCTGGAAGAAGGCCTAAAGTCGGCTAAGGGGCATCTGGTGGCCATCTTCGATGCGGACTTCGTGCCCGCCCCAGACTGGCTCGAACGCGTCGTGCACCACTTCGCCGAGCCCGGCATCGGCATGGTGCAGACACGCTGGACGCACCTGAACCGCAACTACAGCTTTCTCACCCAGGTTGAGGCCATCTTGCTGGACGGGCACTTTGTGCTGGAGCACGGCGGGCGCGCGCGAGCGGGCGTGTACTTCAACTTCAACGGAACCGCTGGCATGTGGCGGCGCGAGGCCATCGAAGAGGCCGGCGGCTGGCAACATGACACGCTCACCGAGGACACCGACCTAAGTTACCGGGCGCAGTTAAGGGGCTGGAAATTTAAGTATCTCCAGGATGTGGAGTGTCCCGCCGAACTCCCCATCGAGATGACTGCGTTTAAGACGCAGCAGGCACGATGGGCCAAGGGTCTGATCCAAACCAGCAAAAAGATCCTGCCGCTCGTGTTGCGCTCGGATGCGCCGTTCCATACCAAACTCGAAGCCTGGTATCACCTCACGGCTAACATCAGTTACCCGTTAATGATTGTGCTTTCCACGCTGCTGATGCCGGCGATGATTATTCGCTCGTGGCAGGGCCCGTTGCAGATGCTGCTGATCGATCTGCCCCTCTTTCTCGCTTCTACGGCATCTGTGTCGACGTTTTATATGGTTAGCCAGAAAGAGCTCTTCCCACGCAGCTGGTGGAAGACCGTCATCTATCTTCCGTTTCTCATGGCGATGGGAACGGGGCTTGCTATCACGAATACCAAGGCCGTGCTGGAAGCGCTGTTCGGCATTAAGAGCGCCTTTGCCCGTACGCCCAAGTACCGTGTACAGAAGAAGGGCGAAGCCTCCCAGGCGAAGAAGTACCGCAAACGGCTCGGCATCATTCCCTGGATCGAGATCGCCATCGGCTGCTACTTCGCCTGGACAGTGTGGTACGCCGTAACTACCGAAAACTTCTTTACGGTGCCGTTCTTGCTGTTGTTTGTTCTGGGCTACTGGTACACCGGCTCGTTGAGCCTGCTGCAGGGTCTTTTCGAACGCAAGGCCCCGACGGAGGGCGAGAGCCTGCATGAGAAGCCGTATCCGGTGGGTGTGTAGCTGCTTCTGGGCAACAAAAGACAGGCCCGCTTTGGCTGCGGGCCTTTTCTTGTAGGAGTTTTACTCCCGGTGTGCTAAAAGCGGATGCCGAACTTCACCGGTAGATAGGACGAGCGGTGGCTGTTGGCAGGGTACAGGTTAGAGGTCGGATAGTTGTAGGTGGGAGCGTAGTTGTTATAAGTGCTCCCGTCGATACCGGCTTTTTGCTGATTGAACATGTCCACGTAACGAACCTCCGCATAAAAGCGCTCGTTCGCAAAGCGAGAGAACTTGTACGTGAAGCCCGCGCCTACATCCACACCGGGAGCGTTCGAAGTGTAGCTGTCAAACGGCTGGTTCGCCGAGATAGCGATACATACACCGTAGATCTCGTAGTAATACGGATCGCAGCCAACCTCAGGGGTCGTAAACGTGGTGATCTTGTGGTAGAAGCCGACACCGCCCGTGATATAAGCACCGAGACCCTCGCCACTCTTGATGTTGTAGATCGGCTGCAGAGACAATGACCAGATGTGGCTATAGCCGTCGGTGTTGCCCTGAAGGCTGTATTGGTTCAGCGGATCCTCGACGAAACCTTGCTGGGTAAGGACGTTGCCCTGAAGGCCAAACTCATCCCAGTCGAACTCAAGGTTCACGCCAAAGTTCTTGTTGAAGTTGCGCCCGGCGCCGACCTGAAGACCCCAACTGGGGGTGTCGTAGTTCTTCAAATCTCCCACGGGGAGGGTGATGCCCCCGCCTGCATAGGCGGTGTACTTTTCCGAGCCGTCGGCGTTGGTGTTGCCGCCACGGTAGCGGGGCGCGCCGTAGCGCCGGCGCTGGCCGTACTGCATGTGCGTATCCGGCAGCGCGAGCACCTTGTCCAACGAAGCGAGTTGCATCTGCGCCGTTTGAGCTGGGTTATAGGGCTCGGCCGAGGATGAAGAGAACGCTTCGAGGCTGCTGCTGAAGGTGGGCACGGCCGCGGTCTGAAAGCTCAGCGGCTGCACGCTGGCGGGTAGCAGCGGAGCCGCAGTTTGGGTGTCGTGCGCAGGGGTTTGGGCACCGGCAAGAGCCAGCCCGGCGCCGGCAAAGGCAGCCAGCGCAAGGCTGCGGCGCAAAGGGGGGCAGAGCAAAGACGACATGGACATCGGGTTGAAACTCCTGGTTGCAAAAGCGTACAGCGGCTATGACCCCGCGCGAGGGAGGAAGTTGCCTCGCGCAAGGCCCAGCGCTTCCGTCCTTTGAGACGGGCAAAACACCGAAGTGGATGCAACACTTCGGCCTGCGTTCATCCCGTACACTGAAACGGTGAGCATTGCGGCCAATCTGGAACGGGTGCGCGCGGAGTTGGCGGCGGCCTGCGCCCGTGCTGGCCGTTTCCCGCATGAGGTGCAGCTCATGGCCGTGAGCAAGACGCACCCGGTCGCGGCCATCCGCGAGGCGTACGCCGCCGGGCAGCGCTTATTCGGCGAGAACCGAATCCAGGAGATGCAGGGCAAGGCAGCGGAATTCACCGAATTGCCCAGGCTCGACATGCACCTGATTGGCCCGTTGCAGAACAACAAGACCGCAAAGGCGGCGGAGCTGTTCAGCGCCGTGGACACGCTGGATTCAGCGAAGACGGCAACCCGGCTCGACGCGGCGGCCTCTGCCCTGGGCCGCGTGTTGCCGGTGCTCATCGAAGTGAAGCTTTCCACGGAGGAGAGCAAGCACGGCGTGGCCCCGGAGGCGCTGGGCGAGCTGCTGGAGGCGATCGCGCCGCTGCCTCACCTGAAGCTATCCGGTCTGATGACCGTGCCGCCGCTGGATGCGAGTGGCGAGCTGGCCCGGCCGTATTTTCGGCGGCTGCGCGCGCTGCGCGAGGAGCATTGCTTGCGGTTCCCAAACTTGACCGAGCTGTCCATGGGCATGTCCGGGGATTTCGAGGTTGCGATCGAAGAAGGGTCGACGATGGTGCGGGTGGGAACGGCGATCTTTGGGCGGCGTGAAGCGGTCTGAGTCAGACCTGATCGTCCGGATCGGACCGCTTACCCCCAAAGAGAAATCCAATACCAACAAGGCTGGCAACCGCTCCCCCCGCGAAAAGACCGGCCATGGCTCCACCAAGACGAACACTGTACTCGGGGACGCCCTTTGCAACATTTTTTGTGATGAGGGCATGCATTGTCGCGTAGCCAACAAGGAAAAAGGTGGCACAAACGGCAAGCACACGCCCGAGAACCCGCATAGCTGCACTTTATCATCCCATGATACTGTATGACGGCTCGTCGTAGACCATCCACAGGTGATACGAGATGAAAACGTTCGACATAGTCCATAGTTTCCATGACGGCAGAAGCTGCGTAAGCAGTGGATTATGCAGGGTGCGCTCTTTCATCTGTGGAGCCGGCACCGTGGTACTGTTGACCGATCTGGGCAACAAGAACCATGGACAATCCGTGACCAATGCGGTTGAGTTGATCATTCAATCGCTTGTCGAACAGGGACTTGTTTTTGAGCCTGCTGTTTACATTGAGCACTATGAGCGTGGGGATTACAAAAACGAGACTTTCGATATAGTGACCTTACACCCTAAAACAACATGGTCTCCCTTAGCGCGGGAGGATGCGCTTGCAATATTGGGATGCGACAAAACTGAACTTGATGACCGAAGTCTCTTAAATAAGAGAATAGTCCAACAAGTGGATAGCTTTCGGTTCATAAAAAATCCGTTTATAGATTCAAGATTTGGAGAAAGTAATGAGGTTATTGCTCGCAAGCTAGAGATCAGCGCAAATATGATCTCGAAGTCCAGACTTCAAACTACTATCCAGAACCACGCAGGAGAGCAGGAGCTTCAACGCCTTCTGAAGGCTGATCTCTCGGTGTTTGGTGAAGTATATGCCCAGCCACATGATGAGTACATCTGCTTCTCTGAGTTCCCGGTGGCCGACGGATTTGTTGATTTTGCCTTGTTCACCGGGCGATCGAGGATGGATGTCATTCTTATCGAGGTAAAAGGAGCTGATTTCAATCTTCTCAACTCAAACCACTACAAAGAGTTCAACCATAAGATCATCGAGGCTGCAGGCCAGATTCGCACTCGCCTTGGTATTGTTTATCGCTCCTTAGAACGGTTTAGGATTCATGTACATCAAACTAGGATTAGATCAGAGGGCGGTGAACGGATCCATAACGCCTTTATGGGTCCTTATTCCAGACTTCAAGTTGACCCAAACAAAGACATAAACATCCGAACGGTTGTGATCGGCGGCCGTACACAGAACGATCTTGAAGAAAGCGGGAAGCGCCAGGACTACGAAAGCAGGTTTAATCCTCCAATAAGAATCGAGTCGTGGGAGACATGGTTACGGCGTCTGCAAAGAGCATGATGTGCGCTCTTCAGGAGTTGCACGGCTCACAGGTCTCCTGCGAGATATACAGCTACTCCCATTCGATGGTGCCGGGCGGCTTTGAGGTGATGTCGTACACGACGCGGTTGATGCCGTGCACCTCGGAGACGATGCGGCTTGAGATGGCGCGCAGCACGTCGTACGGCAGCGCGGCCCAGTCGGCGGTCATGCCGTCCTCGCTTTCTACCGCGCGGATGGCGCAGGTCGCGGCATAGGTGCGCTGGTCGCCCATCACGCCCACGGTTTTCACCGGTAGCAGCACCGCAAAGCTCTGCCACAGCTTGGTGGTGAGCCGCGCGCGCGCGATCTCCTCGGCGCAGATAGCGTCGGCCTCCCGCAAGATGGCTACACGCTCGGCGGTGACTTCGCCGAGGATACGAACGGCAAGGCCGGGGCCGGGAAAGGGCTGGCGTTCGAGGATCGCCGTGGGCATGCCGAGGTCGCGACCGACGCGGCGCACTTCGTCTTTGAAGAGGTCGCGCAGCGGCTCGATCAGCTTGAGTTTCATGTCCGCGGGCAGGCCTCCGACGTTATGGTGGCTCTTAATGACGTGCGACGGGCCGTGGACGCTGGCGGACTCGATCACGTCGGGGTAGAGTGTGCCTTGCACAAGCCAGGCCACTTCTTCGCCGGCCGAGCGTTCGGCCTCGAAGATCGTCTTCGCCTCATCGTCGAAGACGGCGATGAACTCGTTGCCGATGCGCTTGCGCTTTTGTTCCGGGTCGGTGACGCCGGCCAGCTTGGACAGGAAGCGTTCGCTGGCGTCGACGGCGACCAGATGGAGGCCGAGGCCTTCGCGCATGGTCGTCTGCACGGCGTCGAACTCGCCTTTGCGGAGGACGCCGTTGTTGACGAAGATGCAGGTCAGCCGGTCGCCGATGGCGCGCTGGACGAGCACCGCGGCTACCGAGCTGTCGACGCCGCCCGAGAGCGCGCAGATGGCGTGGCCGGTGGGGCCTACCTGCTCGCGGATGCGCCGGACCGTGGTCTCGATGAAGTGCGCGGGCGTCCAATCCTGCGCGGCGCCGCAGAGGTCGACGACGAAGTTGCGCAGCAGTTCAAGTCCCTGGCGGGTGTGGGCGACCTCGGGGTGAAACTGGACCGCCCACATGCGGCGGGTGGGCGCTTCGATGGCGGCCACGGCGTTGCCCGTGCGGGCGATGACGTGAAAGCCGGGGGCGAGCGTTTCGGCGTGGTCGCCATGGCTCATCCAGACTTGGAGGTGCTCGGGGAGGCCGTGGAAGAGGGTGGACTCCGCCGTGACGTGGACCTCGGCGTGGCCGTACTCGCGGGCCTGGGCGGGGACCACGCGGCCGCCAAGGTGGTGCGTCATGAACTGAAGGCCGTAGCAGATGCCCAGCAGCGGGAGGCCGGTCTGGAGTACGGCGGGGTCGGCCTGCGGGGCGGCCGCGTCATAGACCGAGTTGGGGCCGCCGGAGAGGATGATGCCCTTCGGCTTGAGGGCGAGCACGTCGGTGAGCGGCGCGGTGCACGGCAGCACGACGGAGAAGACGTCGAGCTCGCGGATGCGGCGGGCGATCAGTTGGGTGTATTGGGAGCCGAAGTCGAGGATGACAATGGTGGCGGTCTCGACGGCGGCCTGGAACTCGGGCTGGGAAAGGTCCACAGGTCGAGTGTATCTTGCAGGTGCGGTCACCTTTCGGGACCTATGATCGGACGTATGCTCGGTAGGCGTTTTTGGGAAATCGTTGCTCTGGTTGGCTTGGTGGTCATTAGCGGGTGCCGCAGCGGCACGCCGACGGCCGGCTCCAGACTTCCCACGGTGCCGGCAGGCTCGAGGGCCCTACCGGGCAGCGTTGCGGCTGCGGATGTGCCGGGGGCGCCAACGGTGGCGGAGTCAAGGAATGCCGATCTGACCACCTACCGGGACACTGTCCACGGGGTGAGCTTTCAGTATCCGACGGTTTGGCGACCGGACACCGCCGGAGCCTATCTCCAAACACCGGAGTTTGCGCCGGTCGCCGGCAAACCACTGCTTATGCTGGCCTTCTCCCCGCAGGGCAACGTCTACGCGAGCACTGTTCTTAACTCGTTGCGCTTCAGTTATACCGCTGTGCCGAACAGCACGGTCGCGGCTTGCGCGCGTCTGCCAGCCAGCGCTGCTACGGATGCGCAAGGCAACCATACGGTCATCTACAACGGCGTGCCGTTTAGCGAGGCACAGGGCGGCGACGCCGGCATGTGCCATCAGCAGACTGCCACGGTTGACACAACGCTGCACGGTTCGGTGTGCTACGTCTTTGAACGCGACTTTGCCACGGTGTGCCCCTATAACCGGACGGAAACTACGCCCCGCCCGTTGACAGACAGGGAGGCAAAGGCATTGCAGCGACATCTGGACGCGATTATGCAGAGCGTACAGATCGACGGCGGAGCGGGACACTGAGGAAGCTCTGGGATAGGTCGCGGTGGGAACGAGCTACACATCCGTTGGCGTGCGGCGCGTTGCGCCCGTGTCTCCGGCGATGGTCTGCAGAAACCGAAGATACGCGATCCGGCGCACGACGTGGAAGTAGTCGGAGCTGAGAACGTAGAAGAGGCCGACACCGATCCACCAGACGTTGATGTAGGCCTGGGTCTCCTGGCTTTGAAACGGCAACGGCGAGGCGGAAAAGGTCATGGCCAGGACCAGCAGCGCGACCCGCACGATGCCCATGACGAGGTTGGTTTCCGTGAGCTTGGAGCGCAGCTGGGCACGTTGCTGGCGGGTGGCGGGTGGCAGGTGGGCGGCGTTTTGAAGCATGCGCAGGTCCAGCGCCCAGACCGTGAGCGACCACACCAGAAACGCCAGAAGCGTGAGGACGACGGCCAGAGCTGTGAGCAGGACGAGATTGGGGTCGCGGCCGAGACGGGCCGGGGTGAGGACGGTGTGGCGCACCGCGAGCAGAAGCGCGACGCCCCAAAGCAAAAGCAAGGCGAGGAAGGCGATGCCGCGCAGCAGGCTGAACAGGGCTACGGGACCGAAGCGCGGGTGAGTGGAGCTGTCGGCGCGGCGCAGCGTCGCGTTGCGGCCGAGGGCGGCGGCCACGGCCCAGATAAACAGCGCGAGCGGGATCCACCACTTCCCGGTTTGCACCAGGGCCGGGCGGTACAGCTCGGCCTGCCGGACCAGCACGCCCACCGAGCGAACCGGCTCGAAGAAGGTCATGCTTTCGAGCCCGGCGGTGTCGAGCGGGATGGCGCTGAGCGTCGGGGCGAGGGTGCGCCAGGCGACGTAGAGGAGCGGGGCGGCGGCCAGCCAGCGCCAAACGACCTCGATGGCGGTGAGCGAAGGGTGCCGCCAGACAAAGACCATGACGCCGACGAGCGATTGGGTGCCGCGGAGCGGGACGGTGTGTTCAGGGCGGGCGATGTGGCTAGAACCAGTGGTCATGCATGCGTTGCAGGAAGTCTTCGAGGATGGGGAAACCTGATGCCCATCTTACGGTCTCGGTTGGGGCCCGGTGCGGTTGCATGCAGAGTCAAGTAGGAGCGCTTGTAGCCGGCGGGTGCAATTCGTTGGCCTTGGGCTGGAGGGTCGAGCGTACCTCAGCGGCTGAAGCCGCGTTGCCTGGAGTCCGTTATGGCACGGCTGAAGCCGTGCCCCTTCCAAGGAGCCCCTCATGGCACGGCTGAAGCCGTGCCCCTTCGAAAAGTCCCTCATGGCACCGGCTGAAGCCGTGCCCCTTCCGAGGAGTCCCTTACGGCGCGGCTGAGGCCGTGCCCCTTCGAGGAGTCCCTTATGTGGCACGGCTGGGGCTGTGCCTTCCGAGAAGCCTCTTGTGGCACGGCCGGAAGCCGTGCCCCTTCGGGATGCACTTTGCACTGCTGCGCTGCGCTCCAGGACGTCGCGAAGCCCTGCTTCATGGGGGACTACAAGCGGCGGATAGAATTTCAAGCAGCATGCCCGCACGCCAAGGAAGAGAGTTTTTCGGCAGAAACGCCTCCGTGCTGCTGGATGTTTTGCGCTTTGGGGCGGCAGTGGCGGTGGCGTTGAGCCATATGCCGCTGCACTTCGTCGAGGCCGGGCCGATCATCTCGGAGCGCGCGGGGAACCAGGCAGTTTGTGTGTTTTTTGTGCTGTCCGGCTTTGTGATCCGCTATGTGACCGTGGCGCGCGTAACGACGGGGCGGGCATATTGGGTGGATCGGGCGTCGCGGATGTACTCCGTGGTAGCGCCGATGCTGCTGCTGACGGTGGCGACGGAGGCCGTGGCGATGTGGGCCGCGCCAGGCGTGTACCGGGCGCTGGCAGTGCCCTTCCGGTGGACGGAGGTGCCCGTGCAGGTGGCGCAGAACCTCTTCTTCACGGTGGGCTGGTGGGGGTGGGGCGCAACGCCGTTGTCCAACGGGCCGTTCTGGTCGCTGTCGTTTGAGTGCGTGTACTACGCGCTGTACGGCTTGGCGTGTTTTGCGGGGCGGGCGCGCTGGTGGGCGGTGCCGTTGCTGTTGCTGGCGGCGGGGCCGTCCATTGCGCTGTTGTTTCCGATATGGCTGCTGGGCGCGGGGCTGTATGAGGGTTATAAGCGGTTGCACCGCACGCGTGGGGGCGTGTGGATCGCGGGGGCTTGCCTCCTGCTGTATGCCGCAGTGCTTGGACTACTGCGAGCGCCGCTGCGGCGCCTGCTGGAGGCCACCGACGTGGCGGGCAGGGCGGCGCTGCTCACGCGGGCGGTGGCTGCGTCCCCGTGGGGGCGAGGGGCGTTTCATGGCACGACGCTGCATTGGCTGGACCGCTTCAGCGTGAGCTACTTCCTGACCGGGTCGGTGCTGGCGTTAGGGCTGCTGACGGCGTTGCTCGGCCTGGACCGGTGGGTGCCGCCGACGCCCGCGCGCGTGGCGCAGTGGGTGCGGCTGGTGGCCGACAGCACGTTTACGCTGTACCTGCTGCATGTGCCGTTTTTTCTGCTGGTCGTGTGCCTGCACGGAGCGCCGCTGCGGGGCTGGGACGGCGGCTCGGTGATGCTGGGAGCGGCGATTGCGGTGAGCGTGGGACTGGCGATGAGCTTCGACCGGCTTAAGGTAAGCATGCGGCGCGGGATGCGGAAACGGTGACTGCCGCTACTGTTGCTTCGACTCGACCACGGCTACGCGCTCGTGAAGACCGGTGAGGGCCTGCATGATCTGGAGCATGTCGCGGTGATGGGAATCACCCTGGGCATCTACGCGGGCCGAGAGCTTGTCAATCCGACCGTCGACACCGTCGATGCGCTTTTCCATGGCGGCGAATCTGGTGTTGTTGGAGAGCCAGGTGAGCAGAATGAGAATGCTCGGGATGCCGATGGTTAAGAGTAGCTGCAGGTTCGTCATCGTCTTTGGCCCTCCTCTTAACACGATAGCAGGTGCCAACGCTATTTCACCACCAAGTTGACCAGCTTGCCCTTCACCACAACCGTCTTGACCAGCGTCTTGCCTTGCAAGCGAGCGGCGACTTTTTCGTGGGCGAGGGCCGCGGCTTTCAGGGCCTCTTCGTCCGCGTCGGCCGCGACCAAGACGACGGTGACGAGCTTGCCGTTGGCCTGCACGGGAATCTCGATCTCGTCCTCTTTGGCGAGGCCGGGATCGGGGGTCGGGAAGGCTTGGCGGATGATGTCGCCTTCGCCGCCGAGCTGTTCCCAAAGCTCGGCGCTGAGGAACGGCGCAAAGGGCGCGAGCATCAGCGTGAGTGAGCGAAACAACTCGGCGAGGGTGCCGGCCGGAACCTCGCCAGCATCGAGCTGCGTTTCTGCCGCGGCGATCTGGTTGACCAGGATCATAACGGCGCTGATGGAGGTGTTGAAGTGCCAGCGGCCATTAAAGTCTTCCGTGATCTTGGCGAGGGTTTGGTGCAGGGTGCGCAGGAGCGCGGTGCCGACGGGCGTTTGCGCGGCGACCGCGGCCGGGGCGGAATACAGGGGTCTCTCCGCTGCGCTGACTTGCGTCAGCTCCGGTCGAGATGACGCAGTTGTAAAAGGAGCCGTAGCGCGAATCTGCGGAGCGTACTTGGTGGCGAGGCGATAGACGCGGGAGAGGAAGCGGCTGACACCGGCGACGCCGTCCTCCTGCCAGTCGAGCTCGCGGTCCGGCGAGGTGGCAAAGAGCGCGTAGACGCGAGTGGCGTCCACACCGAACTTTTCGATCATCTCGTCGGGCGAGACGACGTTGCCCTTGCTTTTGGACATCTTCGCGCCGTCTTTGATGACCATGCCTTGGGTGAAAAGGCGGGCCGCGGGCTCGTCGTTCGCGATCAGGCCGAGGTCGCGCATCACCTTGGTCCAGAAGCGCGAGTAGATCAGATGAAGAATCGCGTGCTCGACGCCGCCGATGTACTGGTCGATGGGAAACCAGTAAGCGGCTTTGGTGGGGTCGAAGAGGGCTGTGCTGTTGTGCGCGTCGACATAGCGGTAGAAGTACCAGCTGGAGTCGACGAAGGTGTCCATGGTGTCGGTTTCGCGGCGCGCTGGCCCGCCGCAGACGGGGCAGGTGGCGTTGACGAACTCGGGCACTTTGGCCAGCGGGCTGCCGCCCTCCTGGGTGATGGTGATGCTTTCGGGCAGCACGACGGGCAGCGCTGATTCCGGCAGCGGAACGGGGTCACCGGCGTTTAGCCCCGGGTGGCCGTTGGTGCAGTAGACGAACGGGATGGGCGTGCCCCAGTAGCGCTGGCGGCTGACGCCCCAGTCCTTGAGCCGGTAAGTGGTGGTGCGCTTGCCGAAGCCTTGCGCCTCGGCGTAATGCCCCATCTTGTCCTGGGCCTCCAGGCAGCTTTCGCCGGTCCACGCGCCGGAGTCGATCAGCACCGCTTCGTCCTCGCCGATGTAGGGCAGAGCGAGGTCGTCTGTGTCCAGGTTGGGCGCGACGACGCGTTTGATGGGCAGGCCGTACTTGGTGGCGAACTCGAAGTCGCGCTCGTCGTGGGCGGGCACGCTCATGATGGCGCCAGTGCCGTAGTCGGCCAGGATGTAGTTCGCGACCCAGATGGGCACGGTCTCGCCGGTGAAGGGGTTTACGGCATGGCGTCCGGTAAAGACGCCGTGCTTTTCGATGTTGCCCAGGTCGCCTGCTTCCTTGGCGGCTTGCTGTTGCGCGATCATGCCTTCGACGGCAGGGGCAAGTTCGGTGTCGAAGCCGACCCAATGCTTGATCAACGGGTGCTCGGGCGCGAGCTGGAGGCTTGTCGCGCCGAAGATGGTGTCCACGCGCGTGGTGAAGACGGTGATCGTGAGGTTGTCGGGGCAGCCGTCAACCGGGAACGTGACTTCGCAACCCTCGCTCTTGCCGATCCAGTTGCGCTGCATGGTGCGGACCTTTTCGGGCCAGCCAGGCATGTGGTCCAAGCCGCCGAGCAGATCGTCGGCATAGGCGGTGATGCGCAGAAACCACTGCACCATTTCGCGCTGTTCGACGGGTGTATCCTCATGCCGCCAGCAGCAGCCGCCCACTACTTGCTCGTTGGCCAGCACGGTCGCGCACTTGGGGCACCAGTTCAGCTTGGAGGTCTTGCGGTAGGCAAGCCCGCGCTCGTACATCTTGAGGAAGAACCACTGGTTCCAGCGGTAGTAGTCAGGCAGGCAGGTGGCGAGCTCGGTCGAGGCCCAGTCGTAGCTGAAGCCGAGGCGGCGCATCTGCGTACGCATCTGGGCGATGTTGTTGAGCGTCCAGTCGCGCGGGGGCGTGTTGTTCTTGAGCGCGGCATTTTCGGCGGGCAAACCAAAGGCGTCCCAGCCCATGGGGTGGAGCACGTTATAGCCGCGCATGCGCATGTAGCGGGCCAGCGCGTCGCCGATGGCGTAGTTGCGCACGTGCCCGATGTGGAGCTGGCCGGAGGGGTAGGGCAGCATCTCCAGGCAATAGAACTTGGGCTTGGCCTGGCCCTCGGGTGAGGTGGGGTCGTCGGCACGGTAGAGGGCCGGGTCGGCGTCCCAGCGGGCCTGCCAGCGGGGTTCGATCTCGGCTGGATGGTAGCGGCCTGCGTCGACGCTCGCCACTTGTGAGGTTTGCTCCATATTTGTTGATTCTAATGAAGTCGGCTTGGCCCGGCACAGCGATCTCGGGTTCCCGCTCGACAACCTTTGTCCGCCGTGGACTCTCTTACGCCCAAGGAACCGTGCCCGGCTCGCGGCCACCCTGCCAGCCGCCGCCAGCCTGTACGCAACTTGCTCTCCAAGGATCCTCCCCATGTACTACACCGATAAAAAGCTCCAATGGAACGTTCGCGTCGACAAGCCGAATCCCATCTTTGCCCGCATGCTGCAACAAGCCATCGGCGGCGTGGAAGGCGAGATCCGGGTGTGCATGCAGTATTTCTTTCAGGCTTGGGGCAGCCGCGGCCCAGCGAAGTACCGTGACATGCTCTTGAACACGGCTACCGAGGAGATCGCGCACATTGAGTTCCTGGCGACGGCAGTAGCCATGAACCTAGAAAAAGCGCCTGTCTCGCTGCAGGAAGAAATCTCGGCCGATCCGATCGCCGGCTCCGTGCTGAACGGTATGGACATGCGCCACATCCTGTCGACCGGGCTTTCGGCCTACCCCGGCAACTCCAATGGCGTGCCGTTTGACATGTCGCACATCTACGCCAGCGGCAACATCGCGGGCGACATGTACTGCAATGTGGCCGCCGAGGCAACTGGGCGCACCCTGGCCTGCCGCCTGTATCATGCCACCGACGACGCCGGTATGAAAGAGATGCTGGCCTTCAACATCGCGCGCGACACCATGCACCAGGAGCAGTGGCTGGCGGTGCTGGAAGAGCTTGGGCCGACGCACCTGCCGGTGCCGAACTCGTTCCCGCAGTCGATGGAAAATCAGGACTACAACTATAAGTTCCTGATCACGGATGTAAACGGTATGGGCACGCAAGAGGGCCAGCGTTGGACGACTGGACCGGCACCGGACACCAAAGGGCAGTTCAGCGCCGAGATCGCGTCGCCGCTGGGCGGGGTGCCGAATCTGGGCTTTGGGCGACCGGATACGTTTGGCGAAAAGGAACAGTCGCTCGGCTCAGCCACCGGCATGATGGAAAAGGGCAAGGACTTGATCACGCGAATCACGCACCGCAGCTAGGTCGTCCCGAACCATGCGCGTACTGGAGTGAGAGGAACGGCGTCGCTTTCTGCGGCGCCGTTTTTTTCACTTGCGACCGTGCCAGACATTCTGCATCCGATATAGAATGCGCAGGTGCGCTCTGCAAAGTAACCGCAAACATCTATGAATTCGTCCCCGAAGATCAGCATCGTCATTCCGGCTTACAACGAGAGCGCTCGCATTGAGTCGGCGCTAGAGCGGGTGTTGACGTGCGTCGAGGAGCGGAGTTGGGATGCCGAGGTGCTGGTCGTCGACGATGGATCGAGCGACGAAACCGCCGCCATCGTGCAGCGATGGATGGCGCGCTATCCGCAGCTGCAGCTGTTTGAGAATCCGGGCAACCGCGGCAAAGGCTACAGCGTGCGCAACGGCTTGCTGCAGGCGGCGGGCGAGATTGTGATGTTTACCGACGCGGATCTGTCGGCCCCCATCGAAGAGGCGGAGCTGCTGTTTCGCGCCATCGACAACGGCGCGGAGGTAGCGATCGGGTCGCGTTGGCTGGACAAGCAGCGCCAAACCAAGCACCAACCGCTGTACCGGCGCTTTTTTGGACGGTGTTACAACGCCCTCACGCGTGTGGTGATGGGGCTTCCCTACCGGGACACGCAGTGCGGCTTTAAGGCTTTCCGGCGCGGTGCGGCGCAGTGCATCTTTCCGCTGCAAACGATTGAGCGCTGGGGCTTCGATCCGGAGATCCTGTTCATCGCGCAGAAGCTGGACTTCAGGATCGCCGAAGTGCCGGTGACGTGGGGGCACGATGAGCGTAGCCGAATCAGCTACCTGCGCGATGGGTCGCAGATGTTGAAGGAGATGGTCGAGATCCGGTCGAACTCGCTGCGCGGACGGTACGACCGTGCTATTGCGGCGATGAAGGATACCAGCGGCTTTGTGACGGAGCGGGTGCCGTCCTCCTACGCGGCGCCGATCAAAGAAGATCGTGGTGTGGGCGCGGCGGTGGGGTTGCGGTCCGTGGAGAAAGCCTCGTAGCGTCCTAATGACCCGAACGCAAATTCCCTTCGGGAATGACAAGCAAAAAAAGTCAGTTCGCTGAGAGCGCCCGTAGCGCGCTGACGTTGCGCATCTCGTCGCCGGGTTCGTCCACCGGCGTTTCAGCGATGAAAGCAGCGTCGGCAAAGCGCCGGTCTTGCAGAAGGCGGCGGAAGGCCGCAGCGCCAAGGGTGCCCTCGCCGATGTGCTCGTGGCGGTCGAGCTTGGAACCCATGGGCGCTTTGGCGTCGTTGCAGTGCCAGACGCGAACGTCGTCCAGGCCGATGGTGTTGGCGATCTGCTGTACGGTAGCCTCGTAACCTTCGGTGGTGACCAGATCGTAGCCGGCCACGTGGGTGTGGCACGTATCGAGGCAGACGCCCATGGGCGCGCCGCGGGACTTGAGCGACGTGACGAGATCGGCGACCTGCTCGAAGCTGCTGCCGAGCGAGAACTCCGCGCCGGCGGTGTTTTCGATAAGAATGCGGAACGCCGTTCCCTGCCAGGGCAGGCCTGGCAACTCGTTGAGCGCGCGCTCGATGTTGTCCGCAGCAAAGCGCAGGCCGTCTTCCCGCGTCAAGCCCTTCCAGGAGCCCGGGTGCAGCACGAGGTAGGTGGCGCCGAGCGCGAGGGCGCGGTCGACCTCGTCGCGAAAGGCGGCCGTGAGTTCGCGCGCACGCTTTCGGTCTGGGAGCAGAGATTGATAAGGTAGCTTGCGTGAATCACAAGCGGGGCGATGCCATGCGCTTGGAGGCCGTCGCGCATCTTCCCCGCGTCTTCCGGCTTCACCGGGCCGGCTTTCCATGTACGCGGGCTAGAGCTGAAGATCTGAAAGGTGTTCGCGCCGGCGTCCACGGCGCGCTGCACGGCGGTGTGGCAACCGCCAGAGGTGCCGAGATGGACGCCGATGCGTTTGCTGGGCATAGAGGGTTAGGCTATCGCGAAAGTCTCGATGGCAGGGCGAGCGAGAACCTCACACAAAGGACGCGAAGGTTGCGCCAAGGTCGCTAAGAGATATAGCGGCGCTAGGTTCTTAACGGCTGTTAGTAGACATCACGCTGGTAGCGCTTGGCCTTCTTCATGCCTGCTAGATACTCTTGCGCGTGCTCGAGTGTACCGTTTGAGCCCTTGGCGATGACGTCGAGCAGAGCCTGTTCCACGTCCTTGGCCATACGGCTCGCGTCGCCGCAGACATAGAAATAGGCGCCCTGTTCGAGCCAGTCGTACAGGTCCTTCCAGTTCTCCTGCATGCGGTCCTGCACGTAAACTTTCTTGCCGGTGTCGCGCGAGAAAGCGGTATGGAGCTTGGCAAGTGTGCCGTCGGCGAGCATCGCGTTGAACTGCTGCTCGTAGAGGAAGTCGGACACGCGGCGCTGCTCGCCGAAGAAGAGCCACATGGGACTCTTGTTGCCGCTCGCCTGGCGCTCCTCCAGAAAGGCGCGAAAGGGCGCAACGCCCGTGCCGGGGCCGATCATGATCACGGGGGCGTCGGGGTCTTCAGGCAGCCGAAAGGCATTATTTTCGTGTAGGAAGATGGGCATGGCGCCGCCGACGGGAGCGCGCTCGCCGAGGTGGCCGGAGCAGACGCCCTGCCGGTCCAGACCGTGCGCGTGGTACTTGATGACGCGGACGGTGGTGTGCACCTCCTCCGGGTGCGCAGCCTGGGAGCTGGCGATGGAGTACATGCGCGGCGTGAGGCGTTGCAGGACGTTGAAGAGCTGCTGGGGCTCAGTGACCGCGCCGGGAAACTCGCGCACAAGGTCGACGAATTCCCTGCCCCAGACGTACTCTTCCGCGAGCGCCTTGTTCTCTTGGCCCTGCAGCGCCTTGAGGCCTTGCGGGACGTTCTCGCCGAAGAGCTTGGCGTACTGGTTCACGCTGCCGCGCGCCAGCTTGCCGATCCCAAGGTGCCGGGTGAGCGCCTCGTGGACGTCGATCTGATTTTTGTAGTGGTCAAGCACAGGCTCAGTGCCGGTAAAGCCGAGCGCCTCGAGCACGTCGTCCACCTGGGCTTCGCGATTGGTGGAGATGATGCCGACCGCGTCGCCGGGCGTGTAGCTCATCCCGGGCTCAAGGGCGAGCTCGATGTGGATGGTCTCCTTTTCGCTCTCCGGACCGGTGAGGCGATCGTTGGTGAGAACACGCGAAAGGTACGGCTGATTCCGAGTGTACTTGGTGGCGTGCGGCTTGGAAGCCGGCTGGGTTGCGGCGGTGGTGGGCGGCTCGGCGACGGCTGTGGAGGTCTGTTCAGTCATCAGTACTATTGTAACGAGAACTGGCGAACTCGACGATCGCAGTCGAGGAGCTCAGAACATGTCGAACAGATCCATGCTGCCGTGAAGAATGCGCGCAATTTCCACGGACTCGATGGCTCCGGTCTCGTCATCAGGAATCGCTCGATAGAAGATTAGGTACGGATGTTCCACAAGGACCCGAACTCCGGGGTAGAGGTCTGGCCGGCTCTCGCCAAGTAGGGGCTGGTCCCGCAGTACCAAAACACGTTGCTTGATCCTTTCGTAGACTCTGCTAGCCGCAGCCGGGCGGTCTCTAGCAATCCACTTGTAGATCTCCTTCAGCTCTCTGCGGGCCTGATTCGTCCATCGCAGTTGCGGTTTCATGCGGTGCGGCGCAGCGGGATCTGCAGTTCTCGGTGAGCCTCTTGCAGCAACTCATCGAAGTCCACCGGACCAGCAAAACCGCTAGCGATCCCTTCGTCCCACAGGTCTCGAAGGCGCTGCACCGTGCCTGGATTGGCATGATCCAGGCGGTAACGCAGGTTAAACTCCTCAAGTGCGGCGGCGACCACATCACCGCTGCCTGCGTAAGCGCCCGATGCGACGAGCTGCTCCACAACCCGGACCTGCTCATCCGTAATGTCGACAGTGATCTTCGGCATGTTGCGCCTCCCTTGCTGTTGAATTATCTCTGCACGGGGCAGCGTAGGACAATCCCCTACCGCTTACGGCACCAACTCCGTGGCACTCGAAGAGCTCAGTTGGTGGATGGCGATCCAGGTCTGCTGATAGGCGTTCAGCGCTTCGGAGGTGGCGGCCCGGGCATCGCGAAGGGAGTCGAGATAGTCGATCAGGGCGATGCCGCCGTGGTCGAAGGCGAAACGCGCGATCGAAAGCACGTCGGCGGACTCGTCCAGGTAGTGATTGCCGAAGCGGTCGGAGAGCGTCTTCGCCTGCGTGTAGCCGACCCAGGCCTGGTCGACGTCGGAGACCACCTGGTTGCGCGTGGCCGTCACGGTCAGTTGCGCCGCGTCAATGGAGAGGCGAGCGGTCTCCTTGTTGCCCTGGTTTTTATCGAAAAGGCGGAGCGGGAAGTTCACGTTGAAGCCGAGCGTGTTTTGGTTGTAAGGAACGCCGTTCGCGTTGATGCCCTCGGGGGTGCGATCGTACTCCGCCTCGAGCGTCGGGTCCGATGTCCCGTTGGCGATCGCGAGATGATACGCCGCCTGTGCCGCGGCGACCCCGGACTGCACTGCCTGCAGGTCGGGGCGAGCGGCCAGGGCCTGCCCCAGCAGTTGCTCGCGCGTTTGGATCACCGCCGGCGGAACGATGTCGCCCGCGATGTCGAAGGTCGGCGAGGGCTGCGCGACGCCAAGCAAGGTTTGCAACTGATCGGAGGCCTGCAGCAGGGCGATGCGCGCGTTCACCACATCGGATTCAGAGGTGCCAAGCTGCAGGTCGAGCCGCTCGAAGTCCAGCTTGCCCAGGTCGCCCGCCCTGTAACGATCGTTGGCAATCTCCACCTCGTGCCGGAAGTCGGCGAGCTGCGCGTTGGACAGGTCAAGCGATTGCTTGGCAAACAGCATGTGGGTAAAGGCGCTGCGGACTTGGAAGACCGTTTGTCGGATCGTGTCCTGGAGTTGGCCGGAGGTTTGCGCCGTGGTCGCGCGAGCATTTTCGATGCGGTAGCCGCGCTTGTTGCCTCGCTCGAACAAACGCGACAGCTGCAAGGAGTACACGTACGGGTTGCCCACGTTCGCACCGGTTTCGGTGATCTCCGTACCGACGATGCCGAGGTAGGGATTGGCCCGCACGGCGGCCTGGAGCTCCTGCGCCCGGACGGCGCGGAGGTTCGCCTCCGCCGACAGCAGGGTGGGGTTGCCGGTCCGTGCGCGCTCGACCACCTGTTGCAAGGTCAAGGCACCCGGTTTGGCTGGCGGCGGCTTGCGTGGATCGATGCCCGGGGACGCAGAGGCGGCGTAGGCCTGTGGCCCGTTCTGGGCGCCAGTTTGCGCACCGGAAGCACCGGGCGCAGCGGCGCCGTGGGCACCGCCGGTTTGGCCGCCGGGTGCGGACCCGGAGGCTCCTTGGCCGCTGGCGGCTCCGGCCGCGCCCGCGCCGGCTGCGCCGCCCCCGCCCCCACCCGCCTGCGCGTGCGCCAGGGGCAAGGTCGCGGCGACGCTGCACAGCAGCGCGAAGGTTGCGAGCAGGCGTGGAAAGTGAAAAGGCAGAGGCAAGCGGCTCATGCTTCGAACCCCTTGTCCGGTGCGGGCAACACGTCGGTCGGGCGCGCCACCCAGACGTAGAGCGTGGGCAGCAGAAAGATGTTGATGATGAGCGCGCCCATAAGACCGCCGACGATCACGATCGCAAACGGGCGCTGGGAGTCCGAGCCGATGCCGTGCGAAAGCGCCGCGGGCAGCAGGCCGAGCATGGCCACAAGCATCGTCATGAGGATGGGACGGAGACGCAGGACGGCACCTTGGACGGCGGCCTCGAGCACAGGATGACCGTTGACGCGGAGCTGGTTCATGTATTCGAGCATGATGATGCCCGTCTGGACGGACACGCCAAAGAGCGCAAGAAAACCCACCCCGGAGCTCACCGAAAAATGGGTGCCGGTGACGAGCAACGCCAGCAGTCCGCCGATGGGCGCCATGGCGACGTTGGCCATGATGAGCGCGGCCCACTTGCCGGAGTGGAACATGCTGTACAGGATGATAAAGATGAGCAGGATCGTGATCGGCAGAACGATCAGCAGACGGCGCGATGAGCGCTTTTGGCTTTCGTACTCGCCGGCCCAGTTCAGCTTGTAACCCTGGGGTAGCTTCACCTGTTTGGTGACCTTGGCGATCGCTTCTTCCACGGTGGAACCGAGATCGCGGTCGCGCACCGAGTAGCGAATTGCAACGTAGCGGGTGCCGCCTTCGCGGTAGATCTCCTCCGCGCCGTCGGTGGTGTCGGCCCGTGTGACCTGCGCCAGGGAAACGCGTTCGCCCGAGGGCGCGACCAGCCGGATGTCCCCGATGGCCTGCGGCGTGGAGCGATACGGGCCGGCGTAGCGGGTGGTGACGTCGTAGCGCGCTTCCCCGTCAAGGACCTGCGTGATGGCATTGCCGCCCACCGCGGTATCAATCGCGTCCTGCACGTCGGCCACGTTGAGGCCAAAGCGCGCCGCAGCCTGGCGGTCGACGACAAAGTTCAGGTTGGGCTGGCCGATCACCCGGAACAGCCCAAGATCGGCGACGCCGGGGATGGTGCTCATGACGCCGACGATCTCCTCGCCCTTTTCTTCGAGCGTCTTGAGGTCGCTGCCGTAAAGCTTCACGGCGAGCTCGCCCTTGACGCCGGAGACGGCTTCTTCGACGTTGTCGGAGATGGGCTGCGAAAAGCCCCAGTTCACGCCCGGCACGACTTCGAGTGCGCGGTTGATGGCGGCGATCAACTCGTTTTTGTCCTGGTGGAACACGGGGCGCCACTGGGCCTTGGGCTTCAGGTCGATGAAGTACTCGGTGTTGAAGAAGCCGGTAGCGTCGGTGCCGTCATCGGGGCGGCCGGTCTGGCTGACGACCTGTTTGACCTCCGGAAAGGAAGCCATGATCTGGCGCGAGCGGTTGGAAACATCGATGCTGGCAGTGGGGCCGACCGAGGGCGCGAGGGTGCCGCGCGCCCAGATGGCACCTTCATCGAGATGCGGCAGAAACTCCGAGCCGATAACGCCGGAGTACACCAGAAACGTGCTCAGCGCGATGGCTGCCACCGCGCCGCCCGCGGTCATGCGGGGGCGTTGGATGTGCCACACGACCAGACGGCGATAGCGCTCCGTGACCCAGTGCAGCACGGGGTTTTCCCACTCCGACGTGCCATTGCGAAACAGGAAGCTGGCCACCGTGGGCGCAACCAGCATGGAAAAGATGAGCGCGCCCAGCAGCGCAAACGCGACCGTCCAAGCCATCGGTTTGAACAGCCGGCCCTCCACCGCCTGCAGCGTGAAGATGGGCAGGTAGGCGGTGATGATGATGCCGATGGCGAAGAAGACGGGACGCTGCACCTCGTGCGCGGCCTCGCGGATCTGCTCAAGGACCGTGATGTCTTTGTTGCGATTGTGGCTGAGGTGGCGGACGATGTTTTCGATCATCACCACGGCCCCGTCCACGACCATGCCGAAATCGAGTGCGCCGAGCGAGAGCAGGTTCGCGGGGATGTGTCGCAGGTCAAGACAAATGGACGCAAACAGCAGGGCAAACGGAATGGTGAGCGCGACGATGAACGCACCGCGCAGATTGCCCAAGAAGATGAACAGAATGACCACGACGAGGATGATGCCCTCAGTCAGGTTGTGCAGCACCGTGTGCGTGGTCAGGTGCAGCAGATCGGAGCGGTCAAGGAACGGCACCACGCGCACGCCTTGCGGCAGGATGCGCGTGTTCAACTCCTCGACTTTGGCGTGGATGCGCTCCAACACTTCGTCGGAGTTCGCGCCTTTTTGCAGCAGCGCCACCCCTTCGACGGCATCGTCGTTGTCGGCGAGCTTGCCGTCTTTGCGCATGATCGCTTTGCCGATCTGGCCGAGACGAATCTTGGGTCCCTGGATGACCGTAGCCACATCGGCCACGGTGAGCGCCGTGCCGTTCTGCGCCTTGAGCGGCACCCGCGCTATGTCGTCGCTGGACTTGTAGAGCCCGACCTCGCGTACGTTGATCTGCTGCTCACCCTGCTCGATGAATGAGCCGCCGGCGTTGGTGTTGTTGGCGGCCAGCGCCGTCTTTACCGCGCCGATGTTGAGACCGTAGGCGACCAGCTTCGCGGGGTCGAGGATCACCTGGTACTCGCGGGTGGGGCCGCCGAAACTCGACACGTCGACCACGCCGGGGACGCTCTTGAACTCCTTTTCCAGCGTCCAGTCTTCGAGCGACTTGAGCGCCATAGGGTCAATGGCCGGGTTGGTGCTTTCCAGCGTGTACCAGTAGATCTGGCCGACGGGGCTCCAATCGGTGCCGATCTGCGGCTGCAAACCGGCGGGCAACGTGATCTGCGAAAGACGTTCCAACACCTTTTCGCGGTTCCAGTCGTTCACGCTCTCGTCGTCGAAGGTGAGCTTGAGGTCGCTCAGGCCGGCAAGCGTAAAGGAGCGCAGCGAGGACGTGTGCGGGATGCCGGCGACGGCGATCTCGAGCGGCACGGTGATCTGCTGCTCGATCTCTTCGGCGGAGCGGCCCGGCCATTGCACCAGCACCTCGACGTAGTTGTTGGCGACGTCGGGGTAGGCCTCCACGGGCAGGTTGTGAAACGAGATCGCGCCCCAGATGAAGAGGAGCACACCGATCACCAGGATGATGAAGCGGTTGTCCAGGGCGAAGTCGACGAGCTTACGAATCATCGGTCCCTACTGCTCCGTCGCTTCTTCGAGCGCGAGCGCACTCGCCACCACCTGCTCGCCTTCGCGCAGACCGCTGTTGATGACCACGGCGTTGCCTGGGAGGACCTGCCCCGTCTTTACGGCGATCCGGCGGAAGTTGCCGGGCGTGTTGGTGGGCGTAAACACCCAATCCTGGTCGTGGAGGTGAAGGATCGCATCGGCGGGGACGGTCACCGCGCTCTGCGCCTGCGCGCCATGGAAGGTCGCGGTGGCGAACAGGCCGATGCGCAGCCGGTTGCCGGGGTTGGGCACCTGAATGCGCACCTTGGCGGTGCGGAGGCTGGGGTCGAGGACCGCGCCGATGTCGGAAATAGTGCCCTTGAGCGGCTGGCCGGGAAAGGCGTTCAAGGTGATGTCCGCGCCTTCGCCGACGCGCACTTGGGCGAGGTCGTTTTCATACACATCGCACACGACCCAAACGTGCGACAGGTCGGCAATGGTGAGCGAGCCGCCCGCACCGGTCGCAGTAAGGCCCGCGGCGCCGGCCGCCGTGGTGTTCAGCGCGATGACCACGCCCGAGATGGGCGCGTACACATGCACGGTATCGCCGGGGTTGTCCTTGTTCACGCCGAGGATGCGCAGCTGCTGATTGGCCATCTTGAGGTCGGCCTGGGCATCCGCTTCGCCGTTTTCGGCGATCTGCAATTGCGATTGCGCGATCGCGCCCTTGTCGTAGAGGAGCTTGTCGCGGGTGAGCGTGACGTTGGTGAGGTGCTCGTCGTTGACGGCTTTTATGTAGGTGTCAAAGGCGTTGGTGACGTCGGGCGACTGCACGTCCATAACCAACGTACCCTTGCGGACAAAGTCGCCGATATCCACATGCAGCGCGGTGACGCGACCATTGGCAATGGAAAGCACCGGGACCTCGTGCGCGGGGTCGGGCTGCACCTGGCCGGTGACGTTGAGCGTGGCAAAGGTGGAGCGCACGGCTACCGGGACGAGCGGAAACTGGGCTGGGTTTTGAACCTCGACCTGCGCCGGCTGCCCGACGGGGACCACCGTGGGCGTGGAAGGCGGAGCCTCGGCCGCCTCGCGCGAGGCGCTCTCCTTGGCGCGGCACCCCGCCAGGGCCACGGCACACAGCAGCAGGGCCGAAACCTTCCTCCAACACCTTGTGTGCGCGCCGGTCTTTGCCGGCAATCCGCGCCGTTCCATCACTTGCTGACACTCCACAATTCAGTAAAGCATGGCCCCCGCAGGAGCCTGGCCTAGAGCTTCCCTTGTTTGACGTGCAGGGGAGCGGCGCAGTTTCTGAAGACCGCTCTTCTAGAACAACGCAGGTTGGCGTAAAAAGCAGTTGAAAATTTGTAAAAAGCCCGTAATGCGCCGGGGCTCAGCCGTGAAGGAAGCTCGGGAGAGAAAGCGCTCACGCAAAGGGCGCGGAGGTTACGCAAAGGACGCGGAGGGATCTCATGGCGTCCATAGCGACCTTTGCGTGAGGGCTTTTGCGTGGGTGGCCCGTCGGCCCGCACTTGTACAATGGCGAATGATGGCAGAGGCGATAGGGGCAAACGGGGCTGGGGCGATGACGCGACTACGCCAGATACCTTTTTACGACCCGGAACTCAGCTATGAGGGCAACTACGCCCGCGGGCCGTTTGGCGTGTTCGCCCAGCCCGGGCGGCGAGCGGCGAACGAGCACGCCGCTGCAGCCAACGTCGGCGCGTTTCTGGGTGAGCCCGTCCGGGTGCCGTTTGGGATTCCAGCGGGTCCGTTGCTGAACGGGCGCTTCGTAAAGGCCGCGCTCGATTTCGGTTTCGATTTGCCGGTGTACAAGACGGTGCGGACACGGGCGTGGGCCAGCCACGGTTGGCCCAACGTGCTGGCGGTGCATGCTGCGGGTGACCTCCATCCGACCGTGAACCGGCTCCAAGCGCACCGGGATTACAGCGCCGAAGCGTTGTCGATCACCAACTCGTTCGGTGTGCCGTCGATGAGTCCGGAGGTCTGGCAGCCGGACCTGGCCGACGCCGTGGCGCACGCCGGGCCCGGGCAGGTCGTCGTGGGCAGCTTTCAGGGCACGCAACCGGAGAGGGGCGGGGTCGGCGCGTACATCGCCGACTTCGCGCTGGCGGCCCGCCTGATGCGCGAAACCGGCGTGCGTCTCACCGAGGTGAACCTGAGCTGCCCAAACGAGGGCACGGCGCATCTGCTGTGCTTTGACGCGGAGCGTACGACGGCGGTGGTGGACGCGATCAAGGCGGAGCTAGGCGGGGTGAAGCTGCTGGCCAAGATCGCGTACTTCGCTGAGGACGAACCGCTGCGGCGACTGCTCGCCGGCATTGGGCCGCTGGTGGACGGCGTGGTGGCGATCAACACGATTCCGGCCGAGGTGGTGGATGCAGCCGGGGCGCAGGCCCTGCCGGGCGAGGGTCGGCTGCGCAGCGGCGTGTGCGGCAGCGGCATCCGCTGGGCCGGGCTGTCCATGACGCAAAGGCTGGTGCGTCTGCGGGCGGAGATGGGCTTTCGCTTCACCGTGGTCGGCGTGGGTGGGGTGAACACGGCGGCGGACTATCACGCCTACCGCAGGGCGGGCGCGGACGCGGTGATGTCCGCCACAGGCGCTATGTGGAACCCCTTGCTAGCCGAGCAAATTCATGCAGAGATGCGGGAGACGATCCATGCCTGAGGACGCACAGGCCGTTGCCGAAGCGCTGCTGGAGATCGGCGCGGTGGGGTTCCGGTTGCTGGAGCCGATCACGTTCAAGTCGGGGATCGTCTCGCCGGTGTACTGCGATAACCGCATGTTTCCGTTTTGGCCGGCGGCGTGGAAGCAAGTCATCGAAGGCTTTGAGGCGCTGGTCGCCCGAAAAACGCTCGCCTTCGATGTGATTGGGGGGATTGAGGCAGCGGGCATTCCACACAGCGCGGCGCTGGGCTATGCGATGGCGCGGCCGTCGGTGTTTGTGCGCAAGCAGGCCAAAGAACACGGCAAGCGCGCGCGCATCGAGGGCGGCGAGGTCGCCGGCAAGCGCGTGTTGCTGGTTGAGGACCTGGTGACGACGGGGGGCAGCAGCCTGTCGGGCGTGGACGCGTTGCGCGACGCGGGCGCCACCGTGACCGATTGTCTAGCAATCATCAGCTACGGCTTCCCCGAAGCGCAGGAGGCGTTCCGGCGAGCGGGTGTGCAGCTGCATACGCTAACGAGCTTCGAGCAGGTGCTTGAGGCCGCGCTTGGGCGCGGTCTGCTGGACGCATCCGGCGTCGCCGAGCTGCGGGCCTGGCTGGCCGATCCGCACGGCTGGGCGGCCGCACGGGGGCAACGCTGATGGAGCCCTGCGCCGCCGTGCGCAAGCTCGAAGCGCGGGTCGACGCGACGGGCTCGTTGCTTTGTGTGGGTCTGGACCCCGAGCTCGAGCGGCTGCCTGCGACCTTCCGGCAGGAGCGCCATCCGCTGTTTGCGTTCTGTCGTGCGGCTATCGATCAAACGGCGGCGTTTGCCTGCGCGTTTAAGCCCAACACGGCCTTTTTCGAGGCGCACGGGGCGCATGGGTGGGAGCAACTGGCGATGGTCTTCGCGCACCTGCGCGCGGCGCATCCGGAGGTGTTCACCATCTGCGACGCCAAACGCGCCGACATCGGCAGCACCAATCGCGGGTATGTGCGGCAGATCTTCGACGAGCTCCAGGCGGACGCCGTCACGCTGCATCCGTACCTGGGCGAAGAGGCGCTGCGGCCATTTTTGGAGCGAGGGGACAAGGTGTCGATCCTGCTTTGCCGCACCTCGAACCCAGGTGCGGGTGAGTTTCAGAGTTTGGTCGCGGACGGCAAACCGCTTTGGCAGCACGTCGCAGAGGTGGTCAGCGGCCGGTGGAACGCCCGCGGCAACTGCATGCTGGTGGTGGGGGCGACGTGGCCGGAGGAGATGCGCCGCATCCGCGAGGCAGCGCCTGCGCTGACGTTTCTGGTGCCGGGGATCGGGGCGCAGGGGGGCGACATCGCCGAGAGTGTCGATGCGGGTCTGCGCGCGGACGGCAAGGGCCTGATCCTGAGTAGTTCGCGCAGCATCCTGTACGCCGACGACCCCAGGCGGGCGGCGCAGGAGACGCGCGACGCCATTGATAGCGCGCGGGCCGCGCTGGTGAGGGGGCGATAGCTTGTTGCGACTGGAAGGCACACTGGTCAACGACGATGCGGTGCGGGAAGGCGCGGTCGAGATCGACCCAGCTTCGGGGCTGATCACCGCAGTCGGCCCGCTCACCGGGCACAGCGACGCCGATTGCCGCGGCTGCCTGATCTTTCCCGGCTTCGGCGACATCCACATCCATGCCCGCGAGGATGCCAGTGGGCAGCAGAGCTACAAGGAGGACTTCCGCAGCGCGTCGGCCGCGGCCATCCACGGCGGCGTGACGCACGTTGTGGACATGCCGAACAACCCCACGGCGCCGGTGGACGACGCGCGCTATGAGGCCAAGGAGCGGCTCACAACCGTGAGCGACGTCCGTGTGACGCTGTACGCGGGCATCGGGCCGGGAACGCAGCCGCTGGCGCGACATGTGCCGTACAAGGTGTACATGGGGCCCAGCGTGGGCGATCTGTTCTTCACTTCGCAGGCGCAGTTGGAAGAGGTGATCGCGCGCTATCGCGGCTGCAATGTGAGCTTTCATTGCGAGGATCCGGAGACGCTGGAGGCCTCGAAAGCCGAACCGCTGCATGAGCGGCGACGGCCGCCCGCGGCCGAGATCACAGCGACCCGCTTTGCGCTAGCGCTGATCGAGCGATACGATCTGGTCGGCAAGCTCTGCCATTACTCGACCGGCGAGGGTCTGCAACAGATCATGGCGGCCAAGGCGCGTGGCGTCCGCGTGACCTGCGAGGTGACGCCACATCACCTGTTCTTTGACACCTCCATGTTGACCGCAGCGAACCGCATGGCGCTGCAGATGAACCCGCCGCTGCGCGCGCCCGAGGATCGAATGGCGCTGATCGAGGCGCTGCGGTCGGGGGTCATCGACTACACCGCAACCGACCACGCGCCGCATACGCTGGAGGAGAAAGCCGTAGGCGCGAGCGGCGTCCCGCTGCTCGACACGTACGGCGCGTTTGCCACGTGGCTGATGCGCGAGCACAGCTTTACGCCGGAAGCGATTGCGCGGGTGTGCGCCGGCAACCCGGGCGCGTTTACCCGCGAGTTTCTGCCTTCCGGGTTTGGCCTGGGGTATGGGCGCATCGAACCGGGATACCTAGGCTCGCTCACCGTGCTGGACCCGCACACGCCCTACGCCGTGACCCGGGAAAGCTTGCGCAGCAAGTGTGGCTGGTCGCCCTTTGAGGGCTTCACGTTTCCCGGCAGCGTGCGTTACACGGTGTTGCGCGGCGTGGTGCATCGGCCGGGCAGCAATGAGGAGTTTCATGGTTGATTTCAAGCATCTCGTCAGCGCCTCCCAGCTTCGCCCGGCGACGCTGTATGACCTGTTCGATCGTGCGGACGTGCTGCAAGCGCAGGATCGTTCGCGCACGCTGGCCGCGGACCTGCAGGGCCGCATCCTGGCCACGCTGTTCTATGAGCCGAGCACGCGAACGCGGCTTTCGTTTGAGGCGGCCATGCAGAAGCTCGGCGGCAGTGTGCTGTCGGTGGAGAATGCGCGGGACAGCTCCTCGGCCGTGAAAGGCGAGACTATCGCGGACACGGTGCGCGTGGTGAGCGGCTACGCCGACGCGATCGTGATCCGGCACTTCGAGCAAGGCACAGCGGCCGCCGCGGCCGCGGCCTCGCCCGTACCGGTCATCAACGCCGGCGACGGTGCGGGCGAGCATCCCACGCAGGCGCTGGCGGACACCTACACCATTCAGCGCGAACTGGGCCGTCTAGACAACCTCCACGTTGTGCTCGTCGGCGACCTGCTCTATGGGCGTACCATTCACTCGCTATTGCCGCTCTTGGCGCAGTTCCCTCCCCTGCGCGTTTCGCTGGTGTGCCCACCCTCGTTGCGCCTGCCGGCAGAGCTCTCGGCGCATCTCGTGCAGGCGGGCGCGGTGGTGGAAGAGGTGGCGTCACTGGACGACGCCGTGGTGGGCGCAGACGTGGTGTACGTGACGCGCGTGCAGGGCGAACGTTTCGCCTCGGCGGCCGAGTACGAAGCCGTGAAGGACGCCTATGTGCTAAACGGAAAAACCGCGGAGCGATTGAAGGCGGGCGCGGTGATCATGCATGCGCTTCCGCGTTTGCAGGAGATTGCGCCGGAGGTCGACCTGGACCCACGCGCGGCTTACTTCCGGCAGGCACGCAACGGTTTGTATGTCCGCATGGCGCTGTTGCAGGCGTTGCTGGGCTGACGACTTCCAGGTTGCAACCGTTTTCACGGCGCGGAAGCCTGCATGCGACAATGAGCCTGCTCTATGTTGCGTTCGGTCTTCATCTCGCTCTCCGCAAACCCTCACCTGCGTGCGTTTTCGGAGAAAAACTCACTTGGGCAACGGATGTCGCAGCGCTTTGTTGCCGGGATGACCGTGGACGAAGCCATCGCTGCCGTGGAACGCCTTCACGCCGAGGGCATCGACGCGACGCTTGACTCGCTGGGTGAGAGCGTCTTGCAGGTGTCGCAAGCGGAGGAGAGCGCGGCGGTGTACCACCGTCTGCTGGATCGAATCGCCGAACGCAAACTGCGCGCCAACATCAGCGTAAAGCTCACGGCGATGGGCATGAACATCGGCGGACATGGTGCGGGGCCGGCGCTGGCGGAGCAGATTGTCGGCGACCTCCTCGCGCATGCGGCGGCGATCGACAGCTTCGTGCGCATCGACATGGAGGGATCCGCGTACACCGAGGCGACGCTGGCGATGACGGAGCGACTCCATGGCCGATTCCCCGGCCGCGTGGGCACCGTGCTGCAAGCGTACCTGTACCGCACCGCGGACGATACCGAGCGTTTGCTGCGGCAGGGCATCCGCATTCGCCTGTGCAAGGGCGCCTACAAGGAGCCACCCACGCTGGCCTATCCCAACAAAGCGGACGTGGACGCGAACTATGTGCGGCTGATGGAACGCATGGTCACCAGCGGCGTGTTTTGCGGCATCGCCACGCACGACGAGGCGATCGTGGACAAGCTGCGCGCGTTTGTGCGGGAACGTGCCGTGAGCCCCGCCGCGTTTGAGTTCCAGATGCTTTACGGTATTCGCCGAGACCTGCAACGCAAGCTCGTGGCGGAGGGGTTCGGCGTGCGGGTGTACGTGCCCTTTGGCACCGAGTGGTACCCGTACTTCATGCGCCGGCTAGCCGAGCGTCCGGCGAATGTTCTGTTTTTGGCCAGGAACTTCCTCCGCAGCTAGCGCTGCCGATGCCGCTTAGCGAACCGGCTGACCGGGCGTGGCTACCGGCGGCGGCAGCATGGGTTCCACACGCAGCAGGTTGAAGAGCACACCGCGTTGCGTGTCGCTCAGCGGAGGCCCAACGCGGCCCGCGGCGTAGGCGCCGATGCGCTGCTCCGGCGGCAGCTCACGCAGGGTGCGAAAGGCGCGCGCGACCTCCCGACGCTCGTCCGGCGGCAGGCTTCCCAGCTGCCCCATGGCACCGCGGACATCGGCGCGCTGTTCCGGCGTGAGGCGCTCCATGGCCTCGGTGCGGGCCAGCACGCGCTGCCGTTGCGCGGGGTTCATGGCGTCCAGCTGCGAAAGCCGGTCGCGCATGCGCTGCTGTGTCGGCGCGGGCAGATCGCGAAAGCCGGGCAGGGTTTCGAGCGCACCGCGCTGCTGCTCCGGCGTGAGGTTTCTGTGCTGGTTCATCCACTCGGCCAGGTGTTCGCCGCGCGGCAACCCCGCGCCGGGCTGGCCGGAGGCGTTGGCGGTGCGTCCGGAGCCGGGACGCGGCGGCGTCGGGGGCCGGCGTTCGATGAGAGCGGGCGCCTGCCCCTGCGCCATGCCCGACCAACGTTCTGCCCGAGTCGCCGTGCTCGCAAACAGCAGCACGCCCCCGGCCGCGAGGAGGCCGACGACGGTCTGAAACGAAAGCCGGGTTGGAGACGTGTGCTTCATCATTGGCTTGCTCGCGGCTGCCTTGACCCACGCAGGCAGGCGCGGATGCGCGTATTGACTCCTATGCCGATCTGGCTTGGCGATCTGGGGAACGTTGCTCATCTTACACAACCCGGGCACACGGCGGACACAAACTCAAACGCCGCACGGCCCCCAACCCCCTAGCTCTGCGGCGCGCCGTCGGCCGGAGCGCTGGGTTCGTCCAGCAGATCCATTTGTTCGACCGCCTGGGCGTTGTTGTCATAAATGCGCAGATCGTTGACGGTCGGCGACGGTGCCGTGATCGCGTCGCGGTGCGACATAAGCGTGGCCGCGGTCCCGCCGCCGAGCAGCAGCACGGCAGCGAGCGCACCCGTCATTGCCGGACGGAAGCCCCGTCCCGTACTGAGGTGCAGGTAGCTGGTCAGCCGCTCCCACAGGCCGGCAGGCGCGGCGGCCTCCGCCTCGCGCAGACGCGCCCGCAGCCGGGCGTCGAAGAAGGCGGAGGGCTCCGGTGCCGTCCAGGCATCCATCAGCGTCCAGGTACGACGAAGCTCGTTCAGCTCCGCCCAGCAAGCCGGACAGCCGGCCAGGTGCGCGGACACTATCCCCTGCCCCGCATCAGGATCGTGTAGAAGGTCAGGAAGAAAGGTGCGGCAGGTGTTGCAATCCATTGCGTGCGTCCGTGTCATACAGGCCCCCTTCGATCTTCGATCGGTGGCTTCCTTCGAGATATGTGGCTCCGATGCGCAGCCCGCGCCTGTTCCCGTTTCGATGCGATGCGCACCGAGATGTTGCGAACTGGACGACGGGCTAGCATGGCTAAACAAAGTCCTTGAGCTTGTCCCGCAACGTCTGGTACGCGCGGAACAGGAGAGATTTGGTGGCGGACTCAGACAGCTTGAGCACCTCGCCGATGCTCTTGTAGTCCAGGCCCTCGTACTTATGCATCAGCACCGCGGTTCGCTGGCGTTCGGGTAGCGCCATCACGTGCTGCCGGATGGCGTTCATGCGCTCGCGGCGCAACATCTCGGCCTCGGCAGTGGGCGTGCTGTCGGCCAGATCCGGTGTGGTGCCGGTCTCGGCATCGGGTTCGTCCAGATGCACGGTGGGGGCGGTGCGCTCGTGTCGTGTGTCGCGGGCGTGGTTGACGCCCAGGTTGGTCGCGATACGGTACAGCCAGGTGCTGAACCGGGCCTCGGCGCGGTAGGTTTCGCGGGAGCGGTACACCCGCAGAAAGACCTCCTGCGCCAGCTCCTCGGCCACGGCCTGGTTGTGCACCATGCGAAACATAAAGTGGATGATCGGCCTGCGATACTTTGCCAGCAGGATGTCAAAGGCCTGCATGTTGCCGGTCTTCAGCTCCAGCATCACCTCGGCGTCGGACAAGCTGTGGAGGTCGCCCCGCGCGATGGCCTCGGCACGGCGTCGCGCGCCCTCTGGGGTGAGGTCGATGACGGGCGCCGGATACGCGCCAGCCAGTTCGCGCACGCCCGGCTCGCGTCCGCCCAGTAGCCCGGGATGGAGCGCCATCGATCCCATATCCTCCTCAACCCGGGTTGCTTCGGGAGGTTGCGCCGCGACTGGCGATTCTTGCAGGGGATGTTGGGCGGCAGCCCCCGGTGCGTTCGGATCGCGGTCCATCAGGGCAGTAGTGTAGCGGGTTTGGCCCAGCCCCGGCGCGGATGGTTCCCCAACAAGGCGGGAACCATGCTCGTCACTCATGCTCTGCTATAGTAGTCGGAGCATCGGTGGCGGAAATCGATGCAACCCCGAACGGGCGCATAACTCAGCGGTAGAGTGCCACCTTCACACGGTGGAAGTCGTAGGTTCGAATCCTGCTGTGCCCACCATTCAAATGAACTATGTAAGTGCAGGGCATACTGGGCAGGGCGAAGCCTCCCCTGTCGGGCTTAGTGGTACCTTGAGGGCTCCAGGCGAGCCGTTCCTAGAAGCGCCCCATGATCCGCATCGAAGAAACAACCGTCCTTCGCGCACCGATCGAGCGCTGCTTCGATCTCTCCCGCAGCGTTGAGGTGCATCTCCTCGCAAACGTCCATTCCGGAGAGCAAGCCATGGCTCTTGGCGGCGTCACGTCGGGGCTTGTGGGTCTGTCCCAAGAGGTGACCTGGAAGGCAAAACACTTCGGCGTTTGGCAGACACTCACCAGCAGGACGACTGCCCTGGAGCCACCCCACTTCCTTCAGGTGACGATGGTACGCGGGATCTTTCGCTTTATGCAGGCCGATCACCTGTTTCGCTCGATCGGTCCGGAGGTCACCGAGATGAAAGACCGCTTCTGCATCGCAGCCCCCCTTCCGGTACTTGGCTTTGTGGCTGAGACCCTGTTCTTGCGCCGCTACATGCTTGCATTATTACGTGAGCGAAACGCCGTCATTAAGCAGGTTGCCGAATCCTCAGACTGGCGACGGTACCTCCCAAGCAGCCCCGATCCCCAAGGCAGCTTGCCCCGATGAAGATCGTCATCGCAGGGGGAAGCGGACAGATCGGGACGATGCTTGCCCGACACTTCCATGGGCAAGGTCATCGCGTTCTGGTGCTGGCCCGCCGTGTGCATTCCACCCCATGGGAGACACTGGCGTGGGATGGAGCCACGCCGGGGCCGTGGGTACGTGAGTTAGACGGCAGCGATGTCCTGATCAATCTGGCCGGCCGAAGCGTGAACTGCCGCTACAACCGGCAGAACCGAGAAGAAATCCTGAACTCCCGTGTCCAGTCAACGCGGGTCCTCTATGAAGCGATTGCCAGCGTAGACGATCCGCCTGCGGTCTGGCTGAACGCCAGCACAGCCACGATCTACCGGCATGCGCTTGACCGTCCGATGGACGAAGCGACGGGTGAGTTTGGCGGGAGCGAACCGGGCGCGCCGGACACCTGGAACTTTTCCATCGAGGTTGCCAAAGCTTGGAGGAGGCGTTCTTTTCCCGACCGACCCCGCAGACTCGCCAAGTGGCGCTACGAAGTGCCATGACCTTCAGTCCGGATCGTGGCGGCGTCTTCGACGTGTTCTTGCGGTTGGTGCGGTACAGTCTGGGTGGAACCAACTTCCCCGGCACACAATTCGTTTCCTGGATTCACGAGGTCGACTTCATCCGGGCCATCGAGTTCTTGATCGCGAGTCCATCCATCGCGGGACCGGTCAATCTAGCCTCTCCCTATCCGCTGCCGAACGCGGAGTTTTTGCGCATTCTGCGCAAAGCCTGGGGCGCTCGCGTCGGTCTGCCGGCTTTTCCGTGGATGCTGGAGATCGGCACGTTTCTGCTCCGCACCGAGTCCGAGTTGGTCCTGAAGAGCCGACGCGTTGTGCCTGGGCGGCTGCTGGACGCCGGCTTCGCGTTCAGCTATCCAACTTGGGAGCAAGCTGCTCCTGACTTGGTTGACCGCTGGCGGCGGGGCCGTTCGCGCGCTTAGGCAGCGATCTCCGCCGTTGAGCCTTGCCTTCTTGGCTGTACGCGTCGGTCATCAGCGCCGGGTTGCGGCGGCACACCAGCATCAGGCACATCCCTGCGGCCACGCTGCCCAGCGCCGCTACCTGCGCGTTGGACAGCGTATGCCCGAAGTAGAGCCTGGGGTTGATGCGAACGAACTCCACCAGGAACCGCCCGACGCCGCTCAGGACAAGGTACTCGCCGGTGAGCAGGCCCAGAGGCGTGGCCCGGGAACCGCGCCGCCATAGCCACCAGCCAATCAGCAGCGCGTAGATCAGCTCGTAGACCGGGGTCGGCTGCACCGCGGCCCAGGGCGGGTTGGGCGGCACCAGGGCATTGGGCGCCATGTGTACGCCCCAGGGCAAGGTCGTGTTGATGCCATAGTCACCGTCGCCTGAGGTCAAACAGCCGATGCGCCCCACGCCGTAGCCGACCGCCGCCGCGGGCGCCGCGAGGTCCAGGATACGCAGCCCCGCCTTCCATCCGCGCAGGCCGTTGGGCCGCAGCGACACACCCTGCGCCACCAACGTGGCCACCCCGGCCAGCAGACCGCCAAACCACGCAAACCCGGCCTTGAACCAGGCGAAGAAGCCCTGCACCACATCCCACGGGTGCGCGAGGCCCGGCAGCAGAATCTGCCGCCACGCCGCCGCCAGCTCCCGCGGCTCCTGCAACTCATGCCACAGCTTCGCGCCTACGATCCCGGCGATCACCGTGAACACCACGATGTTCAGCGCGTCCAGGTCCACCCCATGGCGCCCGAAGTTCCGGTGCAGCACCCACGTGCCGCACACCGCAGCAAACCATAGCAGCAGACCGAAGGTTCCCAGGTGTAGCGGGCCCAGATTGAGAAACGGAAGCATCGCCCCAAGTATCGCATCCGTGCTTTGGATGTCGCGCTGCGTGAGCGCCGACCAGCCCAGTTTTCCTCACCCAAGCTGCGCCACGCCCCCAGCTTCGCGCTACCCTCATCCCATGCCCGCCACACTGCCCGCGTTCATCGCTCCCGAGACGATGGAGGTCCTTTTTTCGCACGAACAGATCGCCGCTCGCGTCGTTGAGATCGGCACGGAGATCAGCGCCGACTACGCCGGAGAGTCCGTCGTGCTGATCGGCGTTCTCAAGGGCGCGGCCATCTTTCTCGCCGATCTTGCCCGCTCCATCTCCGTCGACAACACCTTCGACTTCGTTGCCGTCTCCAGTTACGGCCGTGCCCGCGTCAGCTCGGGGGCCGTCAAGCTCATCAAGGACATCGACAACCCGATCGAAGGTAAGCACGTTATCCTCGTCGAGGACATCCTCGACACCGGCCTCACGCTCAGCTACCTCCGCCAGCTCATGCTCGCGCACCGGCCCGCCTCGTTGAAAATTGCCACCTGCCTGGACAAGCCCGAGCGTCGTCTGGTTCCTATCGAGGCCGACTACGTAGGCTTTCGCATCCCCAATCGCTTCGTGGTCGGCTATGGTATGGACTTCGCCGAGCGCTACCGCGGCGTCGCCGACATCCGCCTCTACCCTGAAACCCCCGCCGGGCACTAATGTCGCCAACGCCGGTGTGTCCAGGCGTGGATTGCTGATAACTTCTGACGATGCAATGACATTTCCGTGACATCTGGACGTCGATCTTCTCCTAGGCTTGCGGAAGTAGGGCAGGCGATCGCGACGCAGCTGCTCAGGCGTCTTGGCAACGGCGAGGATAGACGTGCGTTGCCAAGCATCCAGCACCTCTCAAAACAGAAGTGGGCACACGGAGAGTTTCACCATGAAGAGCATTTCTTTACTTCGTACCGCATTCAGCACAGGCATACTCTTGGCCGGGATTTCAAGTCAGGCGCAAACCTACACTTACGAAAGAGTTACTGATCCCACAAGCCCGGTAACCATCGCCCTGGAGCTAACAGACGACGGTCGCATCGGCGGTTGGCTTACGGACTACATCCATGTCAATGGCTTTGTGGACAACGCCGGAACGTTCACCACGGTCAAGATCCCGAACTATGTCGAGGCCCAGGTCATGGCCATCAATGGGAGCACAACCTATGGCATCGTCAACGGAAACACCGGTTTCTCCTTGAGTGCCAAGGGGAGCGTTTCGATCTTCAGGCCGTCCGGCTATGCCGCGCTGCCGAACGGGGCAAATATCAAAGGTGTCGTGGTGGGTACGACTCAGGTGGCGCAAGGCAATCAACCCGCGTTTCTTCTGCAGAATGGCGCCTACCAGACGTACCTCTACCCGAATAGCAACGTAACTTCCTTTGTCGCCATCAATGACCTGAACGTGATTGCGGGCACATGGAATAAGACAGGCGGTCCTTTGCAGTCGTTCCTCCTCAAGAATGGGCAGATTACACCGGTCCGATTTCCGGGCGCTTACTCGACGGTCGTTACCGGCATCAATAACGCCGGTGAGGTCCTTGGCTGGACACAGCTCGTTGCCCAAGGACCGCCGGTAATGTTTCGCTTCGACGGCACCGCGTACACCGAAGTGCCGTTCCCTCCGAACGCCTACGCCTGCACACCTCGGCACGTAAACAACCTTGGTGCGTTTGTGGGAACCTGCGCGGATAACACAACGAAGCAGATCTTCTCCTTCGTAGCCACTCCGATGGCTAACGAACCGGTAACTTTGCCGTCGCAATAACATGGCTGTGCATTGAAGTTCGATAACTTGCATGAATAACTTCAAGGTCCGGGTCGGTAGGTCCGGGCCTTCGATTTGTGAGCGATGTTATTAGCTTCAGCCACACTGCTTTCAAAACCGAAAACGCCCGGTCAGTACCGTCGCCCGCTCATAGGTGTTGAAGTGCGTCAGAGCCATCTGCTCGCCCGCGCCCAGAGTTAGCGTCAGCCCACCGGGTAGTTCAGCCGACTTCCTCTTCAAAGGCATCCGAGCTACCACCACCCCCGGCGTGATGAACGTCTGCTGCTGGCCGTCGTTGCTGCCGCCAAAGTAGTACGTCGTGTTGGTTTCAACCTGCAACCACGCCAGGCGCAACGTCCGGTATTGTGCCACGTTGTTCCACTGGATGGATCGCCCCAGCTTGGCCGTCCCCGACACCGGGAGCACGCCGGCCAGCGACGTAGTGAGCGCCAGCGGACCAAAGCCTTTGCCCGCCTCCACCGACGGCGTCAGCACTGCGCAGCAGCTGCCGTTACTCTGCTTGCCCGTCGGCACGGTCGCGCTCAGCAGCAGCGACACGATCGCGTTGTGGTGCTCCTCGTTGCTGCCGTAGGCGCGGAACTTGGCCCGAAACGCCACGTCGCCGAAGCCATCCAGAGCCTTCGGGTACTGGTGATCGAAGAACGGCGGCGGGCTGAAGCGCAGCTCCGTGCGCGGAAACGGAATGACCTGCAGGCCCTTGCTGCCGCCGTCGTTCCAAGTCGACGGCCCCGCGTGCGTGGTTTGCCGGATGAAATCCGCGCGCAAGCCTTGCTCCACCCGGGCGTTGCCCGTGATCAGCGGCGTCGCCCAGTGCGGCTGGTTCACCTGCGTGGCGGCCGCGCGCACCTCATAGCGGGCAAACCAGTCGCCCTGCCCCAATGCCGGTGCACTGCAGCTCGCCAACGCCAGCAATCCGGCAACCATCACCCGTAGTGAAATCACGATCTCACCAGACTACCGGGATTTGCACAGTGGCGAAAACCAAGTCCGGCCTTCGACTTGTCTCCGCCTCGCGGTTGGCGTCCAATGGAGCGTGGGAGACCCGCGCCGCGCATGTCGATGACCGTCCAGCAGAAGCTCGAGATCCTCGCCGACGCGGCGAAATACGACGCCTCGTGCGCCAGCTCCGGCTCCAAGCGCGCCAACAACGGCAAAGGTATCGGCAGTTCCGATGGCGAGGGTATCTGCCACAGCTACACCCCTGACGGCCGCTGCGTGTCGTTGCTGAAAATCCTGCTGACAAACTTTTGCACCTACGACTGCGTTTTCTGCGTCAACCGCGTCAGCTCCGACATCCGCCGCGCCCGCTTCACGCCGGATGAGGTCGTCAACCTCACGCTTGACTTCTATAAGCGCAACTATATCGAGGGCCTGTTTCTCAGCTCCGGCATCATCCAATCGCCGGACTACACCATGGAGCAGTTGATCGCCGTCGCCAAGACGCTGCGCTCCGTGCACCACTTCGGCGGCTACATTCACCTCAAGACGATTCCCGGCTGCGACGAGCGCCTCGTGGCCGAAGCCGGCCGCTGGGCTGACCGCCTTTCCGCGAATATCGAGTTGCCCACGCAGCAAGACCTCGTCCAGCTGGCCCCCGAAAAGAAGGCCACGGTCATCG
>CAXTLD010000009.1:0-61008 GCA_964245045.1 uncultured Acidobacteriaceae bacterium | reverse complement strand
GTGGGGGTGGGCGCGGGGCAGATGAGTCGGGTAGACGCGGCGCGGTTTGGAGCCATGAAGGCAGTGCTGCCGATGAACGGGACGGTGGCCGCGAGCGACGCCTTTTTTCCGTTTGCGGATGGGCTCGAGGCCGTGGCCAACGCGGGAGCCACGGCGGTCATCCAGCCCGGCGGCTCGGTGCGCGATGCGGAGGTGATAGCGGCAGCAGACCGTCTGGGCGTGGCCATGGTGTTCACCGGGGTTCGCCACTTCCGGCATGGGTGAGCGGCGGTTCGCAAGGACTACAGAGGGCGCAAACGTGTGGGTTGTGGAAAACTCGCCGAGAGTTTTGTCCGGTTTCGGGACACTGTAGGTGCGCCCTGCCCATTGCGTGGGATCGGCCTCGCATCCAAACCGGGCAGCGTACCGTCTAAAATGCCTATAGACGCGCTGCTTCGCCCCAGGACCCCTAGGACCCTTTCGACATGATCGTTCGTTTTCGCGCTTCCTTTGTCTTTCTTTCCAGCGCGCTGTTGCTTGCGCCGAAATTTCACGCGCAGGCTGCCAAGCCAGTGGCGACCGGCGTTGCGGCGCCAGGGGCGCCTGACCGCGCGGCCTCCTACTACCACTATGGGCTGGCGAAGATCTATGAGCAGCAATTTCTTGCCAACGGACGGCAGGACTTGGCGACGCAGGCCATTGAGCAATACAAGCTGGCGATGACAGCCGACCCTGACTCGCCGCAGCTCCAGGACGGCGTGGCCATGCTGTACTTTCGGCTTGGGCGCATCCGCGAAGCCGTGAGCGCCGCGCAGGATCAAGTGAAGAAGCACCCGGACGACGTGGAGGCGCATACCCTGCTGGGGCGGGTCTACTTGCGCTCGTTGGACGATCGACAGGCTCAGGGGCCGCAGACACAGGAAACACTGGGCGCCGCGATCCGCGAGTACGAGACCATCGCGCGGCTGAAGCCGAACGATGTGGAGACCCACCTGCTGTTGGGACAGTTGTATGGGCTGAACCACGATTCGGCCAAGGCCGAGGAGCAATTTAAGGCAGCGCAGCGTATTGACCCGAACGCTGAGGAGGTGGTGCTGAGCATCGCGCGCCTGTACTCGGAGCAGGGCAATCTAAACAAGGCTGCCGCCACGATCGCCGGTGTGCCCGCAGAAGATCGGTCGCCGCGGATGAATTTTGCTCTGGGCAACATCTATGACCAGCTTAAACAGCCCAAGGACGCCGCCAAGGCCTACCAGGCCGCGGTCGATGCGGATCCGGACAACACGGATGCCAAGCGCGGCTTGGCCTCGGCGCTGCAGGCTTCTGGGCAGATGGACGCGGCCGCGAAGATCTACGGTCAGATCCTGGGCACCGACCCCCAGGACGCACAGTCGCTGATCCGTGAAGCCGATATCCAGCGTCAACAAGGGCACTACGACCAGGCGCTGACGACGCTGAAAAAGGCCGAGAGTCTGGTCTCAGACAACCTGGAACTGAGCTACAACGAAGCGCTGACCTACGACGCGCTCGGCCGTTTTGACGATTCCATACGGACGTCGAAGTCAGCCTTAACGGCATCGACCTCCGCAACGGGCAAGTACGATGCTGGCGAGCGGAACAATCGCGCCCTCTTTCTGGATCGCCTGGCCATCGTGTACCGGGAGGCCGGCAAGTACGACGATGCGGTAGCGACCTATCGGCAGTTGGCACAGCTTGGCGGCGAGTACCAGGCCCGAGGCGCAGAAGGCGAGGTAGACACTGACCGCGATGCGCACCGCTGGACGGCAGCCCTTAATGCGGCTGCAGCGGCAGCAAAGGCCATGCCCGACAACCATGACGTGCAGCTGACCTATGCGCGGCAACTGGCCGACAATGGGCGGTTGGCCGAAGGGGTGAAGCTGGCCGAGGCGCAGATGAAGGGAACGCCGGACGACCGCGAGATCTATGTGACGCTGGCGGATATGGAGTCACGAAACACGGAGTACAAGCGGGCGTCGGAGTCGCTGGACAAGGCGGAAGCGCTTGCGAAAAAGCCGGAAGAAAAGCTGTTCATCTACTACTTCCGGGGATCGATTGCCGAGCGCGAAAAGCTCTACGATCAGGCCGAGGAACAGTTCCGCAAGGCGTTGGCGATTGACCCAGAGAACGCCGCCACGGAGAACGACTACGGCTACATGCTCGCGGAGCGCGGGGTGAAACTCGATCAGGCGTTGACAATGCTGCAAAAAGCGGTGCGTTACGACCCGCAGAATGGCGCCTACCTGGACTCGCTCGCCTGGGTGTACTTCAAGCAGGGCAACTACGCACTTGCCGAAGACACGGAAAGGAAGGCGGTGCTGCGCCAGCCAAACGACCCTTCCATTCTGGCGCACATGGGCGAAATCTACGCAAAGAACGGCAAGCTCTCGCTGGCGGTGGCGGATTGGGAGCGGGCCGTCAGCCAGTATGCGACATCGCTGCCTCCCGAGGCCGATCCGGCCGCCGTGAGCAAGACGCAGCACGATTTGGAGACGGCGCGCGTGCGATTGGCGCACGCGGGGACGGGGCCGGGTAAGTAAAGAGCGGCACACCGCCTCGGGTCCCGCGGATCGCGCGCGTCGCCGCCAGTTTGCTCTAGACTCGGCGTAGATGCAGTTTGATTTGCGGCAGTTTGGGGTATTTGGGGCCGAGGAGGAGCGGCTGGCTGTGCGTGCCTTCCCGGCTCCGCCGGGCGATGGGCGCGGTCCGTTTGTGCGCGATCGCGACCGAGTCGTGGGGTCCAGGGCGTTTCGACGCCTGGCGGGCAAGACGCAGGTGTTCACCAGCCGGGTGTCCGATCACTTCCGCAGCCGATTGACGCATACGATCGAGGTGGCGCAGGTAGCGCGACAGATCGCGGCCGCGCTGGGCTTGAATGAAGATTTGGCGGAGACGCTGGCGCTGGTACATGACGTAGGGCACCCGCCGTTTGGGCACGCGGGCGAACGGGCGCTGGACCGTTGTTTGCAGGCGTATGGGTTGCGGTTCGACCACAACCTCCACGCGCTGCGCATCGCCGAGCGTTTCGAGCAGCGCTATGCGGGACATCGGGGGCTGAACCTGACCTTGGCGACACGCGAGGGCATCATCAAGCACTCGCGAGAGTACACTGCGGCTGAGCATCCGGAGTTGGCACAGTATTTCTTGGACCAGAGCCCGCCGTTGGAGGCGCAGATCATCGATTTGGCCGATGAGATCGCCTACCTGACCGCAGACCTGGACGACGGGGTGGAATCGGGGCTGCTCGACATTCGAGGCATCTGCGATGAGGTGGAGTCGCTGGGGCGATGCTTCGCTGCGGTGCGCGCGGCCCACCCGGGAGCGGAGGAGAAGTATGTGTTTCACGACGCGCTGCAGGCGATGGGCAAGCGGCTCGTGTTGGATCTCATTGAAAACACCGCCCGCAACGTGCGGGAGAGCGGGGCAGCGAACTTGGCGGAGGTGCGTGCACTGGGGCGGCGGCTGGCCGTGTTTTCACCGGCTGTGGAAGCCGAACGCCGGCAAGAGAAGGAATTTTTGCTCAAGGCCCTGTACACCTGCCCGGAGTTAGAACGCGAGCACCACAAGGCCGAGGACGTGATCACGGAACTGTTTGGATATTGGGCAGCTGAACCGGAGGAACTGCCCGAGGCGTACTTCGCCGAGATCGAGGCGGAAGGACTGGCGCGGGTAATCGCGGACTACATCGCAGGCATGACGGACAACTACATTCTGCTGCAGTTTGCCGAGGTGCGGCGGCGTGTGCGCGCGGGTGCGCCAAGGTAGCGATTCCGTAGCTGGGTCGAGGGCAAGACGTTTTACAAGTACAGCCAGCAGTACCGGACCATGCCTACCTACCCTTTCTTGCAAGCGCCCCGTTTAGGACCTGTGTGATGAGCTCTTCTCCGTACTGTTCCGTCGTGGGAGCGAATCGGAGCAGAAATCGGTAGTAGACAGGCCCGAAGATCGCATCTACCAGAAGCTCCGGGGAAACATCCTCGAGCAGTTCACCCGAGGCGACACCCCGTTCGATATCAGCAATGGTGGAAGCACGCCGTTGCTGCAAATGATTTTCGTAGAGCTCCTGCAGGATGGCCGGATCGCTCTGTCCCTCGGCGATCAAATCGGCCATTACTTTACCGAAAAGCCCTTTGAACTCGGCAATGAGCCGCCGCATCTTGAAACGTAAAATCTCCTCTGCTGTTGCTGTCTGAGGAGCCTGAACACTTTTTGCAAGTCGCTCATGGAACATCGCCATAACTAGCGCGGCCTTGGAAGGCCACCATTTGTAAAGCGTCGGTTTACCGACCTTTGCTCGCCTGGCAATCGCTTCCATCGTCAGATCCCGCGCAGATTGTTCCTGCAAAAGTCCGTAAACAGCATCCATGATGTGCGCGTGCGAGATTGCCGACTCGTTGCGGGGCCTGCCGCGCTTTGGTGAACTACTCTCGTTGCTCATTTATACATAATAACGAAACGGACAGGAAAATTATTTGACTGAATTACACATTTACTTTACGTTATGTAAAGCTGTAAGCCGCGAAGGCTGCTGCTTTGAGGTGATCCATGGAGTCTGAAAAGAATCAGTCCGTTCGCTATGACAACCAACATTTCTTCTGGCATCCAGTGAGTGCCAAAGACCAAGCTGCGATGGCTTCTATGCGCGCCATCGTTGAGCCGAACAAGGGTCGTTTGAGGGGGATCGAGGGCCGCGCGCCTTTCGACGGCATCATCGAGCGGGTGGCCCCAACCACGGGCGTGGAGTTCCGCGAGGAGACGGTAGGTGGCGTGGCCGGCTGGTGGTGCATCCCTGAGGATGCGCGCCCCGACGAAGCCATTCTGCACCTCCATGGGGGCTGTTTCAATTGGGGAACGCCACAGGCTTTCAGGCAGTTGGTCGGCCATATTGCGAAAAGCGCAGGCGCCCGGGCCTTCATCCCGGACTACCGTCTCGCCCCGGAGCATCCATTCCCAGCGGCTTCCCAAGACGTGCAGGCCTGCTATCGCGGCCTGGGTGATCTCGGGTTTCGGGTAGCGGTTACAGGCGACTCCGCTGGTGGAAACCTTGCGTTGGAGCTGCTTGCTGCGGAGAGCAGGAACGGAACCGGGCGAGCTCCGGTGGCAGCCGTCGCACTGTCGCCAGTGACCAACCTCACCTTGCAAGGAGAAAGCTGGGAAACCCGGGCAACTACCGATCCATTTTTTGTTCGTGACCAGGTGCAGGAACTTGTGGACGCCTACTTGAAAGGGCACGACCCCGCGGATCCATTGGCTTCGCCGCTGTTTGGAGGTCTGAAAGGGTTACCTCCCATTCGTGTTTATGTTGGGAATGAGGAAGTTTTGCTCGACGACTCGCTTCGCTATGTTGAAAGAGCCCTGGATGCAGGGGTGGACGTGCAAGTTCACGTGTGGGAAGGTATGGCCCACGGCTTCCTTTCAGGCGTGGGCAGGATGGACGCTTCCACGCAGGCGCTGGAATCTCTTGGCGCGTTCTTAAAGCAGCACCTCACAGCAGCCCTGTAGCAGTCGCGGGCAGCAAGGAAAACCGATATGAAGATGCAGGGAAACACTATCCTGATTACAGGCGGCGGCTCGGGTATCGGCCGTGGACTTGCGGAGAGCTTTCATCACCTCGGCAACCAGGTCGTGATCGCTGGCCGCCGTAGGCGAGTTCTTGATGAAGTGATCGCGGCAAACCCCGGCATGGAGGCAATTACCTTCGACGCCGCAAACGACGCGTCGATCCGGGCATTCGCTCGAAGCGTATGCAAACAGTTCCCGTCGCTCAACGTCCTGGTCAACAATGCCGGCATCCAGATACCGGAACACCTAATGCGGCAACCGGAAGAGCTCACCGACGTGGAGGCGATGGTGACGACGAACCTGCTCGGCCCGATTCGGCTCACTGCGGCTCTGCTGCCACACCTCGGCCGTCAGGAGAACGCAGCCATTCTGAACGTAACATCCGGTCTTGCCTTCGTGCCTGGAGCTTTTGTACCGACGTACAGCGCTACCAAAGCGGCTATGCACTCCTACACTCTGTCCCTGCGCTACCAGCTTCAAGGCAGAATCCAGGTTCTTGAAATCATCCCGCCGTATGTTCAGACCGACCTAGGACCGAACCACGGCAGGGATCCCCGCGCTATGCCCCTCGATGAGTTCGTTGGGGAGACAATCGCCCTTTTGCGCGATAATCCAGCTGCTACTGAAATCGTGGTGGAGCGCGCCAAATCATTACGTTTTGCCCTGGAGTCGGGGCAGTTTGAGCAGGCTTTCGAACAGCTGAATAAGGCGATGGCATAACCTCTTAGCTGCTGGAGCGTGGGGGACTTGCTTCATTGTGTCTATACCTGCATCAAGCAGAGCATCGTGGTCCACGCACGTTGGCTGTAGGGAAAGGATTCCGGGCTCCGGGACGGCTTTCCAAAAAGCCCGGCATCGTGGATAATACACAAGGACGCATGGTGCCTTTGTGCGTCTACCCCCGCCAACAACCGGGGAAACACATAAGCAGGGTAGCTTACCCTGCGTCGCGGCGTGTCGGGCCCCACCTGGGAACTTGGCAAGCTGCTTGCCAGCCGATGTGGCTGGCCAAACTTAGGAGATTTGACTCATGCGCGAGATCGTTACACTGCAGTGCCCGGTGTGCAAGAACCGGAACTACTCCACCACCAAGAACAAGCGGACGACCACAGGGCGTCTTGAGTTTTCCAAGTTCTGCAACACGTGCCGCAAGCACACAGACCATAAAGAGACGAAGTAGATCGGCGAGTCTGCGAGCACGCGTGGCGAGCTGAGTCTGATGCACTTGATGATGCCAAGCTAGTCGCCCGCGTGAGCGTTTCACCCATTGGGGGAGTAAGCTCAACGGTTAAACTGTCGGTCTCCAAAACCGAACTTCTCGGTTCGAATCCGAGCTCCCCCGCCAGATTCACCCGGTTTGCCGGGGATGTACGTGCAACATCGATTGACTCCTCGCCGTATGCCTGGAGAGAGTTTGAGGAGCACCGCCATGGCCAAGGCCGCTGTTATTGAAACCACATCGCCGGATACCACGCTGGCGCGGGCGACCACGGGGCCGCAGCGTCTCGTTGGGTTCCTCAGAGACACGCGCCAGGAGATGCACAAGGTGGTCACGCCGACGCGGGAAGAGGTACGGACGAACACCATTATTGTGATCGCGACCGTGTTTCTGTTTGCGGCGTATTTTATGTTGATCGACCAGACGATCGGCCGCGGAATTGACAGGCTGCTGCTCAAGATGACGGGTCACTAAGGGAGCTTTCGGGAGACCGGAGCGGAATGCACGAGAGTCGCGCCTATGGCACAAGAGATGGAACAAGACAACACGGGGATGGAAGCAACGGGCGGGACGGAAGCCTTTGACGCCGGCACGGTCGCGGATGGCTTTGACCCGAACGTGGGCACAGAGGCTGCTGATGGGTTGATGCCTCCTCCCGAAAGTGGTGAAACGGCGGCTCCGGCCGCACCGGAAAACCCCTTCAAGTGGTACATCATTCACGCCTACTCAGGGTTCGAGCGCAAGGTGAAAGAGTCGCTGGAGAGCCGTGTACGGGCGTATCGTCTAGAGGATCGGGTAGGCCGCATCGAGATTCCGACTGAGCCGACCACGGAACTGCGCAACGGTAAGAAATACACCATCGACCGTGTGTTCCTGCCCGGCTACGTCTTTGTGGAGATGGCGCTGGACAATGATCTTTGGCACGTGGTGAAGAACACGCCGCGGGTTACGGGATTCTTGCAAACAGGCGACCAGCCAAATGCGCTCTCCGAGCAGGAAGTCAACGCGATGCTGAATCGCGCGGACGTGAGCAAGGAAAAGCCGAAACTCAAGCTCAAATTCAGCAAGGGCGAACAGGTGCGCATCACCGAGGGGCCGTTTGCGAATTTCAACGGCGCGGTGGACGACATCAACGAGGATAAGCAAACGCTGAAGGTCATGGTTTCGATCTTTGGCCGTCCGACGCCCACAGAAGTACCCTTTGCCAGCGTGGAAAAGGTAGAGGAGTAACGCCGAAGTTTTCAGGAGCCGCAGCCCGGCCGCTTCACCGGACCTTCTAGCTCCTGTTGCAGTCCCAATCAGCAAGGTGTGCGCCATGCGCGCCGCCCTGCGGCACAGGAAGGATTTCTCACCATGGCACCAAAGAAGATCAATGGCTACGTCAAGCTGCAGGTGATGGCCGCGAAAGCCACCCCCGCACCGCCGATCGGACCTGCGCTTGGACAAGCGCAGGTCAACATCATGGAGTTCTGCAAGCAGTTCAACGATCGGACCAAGGAACCCGGTTTGGCCGGTATGACGATCCCGGTCGTGATCACCGTGTATGCCGACCGTACGTTTTCCTTCATCACCAAGACCCCGCCTGCGCCCGTGCTGTTGATGAAGGCTGCCGGCGTGCCAAAGGGGTCAGGCGCACCGAACAAAGATAAGGTCGGCAAGATCACCGAGGCGCAGATCATGGATATCGCTAAGCAGAAGATGCCGGACATGAATGCCGCGTCGGTAGAAGCCGCGGCGAAGACGATCCGCGGTACGGCGCGCTCGATGGGTCTTGAGGTTGTCGCGTAAGGTCGTATCTGTTAGGCGAAGAGTTGAAACTGACCGGAAGACCCCTCCCGCACGGGGGACGGCACAGGCTGTTTTCGCACATCAGCACCCACATCGCGGGTCACGAGAGCGTCCGTGGAACGGGGAGCAAGGCCGTAGCGCTCGCACACGCGCCGGAGCGTGGCCCCGGTTTGTCGACGATACGGGCCGTCGGCGAAGTCGGCGGTAGCAAAGCGGCGTTCGTAGTCGTTCACGAGCTCAGGGAAGTGCTCGCGCACGAAGTTGAGCCAGGTGGGGCGAGAGCAGGATTTCAGGAACAACGTATGTGCTGCGAGGAAGCTCGCCTGGGCGGACGCGGCAGCCTCGGCCACGCGGTCCAGGGAAGCCTCCGTGTCGTTGATCCCACGGAGCAGCGGGGAGCACAGTATGCCGGTGGTGATGCCTGCCTCGCGCAGCTTGCGGACAGCGGCGAAGCGCAAATCGGGTCGGGGTGCACGCGGTTCGAGCTTGCGTGCCAGGGATGCCTCTGTGGTGGTTATAGTCACGTGGACGACCAGCGTGTTGCGCTCGGCGATGCGGGCGAGCAAATCAACGTCGCGGGTAATCAGGTTCGATTTCGTGATGATGCCGAGCTTGTAGCCGGCCCGGCGGCTGAAGACATCCAGCAAGCTACGGGTAAGGCCGGCGCGGCGCTCAACGGGTTGGTACGGATCGGTGGCCGTGCCGAGCGCGATCTCTTCGCGCGGGTCGATGCGGCCGAGCTCCTGTTCAAGCAGCCAGGCAGCGTTCTCCTTTAGGTAGATCTCGTGCTCAAAGGCTTTGGCCCACGGCTGTTCCGGGGCGTCGTAGCGACCCACGGGAATCTCGACGACTTTGTCCGGCTGCAGGAACTCGTGCGTGTAGCGCGCGTAGCAGTATTTGCAGCCGAACTCGCAGCCGCGGTAGGGGTTGATGGACCACTCCAGCGAGAGATTGCGTTTGCTGACCGAGCGGTTCAACAGCGACTTCGCCCGCATGGCGCGGAACTCGATCTGGTGGCCGTCGTCGGCGTGGGCCGCTTGGGCGGCGAGCCGTGCCATGCCGACGGCCTTGGAGGGAAGGATAGGAAAGAGAGCCGGGGCGGGCTGGGTCGCTATGTTCGCCATTTCTTCGCCTCTGGTAAAACATACGTGCCAGGCCAGATCGCGTCAACAGCAATTTCCGCAGCGATATACTGTTTGCCTATGCACTTCGATCTCCATCATCTGGCGTTGCCGGTACGGCTTGCGACGAAGCGACCGATGACCGACGACCAGTTGATTCGGTTTTCGCGGGCAAACCGGCCGTTGCGGATTGAGCAGGAAAGCAATGGGGATCTGCTGATTATGTCGCCGACAGGAAATGAGGGCAGCGCCGCGAATGCGGAGCTGGTTGCGGACTTGATGATCTGGGCGCGGCAAGATGGGCGCGGACGGGTCTTCGAGGCGAATGCCGGTTTTCGGTTGCCGAATGGGTCGGTGCGGTCCCCGGACGCTTCGTGGGTTTCGTGGGCGCGCTGGAACGCGCTCAGCAAAGAGGAGCAGGAGCGTTTTGGGCCGCTTTGCCCGGAGTTCGTGGTGGAGTTGCAGTCCCGCAGCGATCGTACGAAGGTGCTGCAGGCGAAGATGACCATGTGGATCAGCCAAGGTGCCGAGCTTGCATGGCTGATCGATCCAAAGCGCAAGGTCGTGGAGATCTACCGGCCGGGGCGGGAGCCGGAAGTTCTGGGAGGCTTGAGCGCGGTGTATGGCGAAGGGCCGGTAAGCGGCTTTGTGCTGGAACTTGCGCGGATCTGGAACTAGCGCTTGGCAACGCCGGGGCGGCGGATGGATGTTACGCGGGATCTGCTGCAAGCGCTGCTGGATCACTTCTGGGATGCGCGGCGGAAGCGGGTGCCGCGCGAGCCGAAGCTGTTTCCGAGCGGGTATCTGATCAGCTACAGCTCGCTCATCCAGCGGGCGGGGGTCGCCGTGGAGGCGCGGCGGTTGGGTGGGCCGCTGGCCGAGATCTCCGCGTTGTGTGAGTTGAAGGGATGGCCTCCCCTGGCGGCGCTGGTCGTGCGGCAGGACGTTGGGCAGCCGGGGGTGGGGTACTTTCGGAGGCCGGGGAGTCCAAAGGTGGATTTGGTAACGGAGGAGCACCTGCACGGGTGGGAGCGGGATTCGCGGGCGTGTATTGGTTTTGCGAGAATGCCACGGCAAGCGCCGGCAATGACGGGTCCCGAGCCTCGCCGAACGGGCGCCCGCCAGATTTGACGTGGGCTCCCACATGGGGGATACTAACAAGGTTGTCCGGAAACCAAACCGTGGCACACGTCGAGACCACGCCCATGCGGAGCAGCGCATGTCCTTTAGGCCGAGGGCCTGAAAATTACAGGGGTGGCAGACAAGGACCAGTATGGATCGTAAGATCTCCAAGAATTTAGCCAAGGCCCGTGCGCTGGTTGAGAAGCGCCCGTATGCCATTGGTGATGCGATTCCGCTGTTGCAGCAGGCCAGATATGCGAAGTTCGACGAAACGGTCGATCTGACGCTGCGGCTTGGCGTGGACACGCGGCATGCCGATCAGATGGTGCGCGGAACGGTGATTCTGCCCCACGGTCTGGGCGGCAAGTCTAAAGTGGTGGCTGTAATTGCCTCCGGCGACAAGCAGCGCGAGGCCGAGGCCGCCGGCGCTGAGTTTGTGGGTGGCGATGACCTGGTGGAGCGCATCCAGAAAGAGAACTGGACAGACTTCGACGCCCTGATTGCTACCCCGGACATGATGCGTTCGGTGGGCCGGTTAGGCAAGGTGCTCGGGCCGCGTGGTCTGATGCCGAACCCCAAGACTGGAACGGTGACCACCGATGTGGCCGGCGCGATCCGCGAGATTAAGGCCGGTAAGGTCGAGTTTCGTGCGGACAAGACGGCGCTGGTGCATGTGCCTGTGGGTAAACTCTCGTTTACGCCCGACAAGCTGGAACAGAATGCGCTTTCGGTGGTGAACGCGGTGATGAAGGCCAAGCCGTCCGCGGCCAAGGGCAAGTATGTGAAGAAGATTGTGCTGAGCTCGACCATGGGGCCTGGGATCGAGCTTCAGGCAGACACCGCGGACGTGGCCACCAAGTAACCGGCATCCTGACCGCGGTCGCACGGTAGGGAAGATCATTCGGCGCCCGGCGCCCCCACAGATTGAGCTAGCAGGGTAAGCGCTGGCAACGTAAAGGCTGAATTCCTATGGCATTGACCAAGGCACAAAAAAACGTAAAGGTGGCGGCGCTCGCGACCGACCTGGAAAAGAGTACGTCGGCGATTATTGGCACCTTCACGGGGCTGACCGCGTCCAAGGACTTCGCGCTGCGCAAGGCGGTGCGCGAGGCGGGCGGGTCGTACCACGTGGTGAAGAACAAGCTGGCGGCCAAGAGCTCGCAAGGCACCAAGGTGGAAGCGGCGTTACAGGGGCTCAAGGGCGTGAGCGCGGTGGCGTACACCTCCGGCGACCCGGTTGCGTTGGCCAAAGCGCTCTCGACCTGGGTAAAGGACAACGCCGAGTTCAGCTTCAAGCTGGGCATTGTGGACGGCAAGGTCATCACGGTTGAGCAGATTGGCGCGCTCGCGACGATGCCGGGCAAGGAAGAGCTCTTCTCGAAGCTGCTGTTCCTCATCAACGCACCGGCGCAGCGCCTGGCGACGGTGATCAACGCGACGGGCCGGAACCTGGCTGTGGTGGTGAACCAGGCCGTGGAGCAAAACAAGCTCACGGGTACCGCCGCACCTGCGGCGGCCCCCTCTGCCCCGGCGGCGACACCGGTGGCCGAGGCGACCTCCCCCGAGGAAGCGGCCCATGCCATCGAGGCGCCCACTCCGACCGAGCAGATCGCGGCGGCGCCGGCATCCGAGGCGGACCCAGTTGCCGACACTGGCACACAGCCCAGCGGCGCGGCGCAACCGGAAAACGGAACGGCCTCGCAGGCAGGCGAGGCAGCCTCGACCGATCCGGTCGAGGGATAACCCAAGTTTCGTCACATCCCAGCCTGGGTGCGCAGTCTGAGCGCACCGGAAACCCAGGCGGGGAGGTGGCAGCCTTCGGCGTGAGCCCGAGGTGCAAGCAACGCAGCACGAACTCAAAACGCAGATTCCCTTCGGGAATGACAAAGGTACAGGGAGAAGAGTATGGCGGACATTCAGCAGATCGAAGACGCAATCGTTGGGCTCACGCTGCTTGAGGCGGCGGAGCTGGTCAAGAAGCTCGAGGAGCGCCTCGGCGTCTCGGCAGCAGCTGCCACGGCAGCGGCGGCTCCGGCAGCCGGCGGCGGTGCCGCGGCCCCGGTCGTCGAAGAGAAGACCGAGTTCACGGTCATTCTCAAGGACGCCGGCGCAAACAAGATCAATACCATCAAGGCCGTGCGCGAAGTGACGGCGCTGGGTCTGAAGGAAGCCAAGGACCTGGTCGACGGCGCGCCGAAGCCCTTGAAGGAGAATATCTCCAAGGACGACGCGGCGGCCATCGCCAAGAAGTTCGACGGCGTGGCGACGGTGGAGATCAAGTAAGCCCACCCAGTACGCAGTGACCAACAGGAGCACGAGGGCGACCATGGTCTCCCTCGTGCTTTCTCATTTCCGGATACTTTTGGGCGTCGTGCGAGGCGTCTACCGCAAAGGTTGCACACGCGCACCGAAATGATGTATTCTCTTCCTTGGGAAGGTTCGCACCTCCGCCTCGGCATGTGGCTTTGCTTCGGCAGCGAGGAAAGAGTTCAGGCTGGTGCGAATAGCATACGTGGTTCCACGCAGTTTCGACTAAGTCTAAGCAAGATTTCTGGCAATCTCCGGTTCATCCCGTATTTGGGCGCGCGGGTTAGGGAGCCGGCCATCTGATGGTTCGAGCAGCGGAACCGGCAGGTGACACCTTGAGCACGGCGGCAATGTTGGGCTTCACGGGCAGAAGCTCAAGGGCGGCGAATATTCAGCAGTTTCATCCGACGTTTTCCTATCCTTCTTTTTCTACGCTCTTCGGGCATATTTGCTCGCAGGGCGCGTTTGCTGTTTGCGGCAATGTCTTACGTCTCTGACCATTTGACCTCCGGCGCACCCGGTTGGGCAACCAGGTGCATGTCGGGTTTCCCGAAGTGAAAGCCTCGTAACTTCTAGCCCTCACTTTCCACCCCGCAGAATGCTTCGCAGGGGCCTCTACGTTAAGCGCCAGGCGCACCGCACGAGGAGCGGATGCACCGATCTGAGGGCGCAGCAGTCCAATAGAGAAGGGCCCGCTCACCCGGGCTTCTTCTCCCTCTCAAGCTCTGTTTCAGCCGCATCGGATGCGTGCTGGGCGTGTTAGGGAGGCCTCGACCACACCAGGAGAGAGCATGTCGAACCAGACAACCGAAACGCGCGCGCTTCGCACCCGTCTCGACTTTTCCAAGATCCCCACCAGCATTCAGATCCCCAACCTGATCGAAGTGCAGCGGCGCTCGTATGAGCGGTTTCTGCAGATGGACAAGCTGCCGCAGGAGCGCGAGGACAACGGTCTCCAGTCCGTGTTCACATCGGTGTTTCCCATCACGGACTTCCGCAACGTCTCCGAGCTCGAGTTTGTGGACTACACGATCGGCAATTGGGAGTGCAAGTGCGGCTACCTGAAAGGGTTGAACCACCTGCGGACCACCTGCATCACCTGTGGGCACATGGTGATCACCGACCCGTTCCATCCAGGCGATGTGCTGTGCAAATTCTGCGGAACGTACAACAAGAACACCCCGGACTTCTGCACCAAGTGCGGTGATCCGGTGGGTTTGCAGCTGAAGTATGACCAGGCCGAGTGCGAAGAGCGCGGCATGACCTACTCCGCGCCGCTCAAGGTCACGATCCGCCTGAAGATCTACGACAAAGATCCGGAGACCGGCGTCAAGAGCCTGCGCGACATGAAGGAGCAGGAGGTCTTTTTCGGCGACATCCCGCTGATGTCGGCCAACGGCACCTTTATCGTGAACGGCACCGAGCGTGTCATCGTGTCGCAGCTCCATCGTTCGCCCGGCGTCTTCTTTGAAACGGCGAACAACCGCACCTACTTCCTCGGCAAAATCATTCCGTACCGCGGTAGCTGGGTGGAGTTCGAGTATGACCAGAAGAACATCCTGTACGTCCGCATCGACCGCAAGCGCAAGTTTCTGGGAACCATCTTCCTGCGCGCTCTGGGCCTGCGTCAGGACGAGGAGATCCTGAAGACCTTCTATACGGTCGACACCATTACGGTGAAGGACGGCAAGCTGACCTGGGCCATCACCGAGGACGGCAAAGCGACGAACATTTTGGGTAGCCGCACGACCTCGTCCATCAAGGGCGCGGACGGCTCGGAGATCCTGGCCTCCGGCAAGAAGATTACGCCGTCGGCGCTGCGGAACCTGCGGGTGGCCGGCATCAAGGCCGTGGAGGTGGAGAGCGGCGAGTTTGAAGGCGCGATCACCGCGGCCGATGTCGTCGACATGGGCACGGGTGAGTTGTTGTACGAGGCCAACCAGGAGCTGAGCGCGGACAAGCTGCACAAGATCGCGCAGTCCGGCGTGACCACGCTTGAGGTCTTCTTTCCGGAGCGCGACGACGTCGGCACGATCATCGCCAACACGCTTCGGCGCGACTCTGTGCGCAAGCCTGAGGAAGCGCTGATCGAGATCTACCGCAAGCTGCGTCCGGGCGATCCACCGACGCTCGACACCGCAACGGCCCTGTTCGAGGGCATGTTCTTCGATCCGCGCAAGTATGACTTTTCGCGCGTGGGCCGGCTGAAGTTCAACATCAAGCTGTATGAGAACGCCGAGGCGACCCAGCTCGACAAACGCACGCTGACCCCGGAAGACTTCTACGGCACCATCCGGTACCTGCTGAAGCTGCGCAAGAATATCGGTCTGGTAGACGACATCGATCACCTGGGCAACCGCCGCGTCCGTGCAGTGGGCGAGCTCATGGAGAACCAGTTCCGCATTGGTCTGGTGCGCATGGAGCGCGCGATCAAGGAAAAGATGAGCGTGTATCAGGAGATGTCGACGGCGATGCCGCACGACCTGATCAACGCCAAGCCGGTGATGGCCGCCATCCGCGAGTTCTTCGGATCCTCGCAGCTGAGCCAGTTCATGGATCAGACCAACCCCCTCTCCGAGATCACGCACAAGCGGCGCTTGTCGGCGCTTGGGCCGGGGGGCTTGTCGCGTGAGCGTGCGGGCTTCGAAGTCCGCGACGTCCATCCGACGCACTACGGCCGCATCTGCCCGATTGAGACGCCGGAAGGCCCAAACATCGGTCTTATCTCGTCCCTGTCGTGCTTCGCGCGTATCAACGAGTACGGCTTTATCGAGTCGCCGTACCGCAAGGTAAAGGACGGCCGCGTGCTCGAGTACGTTGCCGTGTCGAACGCCGGCGAGACCGGCCTTCGTCAAGGCGATGCGCTGGAGATTGAGGAGTCGCGCCAGCTCAACGAGCGGTTGAAGGCCGAAGGGAAACGTGCCGCTGAGTTTGTCCCCTTCAGCTTCTATTTGTCAGCGTGGGAAGAAGACCGTCACACCATCGCGCAGGCCAACATCGACCTCGATGAAACCGGCCGCATGACTGAGGATCTGGTCAATGCGCGGCGTCAGGGCAACTTCGTTCTGGTGCCGCAGAGCGAGGTGGACTACATCGACGTCTCGCCCAAGCAGCTGGTCTCGGTTGCTGCTTCGCTCGTGCCGTTCCTTGAGCATGACGACGCGAACCGCGCGCTGATGGGCGCCAACATGCAGCGGCAGAGTGTGCCGTTGCTGGTAGCCGAGGCCCCGTTTGTCGGTACCGGTATGGAGGGCGTCACTGCCCGCGACTCCGGCGCCGTCATCCTGGCCAAGCGCAACGGCATCATCGACTCGGTCGATTCGGAGCGCATCATCGTGCGCGTCGAAGGCGAGCATCATCCCACGCAGCTGTCGCGTGAGGTTGGGTCGGACATCTACCAGCTCACGAAGTTCAAGCGCTCGAACCAAAACACCTGCATCAACCAGAAGCCGGTGGTCCGCAAGGGCGATCGTGTGCTGAAGGGCGAGGTGCTGGCGGACGGTCCGTGCACGGAGCAGGGCGAGCTTGGTCTCGGCCGCAACGTGCTGGTCGCGTTTATGCCGTGGCGCGGCTACAACTTCGAGGACGCGATTCTGATCTCGGAAAAGCTGGTCCGCGAGGATTACTACACCTCGATTCATATCGAGGAGTTTGAGATCGAGGCGCGCGACACCAAGCTGGGACCGGAAGAGATCACGCGCGATATCCCCAACGTCTCCGAGCACGCGCTGCGTGATCTCGACGACTCCGGGATCATCCGCATCGGCGCCAAGATCGGGCACAACGACATCCTCGTCGGCAAGGTGACGCCCAAGGGCGAAACGCAACTCACCCCCGAAGAGAAGCTGTTGCGCGCCATCTTCGGCGAAAAGGCCGGCGATGTACGCGACGCTTCGCTGACGTGCCCTCCGGGCATTGAAGGCACGGTGGTCGACGTCCGCATCTTCTCCCGCAAGGGACAGGAAAAGGACGCGCGCGCCCAGCAGATCGAGCAGGAGATGATCGAAAAGCTGGAGCGCAATCTGGCAGACGAGATCCGCATCTTGACCGACGAGCGCTTGAAGCGTCTTGAAGGCATTCTCGGCGGCAAGGAAGTCCTTCTGGACCTCCACGACGAGCGCACCAACAAGAAGCTGCTGACCAAGGGCGACATCATCGATCGCGATCAGATCGAGCTGATCTCCACACGCAACCTGAAGCGTATCCGTTACGCCGACAAGGACCCGCGTGTGAACGAGCAGATCGACGAGATCGAGGAGATGACCTCGCGGCAGATCGATGTGCTGCGCAAGATCACCAACGAGAAGATCGCGAAGATGTCGAAGGGCGATGAACTCGCTCCAGGCGTCATCAAGATGGTGAAGGTCTACATCGCCATGAAGCGCAAGCTTTCCGTCGGCGACAAGATGGCGGGCCGTCACGGCAACAAGGGCGTCATCGCGCGCATTCTGCCGGAAGAGGACATGCCGTATCTGCCGGACGGAACGCCTGCGGAGATCGTGCTGAACCCGCTCGGTGTGCCTTCGCGTATGAACGTCGGTCAGATCCTGGAAACGCATCTCGGCTGGGCGGCGCATGAGCTTGGGCGGAAGGTCGCCGAGCTCGCGCAGCAGAACCAGGATGCGAATGCGATCCGCGAGATCTTCAAGGACGCCTTCAAGGACACGGCGGCGCTGAATCAGCTGCTCAACCTGGACGACGAGCAGACCCTGCGCGTCGCTGCCGGCATGAAGCGCGGTATCTGGTTCGGCACGGCGGTGTTTGACGGCGCTCGTGAGAGCGAGATCAAGGCGCTGCTTGCGGCCGCTGGCCTGCCCAGCTCCGGCAAGACGAACCTGATCGACGGCATGACCGGCGAAGTGTTTGAGCAGCCCGTTACCGTGGGCTACATCTACATGCTCAAGCTGAGCCATCTTGTCGACGACAAGATCCACGCGCGGTCGATCGGGCCGTACTCGCTCATCACGCAGCAGCCGCTGGGTGGCAAGGCGCAGTTCGGTGGGCAGCGCTTCGGTGAGATGGAAGTGTGGGCGCTTGAAGCCTATGGCGCCGCGTACATCCTGCAGGAGCTGCTGACGGCCAAGTCCGACGACGTGTATGGCCGTACGAAGATCTACGAGGCCATCGTGAAAGGCGAGGCGGCGATCGAACCGGGCGTGCCCGAGTCGTTCAACGTGCTCATCCGCGAGCTGCAATCGTTGTGCCTTGATGTGGAACTGGTCAAGGCCGCGGAACAGCCCGGACCGACAGAGGGCGTGCCCATGTTGCCGGAGTTGGCTGTTGCCGATTAACGCTTACGTTGTCATTCCCGGAGGGAGACGCAGATTCCCTTCGGGATGACAACAAAGAGGCAAGCGCAAATTCCCTTCGGGCCTAACGACCGAAGGGTAGGACAAAAGGGCCAAGACGATGCGCCTTTAAGTCATCGTCCGCAGCAACAGAGTCACCCGCAGCCGGAAGGCCGCACTGGAGACCAAGCATATGTTCCGTACCAGCCCGTTTGAAATGGCCGGACCGATCACCGACTTCGATTCGATCAAGATTCAGCTCGCCAGCCCCGAGAAGATTCGTTCATGGAGCTTTGGCGAGGTCACCAAGCCGGAGACCATCAACTACCGCACCTTCAAGCCCGAGCGCGATGGCTTGTTCTGCGCGCGCATCTTTGGACCCATCACCGATTGGGAGTGCCTCTGCGGCAAGTACAAGCGCATGAAGCACCGCGGCGTCGTGTGCGACAAGTGCGGCGTCGAAGTCACCGTATCCAAAGTCCGTCGTGAGCGCCTCGGCCACATCGAGCTCGCGTCGCCGTGCTCGCATGTGTGGTTCTTCAAGGGCCTGCCCTCGCGTATCGGCCATCTGCTCGACATCTCGCTGCGTGAGCTCGAAGCTGTTCTCTACTTCGAGAGCTACGTCGTCGTCGATCCAGGCGACGCGCCCGTCAAGGAGCGCGAGGTCATCAAGGACGAGAATCGCTTCCGCGAGCTCGACCAGCAGTATCGCCCTTCCGGCTTCAAGGCCATGATGGGCGCTGAAGCGATCAAGGAGCTCTTGAAGCGCGTTGAGATTAACGAGCTTGCGATCGAGCTGCGCGAGCGCATGAAGACCGAGACCTCGCTCCAGAAAAAGCTCAAGTATTCCAAGCGGCTCAAGGTCGTGGAGGCCTTCCGCAAATCCGACAACAAGCCGCAGTGGATGATCCTCGACGTGATTCCCGTGATCCCGCCCGAGCTGCGCCCGCTGGTGCCGCTGGACGGTGGCCGCTTCGCGACGTCGGATCTGAACGATCTGTATCGCCGCGTGATCAACCGCAACAACCGCCTCAAGAAGCTCATGGACCTTCATGCGCCTGAGGTCATCGTTCGCAACGAAAAGCGCATGCTGCAGGAGGCCGTCGACGCGCTGTTCGACAACGGTCGCCGCGGCCGCGTGCTGCGTGGCGCCAACAACCGTCCGCTGAAGTCGCTCTCCGACACCCTCAAGGGCAAGCAGGGCCGCTTCCGTCAGAACCTGCTCGGCAAGCGCGTTGACTACTCGGGGCGTTCGGTTATCGTGGTCGGCCCCGAGCTGAAGCTCCACCAGTGCGGTCTGCCCAAGAAGATGGCGCTCGAGCTCTTCAAGCCGTTCATCTATCACCGCCTGGAGCAGACCGGCCACTGCACCACCATCAAGCAAGCGAAAGAAATGGTGGAGCAGCAGGAGTCGATTGTGTGGGACATCCTCGAGGAAGTCATCAAGGACCACCCCGTGCTGTTGAACCGCGCGCCGACGCTGCATCGCTTGGGCATCCAGGCGTTTGAGCCCGTGCTCGTCGAAGGCAAGGCGATCAAGATTCACCCGCTCGTCTGCACAGCCTTTAACGCGGATTTTGACGGCGATCAGATGGCCGTGCACATCCCGCTGAGCCCCGAAGCGCAGATCGAAGCGTCGGTGCTGATGCTTGCCTCGCACAACATCCTTTCGCCGGCCTCCGGTCAGCCGATCACCGTGCCCACGCAGGATCTGGTGCTCGGTCTCTACTACCTGACCAAGTCCAAGCCTAACGCCAAGGGTGAGGGTCGTGTCTTCGCCAACATCGAAGAGGTCATCATGGCGCTCGAGGCCAAGCAGGTGGAGACGCTTTCGCCGATCCGTCTGCGCTACACCGGCCCCGTGCTCGACATGACCACCGCCTACGATGACCAGGACATCCTGCACACCGAGCCGGTCGAGTTCAACAAGCAGTACGTGAACACCACGGTCGGTCGCGCCATCCTAAACGACGCGCTGCCCGAAGGCATTCCGTACATCAACGGCCTGCTCAAGAAGAAGGGCATCGGCCAGCTGGTGAACTTCTGCTACCTGAACCTCGGCCTCGAGGTCACGGTCAAGGCGCTCGACCGCATCAAGGAGCTTGGCTTCCAGTACGCCACGCGCTCCGGCTTGTCCGTGGGCCTGGACGACATGGTGATCCCGGAGTCCAAGTACACCGTGGTGCGTGAGGCCGACCGCCAGGTCGTAGCCATGCAGCAGCAGTATCTGGACGGCTCGATCACCAACCTCGAACGCCAGAACAAGGTCACGCAGCTGTGGTCCGGCGTCACCGATCGCGTGGCGGACGAGATGTTCAACAACATGAAGCGCGCGGACAAGGAAGGAGCCATGAACCCGATCTACATCATGGCCGACTCCGGTGCGCGTGGTTCCAAGCAGCAGATTCGCCAACTCTCCGGCATGCGCGGCCTCATGGCTAAGCCCTCCGGCGAGATTATCGAGTCGCCGATCAAGGCCAACTTCCGCGAGGGTCTCACCGTCCTCGAGTACTTCATCTCGACCCACGGCGCTCGCAAGGGTCTAGCCGACACGGCGCTCAAGACGGCCGACTCGGGATACCTTACCCGTCGCCTCGTTGACGTGGCGCAGGACGTGATCATCTCCGAGCACGACTGCGGCACCTCGGAAGGCATCTACGTTATGCCGATCATCGAGGCCGGTGAGACCATTGAGCCGTTGCGCGACCGCATCATCGGCCGCGTCTCGCTTGAGAAGCTCAAGGACATCGACGGCCACACCATCGTCGACATCAACCAGGAGATCGACGAGGATCTCGCTGGCGCGGTGCAGGCTGCGGGTATCGAGCGCGTGAAGATTCGCTCGGTGCTCACCTGCGAGAGCAAGCGCGGTTGCTGCATCCTCTGCTACGGCCGCAACCTGGGCTCAGGCAAGATGGTGGAGATGGGCGAGGCCTGCGGCGTCATCGCGGCGCAGTCCATCGGCGAGCCCGGCACGCAGCTCACCATGCGCACCTTTCACGTGGGCGGTACCGCCTCCCGTGTGCAGGATGCGTCCAGGGTCGAGGCCAAGAACAACGGCAAGGTGCACTTCATCAACTTGACCACGGTGCGCGCGAAGGAAGGCCATCTGGTCGCCTTCAACCGCTCCGGTTCCGTTGCCGTCATCGACGACAAGGGTCGCGAGAAGGAGCGTTACGCCATCGTCTACGGCGCAAAGCTCCGCGTAGAAAACGGGCAGGAGGTCAAGCTTGGCGAGGCCATCGCCGAGTGGGATCCGTACACCTTCTCGATCCTCACCGAGATCGCCGGCACGGTCAGCTTCAAGGACCTGCAGGAAGGCCTTACGGTCAACGAAGAGATCGACGAGGTCACGGGCCTCAGCCGTCTCGTCGTCGCCGAGTCGCCCGATGAGAAGCGCCAGCCGACCATCCTGATCAAGGCTGCCGGCGGCCAGAAACGGTACATCATGCCCTCACGCGCCTACCTCATGGTGCAGGATGGCGATGAGGTCTCGCCGGGTGACGTGCTCGCGAAGATCCCGCGTGAGTCCAGCCGTACTAAGGACATCACCGGCGGTCTGCCGCGCGTCGTCGAGCTCTTCGAGGCCCGCAAGCCCCGCGACCCGGCGATCATCTCGCGCATCGACGGCGTGGTTCGCTTCGGCGATGTGTCCAAGGGTCAGCGCAAGGTGTACGTCACCGCGGATAACGGCCACGAGGAAGAGTACTCGGTGCCGCGCGGCGTCTACATCAACGTGCAAGAGGGTGAGCGTCTGCGCGCCGGTGACGCTCTGATCGACGGGCCCCGCAATCCGCATGACATCCTCGATGTCCTCGGTGAGCGCGCGCTGCAGATCTACCTCGTCGAGCAAATCCAGGAGGTCTATCGCCTGCAGGGCGTGGGCATCTCGGACAAGCACATTGAGACGATCGTCCGGCAGATGATGCGCTGGGTGAAGATCGACGACGTGGGCGACACCGGCTTCCTGCTCGAACAGCAGATTGACCGTTTCCGCTTCAACGCGGAGAACGCCCGCGTTACGTCCGAGGGTGGCCGCCCGGCTGTGGGCCGTCCGCTGCTGTTGGGCATCACCAAGGCGTCGCTCTCGACCGACAGCTTCATCTCGGCGGCGAGCTTCCAGGAGACCACCCGCGTGCTCACCGAGGCGTCCATCAACGGCGCCATCGACGGCCTGCGCGGCCTCAAGGAGAACGTCATCGTCGGTCGCCTCATCCCCGCCGGCACCGGTATGGAGTACTACCGCCAGGTCGCGCTCTCCCCAGAGCTCGAAGAAGCGGCAGCCCAGATCCAGGCCGAGGTCCAGGAAGCCCACGAAGCCGAAGAGCGCGAGCTCGAAGCGATGCGCATGGAAGGCGAACAGGAAGAGCTGGCTGCGGAGTAAGCGCTCGGCGTACGGTTATACGCTTGGCTTTCAAGCAAAACACGAAGGGCGGACTCGCAAGGGTCCGCCTTTTGCTTGTCATCCCCGAAGGGGATCTGCGGTCTATGATCGTGGCGGGAGGCCGTTGGCTGCTGTTACAAGCGTGGCCGACGCCGAGCTTGCAGCGCTAGAAGGGTAACGAAGCTGAGCGCGATCAGCAGTAGGGACGTGTGTGCGGCGCCGGCGTAGTTGGCCTCCTGCACCTGGTCGAAGAGCGAGATGGACAACGTGCGCGTGGAGCCGGGGATGTCCCCACCGAGCATCAGCACGACGCCGAACTCGCCTACCGTGTGTGCAAACGTGAGCAAGGAGGCCGTGAGGAAGGCGCGCCGGGCGAGTGGTAACGTGACGCGCCGCGCTACCTGGAGCGGGGAGGCTCCGAGGACGCGCGCCAGGTCCCGCAGGTTGGGGTCGACCTCGGCGAAGGCGGCTGTGAGCGGTTGCACCGCGAACGGCAGGCTGTACACCAGGGAGCCGACCAAGAGCCCGCTGAAACTGAACGCGAGCGTGTGGCCGAACACATGGGCAAGCACGCGCCCCAGCAGCGTCTGTGGGCCGAGACCCTCCAGCAGGTAGAAGCCCAGAACGGTCGGCGGCAGGACCAAGGGCAAGAGGGTGGCGGTGTACAGCAACCGCCGCGGCCAGCTCTCACGCGCCGCGAACCACAGGGCTAGGGGCGTACCAAGCAGGAGCAGCAAAAGCGTCGTGAGCGAGGCCAGCCGGGCGCTAAGGCTCAAAGCCTGAAGGTCCATGACGGAAGATTACCGGGCGGGCTCAAGCCCAAACTGGGGCAGGCGGGTCTGCGTCGCGGGGCTGGTAAGCCAGCGCAAAAACGCCTCGGCGGCGGCACGATTGGAGGCGATCCGAAGCGCGACACCGCATTGGCGGATGGGCGGGTACTGGCGGGGCAGGGCGATCGCCGTTCCAGTCGCGTGAAAATGCGGACTGGAAGCGATGGTCTGGGAGATCAGCGCGACCTGGGCATTACCCGTATCGGCGAACTGGGCGGTCTGCATGATGTTCTCGCCAATAACGAGCTTTGGAGCGAGCGCCGGCAGCAGGCTCAGTGCGCGAAGCTCGGCCATGGCCGCTCGGCCATAAGGAGCGTGCAGTTCATTGGCGACCGCGATATGTGCCACACGTGCGCTGGTGAGCGAGCCGAGGCTGAGCGGCTGCGCGGGCGAGTCGTGGCGGGCCCACAACACCAGGACACCGGTTGCGTAAGGCGTAGGCTGGGGCGAGGTCGTCAGGTGCGCGTCGGCAAGCTGCTGTGGATGATCGCAGTCGGCAGAAAGAAAGAGGTCCACCGGAGCGCCGTTCTGAATTTGCTGAGCAAGCGAGACCGACGAACCAAAGGTAGGAAGGATGTGCGTGCCTGTTTGCTGCTCAAACGCAGCGGCAAGCGTCGGCAGCACGGGTTGGAGATCGGCGGCAGCGGCAACGTGGAGGTCGGCTGTCCGAATTTGGGCCATTCCCAGCGTGACATGGCACGAAAGTTGGAGTGCTAGGGCGAAGAAAAGGCGGCATACTCGCATTATGAAAACGCAAAGGGAGACCCGGTTACGGTAGGCTGGAACCAGGAATGAGTGCGGCCGCGACAATATCGATTTCACACGTTTTGAGATGCATCGGTTGCGACAACCGCATCCCTGCAGCCCAGGCAGCCAGCAACTTCCGCTGCGCGATCTGCGGCGAGCTGTTTGAGATTGAATACCCCTGGAGCGAGGGCGCGCCGGCTGGTGATGGCCCTGGATGGAAGCCCAATCCAGGCGCCCTGAAGCACCTTTGGGAGGAGCGCCGCACCTCCACGCAAGCTGTGGATCAAAGTGGCGTTTGGCGTTTCCGCGATCTTCTGCCCATCGTTGCGGAAGAGCGGGTGGTGACGCTTCGGGAAGGGAACACGCCGCTGTACGAGATGCCGCGGTCGGCAGAGGCGTTTGGGCTGAACTGGCTTCTCGCCAAGCACCAGGGCATGAACCCAACCGGCTCATTCAAAGACTGCGGCATGACCGCGGCGCTGAGCGTGGCGGCGGCGAGTGGCTTTGAGTGGGTAGCGTGTGCGTCGACGGGCAACACCTCTGCGGCGATGGCGGCGTACGCAGCGCGGGCTGGACTGAAAAGTTTGGTACTGATCCCCGAAGGCAAGATCGCGTGGGGGAAGCTCTCGCAGTCCATGGATTACGGGGCGCTCACCGTACAGCTGCGAACGGACTTCGACGGCTGTGTGCGTGTCTTAGGAGAGCTGATCCGGCGAGCGCCGGTGTATCTGCTGAATTCGGTCAACCCGTACCGCTTGGAAGGTCAAAAGACGCCGGCGTTCGAGCTGATGGAGCAGACGGACTGGCGCGTCCCCGACCACGTGGTAGTCCCGGGGGGAAATCTTGCAAATTCTTCGGCTCTGGGGAAGGGTTTCGCCGAGTTGAAGCAGCTGGGGCTCATTCGGCGTGTTCCGCGCATCAGTGTCGTGCAGGCAGAGGGAGCGAACCCGCTGTACCGATCCATGCGCGAAAACGGTGGAACGCATCTGGAGCCGGTGGTGGCGGACACGCGGGCCTCGGCCATCCGCATTGGAAACCCGGCCTCCTGGCGAAAGGCGGTCAGGGTGCTGCTTGGCACAGGGGGGTGGTGTGAGCAGGTGAGCGAACGGGAGATTGCGTTGGCCAAAGCCGAGATCGGAGCAGAAGGAATCGGCTGTGAACCAGCCTCCGCAGTCACGCTCGCTGGCCTGAAAAAGCTGGTTGCGGACGGACGTGTCGCGCGCGAAGAGACAGTCGTCCTGCTGCTGACAGGCCACACACTGAAAGACCCGGAGTACACTATCCAGTTTCATCGCGGGGACCTTTTCCAAGGCGCTGCCGCCAAGGAAGCGGCTATTGAAGCCGCGAGCGCGCCCTTGCGGCATGAACCGGTCGTGCTCGATCCGGAGGTGGACCGTGTCCTGCGCGTACTGGAGTCCCGCAGGCAAACCGTGGAGCGAACCTTGTGAGCGCCCGAGGTCAGCGGAAAGAGAACGGCGTTCGGGTCACGCTGCCAGCTACGTCCGCTAATCTCGGGCCGGGCTTCGACGCTGTCGGTTTAGCGCTTTCGTTGACGCTGACCGTAGAGGCGCGTGTCGCTGAGGCGGACGCGATCGAGGCGACCGGGCGCGATGCGGCCCTCTGCGGAGACGCACACAACAACCTCATTCTGAAGAGCTACAGCGCGGCCATGCAAGCGACCGGCAAAAAGGCAGTGCCGCTGGCCTTGCAGGTCGACAATGAAATCCCGCTCGGGATGGGATGCGGGTCGAGCGCAGCGGCGCGGTTGGCTGGCGTCGTGCTTGCGAACCACTTCGGAAATCTTGGGTGGGAAGGCGAAGAGATCGTCGCTTACGCCAGTCGCCTCGAAGGCCATCCGGACAACGTGGCCGCCTGCTGGTATGGCGGGTTCACAGTGAGCGTACCGCACGAAGAGGGCGTAACTTCCGCAACCATCCCGTGCGACGGCACATGGCAGCTGCTCCTCGCGTTGCCGGCCGCGGCGGTCGCGACCGAGAAGGCACGTAGCGTCTTGCCCGAACGCTACTCCCGAGAGGATGCCACCTTCAACGTGCAGCGAGCAGCGTTGCTCACCATGGCCTTCGCGCAGCAGCGCCTGGATCTGCTGAAGCTGGCCATGGACGACCGTATGCATCAACCGTACCGGCGCGACATTTGCGGCCTGCTTTGCTACACGGATCAGCTGCAGGCTATGCACGAGTTTGCGGGTGCGGCACTAAGCGGTGCCGGACCGGCGTTGCTCACAGTTTTGAGTGAAACGGCGACACTGCATGGAGCCGAGGAACGACTGCGGCAGGTCTTGGGCGATGTAGAGTTGCTCCCGTTGAGAATCGCAGGACCCGCACGGGTGGAGGCCCTTTAGTGGCTGTCGTCAAATCGCTAAAATACCTTGGCTCTGTGGGCCTCTGCATCGTGTGGTCAGGGAAAGCATCTACTATAATGCCGAGGTTGTAGGCCAGGACGGAAAGGATTCGGAGGATAGATGGCGAACCAGTTTGTAAGCGAAGTGAACGATGCCGAGTTTGAGGCAAATGTGCTGAAGTCGGACACGCCGGTGTTGGTGGATTTTTGGGCGGCGTGGTGCGGTCCTTGCCGGGCGCTTGCGCCCATCGTCGATCAGGTCGCAACGGAGTATCAGGGCAAAGTGAAAGTCATGAAGATGGACGTCGACCGGAACAACATCACGCCCAGCCGCTACGGGATCCGTGGAATCCCGGCGCTGCTCGTCTTCAAGGGCGGCCAGGTCGCAGAGCAGATCGTTGGGTACGTGCCCAAGGCACAAATCGACCAGGCTTTGCAGAAGGTGGTAACTGTTACGGCGTAACTGCTCGAGCGACAGTAACAAACCTATCCGGAGGTCCGACCCATCGAGGTCGGGCCTTTGCTATTTCTGCGGCTAGCGTGAAGATCGCAAAAGCGCCGGCTACACGGTTGTTCCCCACGCTGCAGATGAATAAACTCGAGTCACATGCTGGATTGGCTGCTGCTGCGGGGAAGTCTGATCGCCTTTTGCATTCTGGCGAACGCCTTTTTTGTTGCGGCTGAATTTGCGTTGGTGAGCGTTCGCGAGACGCGGATCGAGCACCTGGTCGCACGCAAACGGCCCGCCGCGCGCACTGCGCTGCGGCTCAAGCAGGAGATCGATCAGGTCCTACCGGCCGTGCAGCTTGGTGTAACCCTGGCCAACTTGGCCTTGGGCGGCTTGGGCGAACCCACGGTCGCCGAGGCCTTTGAGCGCCGGCTTGCCCACCTACCGCCGGGCATTCTGAGCGGGTGGGAGGCGGCCCACTCTCCGGTAATCGCACATGCACTGGCCGTTCCGCTGGCGTTCAGCCTGATCACCTTTCTGGAGGTCGTGCTGGGCGAGCTGGTGCCGAAGTCGCTGGCACTGCAACGTACCGAGCGGATCGCGCTGGCAGTGGCTGGTCCGGTCGACATCTTTATCCGGATTACGCGCCCGCTCGTAACCTTGTTGAACGGGTCGGCCAAGCTGGTGTTGCGCCTTTTTCGCGCGCCGCTCGGCGCTGAATCCGGCGGTGCGCACTCGCCTGAAGAGCTGAAAATAATGACCTCCGCCACGCGTCGGCGTGGGTTGCTGCCGGTCTACCAGGAGGAGATTGTGCACCGGGCGCTGGAGCTGGGCGAGGTTTCGGCGAGTGCGGTGATGACGCCGAGGACGCGCATCTTTGCGCTTCCGGCCGATCTGCCGTTGGAAGAGGCGACCGCGCGAATAGTCGAAGAAGAACACTCTCGCGTGCCTGTTTTCGACCCGGGGCGAGGGACGGACGCGTTTATTGGCGTGGTGTACGCAAAGGACCTCTTCCGGCTGACGCACTTTCGCGGCGTAGCCCTCCGGATGGGGCATCGGGCAAGCTCCGGGCTGACGCTGCGGCAGGTGATGCGGGATGTTCTGGTCGTTCCGGAGACCAAGCCCGTACTGGAGCTGTTGCAGGAGTTCCGCGAGCGGCGGCGCCAGATGGCAATTGTGGTCGATGAGTTCGGGTCGACGCTGGGGTTGGTAACGGCTGAGGACGCGTTGGAGCACCTGGTCGGCGAGCTCGAAGACGAGTTCGACACCGGCAAGCCGATCGTGACGCTGCCCAATGGCAGCCTCATACTGGACGGCAGTATCACCTTGAGAGATCTGTCGATCCAACTGCGGCGCGATCTGCCGCGCGTGCAAGGTGTCGAGACCTTGGCCGGGTTGCTGCTATCTAGGCTGGGGCACATCCCGCACGCCGGCGAGGCCGTGGAAATTGACGGACAGCGGTTCGAGGTGGTGGCGATGGAGCGGCACCGCATCGCCCGGGTACGCGCCGACCCAGCGGCAACGGCGGCGGAGCCAACCGACAAACCGGGAGCTGCGAACGAGCTGGCCAGCGATGTGGCCTGAGATAACGAACGAGATTGCACGGGCACTCGGCCAAAGCGCGCGACGCCTTCTGGTGACGCTGCCGGCGCTCTGGCTTGTGGTGACGGTCGTTTTTCTGATGATTCACCTTGTGCCCGGGGATCCGATCGTGCTGATGCTGGGAGAAGGCGCATCGGCGACGGATATAGCCGCGCTGCGGCACAGCTACGGCATGGATCGCCCCCTGGGCGAGCAGTACCTTGGTTACTGGCATGGGCTTGTTCGTGGCGATTTGGGACAATCCTTACGCCTGCATGACTCGGTTGTGCACTTAATTTTGCAGCGGTACCCGTATACGCTGGCTTTGACGGTGGCAGCGATGGTGTTAGGGGCAGCGGTGGCAATCCCGGCAGGCGTAGCGGCGGCGCGTGCGCGTGGCCGGGCGATGGACCGTGCGCTCAGCTTCGCGAGCCTGCTCGGGCTGAGCCTGCCGAACTTTGCGCTGGGGCCGGTGTTGATTTTGCTGTTTTCGATCAGGCTTGGGTGGCTGCCGGTGGCCGGGGCGGGGGTGGGCCTGGCCGAGTTTTGGCCGCATCTCGTACTGCCCGCTGTGACGCTGGGGCTTGGTGTCGCCGCCATCCTAACACGGATGGTGCGGAGCGCCATGCTGGACGAACTCGGCCAGGATTACATTCGTACCGCCCGAGCGAAGGGCGTACCCGAGCGAGCGGTGGTCTACCGGCACGCGTTGCGCAACGCCTTGAACCCGGTCATTACGGTGATGGGTTTGCAGTTCGGCTCACTGTTGGCTGGGGCGATTGTGACAGAAACGATCTTCAGTTGGCCTGGACTAGGGCGCTTAACCCTGTCCGCTGTAGCGAATCGGGACTATTTTCTGGCGCAAGGATGCATTTTAGCTATTGGAGTTACTTATGTAACGGTGAATTTCCTTACCGATTCGATGTACGCTTTAGCCGATCCAAGGATTCGAAGAGGTGCGTGATGAGCTCCCGGTATGGATGGACATGGTTGATCTGCTGTCTTGTTTCCCTTCTAAGCGGCCCGTCCTCGGCGCAGGTGACAGTGCCGGAGGCCCCGCCACCCGGTGCGAAGATGCAGACGTTTCGTGACGGGCACTTCGGCGTGCGCTTCGAAGTACCCGAGGGATGGACGTTGGCACGCAAGGATGGTCAGGTGAGCACGTTCCACCTGGACGCCCGCAGCGCGTCGCCAAAGGCGCAGGTTCGGGGTGTGCTTGCGATTGACTTCAACCCGTTTCCGTACTCGACCTTCAGCGGTGCGCTGGTGTACTTTAGCGTGCAAGCCCACGCCACGGACGCGGACTGCGCGCGGCAGGCGACGGGCTTCAGGACGGACGCGGGCATGCGAAGCCGCGTGGGGGACGATGGCCGAGCGCTCGAGGCGAACCCGCAAGAGGTGCAGACCATTGGCGGCATGAGCTTCGCGCATGGGCACGACGAGCATGGCAAGATCTGCGTCGAGGCTCGGGATGAGGTGTATACGGCGTACCGCAAGGGCTCGTGCTATCGGTTCGACCTTGCGATGAACACGTTCTGTTCGGTGTCCAGCGGCGCGGCGGACATGACGGACGCCCAGCTGGAAGACATAGACGAACGCATGACGAAGATCCTCTCCACCGTGCAGCTCTCCTGGGAGCGGACGGGACCCACTCCGGTACCGGCGCCGAAGTTGCCGAGTGAAGAGTCGGCCGCGTCAGGGAGGACGCAAACGGCCATGACGCGCCTACAGGGTGGGCAGTAGGCTGCAAGGTTACTAATGTCGAGCAAGAGAACAGGGGAGGTCAAATGTACAAGAAGACGATTTCGGCACGGAGGGCGTCCGGCTCCACATGCAGGTACGCCAGGCTTGCCGGAAGCGAGAAGCGCCGTGGCCCGACGCTGCCCGGGTTTAGGTAGAGGACACCATCCCGTGTTTCAACCGAGGGCTTATGGCTGTGGCCGTAGACTACGGCGCTGAAGCCTGCCGCGGCGGGGTGGATGTCCAAGTCGGCAACGGAGTGCAACATGTAGACGAGCCGGCCATCGAACGAAACGACCTCGGTCGCGGGTAGTTGCGCACACGGGCCGGTGCGGTCGATGTTGCCCCGGATGGCCGTCACGGGCGCGATCTGGCCAAGCCGGTCGAGGATGGCCGGATTGCCCACGTCGCCTGCATGGAGGATGTGGTTGACGCCGGCCAGTGCGCCAAGGACCTCCGGGCGGAGCAGGCCGTGCGTGTCGGCGAGCACGCCGATCCGCAGCGGATCGCGCTTCGGGGGTTGGGTGCTCGCAAATTTCCCCATGGCTGTCCCTTGCTCGGCTGTTAAGCGTCCAGCGCGCGCATGTAGTGCAGCGCCGGACGGATCGGATGCAGCGGTGGGCCGATGTGGCGCTCAGAGCTTTTTATGTCGAGCATTTAGCCCTTACGCCTTGCCAGGAACACCTAGGCCTTCGGCCTAGGCTAAGAGAGAGCGCGCCGTTGGCGCTTGAGAGCGTAAGCCTTAGTGTGCGACATTCATATCAAGCTACATGCCTTCGATTATTCGAGAACAAAGCTAACACAAGCTTCTATCTCACTTTGCCTCGCGTTCCCAACTCGCTTGCCTCGCGTTCTACCTTACTTTGCCCCGCGATAGCGCTGGATTAAGTGATTAGTGCTGCTGTCGTGTTTGAGTTCCTCGGTGGAGTCGATCTCGGCGGCGATTCTTTGGGCTAGCTGTTTGCCGAGTTCTACGCCCCATTGGTCAAAGCTGTCGATGTTCCAGACAATGCCCTGGGTGAAGACGGAGTGCTCGTAAAGAGCTACGAGTTTGCCGAGCATCTCGGGCGTTAGCTCTTCGGCGAGAATGGTGTTGCTGGGGCGATTGCCTTCGAAGACGCGGTGCGGGACGAGGGCGTCGGGGGTGCCTTCGGCTTTGACCTGCTCGGCGGTTTTGCCGAAGGCAAGGGCTTCAGCCTGGGCGAAGACGTTGGCCATGAGGATGTCGTGGTGGGGGCCGAGGGGGTTGAGGGACTTATAAAAGCCGATGAAATCGCAGGGGATGAGCCGTGTGCCCTGGTGGATGAGCTGGTAGAAGCTGTGTTGGCCGTTAGTTCCGGGTTCGCCCCAGTAGATGGGCCCGGTCTCGTAGGTGACGTGGGCGCCGCTGAGCGTGACGTGCTTGCCGTTGGACTCCATGGTGAGTTGCTGCAGGTAGGCGGGAAAGCGCTTCAGATACTGCTCGTAGGGGAGGATGGCGACAGTTTCGGCGCCGAAGAAGTCGGTGTACCAGACGGTGAGCAGGCCCAGGAGCGCGGGCAGGTTCTGGGCGATGGGCGCAGAGCGGAAGTGCTCATCCATGCTATGAAAGCCGGCTAACATGGCCCGGAAGTTGTCAGGACCGATGGCGATCATGGTGGAAAGGCCAATGGCCGAATCCATGGAATAGCGGCCCCCGACCCAGTCCCAGAAGCCGAACATATTGGCGGTATCGATGCCGAACTCCGCAACGAGTTTGGCGTTGGTGGAGAGCGCGGCGAAGTGCTTGGCGATGGCGTTCTCGGGCGCGCCGGAGTTGAGGAACCAGCTGCGCGCGGTGTGCGCGTTGGTCATGGTTTCGAGCGTGGTGAAGGTCTTGGAGGCGACGAGGAAGAGGGTCTCATCGGGGGCGAGATCACGGGTGGCTTCGACGAAATCGGTCGAGTCGACGTTGGAGACAAAGCGAAAGATGAGGCTGCGATCACTGTAGTGCCGGAGGGCCTCATAGGCCATAACGGGGCCGAGGTCGGAGCCGCCGATGCCGATATTGACGACGTTGCGGATCGGCTTGCCTGTGTAGCCACGCCACTCGCCGGAGCGGACCTTGTCGGACAAGGCGGCCATGCGGTCGAGGATCTCGTGGACCTCGGGAACGACGTTCGTGCCGTCGACGGTGATGACGGCGTCTTTGGGGGCGCGCAGGGCAGTGTGGAGCACGGCGCGGTTTTCCGTGATGTTGATCTTCTCGCCGGTGAACATGGCTTCGGTGCGGCCTTTGAGGTCGACGGCCTCGGCCAGCGCGACGAGGAGCTGGAGCGTCTGGTCGGTGATGCGATTCTTGCTGTAGTCGAGCAGGAGGCCTTCCGCTTCGAGCGTGTACTTGGGGCCGCGCTGGGGGTCCTGGGCGAAGAGGTCTTTGAGGGTGGTGGACTTGAGCTCGGCGGCGTGCGCGGCGAGGTCCTTCCATGCCTGGCGATCGGTGAGGGCGGGCTGGGTGGCGACTTCTGGCTGCGGTGTGGCGGTGGGCATGGTGTCGTCTCCGGTCGGGGCTTCCCTTGCGAGAGTAAACCCACGGTGAGAATGGATGCGAGTGCGAGCGTAGCTGGGTTTGCGACTGGGCGCGTTTAGGCGGCGAGGCCGCGTAGCTCCTCGGCGAGCGCCTGCTCGTATTGGCGGATGGCTTGCTGAAGGCGTTGGTCATCGACGCGAAGGGCGATGCGATAGAAGTCGAGCAAGGTGTGGAGGTTCTGCGCGTTGGTCATGGGGGAAAGGTGCTTGGTTTCGGCTTGCATGTGGACAGCGTACGGGAATCCTGTGAGGCAATAGTGGAAAATAGGCTCGTAATGCGGGGTTCTACCTCTTCTGTGGTAGACGGTGCGGGTCTCTTCGGTATTTACAGGTCGGGCTCGGGGTTTGGCGGGCGAAAGAGGGAACGCAAAGACGCGGAGGCAGCGCAAAGGACGCCGGCCGTTTTGTGGTGAGACGAACGGGTGTTGGCGAGGTTTGACTGGGGCCGCATCCAAGCAGACATGCTGGTTGCGGAAGAGAAGGGTAAGCGTGTTCGTCGCGCGAAGGCGTTGGTGAAGCCGATCGTATCGGCGGTGGCAAGGGCGAGTGGAAGCGACGAGGACGGACCGGGGCTGGACACCTCTTCGCCGCTCGATCCGGTGGCGTCGGCCAAGGCGGCTGGGCTGCGGTATGTAACGGACCGGAAGCCGGGCATCCGGCGGCACGCTGTGGGCGAGGACGGCAAGCACTTTGAGTACGCGGCGGACCCGGATGGGACGCCGGTGACGGACGAGGCGACGCTGGGACGCATCAAGTCGCTGGTGATTCCGCCAGCGTGGACGGACGTTTGGATCTCGAAGCAGCAGAACGGGCATCTGCAGGCGACGGGACGCGACGCGCGGGGGCGCAAGCAGAGCCGCTACCACCCGAAATGGCGCGAGGTGCGGGACGGGACCAAGTACGAGCGCATGGTGAAGTTCGCGGAGGCGCTGCCGCGAATTCGGGAGCGGGTCAACGCGGACCTGAAGCTGCCGGGGCTGCCGCGGCGCAAGGTGCTGGCGACCATTGTGAGCGTGATGGAGTTAACGCACATTCGGGTGGGCAATCAGGAGTATGCCAAGCAGAATAAGAGCTACGGGCTGACCACGATGCGCAACAAGCACGTGGAAGTGCATGGGGCAGACGTTACGTTTTCGTTCCAGGGCAAGAGCCGTGTCCACCACACCATCAGCCTGCATGACCGGCGGTTGGCGCGGATCATCAAGGCGTGCGAGGACATCCCGGGCTATGACCTGTTTCAATACCTGGACGACGAAGGCAATCACCACTCGATCGACTCGGCGGATGTGAACGAATATCTCGGGGAGATCGCGGGCGAGCACTTTACGGCCAAGGACTTTCGGACGTGGGCGGGGACGGTGCTGGCGGCGGAGATGCTACGCACAATCGGTCCGTACGAGAACGCGGCACAGGCCAAAAAGAACGTGGTGCAGGCCATCAAGGCAGTGGCGGAGCAGCTGGGCAACACGCCCTCGGTGTGCCGGAAGTGCTACGTGCACCCAGCGGTGCTGGAAGCGTACCTGGGCGGCCATATCAGCGCGGAGGCGGCCAAGGAGGAGCTGGAGGAGACCATCGCCGAGCATCCGCATGCGTTGCGGCAAGAGGAGCTTGTGTTGCTGGACCTGCTGGCCCAACGGACGGCGCTGGAAGCGGCGGGCTAGGCGCCGCGGCGGTTACAGAAGGGCGTCGAGGGCAGCGAGCGTGTCGGCGGGGTCGGGGCGGCGGCGGTGGTCCGCGTAGGCCTGCGCCAACTGCACCACGCCGTGCCGATCGAGGACAAAGGTTCCTGGCAGGGGAAGGCGCCAACTGTGGTCGCCGTTCATCAGCGGCACGTTGATGAGGATCGAGCGGAAGTAGGCCTGGGTGGGCGGGGGCACCGCGTACGCCATTCCAAAGGCCTCGGCGAGGGCGCAGGCGGGGTCGGAAAGCAAGGGAAAGGTGAGGCGGTGCTGGTCGGCGGTGAAGCCGTTCTGGCGCGGCGTCTGCGGGCTGACGGCGACCAGGACGGCCCGCCGTTGGCGGAGCGCGGGCTGCAGGGTCTCCCAGGTCTCAAGTTCAGTCATGTCGTACGGGTCCCAGCGGCCGCGAAAGAACTTCACCACGACGGACCCGAGCGCGACGAGGTCGGCCGAGGCGACCTGCTTCCCGTTGGCGCTAACGAGCCTAAATGCCGGTGCCGGGGCACCCGGAGGCAAGCAGCGGGATTCGATGCCCGTCGCCTGGAGTTCGGCGATGATCCGCTCCAAGTGCGCGAGGCGGTCGGGCGGCACCAGGGTCGCCGTGCTGGCCGTGATCTCGTCGAGTTGTTGCTGAAGGGACAAAGTCAACGGGTGCGCTTCAGGTCTGTGTGATGGTCAGGAGCGACTTGAGGGTGAGGGCGGACGTGGATGCTGTGTTGCGGGGGAGGGTGGGGCTAATGACGATCGCCTCCCGTTGGCCTTCGAACCACGCGATGAACGTGGAGTTTGCGGCGCCGGGAAGGCGTCCCTGGTTGATCCAATGGTAGTAAGCGGCCATATCGGCGTCGACGAGGGAGCCTTGGGGGTCGAGGGCGACCGGGCCTTTGCTGGCGGCAAGGAGCTCGTTCATGGGGCGTTGGCGCTGGCGGGGCGCGAAGCGGACAAGGAGCGTGACGGCGGTGGCGCGGCGGAGCGCTTCGCGTGCGGCCCACTGGGCGAAGGTGGTGGCAAAGATCTGCGTGCCGGAGCCTTCTGTGAGCAGCTGGACCTGGAAGCGGTCGAGAATGGGGTCGCCATTGAGGGCCAAGTCGGCGGGAGCGAGAGTTGCGATGGTGTTGCGCAGCTCCTCGGGACCCATGCCCGGCTTGGCGGTCTCGCGCTGGATGCGGGCGAGCAGGGCCTCGCGGGCCGGGGCGAGCGAGCCGTAGGCGACGGTGGTGAGGATGGGGGTCGGCGCGAGGGGTGTGCCGCCCTCGATGTACCAGTGGGCGAAGGGGGCGGGATGAGTCTGTGCGCGGGCCTGGACCGCGGCGAGTATGTGTTGGAAGCCGTCCGTTGGGTCGATGTGGCTGAAGTAGGTACCGTGCGGGCGCAGCTTGGTGAAGAGCGGGGTGCTGGCGGCGGTGGCTCCCTGGCCGATGACAGCGATGCCGAGACGTGGGATCGGCGGAGGCGCAGGGGTGAGGGCCGCGTCGAGGCGGCGACCGTAGGCGGTGGCGGCGGCGCGAAAGCTCTCCATCTGGCCGGTGCTCCAAAGGAAGGCGGAGAACTGCTCGGAGAACATGAGGGGCTGGTTGACCCAGTCGGCGGTCTCCTGCGCGGGAGTGAGGCGAAGCGCGGCGAAAGGGGCGAAGCAGCTGGTGCGGTCTGCGGGGGACAGGGCGACGAGGTAGCGGAGCTGGCTGTCGAGGGCGGCGCGTTCGGCGGGAAACTTCCAGTCGTAGTCGATCAGCTCGCGAACAAAGGAGGGGAGGAAGGCAAGCGGAAGCTGCTGGAGCAGCGCGAGGTGTTGGACGGCGAGGGCCTGCGCCTGCGGCGGGTAGTGGCGGAAGCTGGCGGCGGTGAGTTGGGCGGGGAGCATGGGTTAGAGGCGCACTCGGCATTTTAGCGCGGGCCTACAGCCCGCGATTCCTGTTGCGGCCGGCCTACCTGGGGCGTTGCCCCAGGCTACGGTAGGTCGCGCCTTCAGCGCGAAGGACATCGCTTCCGAGCGACGTAGGTCATCGGTGAACAGAGTCGGTCGCGCCTTCCGCGCGAAAGACATCGCTTGCGCGCGACGTAGGTCATCGGTGAACAGAGTCGGTCGCGCCTTCAGCGCGAAGGACATCGCTTCCGAGCGACGTAGGTCATCGGTGAACAGAGTCGCATGTGGGTCAGCTTGGACCATGTGGGTTTGCCTAGAGGAGCTCACGCAGGGGCTTGCCTTGGGCAAGGCGGGGGGAGAAGCCCATCAGGGCGCCGAGGGTGGGGACGAGATCGATGGACTGCACGGGTGCGTCATAGAGCACACCCTGGCGGACGCCGGCGCCGAGGGCCATCATCCAGGTGGTGCGGGAAGCGGCGTCGCCGGTGCGGTGGTGCTGAAAGCCGTTGCCGCCGGCTTCGAGGTCGGAGTCGCGACCGAAGTCCGGCAGGATAAACAGGGTGGTGTTGCCGGCGTATTCGGGATCGGCTTGGACGGCGGCCCACAGGTCGGCGCAGAGGCGATCGGTGCGCTGGATGGCGTCGACGTAAAGGGAGTAGGCGCCGGAGTGGGCGATGTCGATGTCGTGCATGGTGATCCACAGCAACGACGGGGACTGCTGCCGCATGAGTTGTTTGGCGACAAAGACCGAGAGCTCGTCGGGGGAGGACACGGTGCGGGCGTGGGCCATGAAGTCGCTGACGGACAGCTTGAGGATGCCCTCAATCTGCCCGAGCTCGACTTCGCTGCCGGCGAGCTGCGGGGTGTACATTGGCGTCTCGTAGCTGTCGCGGAGCAGATGGCCGAGGTCGTCTCCGCTGCCGGGCGAAGCGGCGCGGAGGAGGTGTTTGGGCAAAATGACACGGGCGCCCATGCCGGGGCCGTAGCCGCGGGAGTCGCTTTGACCGATGCGGTTGAAGCCGTTCGAGGGAGCGACGACCCAGGTGTTCGACAAGGGGCGGTTCAGGTCTTTGCGGAAGTACTCAAAAACGGTGGGGTGGCCGGGCGGCGTAGCGGAAAAGTTGTTGAGGGTCTCATAGACGCCGGTGGCGAGCGAGGCCGTAGCAACGTAGTGGCCCAGGATGCCGTGGTTGATCATCTGGGTGAAAAAGGTGGACTGCGGGGCGAGGGTGTTCAGCAGGTTGGGGATGTTCGCTTGGCCTTCGGGAGCGAAGGTCTCCTGATCGCGGGCGCCGCCACCAAAGGTGACGACAATCACCTTGCGCTTCTTGGCGATGCCTTCGCCATGGAGGAACGGACTGCCGCCGGCCAGCGCGGAGCCGAGAACGAGGCCGGAGGCGTTGCGCAGGAAGTCGCGGCGGCTGCGGCTGAGGTGGTGCGCGATATCGCGGCCAGTGGTGGGGAGGAACGACCTGGAAGGTGGGCGGTAAATCATGGCTGGGCTTGCGGTGGGGCAGGGGTTTGCGGGTTGTCCGCGATGACGAACTGCTGCACTTCGGCGCGTTCCTTGTCGACCTCGGCCTGATGCTGGGCCTGGAGCTTCTTGAACGTGTCGAGCTCGGTTTGGGCCTTGTCCTTGTCGCCGGCGTGAAGGAAGTAGCGGCCCAGGCGGAAGTGCGCGTCGGCAAGGTTTGGGTTGAGCCGGAGCGCGGCCTGGTACTCCGGGAGGGCCTGGTCGTAGAGGTGCTGGTCGGTGTAGAGAATGCCGAGCTGGAGGTGAACTTCGGGGTTCTTTGGGTCGAGGGCGATGGATTGCTGTAGCAGGGATTGCACGGTCTTGTAATCGATCTCGGGCGAGTTCACGCGGCGTCCTTTCCACAAGCTGACCGCCTCATAGTACGCCGCGAGGGCGTTGTTCGGCTCAAGGGCGTGGTAGCGGCGAAAGCACTCAATGACCTGCTCGGCCTGGCTTGGGGAGCTGAGGTAGGCCTTGGAGAGAAAGAGGTAACAGCGAGGGTCGTGCGGGTTGAGGTCCGCCGCGGTGAGCAGCGCCTTGATGGCCGGCTCATACAGGCCACGCGAATAGTTGGCCATGCCGAGACCGACCCACAGCCGCGGGGAGGACGGAAAGCGCCCGGTAGCGTCCGCAAAGACTGTAATTGCGGCCTCGTACGCGCGGTGCAGCAGCAGATCGGAGGCCCAGGCAAACAGGTTTTCCTCGGACGGATCCATGCGCGCGGCGGCGGCGAACTGGTTGGCGGCGTCGATGTACTGCCCGGTCTGCTCGTCGAGGCGGGCGAGCAGGGCGTGGAGTTCGCCGGAGTCGTGCTGGGCCTCTAGCTTGCTGATCAGTTGGCGCGCCTGGTCAACATGTTGCGTCGTAACGTACGCCAGGGCGAGATTGTAGCCGATCTCAGGCGCGTCAGGCTTGAGGCTGTGGGCGGCTTCGAGCAGCGGGAGGGCATCGCCCACACGGTTCTCGCGGAGCAGCAGATCGGCGAGATCGTGGTTGGCGGCAAGGCTTTTGGGGTCGAGGGCCAGCGCGCGGCGGTACTCAACTTCGGCTTCCCGGGAGCGGTCAGCGGTCGCGAGCGCGGTGGCGAGATTAGTGTGGGCCGCGGGGTCGTTCGGGTGAAGCTGTGCGGCCTGCCCCAGCTGGGCGATGGCCTGCGACGTGCGGGCGAGGGCGCCGTAGGTGAGGCCGAGAAGTTCATGCAGCTCGAAGCTCTTGGGCGCGTGCGGCTCCAGGGCTTCGAGGCGCGTCGCGGCTTCGGCAAAGTGGCCGGCGTGGAACGCCGCGACGGCGGTCTGGAAGCTCCCATCAAGCGAGGACGTTTGGGCGAATGCAACCGGTGTAAGGACCAAAGCCAGCAGCGGCGCGCCGTGGGCGAGGCGGGCGCGGGTTGGTCGCAGGAGGGGCATCGGCAGTCAGTGTAGTCCTGAAGCGTGGGCAAGAGAAAGACCTGGAACGCCAAGGCGGGCGCGTTCCAGGTCTGGGTTGAGGCAGATGGAAGTTAGTAGTACAGCTTCAGGGCGAACTGGATCTGCCGCGGATCGTACGGTGCATCGCGCGTGGAACCAATCTGGCCGAAGGTGGCACTGTTGAAGTTGAGCGAGTTGCCGATGGCGTTGACGCCGTTGCCGCCAAAGCCGGGCGCGTTGAAGTTGGGGTGGTTGGTGATGTTGAAGAACTCGGAGCGGAACTGCACGGAAACGCGTTCGGTGATCGGGTAGGTCTTGAACAGGGAGAAGTCGAACCGGTGGAAACCCGGGCCGAAGGTGGTGTCGGGCCTGCCGCCGAGAACCGCAGTGCCTGTCTGCGGGATGCAGCCGGGAGCTTTGCTGGGATCTGGGCCGCTGAAGGTGAGCGGGCAGGGCTGCTGGAAGGCGGCCGGGTTGTTGAACCAGAAGACGTCGATCTTGCCTGAGGCCTCCGTCCGGTGGGTGATGCCCAGCTTCGGATCCTGCCCCGCGACCCGGACGGCGTTGCATCCCGTGCCGGTGGTGGTGCCGGTGGGGCAACCGATGGTGATCGGCTGGCCGCCCTGCAGGGTGACGAGGTAGTTGGTGCCCCAGCCGCCAAGCACGGCTTCGGTCAGCTTGCCGGAGTTGGAAAGGAACTGCTTGCCCTTGCCAACAGGCAGCTCATAACCACCGCTGATGTGCACCACGTTGCGGATGTCGAACGCGGCGAGACCCCAGTCGAAGGCGGTGCCGAGGCCAGGCACCCAGGGTGCGCGATAGCCGCCGACGCTGCCACCGTTCAGCAGGTCACCGGCATCGGTAAGAGTCTTGGAGTAGGTATAGGTGACCAGGTAGCTAAGCCCGTGCGAGAGGTGCTGCTCGAGCTTGGTTTGCAGGCCGTTGTAGACGCTGGCACCCAGGTTCTGCTGGTAGCTGCCGCCCTGACCGAAGTCGGGGAAGGGCAGGTAGTTGTGGTTGGTCGGTGTGTCAGGCAGAGCGGGGTTGCGCTTCAGCGAGGTGTTCTGCGGAATGATCTGGAAGGGCTCGTTGTTGCCGATCCCGACTTGCAGGTTGTTCGCATGCGTGTACACATACGCCACCGAGGCCGACATGCTGTGAGTGACGGCGTACTGGAGGCTGAGGTTCGAGCTGATCGTGCTGGGCGTCCGGAAGTTGAATTGCAGACCCGACAAGCCGAGGCCGGAGGCGTTTACGGCTAGCGGGGTGAAGGCCGCGCAGGAAAGACCGGAGCCGATCGTAGCGGTGCCGCCCGGCCCGGCTGATGCGCAACCCCCGTAGGGGTTGGTGCCAGCCGAGAAGGGCGATATATCGGAGCCGTTGCCCTGGAAGTTGAAGCTGTAGGCGAAGGGGTAGTTGCGGCCGATGTTGGGGCCATAACCGGCGTTCTCAAAGGCGTTGAAGAAGTAGCCGCCGCCACCCCGGACGACGAGGCGGGAGGTCGCCTCATAGGCGAAGCCCACACGTGGCGCTAGGTTGTTCTTCGAGGTGACAAGAACACCCTGGCCGTACTGATCGGTCTGGTCGAGCGCGATGCCGTCCTTCGCAAGTAGATCGAGGAAGCCGTTGCCGTTCAACGACGGGTTGTTGGCTGTGGAAGAAAGGCTGCGATCGGCTTTGCCGGAAGCAGGGATGATGTAGGTGGGGACGCCGTTGGGTGGGCCGCTCTGGACGAAGTTGGCCTGGGCGCCGTTAGTTTCGCCGATGGGGCTGAAGTAGTCGTAACGCAGGCCGAGGTTGAGGGTGAGCTTTGCGGTGGCCTTCAGGTCATCCTGGAAGTAGCCGGCCCAGTAGCTGCGTTTGTCGTAGGTCTTGGCGATATTGGAGGCCTGCACCTGGTTGGCGCCGCCGATGTAGCTCACGCCGTTGGGGACCGTGGCTGCCGTGGGTGTGATGAGCAGCTGGGCACGGCCGGTCTGGTCGCCGGCTTCGCCGGGGACGCCGGCGTAGTTGCCCGTGAAATCGAACTCACCGCGGGAGAAGGGAGGTTGCAGCGTATTGAAGTGGACGTCCTGGTACTCAAAGCCCATCTTGAAGCTGTTCTTGCCGTAGATCTTGGTGAAATCATCGACGACCTGAAGCGTCTGCGAGACTTCGTCCGAAGGCAGGAAGTCGTTGGAGCCGAGGTTGTTCAGGCCCGCGATGCTGATCTGGGGCAGGCCGCCGTTCTCGGACACCTGCGGGACACCCTGGATGCCGAACTGCGCCGGAACGCCTGTCTGGGTGCCGGCTGGGCCAAAGCGCGTGGTGTGCAGGTGGTTGAAGCCTACGCGGGCGACGTTGACCACGGTGGGGTTGAAGACGTGCGTGTAGGCTAGGACGCCCTGATCGGATTTGGCGGTCTGGATGCCTTGTTGGAAGCCACCGCCGTCGGCGATGCCGCCAAACGGGCCGGGAATGAAGTTCGGGTCGTCCACGTAAGAGAAGCGGCCAAAGATCTGGTCCTTCTGATTGATGTTGTAGTCGATACGCACGTCGAAAGCGTTGCGGTGCTCGTAAAGGCTGGGGCTGTTGGTGAAATTGTTGGAGAAGGTGCTGGTGGTGGGGCTGGGGTACAGGTTCAACAGCTTGACGCCGTTCGGGTCAAGGCGGCCGGCTGGGATCTGATTGAGATTGCAACCTACGAGGGTGAACGTGGCGGTGTTTGGTGCGCAGGTGCCGAACGGATCGCGCAGGCCGACAGAGTTTGCAGAATGATTCACGAAGCCTGACACCGGGTCCACGGCACCGCTGGCAACGATGCGGGTGGTCGCCGGATCGAGGATGGTGCCGAACGGAATCACACGACCGACGCCATCCACGTGCGCTGTCCCGGACTGTCCGGTGATGAGATCGGAAAGGTTGGTGAAGCCGCTGTTCTTTTCGGTCAGGGTGGGGACGGTGACGTTCAGGACCGTACCCTGCACGCGGCGCAGGCCCTCATAATCGCCGAAAAAGAAGAGCTTGTCCTTGACGATGGGGCCGCCGATGGAGCCACCAAACTGATTCTGCCGCAGTTTACCCTTCTTGATATTTGAGTTGTTTTCAAACCAGTCGGCGGCGTCGAGCTTGTCGTTGCGGAAGAACTCCCACACGGCGCCGTGGATGGCGTTGGTGCCGGACTTGATGGTTGCGTTGAGGACGGCACCGGCGGAGCGGCCGAGCTCGGCGCTGAAGTCCGCGGTCTGCACCCGGAACTCCTGGATGGCGTCCACCGGCGGCAGGATGATGAAGTTGGTGCCGTTCAGGAAGTCGGCGGCGTTGGAGTTGTTGTCGATGCCGTCGAGCAGGTAGTTGTTCTGCGCGGATTGGAGGCCGTTGGCGGTGAAGGCCCCGGAAGCGGCGTTGCCGCGGGTGTCGGCCTGCGACGTGTTCACGCCGGCCGAGAGCTGGGCGAGAAAAGTAAAGTTACGGCCATTGAGCGGCAGGCTCTCAATGGTGTGCGCATTGATGACCTGGCCGACGGATGACTCGTCGGTCTGCAGCTGCGGCGGCTCGGTGGAGACGGTGACGGTCTCGTTGGTGGCGCCGGCTTGCAGCTTTATGTTGGCCTGAAGTTCCTGGCCTACATCGACGGAGAGGTTCTGCTGCGTGGTGGTGGAGAACCCTGGGGCTACCACCGTTACGCTGTAGTGGCCAACGCGGACCGGCGAAAAGATGTACACGCCGCTGGCGGTGGACTGCGTTTGGAGGCTGATGCCCTGGTCCGTGTTGAGCAGGGTGACCTTGGCGTTGGGAATGACGGCCCCCGTGGGGTCCTGCACCGTTCCGGTAATGGAGCCCTGGTCCACCTGGGCGGAGGCGCGGGGAAGCGCAAGCAGAAGCATGCACATCGCAGTCGAGACGACGACCCCGACGCGCTTCATCCAGCGATTTGTTACTCGCTCGTTCAACATCCTGACAACCTCCAAAAAATGTTTGTTCCGCTGCCGCCGTGAGCTTGCCCATGACCCGATCGACATGGAACAACCGAATCGATCGATCGATTTCATGTACCTGTGCAACCGCTTTCAATTTGCGCTCCGAAGGTTAGGCCGCGTATCCGCGGTTGTCAATCGAAACCTTTGGACCCGTGAAATTCACGCTCAGTGACCCTCGTGCGCTTGCGGGCGGGCGCAAGCGCGGCGTGCTGTTTCGCCGGGTACGACAAACTGTTTATAGTGGTGCGAGCAGGCAGCAGACCGGGCCCCGGGACGCCGCTTTTGGCAGGCGCATGACGTTTTCAGGACGCAGGGGACCGCGGCTCACACGGCGGGACGTGGTGAAGCTTCTCGGTCTGGCGCCGATGCTGGCGCGACCGTGGCCGGCCTCCGGCCTTCGCCTGGCGCCGCTCGCTCAGGCAGGCTTCCAGACTTCCTCAACACCTCTTTCGTTCACCGACGCTCGCTACATGCCGCAATATCCGGCCCGGTCGCCGCTGGAGGATGTGCTGCGTCTGGTGATGCCGGGCTCCGATGGCTACGTGACCGAACAGTACGCCGCCGAGCTTGCACTCGTGCTGCGCCAGTGGAGCGCCGGCTTCCGCAGCAGCGATCTCCGGGAGCTTAGCCACAGCCTCGCGGGCTCCGTCCAAAGCTGCTCGCTGACCCCGGCGAAGGTGACGCCACTGCGGGCGCGGTACGGCGTCGCGTGTGAGCGGCGGGAATACGCAACGGACGTGACGCCGGGCGCCGACCACCTGCTGGCGCAACTCAAGGCCTGGATCGGACCGACGGTGCGGGTCGCGTACGCCGAGATGGAGATCACTTCCATCGATGAGATTGGCAGCGCGCCGTTGGCTGTGCGCACCAGGGTTCGCTACAACGTCGTCGCTGGAGGGCCCGACGCGCACCGGGAACAGCGCGTCGGGTACTGGCGGATGGAGTGGCTGCGCGGGGAGGCAGGGGGCAGTGCAGCCGCTCGCTGGACCTTGCAGCGCTTCGAGGCCGAGCCGGAAACCCGCTGCCGTGTCCACGGGCCGGGGTTCGCCGACGTAACCGAGCAGGCCCTGGGCGGTGTGCCGTCGTATGCCGCACAGCTGCGGCGAGGCGCGGACGATTGGCGTACCGTGCTCGATGGCGCGTGCGGGATCGACGTTTATGGCAACAACGGCATCGCGGCGGGCGATTTCGACAACGACGGGTTCGACGACCTGTACGTCTGCCAGCCTGCGGGATTGCCCAACCGGCTCCTTCGCAATCGCGGCGACGGCACGTTTGAGGACGTGACGGAAAAGGCCGGCGTGGGCGTGCTCGACAATACGGCGTGCGCTCTGTTTGCGGACCTTCGCAACGTCGGTCTGCAGGATCTGCTGGTGGTGACCGGCTCCGGTCCGCTGCTGTTCGTAAACGCCGGCGACGGCACGTTTGCGCTCAAGCGCGACGCCTTCCACTTCGCCCAGCCGCCGCAGGGCAGCTTCACCCACGCCGCTGTCGCCGACTACGACGGCGACGGTCGGCTGGACATCTACTTTTGCGTCTACAGCTACTACCTTGGGCTGGACCAGTACCACTACCCAGTGCCGTACTTCGACGCGCGCAACGGCCCTCCGAACTTCCTGCTGCACAACGAAGGCGATGCGAGGTTCTCCGATCGCACCGCCGCCGCGGGTCTCCACGCGGACAACGATCGCTACAGCTTCGCCTGCGCGTGGGGCGCTTCCGCCGGAAACACGCTGCCGGATCTGTATGTGGTCAACGACTTCGGCCGTGCCAACTTTTACCGCAACGAGGGCGAAGGCACCTTCGCCGTGACGTCGACCAAGGCGCACTTGGAGGATGTGGGCGCGGGCATGAGCGCGTGCTGGGCGGACGTGGACAACGACGGGCGGCTGGATGCCTATGCCGCCAACATGTGGTCCGCGGCGGGTCAGCGGGTGTCCGCGGAGAAGCGGTTTCACCCGGATGCACCGGCGGCGACCCGCGACCTCTACCAGCGGCACGCCCGCGGCAATGCGCTTTACAAGAACCTCGGCGATGGCGTGTTTCAGAGCATTGCGGAGCAGGCCGGTGTGGCCGCTGGTCGCTGGGCCTGGGGGTCGGACTTCTGGGACTTCGACCACGATGGTTTGCCGGATCTGTATGTGGCCAACGGGTACATCACCGCGCCCGCGCCGCAAGCGGGCAGCGCCGCCGAAGCCGGGCCCGACCTCGGCAGCTTCTTCTGGCGGCAGGTGGTTGGGCGATCGCCCGAGGACGCGACACCGTTGCTTGCCTACGAACGTGGATGGAACGCCCTAAACGAGCTGATTCGGTCGGACCGGTCGTGGAGCGGCGCCGAGCGCAACGTCATGCTGGCCAACAACGGGGACGGAACGTTCGCGGAGATCTCGGGCGCAGTCGGACTCGACTGCATCGAGGACAGCCGATCGTTTGCCCTCGCTGACCTGGACGGCGATGGGCGCCTCGAGGTCGTGCTCAAAAACCGCAACGCGCCCCAGCTGCGCATCCTGCACAACTTCATGCCGGAGCTGGGCCGCTCGATCGCCTTTCGCCTCCGCGGCACCAAGAGCAACCGCGATGCGATTGGCGCGGCCGTGACCGTCACCACCGGCGCGCTGCGGCAGACGAAGTGGTTGAACGCCGGCACGGGATTTCTCGCGCAGCATGGCAAACAGCTGTTCTTCGGCCTGGGTACGTCCGCGGACGCGGTACACGCCGAGGTGCGGTGGCCGAGCGGCCTGGTGCAGCAGTTCGACGATCTGCCCGCGAGCAGTTGTATCTCGCTGGAGGAGGGGGTGGCGACCTTCACGGCCAAGCCCTTCCGCGCCAAAACGCCGTACCTGTTGCATGAAGCGGGCGGGGCAGCGCCGGTGCCCGATGCCGTCGCGGTGCAGCCGTACACATGGCTTCTCGACCCTCTCGACGCACCCGACTTCGCCCTGCCCGACGCCACGGGCGCGATCCACACGCTCGCGTCGATGCGGGGGCGCGTGACCTTGCTGCATCTCTGGGCGACCGGATCGCCCCAGTGCCGCGATCAGCTGCAGGTACTGCAAAGGGAATCTCCCGCGCTCGCGCAGGCCGGTGTGCAGTTAGTGGCAATCAACATCGATCCCGAAGCAAGCGCCGCGCAGGCCCGCACCTTGGCGCGGGAAGCGAAGCTGACGTTTCTCTCACTATTCGCCACGGACGAGGTCGCGGGTGTGTACAACATCATCTTCCGTTACCTGTTCGATCGCCGCCGTGACCTCGCCTTGCTAACTTCTCTGCTGCTCGATACAGCAGGCAGAATCGTGAAGGTGTACGGCGGCCCTGTCCCCACAGACACGCTGCTCGCGGATGCGCGCTCGCTCCCGCAGACCCCCGCCGAACGCATGCGCAAAGCTCTCCCGTTTCCCGGCAAACTGTACGGCGGATCGTTCGCGCGCAACGACTTCACCTACGGCGTGGCCATGTTCCAGCATGGCTACTTTGAGCACGCGGCCGCGTCGTTTCAGCAGGTCGTGGCGGCGCACCCCGACGATGCGGAGGGGTACTACAACCTGGGCACGCTCAGCCTGCGCCGCAACAACTTTGCCGAGGCCCGCCAGTATCTGGAAAAGGCCCTGCAACTGAAACCGAACTACCCCGAGGCGTGGAACAACCTGGGCATGATGGCCGCGCAGGAAGGCCATGCGGATCAGGCCGTTCAGAACTTCCAGCGCACACTCGAACTGCGGCCGAACTTCGCGACTGCGCTGCTCAATCTCGGCAACGTCTACCGGCGTCAACGCAACTTCGCGGAAGCCCAGAGCTGCCTCCTACGTGCCCTGGCCTTGCAGCCGGACGACCCCGAGGCAAACTACAGCCTCGGCCTGCTCTACGCCCAGCAAAACCAGCCGGGGCAGGCGGAGCGCTATCTGCTGGCGGCGGTCACGCTGCGGCCGGACTACCCGGAAGCGCTCAACAACTTGGGCGTCCTCTATGTGCACGGGGGCGACTACGCCAAGGCGCAGGCGCAGTTTGTGGCTTGCACAGAGCGAGTCCCCGACTACGAAGAGTCGTACCTCAACCTGGCCCGGCTGTACCTCCAGCAAGGGGACAAGGTAAAGGCAAAGCAGACCGTCGAGGATCTGCTGCGGCGCAGGCCCGACAGCGCCGCCGGTAAGAGCGCGCTGCAAGCGCTTGAGTCGCTGCCCTGAGCCCCGCTTCTATACTGGGGCGGTATGTTTGTCCCCCGGCGGCGGTTCCTCGCATCATCTCTGTTTCTGCTCGGCAACACTCTCACGGAGGCGTTGGCGGAGCCACTCTGGCGCTGGCGGGATCGCGCGCTGCTCGATGCCGTGAAGGCGCCCGCCCCGACTCCCCTCGTACCATCGGCAGTGCAGTTCACAGATGTCGCGCAACGGGCCGGTCTCACCGCCCCCAACGTTTGGGGTGGCGTGGACCACAAGCGGTCCATCATCGAGGCCAAGGGGAGCGGGCTCGCCTTTTTCGATTACGATCACGACGGCTGGCTCGATATCTACCTGACCAACGGCAACCGGCTCGACGCCCACTGGCCGGTCGGTGAGGCGCCGACCTCGCATCTGTACAAAAACAACCGCGACGGCACCTTCACAGATGTCACCGCGAAGTCCGGTTTGGGCGTCACCGGGTGGCAGACCGGCGTGTGTGTCGGCGACTACAACAACGACGGCTGGGATGACCTGTTTTGCTGCTTTTGGGGTCACAATCGCCTCTTCCACAACAACGGCGACGGCACCTTTGCCGACGTGACGCGCAAAGCCGGCTTGTATAGCGAACAGGTTCGGTGGGGCGCAGGCTGCACGTTTCTGGACTACGATCGTGACGGCTTTCTGGATCTGTTTGTCTGCAACTACCTGCAGCTGGACCCCGACAAGATTCCGTCGATGACGGACACGCACTTCTGCCAGTGGAAGGGCGTACCCATTATGTGCGGGCCGCGCGGCTTGCCGGGCGATACCAACCTGCTGTTCCACAACAACGGCGACGGCACCTTCACCGATGTATCCGCCAAGGCGGGCATCCTGAAGCCCGGGCCGTGCTACTCCATTACGGCGGTTTCGTATGACTTCGACAACGACGGCTGGCCGGACATCTACGTCGCCGTAGACTCGCAGCCGAGCATCCTGTTTCAAAACAATCACGACGGCACCTTTACCGACGTGGCGCTCGAAGCGGGCTGCGCCTACAGTGACGGCGGGCACGAGCAAGCGGGCATGGGCGTGGCCGTGGCAGACTTCGACTGCGACGGTTGGTTCGACATCTTCAAGACCAACTTCGCCGACGACACCGTGAACCTGTACCACAACAACGGCGACCGCACCTACACCGACGTCTCGTTCCCGGCCGGTCTCGGGGCCAACAACCAGTACGTGGCCTGGGGCTGCGGCTTCCTTGACTACGACAACGACGGCTGGACCGACATCCTGCAGGTGAACGGACACGTGTATCCGGAGATCGACCGCTACAACTTCGGCCAGACCTTCCGCAACCCGCGTCTGGTCTATCGCAATCTCGGCAACGGCCGCTTCAGCGACGTGTCCGCATCCATGGGGCCCGGCATCGCGGAGCACTTCTCCAGTCGCGGCGCGGCCTTCGGCGACTTCGACAATGACGGCGGCATGGACGCGCTGATCCTCAACATGAACGAGCCGCCGTCTTTGCTGCACAACGGGGGAGGCGCCCGCAGCGGCAACTGGATCAAGCTGAAGCTGATCGGCACCAGGTGCAACCGCACGGCCATCGGCGCCAGGGTGCGCGTTACCACGGGCAAGCACGTGCAAATGGACGAGGTACACAGCGGCACCAGCGTGATGTCGCAAAGCGATCTCCGGCTCCACTTCGGCTTGGGACAGGCGGAGGTGGCGGACCTCATCGAGGTGCGCTGGCCCACAACGCAAAAGGTAGAAACGTTCGCGCACGTCAAGGTGAACCAGATCCTCACCATTCGCGAGGGCGAAGGCATTCTGCCCTTGGAGAAGAGACCGAAGTAGCGCGCCCGAAGACGGCTACGGCTGTGCTGTAGGTGTGGTGACGTTGCCGCCGGCGGCGACCGAAAACTGCTTCACCTCTTTGCGTTGCTGTTCCACGGCCTCGGCCTGTGCCCGGCGGAGCTCGTCGTGGAGCTGCAGCTGCTCCCGCGCGTGTGCCTTGTCGCCCGTGCGGTCGTAGGCCACCCCCAGCCGGTAGTGCGCCTCCGCTTCCTGCGGATCGGCGTTCACCGCCTGCTCAAAGTCACGCACCGCCTCCAGGTACATCTTGCGATTCGAGGCAAGGATGCCAAGCTGAAGGAAGGCGGCGGCGTAGCTCGGATCGAGCGCGACCGTCTTACGCAGCAGCCCTTCCGCGCGCTCGGCATCGGGCGTACCGCCCTGCCGCAGCAAGGCCATGGCATAGAAAAAGTTGGCATCGGCACGGGCCGGCTGCTGCTGCACGAAGCGCGCGAGCGCCTCCACCTCGCACGGCACCAGCGGGGCAGAGGTCAGCGTCATCTTGCCCAGGAATAGGTAGGGCTCGGTGCTCGCCGGGTCCAGCGCGGAGGCGTCACACAGCTGCCGGGCCGCCTCGTCATAGCGCGCCTCGGCGAACAGGGCCGCCCCCCAAGCCGACTTCAGACGGGCCGAGGCTGGGTGCCGGTTGGCGCCGTTGTCAAAGACCTCTGCCGCCTGCCAGATCGCCCGATGCACCAGCAGCTCCGACCCCCACGCCAGGTAGTTGGCCTCGCTTGGGTCCAACTGGGCCGCGCGTTGCAGTTGCTCCACCGCCGCCAGCGGGTCGCCCAGCTTCTCCGCAAGCGCACCCGCCAACGCGTGAAACTGCGCCGCATCCTGCCCGGCCACGGCTGCTTGCACATGCCGCTGCGCCTCCGTGTAGTCCCCGACCCCCTCGCAGGCGAGCGCGAGGTTGTACTGGTCCGTAGCCGTCGCCTGCGGGAGCGACGCCGCGGTTCGGAGCGCGGGAACGGCTGCCGCGGCGCGACCCGCATGCAGGTAGAACTCGCCTAGGTCGCGATTGGCGGCGTAGCTTCCAGGCGCGGCAGCGACAGCAGCCCGCAGCCGCGCTTCCTCGGCGCCGGTCGTGCCTGCGGTCTTGGCGTTGCCCGGACCGCCCGAACTCTTGTCCTTCGTATCGCCGTAAACGTCCGCCACGCCCAGCCGGGCCGTCTCGCGGCTCAGATCCTCGCTGGTCCGCAGCACGGTGTCCGACCCGTGGCCGCCCACCGCCGTCCAGTCCGTCACGCCGGCCACAGCGAAGTTCGGCTTGTCGGAAAACTCGATCGCCTGCGATGGACGTGCCGCCTGCTGTGGCGATATGCTCCCGTCTGCCCCAAGAACAAGCCGCGTCTCACCCCTCACGTTCGGGGCGAGCGTAACCGCGGCGGTCTGGCTGCGCAGCGCACCCTTTTGTGCGCCCAACTCATACCTCCCGCACGGGAGAGCTGCTGCGCGAAAGCTGCCCGCCCGATCCGTAACCAGGTCCATGCTGCTGCCGTCCGCGGGCCCTCGCATCGTAACCGCCGCCTCACCTACCGGGGATCCATGGCTGTCTACCACCGCGCCGACCAGGTCGCATCCAGCGCCGCCCGGTTTGGCAGCCGCAGGTGCCTGTGCGCCGCAAGCAGCCCAGCAGCCCAGAAGCATGCCGCCCACCATAATCGCGACACGGGCAGGGTGTGACGTACGCCCAAACGAACACGCCCTTACAAAGTCGCGATGGAGGCCTCGTTGCATCCGCAATCGACTATACCGGAGCCGCGAAGGCGGTCGCACCTCGCCGCGGTACCCGCGTGCGAGCCCCAAACGCCGCTCCCTTTTGTGGTGCCCGGAGGGGGACTTGAACCCCCACAACCCTTGCGGGTCTACGGATTTTAAGTCCGCTGTGTCTGCCGATTTCACCATCCGGGCGGTTGCAGTGGGCGCTTTCGTGATCGTATCGCATGTGCCGCGGCCAATGCCTCACGTCGACTCCGCGCTCAGGGTGAGGCCCGTCGTGAGCAGCACAAGGAACGCAACGCCGGGGGCGACCAAACCGACGCGCAGCGAATGGAAGTGCGAGGACAGCGCGCCGGTGAGCCACGGCGTGAGCGACGCGCCGACGCCGGCCATCACAAACACGGTGGTGGACCGGTACCTCGGCAGCGCGACCGAGAGCACGTACGGGTAGAGCGGGCCGAGACCAAAGCCGCACAGCAGACCCGCAGCGGGAAGTACGCCGCGGTCGGGAAAGAGGATCAGAAGGCCTGTGGCCGTCCCTGTCGCCGCCAGGTGCAGCCAGCGCGCGGCCCTGGTGTGCAGCCAACGTGCGGCCTTCACTGAGTGGGCGGCGCGGCTCAGCAGCAGGCCGACCCAAAACGCCGCGTCGGCCGAAACGGCAACCGTGACGCCCAGCGTGACTCGTTGCGCGTAGGTGGTCAGCCAACTGCCGATGGCGCTCTCCAAGCCAACACTGGCGGCAGCGAAAAGGCCGAATCGCAGCGGGGCCCACGGCAGCCGGACTCGGGCGGATGCGGCCTGGGTCGGCCCGGACGTGGACACCCTCACCCCAGACATCACAAAGGCGGCAACGCTGCCCACAAGGAACGTGACACCGAGAAACCGGAACAAGCCCGAAACCGACAGCAGGCGAAGCGAGTGCGCGGCGAGTGCCGGGGCAGCACAGGCCCCGGCAGCCCAAAGCAGGTTGAGCCGGTTCAGCTCCACGTCCGCGTTGGCCGCGGTGACCTCGCGCGCACGCAGCAGGCTGATCGACGTCATCGTGGTGCCCAGACCGAGGCCATACAGCAGAAACAGGAGCAAGGGCGCGGGCGGCTGCGGCAGCGCAAGGCCGAACAGGCTGGCGGCTGAAAGCAGCAATCCCAGAGCGGCGCTGATTTGGCCGGTGCCGCGCGCCAACAAGGCGCCGGCCGTGGATCCACCCCAGGCCGCCAACAGCAGCAGGCCGCCACTGCTGTCAGAGAGGCGCCAGGTGTGCAGGGTGGCCGGCAGCGTGGCGCCCAACATCGCCGAGCCTACCCCGGTCAGGCAGAAGCTCAGGGCAAAGACGGGGGACCGGAGCGAGCGCATCAGGCGTTGTTGTTGCTGTTCCAGGATCGAGCGCGCCCCGACGAGGAGACGGTACGCACCGGCGCCACCGACTCCCGCAGAATGAGTTCAGGGTCGACCTGGACCACCCCGGGAGGTGGGGCAGAGCCGTCCCCAGCAATCTGACAGAGGACGGCTTCGGCCGCCAGTTGGCCCATGCGGTGCAGCGGCTGACGGACCGTGGTGAGGCTTGGGTTCTGAAACGCCGCGGACTGGATGTCGTCGAAGCCGATGACCGACACGTCCCGGGGCACCTCCAGGCCGGCCTCCCGAAAAGCGCGCACAGCACCGATCGCGGAGATGTCGTTGAACGCAAACAACGCCGTAAACGGCAACCCGGCGGCAAGCAGACGCTGCGCGGCCCGGTAGCCCGGGTCGTGCGTGGGGGTGTCCTCCTCCAACTGAACGATCAGACCGGGCGTGAGGACGAGTTTTCGCGCGACGGCGGCGGCCTGGATTGCCCGCCAACGGGGCTCCGTATCCGACGAGAACGCCTGGCCCTTGATGATGGCGACCTCGCGGTGCCCGAGGCCGACCAGGCAGCCGATGGCAAGATCGGCGGCGCGGGCGTGGTCCACCACAATGCGCGTCACGTGCGCCTGCGCGTCGTGGCAGGAGATAGTGGCCGTGGGTAGCGGCAGGGGGTGGGGCAGGGCGGTGTCGATGGCGATCAGGCCGTCGACGGCCCGCTCCGAAAGCTGGGTCAGGGAGCGCTCAATGACCTCGGTGCGGTGATGGTGGCTGATCAGCAGATACACATACCCAGCGGCTTGCAGGGCCTGCTCGACCCCGGCCAGCACAAGCGCGGTGTAACCTTCGGCGATCTCCGGAACCAGAACGCCGAGGGTCATGGAGTGGCCGCGCCGGAGCGAACGCGCCAGGACGTTGGGCCGGTAGTTCAGCGCGCGCGCGGCCTCAAAAATGCGATCCTGCGTACTCTGCGGAATCGATCGCGCCGCGGGCGCGCCGTTCAGCACACGCGAGATCGCGGCGGGCGAAAGGCCCAGGTGCGCGGAAAGCGTGGCCAACGAGGTTCGCCCCCCGGGGGTGGTGCGCCTGCGCGTGCTCGGGTCCTTGGTGGTAGCCACAGTCTGTTGTTGTGTATCACAAAGAGGGCGAGTCTGGCGGTAGGGGGCAGGGTGCTGAACCACACCGTATGGCTAGGATTTTGGCTTCTGCTTAAGCAGTTTGGCCCGCCGAACCAGTTCGGCTTCGGAGTACATGGTGCCGCGGCAGCCGGGAGCGCCGCAATGGCAGGGCGCCTCTTCGGAAAGATCGGAGTCGTAGAGGTGGTAGTCGTAAACCAGCTCTTCGCCGGCCTTGATATCGTGGAGGGCGCGAATAAAGATGCGCTCGTCGCGCTCTTCGGTCTCGCAGTTGGCGGCGCAGGAGTGGTTGAGAAACATGGCGGTGGCGAAGCCGTCGATCACGTCGCCGTCCTCGCCAAAGCCGAACAGGTACGTCACGGGGCGGCCGCCGTAGCGCTCATCGGCCACGGTCTTGGGTATGCGCGGGCCGTCGTATTCGGCGACAATGCTGTTCCTGGCAATCGGGTCCAGCGTGTAGCAGCCCGCCGCGTGGATGTCCGACGAACGGATCAGCAAACGTGGCGGCTGGCGGAGGCCGGTTTTGCGGGTGCGGTTTGCGGTTTGCGAGCGCGGCATGGGGTGAGTGTAGCGTGAGGATGGCAGTTGGCGGGTGGTGGGGTTTGCCGTCTAATAGAAGAGTGAGCGTGATGCGGTTGGCAATGATCTTGGGAGCGGTGCTGGCCGTGGGCGCGGCGCTAGGGTGGGCTCAGACGCCCGCACCCGCGCCCGCATGCCCACCGGTGCGGGATGCGCAAGGAAACCTGGTGAGCGCGACCAACTGCGCGCCCGGAACGCCCACCGCCCCGGCGGCCAAACGGTTCCCGTACCCCGGCGAGGAGACGCCCGCGGCGCCTACCAGCCCGGCAGCCTTGCCAAACAGCCCAGCCGCCGCGCCCGGGGAAGCGCCTCAGGGACTGCCGAACGCCCCAGCCGGCAAGCGCTTTCCCTACCCCGGCGAAACCGATGCGCCCAGCGCTCCGACGAGCCCCGCAGACAAGCCCGACGGTTCGCCCCTGCAGGACGCGGGAAGTTCGGGAGACAGCTCCTCCTCCTCCTCATCATCCAGCAGTGCGGCGAACACCGATCGGGGGTACGCTAACGACCGCAACGCCAACGACCCAGACGCAAACGATCCGGCGGCCATCCCCCGGCGAGAGCGCCACAAGCTCCCCGCCGTACCCCGTCAGAGCCCCTCGGAGCGCGAGCAGGAGGACGTCCAGGTTGCCGGCTTCTACTTCAACGACGGCAACTTCCGCGCCTCCTACGACCGAGCCAAGGAAGCCGCGACCCTCGACAACGACGATCCAGAAGCACAGCTGGCGCTCGGCAACGCAGCCCGCAAACTCGGTCGGCTTGACGAGGCCGACAAGGCGTATAAGCGCTGCCTGGAGCTCGATCCCGTACCCAAAGTACGCAAGGCTGCGGAAAAGGCGGTCCGGGAGATGACGGGAGGGTAGGTAGTACGTTGTTCGTTCTTCGTTGTCAGTTGTCCGTGGTCGATCTGTACGGTCCCGTGTTCGATCGAGAGTGCTACGTACTTGTGCTCGTCTCGATGCTCGGCTGCGTAACTGCACCCAGCCAGAACACTGACAACGAAGAACTGACAACTAACAACTGACAACTACTCCGGCTTATACGGACGTTTGAGGAACGCCGGTAAACCCGTAGGAAGGGGTCGCGGAGGGCTGCGCTTCTTTGTCGCGGTGCGCTTCCCAAGCACGGCGGGCTCCGGCGGCAGTTCCTCCTCGATATGAAGGTACTTGCGGAGGTAGCGCAGCGGTTCCTCAGCCAGCGCCATCTCGCGAAGGTGATACTTCCAGGCGTTGGGCCGGGCGGAGCGGCGGATAAAAGGCCGACGATGCACGGTGCGCGTGGTGCCGTCGGGCATGAGGCGCTGAAATGTCAGCGGGGGAACATCGAAGGTGATCTCGACGCCGGGCTTCCAAAACGTCTGGGCGAACTCGTGCGAGAACACCAGCGCGTAATACCGGCGCTCACTGTCGAGCGTGCGAAACGCGGCTTCTGCGGAGATCCAGGGCAAGCCCAGGCGAGAGGTGTACCACCGGCGGAACTCAAAACCGTTGCTGCGGGCGCGGCCGACGACCAGATGCAGAAGCTCAAGGCGGGTCATAGGGAGTTGTCAGTGGTCAGTAAGTCCTGGCTAGTACCTAGCTGTCACTCACTAGTTGCACTTCGATGAAAATTCTCGAACGGTTGCAGATGCAGCATCAGGAGATGTTCAAATTACTAGCCACTAGCCACTAGCCACTAGCCACTAGCCACTAGCCACTAGCCACTAAGCCTCAAAGTTCGTATCACGCCGAATGCGGTCGCGCAGATCCGAAGGAGCCGCCAGACCGCCGGGTGCGGCGAGAACGACGTCGGCGTGATGGCGGTCGCGCCAGTGACGGAGAATCCACACGATGCCGAGAAGGCCAAACGCAAGAACGGCAAACGGAACGACCCAGGCGACGAGGTCGAAGCCGCCGCGGATGGGCGCGGCGAGCACCGTGGGGCCGTACTTGTCGGCAAACCAGGTGAGGATGTTCCCATTGGAGCCGCCGGCGTCGAGTTGCGCATGGAGGTTGGCGATGAGTCGGGGCGAGTCCGGGCAACCCATGTGATTGCACTCGAGCAGGATCTCCGCGCAACCGCAGGTGCACATCAGTTTGTGGCCAAGCTTGTCGAAGCGATTGGCGGGGTTGCCGGCGCCGAGCATGGTGACCGTCGCAACCAGCAAAACGGCAGTCTGCGCCAGGCGCTTAAGCACGACCCACCTCCGTGGAAGATCGCTGCACCAGCGTCGGCGCCGGGCCGGCCGACCACGTCCCCAGGCCTCCGTCGTCTGCCCGCCGCGCGAAGGCGTTTGCCGGCGTCCCTAAACCGGCGGCCCCGGCGGACATGGATCGTTCGGTGGCCAGAACGCGTTGCGCGCCGGGCTTCAGCGGTGGGGCGAGCGCGATGAACGTGCCGAAGATCACGATGCCGACGCCGATCCAAATCCAGTTCACCAACGGGTTCAGGAACACCTTGATGTCGGGGCGATCGGTTTGCGGGTTGCGGCCCTCAAACACCACATACAGGTCGCGGGCCAGCGTGGAGTGAATCGCGACTACGGTGCTGGCCTGGGCGTGGTCCGTCTCAGGGAAGTACACCCGGCGCTCCGGGCTGAGGCGCGTGATGAGCTTGTTGCCGTGGTACAGGTCAAGCAGGGCGTAGTCGGTGTCGTAGTTGCCGTTGGAGTCCTGCGAGTACGAGTTGCAGACCAGCTTGTACGACCCAATCGAAAGCGAGTCACCGAACCCCATTTCGGTCTCGCGCGACTGGTTGAACGCCGCGCCGGCAAGGCCGATAAACATGACAACGATGCCGAAGTGAATCAGGTACCCGCCGTAGCGCCGGGTGTTGCGCCGTGTCAGCAGGAAGGCGGAACTGAGCAGGTTGCGCCCCGTTTGCGTGCGGACCACACCGGCGCCGCGCAGGAACTCGGCGGCGATGGCGGTGAGGACGCCGACGGAGAGCGAAAGGCAGACCAGCGCATAGATGGAGCTGGTAGCGTCGTCCTCCGTCCAGGGGCGCACGCCAGCGATCATCAGCACCCCCGCCGTGAGCAGAACGGCGGTGCAGGGAAGGACGAAGTTGCGACGGATCGCGCGCAAGGAGGTTGCGCGCCAGGCCAGCAGAGGACCAACGCCCGTCAGCAGGATCAGACCCAGGCCGATGGGCACCATCACCCGGTTATAGAACGGCGGTCCCATCGTCACCTTGGAGCCCTGGACGTACTCGCTGAGGACCGGAAACAGGGTTCCCCAGAGCACGGTAAAGCAGCTGGCGAGCAGAATCAGGTTGTTGAACAGGAAGCTCGACTCGCGCGAAACCAGCGACTCCAGCTTGTTTTCGGACTTAAGATGATCCTTCTGCCGAAAAAAGGTGAACAAGCAGACGCAAAAGGTGAGCAGCAAAAACCCGGTAAACCAGTCGCCGATGGAGCTCTGCGCAAAGGCGTGGACGCTTGAGACTAGGCCGGAGCGCGTCAGCAGCGTCCCGAGCACCGAAAGCAGAAACGTGGCGAAGATCAGCCACACATTCCACACCTTCATCATGCCGCGCTTCTCCTGCATCATCACTGAATGCAGAAATGCGGTGCCGGCGAGCCAGGGCATCAGGCTGGCGTTTTCCACAGGATCCCAGCCCCAGTACCCACCCCAGCCCAGCACGGCGTAGGCCCAGTGCATGCCCAGGCAGATGCCGCAAGTCAGGAACAGCCACGTGACCATCGTCCAGCGGCGCGTGATGTGGATCCACTTTTCGCCGGGGTAGCGCATCATCAACGCGCCCAGCGCAAAGGCGAACGGGACCGAAAAGCCAACGTAGCCGAGATACAGCATCGGCGGGTGGATGACCATTTCGGGGTATTGCAGCAGCGGATTGAGGCCGAAGCCGTCTGCCGGCGTTACGCCACCGGGAACGATGGCAAACGGAGGTGCGGCAAACACCAGCAGCGAGCAGAAGAACGTCTGAATGCCGGCCAGGATCGTCGATGCATAGGCCGACAGGGTGATGTCGACCTTGTGCCGCAGGCGCAGGACGAAGCCGTAGGCGGCCAGCAGCCAGGCCCACAGCAGCAGCGAACCCTCCTGCCCGGACCAGAGCGCAGAGAACTTGTACATCGGGTTCAGCGCACGGTTGGTGTGGTGGAGGATGTAGTCGACCGAGAAGTCGTTGGTGAACGCGGCCCAGACCAGGGCAAAGGCGGCGCAGCACAGCACAACGAAGCTGGCCAGCCCGGCGCGGCGCGAGGTCTCGCGCAGGCGAGCAGGATCGACCGCAAGCACGCGGCCGTGGGCGATAGCGTAAAGCGAAAGCGCGCCCGCACCAAGCGTGTACACGCTGAGCGCGAGGGCGAGCAGCAGCGAAAAGCTGCCAAATGAGGGCATAGGGTGCGGCATGCGCGAACGAGTCCCTTCAGTACCTATTCTCGCAGATGCGGAAACAGCGACCGAGACTCGGAAATCGGTATTCGATACCACACGGGATTTCGCGTGAGCAAAGTCGGCGGCGAAACGCTCTGCAAATCCCTAATCGGTCGGCGGTCGGTTTCCACCTTGGCCCGTGAGGGCGCTGGCCGGGCTCTCGCCGAGGTGAGCGCCCTCCGCGATCAGGCGATGCACGCTGGCAAGCAGCTCGTCCGGAAGCAGCGGCTTCAGGCGGAAGTGGATGTCGAGGTCATGGTACTCCTCTTCAGCCTCCATCAGGCCGCTGATGACAAGCACGGGGACCTGCGCGTCGAAGCTGCGCACCGCCCGGATGAACTCGGCCCCGGTCATGCCGGGCATGATGTGGTCGGTGATGATGAGGTCGATTGGAGCGGGGAACTCCTCATTGCGGTACTGTTCAAGCGCGCGCTCGGGGCTCAACACCGCGATCACAAAGAAGCCCGCGCGTTTCAAGATCGCCTGCCGTGTCGCGGCCTGCACTGCGTTGTCGTCGATCAGAAGAATCGTTGCTTGCATGCCGTCCCGGTCATGATCGTCTGGCGGCCTGTGGATTGGTGGATCGGCCGCATCCTAAAGTGTACTCGCGTCTGTCCGGTGGGATGCCGCCCCCGGGCCAAACGCTGCCTGCTCTGCCTGCCTGTGCCGTTGGATGCGGCCACGACCACCTTCAGGGGATACAACGGAAGTGGTAGAGCCGCGTCCGTCTGTGCCGATCCGAGCCATCCGGCCCAACCTGAGACCCCAAGGGCTGCGATAATCCCGGTATGAAGCGGCGTGTGATCCGCCACTACGAGTTTCTTCGCAAAATCGGCTCGGGCGGCAGCGGGGTCGTGTTTCTGGCCAACGACACGCTGCTACAACGGCCGGTCGTGCTCAAGCTGCTCAAGCGCGGTGTGCAAACCCCGGAGCAGATGCGGGCCACGCAGCTCCGCGAGGCGCGCTTGGCGTCGGCCATCGATCACCCCAATGTTTGCGCCATCTACGACGTCGGCGAGGAAGACGATGAGGCCTACATCGTCATGCAATACATCCCCGGCAAGAGCCTGGATAAGGTCATCGCCGAAGGGCCGGCGAGCGTGCAGCTCGTGCTTTCGAGCGGCATGCAGATCGCCGACGGTTTGCAGGCCGCGCACAACCTGGGCATCTTTCACCGCGACCTGAAGCCGGCCAATGTCATGCTGACCGACGGCGGCTTGATCAAGATTTTGGACTTCGGTCTGGCGCGCCAGTTGAAACGGGAGCAGGTCGACTTCGACCCCGCCTTTCCGGGCGAGCCGCTGATGCCAGCCCTGCCGGACGCAACCTACACGGCGCGCGGCGGCACCATCGCCTACATGGCGCCGGAGCAGTTCGTGACCGGCCAGAGCAGTGTGCGGAGTGACATCTTCGCGCTGGGTGTGCTGCTGTATGAGCTCGCGAGCGGACGCCACCCGTTCCACAAGCCGGATGCAATGGAGCTGCAAAGCGTTCGGGCTATCCAATTTGCGTCGCCGCCAGACCTCCGGGCCATCGTCCCCGGCATCCCGCGCGAGCTCGAAAGCGTGATTTCGCGCTGCCTGGAAAAGCAGCCCACGGAGCGATTCGCGTCCGCGGCCGACGTGCGCGAAGGCCTGAAGACAGCGCTCAACGCCCTCCGGCTCGATGTGGACATGATGCCCGGCGGCAGCGCCACGTCGATGGCGGCGCAGCAACGGCTCGACCTGGAAACCCCGGAGGAGGAAAAGCGCAGCACCGGAATCTTGTCCATGTTGGCCGAGCGGTTTCGCGACGCCAGCCCCAGCGAAACCGCGGATCGCCGGACCACGATCGTGGTGCTGCCCTTCGCCAACCTCGGCGAAACCGGCGAGACGCCGTTCTACGGCGGCGCGCTCGCCGACGCGCTGGGAGCCCGGCTGGCCAAGGTGCCGTCGCTGGTCGTGCGGCCGTCCAGTTCGCTGATGAACGTCGGCGCGCGGCAGATGGATCCACTCGCCATCGGACGCAAGCTGCTGGTCGACTTCGTGCTTGCTGGGAGCTTTCTGCGATCCGATCGCGGCTTCGACTTGAACTGGCAACTGCTGGACGTGCGCGGCGAAAGTGTGAGCACCGGTGGGTCGATCAGCGTAGGTAGCTTCGACCTGGTCAGTGTGCAAAAGGAGATCTGCGACGAGGTGTTTGCCGAACTGCGCGGCGCGGGGGCGCTAAAGGGCTCGGTTAACGATGGAGCGCAGCCCACGGCGCTGGGCGACGCGGCCAGTGAGGAGTACCTGCAGGCGCGGGCGTTGCTGTCGGCGTTTATGAACCGCACCGGCAGTCGGGACGACCTCGAGCGAGCGCGGCGCTTGTTCGAGCGTGTCACCGAGCACGACCCGAAGTTCGCCCCCGGGTGGGC
>CAXTLD010000008.1:0-64463 GCA_964245045.1 uncultured Acidobacteriaceae bacterium | reverse complement strand
CTCAAGTTCGGGCACACCACCGTCCACTTCGCCGGCATGCTGCCCGCCCGCGACTCCGCCCCAACCCGCATCGCCTTCACCCAAATCCCCGTCCAGTACGGCGTGGACTACATGTGAAGAATGCACATAGACAAAGCAGGAATTTATTCTTCGATCTCTTTGGGCATGCGAGCCGATCATAGTAAGCACAGTCGCTCCATTCGAGCGCAGCGGCTAGCTCAGAGCACCGCCACCAGCTGCTGGCGCAAGGGAGCGAGGCGGACCTGCTCTAAGTCGTCCCGGTAGAACATGTTGAACGTGTCGAACGGAATAAGCCGTTCCGCATCAGGGTGGGCTATATGGATGCAGGTCTTGCGTATGGAACGCAGATCAAAGCTGTCCGCATCGATGAACTGCACAATCAGGATGCGAAACAGGTTCTGGTAGGTCAGATCCTTGGGCGCGAGCATTTGCGGTAGACAGCATAGGAGGTCCCGGAGCGTACTGGCCTGTGACTGTGGAGAGTGATTGGTCGAGAAAAGCTTGAACAGCCCTTCTTTCAGTGGGTTCGCTGCAGCCTTGGCTAGCAGCTCCGGGTGCTGGGCCAGGTGTGTCCGAATGCCGCTGTCCTGCTCGTAGATGATCGTGTTGGCCGCGCCGTTGACGAGGACTTCGGGTGGGATCATGCTCGTAAGCGGGGTGACGTGGCCGGTCAGTTTCAGGGCGTATGCCATAGCTAGCGAGTCAGGATGGCATGGAACGGGGATGATGTCCTCGGGTTTGAAAACGGGGGTTTGCTCCAGGATGCGTCGGCGCACCTCGGTGAGTGTGAGACGATGCTCGGCCGCGTTGTAGCCTGCCAGCCGCCCGGCTTGCTGCACGGGTTGAAAGGTGACGCCGCGAACGCATGGCTGTCGCAGCGCGAAATCGATGATGGAACCAAGTTCTCCATCGTTGACGCCCCGCTCGACGGTGACGACCAGTGTGGTTGAAATACCGAGTTCGTTCAGTCGTTCAAGGGCTCGCTCTCGGATGTTGCGCAGGTCGGCTCCACGGAGCTGCAAAAGCGGTTCACGTCTTAACGAATCGAACTGAAGGTATAGCTCAAGGCGCGGCATATACGTGGCGAGCCGCTTTGCGAAGGCCTCATCTATGGCAATTCGCAACCCGTTTGTATTCACCATCAGGTGCTTGATGGGCCGCTGCTTGGCTGCGTCGAGGATCTCAAAGAACTGCGGATGTGTGGTGGGCTCACCACCAGAGATCTGCACGATGTCCGGCTCCATCTCATTGCGCACAATCATGTCGAGCATGCGCTCCACCTGCTCCAGCGGCCGGTGCGTCGTGCGGTGGGTGCCGCTGCTGGCGTAACAAATGGGGCAGTTCAAATTGCAGACGTCCGTGATCTCTAAGAGTGAAAAGCAAGAGTGCTGCTCGTGATCGGGGCAGAGGCCGCAATCGTATGGGCAGCCGTACTTCACGGGCGTGTTCCAGCGCAGTGGCATCTCCGGTGGCTTGATGAAGACCTCACGGCAACGGCGGTAGTATTCCACGTCATCGGCCATGAGCACACGCTGAAAGCCATGTTGAGGACACCGCTTCAGCATGAACACACAGTCGTTCTCAAACACGATCTTGGCGTCAATGCGGCGGAAACACGTTCCGCAGAGTGACACGGCGGTGTCGTAGAAGAGGTAGGGACGGATAGGAGCGGTCATTGGCGGAAGGTCCCCATAGCCTTCAAGGCAAGTACAACCAGGATTCCTAAAAGTGAAGCAAAGAAGAGGATCGCACCTCCAATTGCAATGTCAATCCAAAGCCCACCCTCGCCACCTTTGGTGGCCGTGACGAGTCCACAAGTCCCAAAGCCCAGCCCCATGCCTACCGCAAATGCGGTCATAAGCTTCGCGAAGGTACTGCGCCCGTCACCTTGGAATCCGCTCATCAACCCTTTCTTCGCCAGAACGGTGTTAGAAGTCCCATAAATCCCATCGCATTACGAGCCGATTCTAGGACACCTGTGATCGTCAACAGATTTCCGGGCCACACAGGATGACTTGGCTACCCTGGCTGTGGTCCAGCTCCTGAGAGACGTACAAATCTATAAGCAGGAAGTTGGCACCGCAGAGTCCGAGAGAAACAAACAACACTGCTGCTGACAAGGTAGTTAGCTTCGCTGCGCTTAGGCTTTGGCGCTCAGATGGCATTGTGCGCTCTTTGTTGGGCAAGGGACTCGAGCGATCGCGATCGAGTATATGCAAGATCAGCAGCAAGGACCAACAACCCGAGTGTGCACGCCCACTGAATCAAGTTCATGCCTCCGACCAATGGCTGTGGCTTCAGGAAGTCGATGAGCAAACGCCAGCTCAGGTACGCCGCCATGAGCAGCCGGAAGAGCATGCCGTTCGTATGATGGCGCTTGCCAACCCAGTGCAGAAGAGCCCAGAGAAGACAGAGAAACACTACCTCGTATGCCTGGGTAGGGTGTCGGGCGACGCCATCTCCAAAATCAACCGCCCAAGGCAACGAGGTCGGCTTCCCATAGGTATCGTCCGCCAGCCCAGCCAGAAGACAGCCAACACGGCCCACGGCGATTCCGATACAGAGTGGGATCGCAAAGAGGTCTCCGCTGCGTGTGGTGATGCCCTCCAGCTTCTTAGCTAGTTCCACCCCCAACCAGCCGCCCAGCAGGCCGCCCACGATAGTCTTGCCCCCTTTGGCATGACCATCTGTGTCCAAGCAATGTGTACCCGTGGGGCTTGCTCCAGAAGGCCGAGAGTACGACTACCAAGCAGGGCTCCCACAGCCGCCGCCGCGATTACGGTCCAGCGCTGTTGCTCATCAAGAACGTCCCCAGCCCTCCGTCGAGCCCGCTTGTAGGCCGCGAACCCAAGCGCATACCCAAGCGTCTCAAACATCGGGTGGAGTCCAGGATGGCAGTTCAAATGGAGCACCTGCCGAGTGTACCCCTACATAGATCTCCTCCTCCCAGCGTCTTGATTGCGATATACGTTCCGTTCGAGTGGATACGCTGGATCGGGAGGCTTTATGCCCGCGGGTACATCGTCCATGCGTACTCCTTGTGCCAAACATCGCAGGTTTCCGCTACGGGTCAAGCAGCTCCGGGCGCATCCATTCTGGCCGGAACCCACCGGGACTTACAGCACGCGGTCTTCTCGGCAGCCGCGCCTCATGGGCACTTGCGCGATTCACAGCTGATCTGTCAGAGTTGCCCGTTAGGATGGGCGCATGCGGTTGATCGTTGGCTGGCTTTCCTTCTTATGATGAGATCGACGCTGTTTGCTGCGGTAGAGCTACGCCCGGTTGCGGGTACCGAAGTTGTCGAAGGTGACGCGCCACACATCGTGGTAACGGGCCTAACCCCGGGTGAGCGGGTGACGGTGCACCTGTTCCGGAAGGCTATGGCCTACGGGGTGAACGACTACCCGGGTAACCCGTGCTGGCGCATGCCGAGGCGGTGTTTGTGGCAGACAAGATTGGCACCGTTGCAGTGGATACGGCAACGGCAACCGAGGGCACCTATCTCGGTGCCGATGCTCTGGGCCTGCTATGGTCCGGTACGCGCATGCCAGAAGCCGGGGACCCGACCCAGCCCGTAACGCAGCATGTGGTCCTGGCGAATGGGAGCGACCTGCTGGTGCGTATAGAAGCGGCATCTGCGCGATCTTCGGATTCCACGCCCTGGCTCGAAACGCGCCTGCAGCTGACGGATGGATCGAGCGACCTCTTGGTCGAGGATGTCAGTACGCCGGGCCTGGCAGGCGTTTTTGCGCGACCCAAGGTGACGTCCGGCAGACCACTGCCAACCATCCTGCTCCTGCACGGCAGCGAGGGTGGAACACGCGCATCAGCAAAGGCCAGCGCAGCGCGTTTCGCTCGGCTCGGCTATGCAGCGTTTTCGGTCATCTACTTCGCTTGGCCAAGCACGGGCGTGACGGGCGTTTCGCAGGCCCTGGTCAACGTACCCGTCGAAACCCTCGCCAACGCGCGTGCATGGCTGATGCAACAACCGGCGGTGGATGCCAGCACGGTCGCGGTATGGGGCATATCCAAAGGCGCGGAGTTTGCGCTCGTGGGGGCGGTCGAGTACCCGTGGATCAGCCGCGTCGTCGCCTGCGTGCCGAGCAGCGTCATGTGGACAGGGTTTGGGCGTGCCTTAGTGCCCGGTGAGAGTGACTCTTCGTGGAGCTTCGGCGGCAGAGGACTCCCAGGCATCGGGCGGGACGGTTGGGAGGACGTCACCAACCTGCGCTGGTCCAGCGCTTTTGTGCATCAGCGCAGTCTCGACATGGCGAGCGAGGAAGAGTTGGGGCGGCTCGCATACCCGTTGAACGGATTCAGGCAAAAAATGCTTCTGCTGACCGCAGACAAGGATGTGGTGTGGCCGTCCGCCCTGATGGCGCGCCAGATTGAGGCAACGCTGCGCTCAAATGGCGAGAAGGACAGAGAGCGCTCCATGGTGTTCCCCAATGCATCGCACTACATCTGCGGAACTGGGAGTGAGCTGCGGCGTGTCGATCCCGTCCATCGACCCGAAGGAGACGACCCTTCGCCCGAAGCCGATGCCCACGCGGCGGAAACTTCCTGGGAGGCCACGAAGTTCTTCCTGCGCTTGCCGCAGAACTCGTCCGCACAGGGCAAAGCGCCCTTGTTCCGTAAGCGTAACTAGCAGAACAGGAGCAGTCTGCCGGCGCCGTCCGGGCCAGCGAACACATTTAGCCGCGTTCAGCAAACAAATTGCCCACAGAACGCAAGCCGGCTCCAGGGCTTCCCTTGTAGGAGGTACACTGGCCTCCCGAGGAACGCAAGTTGCCCCACCCAGTACCCCCTGCACGCTTTCTATCCTTTTTGGCTCTGCTTTTCGCCACCCTCCTCCCCTCAAACATTTCCGCACAAACGCCAAATAGTATTCCCGACATCCCCTACACCACGGACGCCACCGGCAGCTACCGCGCCGATCTGTATCAGCCTCCCACGCCCGGCCCCCATCCAGCCATCGTCGCCATCCATGGCGGCAGCTGGCGTTCAGGGCACAAAACCGAACTGCGGCGCCTCTGTACTGACCTCGCCGCCGACGGCTACGTCTGTTTCTCCATCGATTACGACGTCCACCCTCACTCCTTCCCGAGCTCCTGGCAAGAGTCCCGTGCCGCCATCGCGTTTCTCCACACGCACGCCGTGGAGTACGGCATCGATCCAACGCGGATCGCCGCTCTCGGCACCTCTGCGGGCGGCCAGCTCGCCGCCCTGCTCGCCCTTGCGCCTGAAGGCCCCGCCACCGGCACCCTTCCCGGCCAGCAACTCGCCCCCGGCACCGACAACCTACCCGTCGTGGCAGCCGTCCTCTTCAACGGCGGATACGATCCTTTCGTCCACAACTTCCTGGTGCGCCGCTACCTTGGCGGCACCTGCGAGCAGATCCCAAACGTCTGCAAGGACGCGTCTCCAGACGTCCACGTTCACCCCGGCGCTCCGCCCATCTTCGTCGGCCACGGCACCCACGACCACCTCATCCCGTACACCCAAGCCACCACCTTCATCAACCTCCTCCAAGCTGCACACGATCCGGTTACGCCATTCATCGCTAAGGGCGCAGGCCACAGCTACTGGCGCAGCCGCCACTGGTACGCGGCTAATCTAGCCGCCGCAGAAAGTTTCCTTACGGCAACAATACGGGCTCCGTCATCTCCATAACTCTCTCACATTCTATTCGCTTTTTCTTCACCCATCCGGGTTACACTGGTCACCCGTTGGCTCGCCATCGGGCACAAAAACGTCGCGAAACGATCCACCCAGCAACCCGGATCCCTCCAACACGTACTCAGAGGCCGTCACGTATGCCGACATCCCGCTTCGCCGAGCAACCCCGAGTCCCCCTCCCAGGCAGCGATCGTCACCCGTTCGCCGCCGCCGGCAACCCGCGTCTTCCCTTCGCCACCCCCGACCAAACCTCCGTCCAAGTCACGCCTCAGGGCGAGCACGTCACCGTCTCCGTCCTGTTGCGGCGCAAAACTCCGATTGACCCCGCGACCGTCGGCCAGCAGCGCCTCACCCATGAGGAGTTTGCAGCCCAGCACGGAGCCGATCCCACGTCCGTCGCTCTCCTGAAAGAGTTCGCGGCTGAATTCAATCTCGAGTACGAGCCCGACCCGCCCCCCGGACGCGCGACGGTCCAGCTCACCGGTTCTGTGGCGAACCTGGAAAAGGCGTTCGGCACCACGATCGCCTCCCACTCCACCCGTCACGGCAACCTGCGCATCCGCCAGGGCCCGCTCACAGTACCCGAGGAGCTCGCGCCGCACATCCGCGCCGTGCTCGGCCTCGACAATCGCCCCCAGGCCAAGCCACACTTCCGCCTCGCGCGCCCCCGCGCCTCGGGCACTTCCTACACCCCCGTCCAGGTCGCGCAGGCCTACAACTTCCCGACCCACAGCGCGGCGGGCCAAACCGTCGGCATTATCGAACTGGGCGGCGGCTACGGAAATTCCGACCTCAAAACCTATTTCAAAACCCTAAATCTCACACCACCAACGGTCACCGCCGTTTCAGTCGACAAAGCCAAGAACGTCCCCGGCAAGGATCCTAACGGCGCCGACGGCGAGGTTCTTCTCGACATCGAGATCGTCGGCGCTACCGCCCCGGGCGCTCACATCGCTGTCTACTTCGCTCCCAACACCGACCAGGGCTTCATCGACGCCATCACCACCGCCGTCCACGACACGCATCGTAAACCGTCAGTGGTCTCCATCTCCTGGGGCGGTCCCGAGTCCTCCTGGACGCAGCAGTCCCTTGCCGCGCTTGACAACGCCTGCCAGGCAGCTGCCCTCCTCGGCGTCACGATCACGGTGGCCTGCGGTGACAACGGCTCCAACGACGGCGTGAGCGACGGTGCCAACCACGTCGACTTCCCTGCTTCCAGCCCGCACGTCCTTGCCTGCGGCGGCACCACGCTCCGAGCCTCCGGCGCCACCATCTCCAGCGAAACGGTCTGGAACGAGACCGCCGCCAACGAGGGCGCGACCGGTGGCGGCGTCTCCGCCGTCTTCGCCTTACCCTCTTGGCAGGCAAACAGCAAAGTCCCACCCTCGCTGAGCAGCACCGGCGGCCGTGGCGTCCCCGACGTCGCCGGCGACGCCGACCCAGTCACCGGGTACAGCGTCCTGGTCGACGGCCAAAGCGCCGTCATCGGCGGCACCAGCGCCGTCGCGCCGCTCTGGGCCGGCCTCATCGCCCTCAGCAACGCGCAAAACGGCGTCAGCGCCGGCTTCGTCAATCCTGCCCTCTACGCGGCCAAAGAAAATACCACCTTTCACGACATCACCTCCGGCAACAACGGCGCCTTCAGCGCCGGTCCCGGCTGGGACGCCTGCACCGGCCTCGGCTCGCCCATCGGCACCGCCGTCGCTTCCGCCCTCAAATCTGCCAACCCCAGCCAACACGCCTAGCACGCAGCTACCTACCGCTGAAGCAACACCTCCACCGGCTCCGGTGCCGATCCCTCGGCCCGGAGCTTTCTTCTGCTCCCTCCAGCGTTCTCCCAGACCAGGTGACAAACGTCACCACACCTCCATGACACCGCTCACTCGAACGCACCTGCCCGGTCGCCCATACTCCACTTATCGGCAAACCGGAGCAAACCATGAGCGTCCTCGCTACAAAAGTTTTATCCACCCCCGCCGCTGAGCTTTTGGCGGTCACCAAGCGCTTCCGCAACGGCGTAACCGCTCTCCAGTCGCTCTCTTTTCAGCTCGAGCCCGGTGAGATCGTCGCTCTTCTCGGCCCCAACGGCGCCGGCAAATCCACCGCCGTAAAGCTCCTCATGGGCCTAGCCGCCCCCACCAGCGGCAGTGTGCGCATCTTCGGCCAGGACCCTCGCCACGCCCCGCACCGGCTTCGGACCGGCGTTATGCTGCAGGTCGGCCGCGCCCCCGAGACCCTGCGCGTCCGCGAGCACCTCGATCTCTTTCGCGGCTACTACCCTCACCCTCTCGGCGCCGGCGAACTCGTCCGTATCGCCGGCCTCGACGGGATCGAAAACCGCCTGTTCGGCCAGCTCTCCGGCGGCCAGAAGCAGCGCGTGCTGTTTGCCCTCGCACTGGCCGGCGACCCCGACCTCATCTTCCTAGACGAACCTACCGCCGGCCTCGATATCGAAGCGCGCCGCGCCATGTGGACCGAGATCCGCGCCCTCGCCGCCCGCGGCAAAACCGTCCTCCTCACCACGCACTACCTCGAAGAAGCAGACGCCCTCGCTTCCCGCATCATCGTCCTGAACAAGGGCGAGGTCGTCGGCCAGGGCACCCCCGCGCAGATCAAAGCGCACGGTTCGCCGTCGCTGACGCCCGCCACGAACGGCTCTAGCAACCCGCTCAGCCCTGACCCGCAGGCCTCACTTCGCGCCGCCGCAGCAACCTCGCCCTTACGGCAGATCCACTGCAGCACTACCCTCACCCGCGCGCACCTGCAGCGCATTCCGGCCGTAGTCTCCGTGGACCAAGCCCCGCGCGAACTCGGCACCGACGTCCTCCTCCCCACCACCCTTACCACCTCCTACCCCGAAGCCACCCTCCGCGAGATGTTTGCCCTCGATCCCGCTCTCACCAACCTCGAAGTCACCAACCTCGCCCTCGAAGACGCCTTTCTCGCCCTAACGGCGAGGAAGAGTGGCTAATTCTCAGTGTTCAGCGCTTAGTGCTTAGTGCGAGCACCTGCCTATCACGACCTCATCCACCGAGCACCAACATTAGCCATTAACAACTAGCCACTAACAACTGACAACCAACAATTGACAACCGACAAGGAACCCCCATGACCGCCACCACCCTCCCACTACCCCACGTCGTCTCGGCTTCGCCAGTCCGCGTTCTCGGCATCTATGCGCGCGAGATCCGCTACGAGTTTGTTCGTGCTTTCCGGAACAAGGGCTTCGCGCTGGCAGTTATCGGTTTTCCGCTCATGTTTTACTTGCTCTTCGGCGTCGCTAACCGCGGCGCAACCTTCGGCTCCGGGCAGAACTTCGCCAAGTATCTTCTGGCCGGCTACGCCAGCTTTGGCACCGTGGGCGCCTCGCTTTTTGGCATCGGCGTCGGCCTCGCCTTCGAGCGCACCTCCGGTTGGCTCGACCTGAAACGTGCCAGCCCCATGCCGCCGCTCGCCTATCTCATCGCCCGTTGCGCCATGGCCGTTCTGTTCAGTCTGCTCATCGTCAGCGCCCTCTGCGCCTTGGGCATCAGCGCCGCAGGTGTTCACCTTACGTTGCCGGAGTACGGGCGCCTGCTCGCCACTGCCGCGCTCGGCTCGGCACCGTTCGCCGCCCTCGGCCTTGTGTTTGCCATGTTTCTCCCGCCCAACAGCGCCCCGGGGATCGTCAATATGATCTACCTGCCCATGAGTTACGCCTCCGGCCTTTGGATCCCCTTCGCCCTCTTACCCAAGTTCGTCAAGCACATCGCCCCGTGGTTGCCCACCTACCACCTTGCCCAGCTCATGGTCCACGCCGTCGGCTACGCTCCCAAGTCCGACCTCATTTCCACACACATCTTCGCCCTGGCCGGCTTCACCTGCGTCTTCCTCGGCATCGCCTGGATCGCGTTCAGTCACATCGAAGAAGCTTAAAATAGGAGACAGTGGCTAGTGCTCAGTGGCTAGTGGCACGTGACCAGGTGCTTACACCTACACTAACCACTAACCACTAACTACTAGCCACTGAGCACTTCATGAATCGCCAAACCATTCCCGCTCACCGCACGCTCGACAAGAGTGACTTCTTCTGGCTCGGCTACCTTGTCTTCGTTCTAATCGAGCCCATCGAGCGCCATACCGCGCGCTGCTGGTCTATCACTCTCTTCGCCACCGCGCTGTTTCTCGTCCTCTACTTCGTCTTTCTTCGGTTCGATAATCTTCGCCTGCGCCTCGGCCTGCTTGCCGGCATGTACGCGCTCGGCCTGGTTACGCTCCCCAGCAACGGTGGCGCTTCCACCTTCACCATCTACTCTGCCGCGCTGCTCCCGTTTGTGCTCGAATCGGTGCCGTGGGTGATGACCGTCTTTGCCTTGCAGGCCGCAGGCCTGGCACTGCAAGCGTGGCATCTGCACTGGTTCCCCTTCGGCTGGATTCTTAACATCGCTATGCTCCTGGTCGTCGGAACCACGAACATCGCCTTCGCCCAAAAGCATCGCTCCGACAGCAAACTGCGGATGCAACAGGAGGAGCTTGAAGCACTCGCCGCCGTCGCCGAGCGCGAACGCATCGCCCGCGACCTCCACGACGTCCTCGGCCACACCCTGTCCGTCATCGTCCTCAAAGCCGAGCTCGCCAACCGACTTCTGCAGCGCGAACTCGCCAGCTCGCACCCCATCGCCTCGGCGCATCCAGACTCCGTCGCGGATCTCGCGCCCGCAGCCTCAGACGGTGCGCTCACCAACCTCCGTCGCGCGCAAACCGAGATCGCCGACGTAGAACGCATCGCCCGCACCGCGCTCGCAGAGGTCCGCGAAGCCATTGGCGGCTACCGCGCGCGCGGTCTCGCCGCGGAGATCGACGCCGCGCGCAACACGCTCGCCGCGGCCGGCGTCGCCCTCTTCACCGAAGGCGACCTCCGCCCCGCCACCCTCACCGCTGCCGAAGAAACCGTCCTCGCCCTCGCCCTCCGCGAAGCCATCACCAACATCGTTCGGCACGCGGAGGCGACCACCTGCCGCCTCCGCCTTGTCGCCAACGGCGGCTCCCACCAACTCTCCATCCAGGACAACGGCCAGCACGCCGTGACTACCGAAGGCAACGGCCTCCGCGGCATGCGCGAGCGCGTCGAAGCTCTCGGCGGCCAGCTCCACCTCACCCGGCAGCCCGGCACCCTCCTTTCCATCGACCTTCCCCAACGCGCCCTCCCGTAACCAAAGGCGAGAACTTCAACCATCACGTGAACCCCTCGTTATCTACCTAGGTTCCCCAATTGCCCGCACCAAGGCTCATAGACCGCATCACCGTCGTCCTCGCGGAAGACCAGACCATGGTTCGCGGCGCGCTCGGCGCTCTGCTTGCGCTTGAGCCCGACATCCGCGTCGTCAGCGAGGCTGCCAACGGCCGCGAGGCCCACAAACTGGTCACCGCGCTCCGCCCCGACATCCTCATCACCGACATCGAGATGCCTGCCATGACCGGCCTCGAACTCGCCGCGCTGCTCAAGGAGCATGGCAGCAAAACGCGCGTCATCATCCTGACCACCTTCGCTCGTCCCGGCTATCTTCGCCGTGCCCTCGACACCGGCGCGCGCGGCTATTTGCTGAAGGACCGCCCGGCGAGCGAACTGGCCGAGGCCGTGCGCCGCGTCCACGCCGGCCTCCGGGCAATCGACCCCGGCCTCGCGGCCGAGGCCTGGACGGCTGACCCCGACCCGCTCTCCGATCGCGAGCGCGAGATCCTGCAACGCGCCGGCGACGGCCGCTCCTCCGCGGAGATCGCCCACGAGCTCCGCCTATCCGAAGGCACCGTCCGCAACTACCTGTCCGAAGCCATTGCCAAGCTAGGCGCCGCCAACCGCACCGACGCCGCCAGAATCGCACGCACTAAAGGGTGGTTGTGAAAGAGTAGCTAGTGGCTAGTGGCTAGTGGTTTAGGTTTAGTAGTGCATGGTTGCCTGCGTCCTCGTCTTACTGACAACTGACAACTGACAACCATGTACACCGGCCGCCTCGCTCCATCGCCTACCGGCTTCCTCCACCTCGGTCACGCCGCCACCTTTTTCACAGCGGACGATCGAGCCCGCGCCGCCAACGGCCATATGCTGCTGCGCATCGATGACCTCGATCCGCAACGTAGCAAGGAGAGCTTCGTCCAAGCCGCGCGCGAAGACCTTGCCTGGCTCGGCCTGACCTGGACGACCGAACTGCGGCAGTCGGCTCGTCTCAGCCGCTACCGCGAGGCGCTGCAGATGCTGCTTGCGCACGGCCGGATCTACCCTTGCACCTGCACCCGCAAGGACCTCCAGCAGGCCACGCAGGCGCCGCACGAAGACACCGACGACGAACCGGTCTACAACAATCGTTGCCGCCCAACCCCGGCGATCCTCAGCGCCCAAGCAACGCAGCCCCACACCAACTACCGCTTCCGCGTCCCTGATGGCGAGACCGTCACGTTTCTGGACGGCAACTGCGGCCCGCAACGCTTCATCGCAGGCCAGCACTTCGGCGACTTTCTCGTTTGGCGCAAAGATGGTCTGCCCAGCTACCAGCTCGCCTCTGTGGTGGACGACGCGGACACCGGGATCACCGAGGTGGTTCGCGGCCGCGACCTCCTCTTGTCCACCGCGCGCCAACTTCTGCTGCAGCGCGCACTCGCTCTGCCCTCGCCCGCGTACTTCCACACCGATCTGCTCCGCGACGAGCGCGGCCAGCGTCTCGCCAAACGCCACGACGCCCTCAGCCTACGCACCCTGCGCGCCGCCGGCGTGACCTCCACCGAAATCCGCGCCCGCGTCGCCGCGCTCCTGCATCACACGCTAGCGTGAGGTTCCGCATGCACGCTCGCCCAACCGCCGCTCTCGGCCTGACCGCAGCTCTCGTTCTCGCTGCAGGATGCAAGAAGACTGCCGACAGCACGGCCAATTACAAGATCGCCATCAACCAGTATCTCATCGCCAACCAAAGCTGCCTTTGGCCCGAGCCACAGAAGTTCCCCGCGCAGGTCAACACCGACTCCGACAAGACCGCCGGCTTCGACGCGCTCTACAACCAGGGTCTGCTCGTGCGCTCCACCGCGGAGAAGAAGAAGCTGCTCGGCCTCATCGACAAGCAGGTCACCAACTACGACCTGAGCGCCAAGGGCAAGAGCTCCTGGACCGCCTCGCAGAGCGACCCTAGCACCGGTAACTTCTGCTACGGCCACCGCGAGATCAGCTCGATCGACAACGCCAGCGCCTCGGGCGGCGAACCCGGCGCAACCGCGTCCGTCGCCTACCACTACACCTTCGTCTCCGCCCCGGGCTGGGCCAAGGACGGCGGCGTGCAAAGCGCTTTCCCCAACGTGCAACGCAACCTCGCCGGCGGCACCGCCGTGGCGACGCTCCAGGACACCATGAGTGGATGGGTCGTGCAGGCCCCCGCAGACCACGGCACCTCCAACGTCGGCGGCAGCGCCCAGTAGCCAGCCGAGGCATGGCGGGATCTACTCGATGCCGTCCGCCTCCGGCCCGCGCTCCTCGCTGGCAAACGGCCCATAGCTGTAGTACACCCGCAGCACGTCAGCCCACGGCTTCAGCTCGAAGTTTGCCGGCGGCGTTGCCCCTGCGAGATTTTGTACGAAGTAGTCCCACCGGCGCCGCATCATGTACGGCGACGCGGCCGCGTAGCCGTGATGCGCGTTGGGGAACAGAATCAGGTCGAAGTCTTTGTTCGCCTTGATCAGCGCATCCACCACCAGCAGCGTGTTGTTCGGCGGCACATTGTCGTCCATGGTGCCGTGCGCCAGCAGCAGCTTGCCTTTCAGGTTCTTGGCGTAGTTCTGTGCGGCCTGCGCGTTGTAGTTGTCCTGCGGCGTGTCGTTGTTCTTTTCCAATCCGCCCCACTTCTCGTCCCAGTCGTCCTCGTAGTCGCGGTTGTCGTGGTTGCCGCTTTCTGCAATGCCCACCTTGAAGAAGTCTGGGAACTGAAACATCGCCGTGGTGGTGGCGTTGCCGCCGCCGGAGTGCCCCCACACGCCCACGCGTTGCCCGTCGATCCACGGGAACCGCTGCGCCAGCTCCTTGATGCCCGCAACCTGATCGGGGATCGTATTGTCGCCCATCGTCTCGGCATGCGAGTAGAAGTCGTGGAAGCGCTTAGACCGCAGCGGCGTTCCCATGCCGTCGATGCACACCACCACAAAGCCGAGATCCGCCAAGGCCTGGTCATCCCCATGCGACGGCGAAAAGCTGCGCGACCCACATGAGCCGATCTGCGGCCCCGGATACACGTAATCCACAATCGGATACTTGCGCGCCGCGTCGAAGTTTGTCGGCCGGAACAGAAAGCCGTACAGCGGCGTCTTGCCGTCGCGCGCCATCACCGTGATCGGCATCGGCGGCTTCCAGCCTGCGGCTGTCAGCGCGGAGATGTCCTGTTCAGCTAGCGGCGCTAGCACTTCGCCTGTGTTGTCGCGCAACACCGCCGTACGCGGCGTGTCCACCGTCGAATACACGTCGACAAACGTGCTGCCGTCCGGCGCAAGTGTGATCGCATGATCGGCGATCTCCGGCGTCAGCAACTGCTGCCCTGTGCCGTCGAAGTTCACCCGGTAGAAGTGCGTGAAGTATGGATCTTGCCCGGCTTCTTTGCCGCATGCAAGGAAGTACAGCACGCGGTTCTTCGCATCCACATGCAGCACCTGAGTGACAGGCCCGTCCCCGTGCGTGATCTGCTTCTTCAGCTTGCCGGTGAGGAGGTCGTAGAGGTACATCTGTCCATAGTTCGACCTCTCCGAATACCATAGAAACTCGTTTGTCTCGGGCAGGTATCGCCAGTTCACCTTGTCCTGCCCGCTCTCGTAGTAACTGTCGGCGTGGTCGTGGAAGACGTCGCGCACGTCGCCGGTTTCGGTGTCGGCCAAACGCAGTGTTTCGTCTTTGTGATCGCGGCTGGTCGTGACAAGGGCGAGATGCTTGCCGTCCGGCGAGAACTGCACATCGTCCCAACCTGCGCCGCCACGGCAGCTCACGTCATCGCACAGCGTGGAACGGTGCTGCTCGGGCGCCATCTTGAGCCGCGTGAGCTTGCCCGAAGGAACATCGATCACCACGGGCTCGATCATCGTCACGTCCTTGTCGCCAAGCAGTGGGTAGTGCCATTTCTCCAACTGCGGATGGCGATTGGTCACGGGCACAAGGTACATAAAGCCGGTTTTGCGCTGGTCCTGCTGAAACGTTGCGATCTTGTGCGAGTCGGGCGACCAGACCAGGATGGGCGCGTCGGAGTGCGTCCAACCGGCGTTGTCGGTTGCATAGCCGAAGTCCTCGACACCGTCCGTGGTCAGTTGCCGTTCTTCGCCGGTCGCCTCCGTCCGTACCCACAGGTTCCAGTCGCGGATAAACGCGGACATCGTCTTGTCCGGCGACAGATCGAACGGCGCCTTGCTGCGTCCCACGCTGCGCGTTGTGGCGCGGGGAGGCCTGGCACTCGTGGCGGCAATCTTTTGCGTCGTCGTCACCGCGTTGAGTTGCTGCGTCATCTGCGCGTTGCCGCCAGCCTGCGTTGCGCTCACACCGGCTGCCGGCGGCTGCGCGTTCGGCTTCTGCGCCGGATGCTGTATCTGCGACGCTGCAGGCGTTTCCGGCTTGCAGTGCGCTGCCTCCGCGTCGCAGTGAAAGACGCCGAAGCTGGTGTCGACGGCGAAGCCACCGTTAGCTTCGGACACATAGCTGCTCACCTGCAAGTCGCCCACGCCCACACTGGCGTTGGTGGCTGCGGCCATGGCCTTGGCTAGGCGCGCGTTGTTAAAGGCCGGCGCCGTGGTTTTGGTCTTCGGGTCCGCGAGAAAGTAATGCGCTTCCTTCAGGTCCGACTCGCGATAGAACACACGACCGTCCGGCAGATACGTAATGCCCGCCACAGTGTGCTTGATCAGCGGCTCGGTGTTGTACGCCAGCCAGCGTTCGGAGCGCGCGTAGTCCTGCGCTGTATACGTTTGCTGCGCCCACATTTGAGCGCGAAAGGAAAAAAGAGAAACGACAGCAACGGCGCAGACAACAACAGACTTCATCGATAGGCCTTGGGGAGCGACAGTCTTCCCAGCATAAGGCACGTTGCGTTGCCCTGGCTTCAGCCTTCGGGCTCCGGATGCGGTGCGGCCTCGGTTCCCGTTTTGCGCAGGCGAGCCAACAGCGCGCGCGGCCGCACGGCCTCTGGGAAGCGCGCGATCGCGCGTAGAAACGCACTCCACGTATCGCCAGAGATCCCCAATGACGCGGGCAACACATACACGTCCATAATTGCTTCCGAAAGGATCAGCGAAGCCGCCGCGCCGAGCAGCCCAAACCGCCGCGCCAGCAGCACCGTCGCGACTACCGTGAGCCCCGTCGCGACGAGGTAGTTCAGCGCTAGCCTGCGGTGCTGATTGATGGCCGTCAGCAGCGTCGAACTCGTCGACCAAAGCGAATACAGCAACACGCTGACGAGCAGCAGAAACAGCAGCCGTGGGCTGGGCGGCACCTTGTGCGCCGTCCAGTGCGTGAGGAACCACGGGCCAATCGTCATCATCACCGCGATGAGCACAACAGCGATGCCCAACGCCAGCTGGCAGCTGCGGCGGTGCAACGAGCGCACTAGCGGCATATTGCCCGCGCCGAACGAGATCGACAGCTCCGGCCAGAAAGTCGTGTTCACCATCTGCACCATCTGTAGCGCCACGCGCGACACCGTGCGCGCCGTCGCAAACACCACCACGTCCGCAGAGCCGAGCACGTGCCCCACGGCCAACAGCGTTCCTTGCAGGTTGAGCGCATTGCCGATCGGAAAGCCCATGAACGCCACGGCCGGCGCGGCGAGGCGGCAAATCTCGCCCAGGCTCGCATGCTCCCAACCGAAGCGCACCCATGGCAGGTCGCGCCGCATCAGGATGCAAAACAACATCGTGCCGAGCGCATTGGTTACGGACATCACCAGCGCCGTCGCGCGCACACCATAGCCCAGCACCACGGGAATAAGCGTGCAAACAAACACCGCCAGCACGATGAGGCTTTTGATAAACGTGCCATACGGGTACCGGCCGACGCAGGTGTACGCCGCGCCGATCAGCTGCTCCAGCTGTCCGAACAACACGGCCAGCCCGAGCAGAAAGATGACCCACTTCGCGTCCGCGGTCGTCATCACATTCAAGTCGAGCCAGCGCGCAACGGGCAGCACGTACAGCGCACCGGCAAAGATGACGATCACAACGCAACACACGAGAACGATCAGCCACCAGCAACTTTGAAAGACGCGCAGCGCCCCGGGCTGATCCTTGCGGCCCATCAGCATCGTCATCTCGTTGCCGGCGACCGAACCGAAGCCGATGTTTGAGAAGCTCAGGTAGCTTGGGATGGCGTTCACTAGCAGCCAATCGCCGTACAGCGGCACGCTCCAAAAGTGCAGAAACACCGGCACCTGCACCAGCTGCACAATCGTGCCCGCAAGCCGACTGATCCAGTTGGACGCAAAGCCAAGAATGAGCCTGCGCCGCGTTCCAGCGTCCACTGCCGACATGGTTCGAACCGTCCCGGCGTGCGGTCGTTGCTGCTCCGTTCGGCCCGCCTCACAGGAGTGTAACAACCCGTGCCGACGGTACGATGCCTTACCCGGCTTTCCGCAAAGGAGGGGCCTCGTCTCCGCGATCCAGGGCGGTGCGCTCCCGGTCGAGCTTGAGCTTTTCCTGCATCAGTTGCAGCAGCATCGTGCTGTCACCGCGCCGTTGCGCCTCGGCCATCTGCGACCGCAGCTCCCGTCCACGCCGGTCCAGGTAGCGAGCATGCAAAGTGGTCAGCGCGCTGGCGACCTCCAACAGCGAGATCTCATGCTCCGGCCCATTCACTTCGGTCGAAACGTGCAGGGCGCTTGCCAGCAGCGAGCGCGTCGCTGCATCCGGCGCCGCCGCCAGCGGGTTGTCCGGCGCCGGCCCACTCACCAGCACCTCGATCACTGCAGCTGTCGGCAGATCCTCAAACCAGTGCGGATGCGCGCCGAGCTTTTCCGCCGCCAGCGTGCGCGCGGAGTCCGCATCCGGCAACACCAGCGCGCCCAGCAGAATGCGCTCTACTTCTGTCACAGCCTGCGGTTGCGCGGCGCGTACACTTTCGAGCCGATGGTCTGCGGCCTGCTTCACCTCCTGCAGCACCATGGATGATTCAATGCCCAGCTTCTGCGCGGCGTTCTCCGCGACCTGCCTGCGCACGATCGCGTTAGGGATGCGACGCAGATGCGGCAGCAAAAAGTTGAGTGCCTTGACGCGCAGCTCCGGTGTGCGTGTGCCGATTTTTTTCTGCGCGCGTTCGATCAAGAAGTCCGTCCACGGCACGTTGCCGCGCAGCGCCTGCATGTACTCGCGGGCACCGTGCGCGCGCAGGTACGAATCCGGATCCTCGCCTTCCGGCAGGATCGCCACACCCACCTCGAAGCCCTCTTCCACCAGCGGCCCAAGCACATTCACCGCGGCTTCGATGCCCGGCTCATCGCCGTCGAAGTTCAGCACCACACGATGCGTGAAGCGCGCCAGCAGACGCACCTGCGCATCAGTAAGTTTGGTGCCGCTTGTCGCAATCACATTCCCGACACCGGCGAGAAACGCAGAGATGCAGTCCATCTGCCCTTCTACCATCACGACGCTGTCTGTTTCCTTGATCGCCGGCTTGGCTTTGTCGAGATTGAAGAGCACATGGCCTTTGGTGTAGAGCGGCGTCTCCGGCGAATTTACATACTTCCCGCCTGCTTTGGGGTCGTTGGTGTCCAGCAAACGCCCGGTAAACGCGATCGGCTTGCCCGCCTCATTGCAGATGGGAAACATGAGACGTTTGCGGAAATGCGGATACATGCTGCCCGGCGAACCGTCTTCGTTCTGCTTGCTGTTGAACAAGCCGCTCGCGCGCAAAACGTCTTCGGAAAAAAACTTCAGCAGACGATCGCGCATGTCGCTCCAGCTCTCCGGCGCGTAGCCGATGCGAAACAACTTCACTGCCTCCGGCGTGAGCCCGCGACCCGCGATGTACTCCCGCGCACGCGCCGCTTCCGGCGATTGCAGGTTGCCTTGGAAGTATTGCGTGGCCGCCTCGTGCACCTCCAGCAGCTGACGCCGCAGCCCGGCCTCGCGCGCCTCCTCGGGCGAGTTCCATTCGCGCTTCGGCAGCGCAATGCCCGCTTTCTGCGCGACAGAGCGCACGGCCTCCGGAAAGCTCAAGCTCTCCATTTTCATCACAAAGCTGAAGACGTCACCGTGCTCGTGGCAACCGAAGCAGTAGTAGCTGACCGTGCCCGGATACAGATAGAACGACCCGGAACGCTCCTTGTGAAACGGGCAAAGCGCGTTCCAGTTCGCGCCGGATTTGCGCAGCTTCAGGTACTCGCCCACGATGCGGACGATGTCGGTCTGTTGCTTGACGGTTTGCGCGAAGCTGTCGGCCATGGCTCGGCTTCAGTGTAGCCGTGCGGCAAAGCGCCGGTACACGATGTGCACACACCGGCGCAGTTGTGCACAGCGCGCCGATGCTTCCGACTGAGCTGCGGCGCCTGCTCCCTGCTTCCTAGTAAATCAGCTTCAGCGCGAACTGCACGGTGCGCGGCTGAAACGTGCTGCTCACGATGCCCCCGTTGTTGGGCGTACCGCCGAGAGTGCCGCTTAGGCCGGACGAGGGCAGGTACAGGTTGGTGTGATTGAACAGGTTGTAGAACTCGGAGCGGAACTCGACCTTGAGACTTTCTACCGGGGTCGCAAAGCGCTTGTTTACATCAAGGTCCGACTCGTAAAACGCGGGCGTACGACCGGCATTGCGCGCTAGGTTGCCGAACGGGGCGACGTACTGACCGTTGACCGTTGTGGGCGGCAGCGCCAGGGCGTTGTAGTTGACGTACTGGATGTAGCCCGTGTTCGGCAACTGGACCTTGCGGCCCTGTGTGAGCGGCTGCCCCGCTACGCGGTTGGGGCGGTAAAGGTTCACGCCGCGGTAGTTGGCCGTGATCTGGGTGGACGCCGCGGTGAGGCTGTTGGGCGAGTAGGTGAGGTTGAACGGCGTGCCTGCCTGGGCGGTGTTGATCAGCGAAACCTGCCAGCCGCCACCGATGACATCGAGCGCTGCGTTGAGGTGGTTGCCGAAGCGGCGTCCACGCCCGAACGGCAGGTCGTAGACGAGGCTCGTGACGTTGAACACAGGGAGGTTGTAGTCCGACTGCGAATACTCCGCGCCCAGATTGTTGGCGTCCTGCGGCGACGGCGTGTTGCCCTCAAGCGACGCCGAAGCGTTATCCAGTGAGTGCTCCCAGGTGAAACTGTTCAACAGGGTGAGCCCGCCGACGAAGCGCTGCTCGTAGCGCGCCTGCAGCGAGTTGTAGTTGGAGTAGCCTTCGTTCAGGGCCTCGGTGATGTCGGACGGCCAATTGCCAAAAGGGCGTGCGTACAGCGGCGTGGCGGCGCCGACCACGTTGCGCTGGTTGCCGTTGAGAAACTGCTGCAACTTGAGCCCATGATTGCCCACATAGGCGACATCGACGAGGGCATTCTTGAAGAGTTGGCGTTGCACGCTGAGGAAGTAGCTTTCAACGTAGCTGTCGCGCGTGTGCCGTGGGATCCAGGTGATGTTATCCGTGGCAGGGTTGAAGCTGGTGGCCAGCGCCGAGGGGAAACCTTGATCGGCGGTGACGTAGCAGGACTCGGTAGCCGAACCGGTGACCACGATCTGCGCCGGCAGCGGCGAGGCGCAATGGTTAGAGCGTGTGGGTGTGATCTGCGTGAGCGCGGCGAACTGTGCCTGCGGTGCGTTGATGGCAAGGATGTCGCCCGAACCGGCGCGCGTGTAGTGGACGTAGCTGGTGCCGATGCCGCCGCGGAGGGAGAGCTTCGCGTTGGGCGCAAACGCAAAACCGATGCGCGGTGCGAAGTCGTTCAGGTCCGGATCGACCAGGGTGTTGCCGTAGATGCCGCCGGGGTTTACGGCCGTGATGCCGTTGCCAGTGACCGCGCCGGGCGAGCGGGTCAGCACCGTTTGCGTGGTGGGATCCCAGTTGGAGATGTAGTTGTTCTGCTCTGAGTAGGGCGAACCGTACTCCCAGCGCAGGCCGAGGTTCAGCGTGAGTTGCGGCGAAACTTTCCAGTCATCCTGCGCATAGGCGCTCAGCAACGTTTGGCGCAGGTGCGCCTCGAAGTAGTTCGCCAGCGCATAGGCGCTAGTGGTGCCGAAGAGGAAGTCGGCCCAGTACGTGTCGGCCACCTTGGCGGAGGATCGGTTGGCGGGCGTGCCGGCGGCGCTGGAGCACGTGCCGACACCGGGCAGCACCGTACCGGTGGGGCAGGCACTGTAGCCGCCGCCGTAGGTGAACGCACCATAGAGCGGGTTGTTGTCCAGCACGCCCATCCAGACTTTCTCGTACTCAAAGCCGAATTTTAGAGAATGGTTGTGAACAACGTAGGTGTAGTTGACCTTGGGGTCCAGCAGCGCAGGGTTTTGAAACTGCGGATTGGTGGTCTGGCGGCCAAAGGACGAAAAGCCGGAGCCGCCGCCGAAGCCGATCGCTGGCAAGCCGCCCGCGAGACCGGACGCAGAAGGCAGGCCAGGAATCTCAAAGTTGGTCGAGCCGATGGAGAGCGGCGTTTTGCCGGCCTTGGTGCGCGATACACCCAGGCGCAGATCAAGGATGCGGTTTGAGCCAAACAGGTGCGTGAAACCCACCGCCACCTGCTGGTCCAGGATGCGCTGCGGGCCGGAGACCTGGCCCTCCAACGGCAGCGGAATGGTCGGAGAGTTCGTGGCGGTTTCTTTACGATCACTCACGCGGAGGAAGTAGCGCGTGGCTTCGCTTTGGGCGTAGTCGAGCCGGAGGTCGCCCTTGTCGGAGTTGTCGGTGAAAGGCACCTGGACGGAATAGTCGTTGGTGCTGACGCCGGTGGCGGCCGACCCAGCCACGGGGAGGCCGTTGATCCGCTTGAAGTAGGTGAGAATCTGCGCTGATAGCGGATTGATGGCCGAGGCCGGGATGGGCTGGCCGGCGGCAAACACCTGCCCCGTGGTGGCGTTCACGACCGGCACAGTCAAGATGCCGTTCAGCTCGTTCTGCGTGGGCAGGGTCAGGACGAAGAGCGGCTTGGTGACCGCGCGAAAGCCTTCATAGTCAAGAAAGAAGAAGAGGTGATCCTTGACGATAGGGCCGCCGAAGTTCATGCCGAACTGGTTGCGGTTCAGCGTCGGCTTGCGGAACGGGACAGGGCCGCCGGTGCCGATGAGCGTGGGCTTGAAAAAGCCCGTGGCGTTGAGCGCCGTGTTGCGCAGGAACTCGTACGCGGTGGCGTGGAAGCCGTTGCTGCCGGACTGTGTAGCGACGTTGATCGTGGCGCCGGAGGAGCGGCCGTACTCCGCGCTTTCGTTGTTGGTGACCACGGAAAACTGCGCCACGGAGTCGGGCGGGACGGCGATGATCTGGTTGTCGAAACCCTGATTGGATTCACCGTAGGCGTTGTTGTCCATTCCGTCGAGCAGAAAGTTGTTGAACACCGAGCGCTGACCGTTGACGTTGTACGCGCCGGACCGCACGGCTGCGTTCAGGTTGCTGGTGGTCTGCACGGCGGTGGGCGCTTCACGCACGCCGGTCACGAGACCGAGCAGGTCGGCGTAGTTGCGCGTAACCAGCGGCAGCGCCTCGGATTGGTAGTTCGTGATGGTCTGGTCGCGCTGGCTCTGATCCGTTTCCACCTGCAGCGCCACGTCGCTGACTTCCACGGTGGTTTCTGCCGCGCCCACCGTAAGCGCCAGGTCGATCCGCTGCCGGTTGCCTACGGAGACGCTGATGTTCTTCGCGATCGCATCGGTAAAGCCGGGCGCGCTCGCCGCGATCGTGTACACGCCGACGCGCAGCTGCGGCACGTCATACTCGCCTGCTTCGTTCGTGTCCGCGTGCAGCGTGACCGCCGTGGCCGTGTTGGTCACGGTCAGGCTGGCATGGGGGATGGGTGCGCCGCTTGAATCGCGGATCGTGCCAACGACACTGCCGTTTTCGTATTGCGCCCGTAGCGCCACAGGCGCAAGTAGGCAACCGCATGTCGCCGCAAACACGGCAACGCGCGCGCCGTGGGCAAACCAAGTTCTGTGCATGCCCAAAACGTACCCGGAGGCCGTTAGTGCTTTGTAAACCGGAGGTCAAAGGAATGTGACAGCGCTGCGGCACTGTGACAATGCCGTGCTGGAAGAGCGCTGAGCGAGCGACCTACAATGAAACAATGCTGAGCGAAGCCACGCGGGATCGACTGGTTGTGGTGCTGGTGAGCGCGCGCAACCCGCAGAACATCGGGGCCGCTGCTCGCGCGATGCAAGACTTCGGCTTCCAGCACCTGCGCGTGGTCAACGAGTACGCGTCGCCGTTTGAAACGGCTAAGACGGAAGCGACCTCCGCTGTCGGTGCACGGACGGTGATGGAGCGTGCCTGCCGCTTCGACACCCTCGCGGACGCGGTGGCGGATTGCCACGTGATCGCGGGGACAACCGCGATCGGCGAGCGCAACTTGCAGCAGGCGGTGCTTCCGCTACACGCCGCGGCGCCGCAGCTGATGGCGGCCCTGCGGGATCCCGAGGGCGAGCCACAGGCCCCGGATGCCAACCCGCTGCTGCAAGAAAGCGAGCAACCGCATGGGTCGCGGGTCGCTCTTCTTTTCGGCTCGGAGAAGACGGGGCTGACGCGGGAGCAGCTGAGCTTTTGTTCAGTTCTTTTAACCATTCCGCTCTTTGCGCCCGAAGGGCGGCATCTCTCGATGAACCTTGGCCAGTCCGTGGCCGTGTGCCTTTATGAGCTGACGCGCGATGGTTTCGAAGGCGCGCGGGCGCTGCCGGCAGTGCATCAAGAGCCGATGGCAGCGAGCGCCGATCGCGAGCGCCTGCTCGGCGTCCTGCTTGCCCTTATGCATAGGTCTGACTATGCTCGACGGTTTCCCGCGAACGCTCGGGTTGCAGTCGTCCGGCAGTTGGTGAGCAAGCTGGGCGCAACACGTGATGAGACTGCCACCTGGATCGGCTTCTTTCGACTGATTATGCGTCGGCTCCCTGAGCCGGAAAGGGAGGAGGTCACGTTATAGCCGGCAATGGGAAGCCCGCGCCATCAACGCGGGCCGGCCTGCAGACTTGCCGTGGCTACCATTGCCCCCACGCGCGGCTGACGTAGTCGCTCATGGTCATCACAATGAGCACCAGGAACACAAAGAAGCCTGAACCGATGGTCATCTTGATCAGACGTGACTGGTACTTCGCGTGCATAAAGAACAGGATGACGATTACCGCCTTGAAACAGGCGATGCCCAGTGCAATGACTGGGTTGAGCCACTTCAGATCGACGTACGCAACGCCCACGGTTACTAGCGTGAAAAACAGCAACGTGCCAAATACCATGACGTACTGTATGGGCGTGACGATGTGATGTTCGGTGTGCTCCGGGTTGCTGACGTTTAGGGGATCGTTTTCCTGGGTTGTGCTCGCCTGATGAGCCATGTCTGCCTCAACTCTTGTGTGTTTGTTGCGCCACTGATCGCCTGATCTGCGGCTTATGTCAATGGATGTCGATTTATTAAATAGAGCAAGGGAAAGAGGAAGAGCCAGACGATGTCGACGAAGTGCCAGTAGAGGCCGAAGTTTTCTATCGGAGCCACGTAGCCGGCGGTGAATTCGCCGCGTCGTGCCCGGAAGATCAACCACCCAAGCAGTCCCAGACCGATGATCATATGCACCGCGTGCATACCGGTCATCGCGAAGTACAAGAAAAAGAAGACCTGTGTCCGTTCCGCCATGTCGGGTGGCAGAGGTGTGTCGGTCAGCTTCCCATGCTTGTCCGCCGGGGGATGCACGAACTGCGCGATCGAGAAGTTCAGTCCTGGGATGTGGTGCAGTTCGTACTTCTCGTGGTACTCGTCGTACTTAACGCCGAGGAAGATGATGCCAAAGACCGTGGTGAGGATGAGCGCGAGCACAAGCGTACCCTGCTTGCGCACCTCTGCGGCCCAGACACCGATGGCCATAAAAAAGCCTGAGCTGATCAGGACGGCGGTGTTGATGGCGCCCTCGGTGACGTTCAGGGTATTGGAAGCGGCAGCGAATGCGGGGTAGTACCAGTTGCGGTAGAGCAGATAGGCGAAGAACATGCCGCCGAAGAACATGATCTCGGTCAGCAGAAAGAGCCACATGCCGAAGGAGCCAGCCTCGCGTTGCTGCTGCTCCGTCTCGAAGTGATGACGGTGCTGGGGCAGCGCGATGTGCTCGTGCTCGGCGTGGTGTGCCGTTGAGGTCGCGGTGTGCGGACTGATTTCGGTTGCGATCGCGTTATCCAACGGTGGTCACCTCGCGCTGCTTACGCTCTAGCCAATCATAGTCGTAGGCCTCGTGATCCATGATGGGCGTTTCGATGAAGTTCTCGGTCAGCGGCGGCGACTGGATCTGCCACTCCAGACCGGTGGCCTGCCATGGGTTGTCACCCGCAATAGCACCATACTTCAGCGACCAGCCAAGGTACAACAGGGGCAGCATGTAGCCTACGCCCAGCACGGTGGCGCCGGCAGTGGATAGCACGTTCATCACCTGATACTCATCCGGGTACGCATGGTAGCGACGCGGCATGCCGAGATACCCGAGGATGAACTGCGGCATGAAGGTGAGGAAGAAGCCGATGAAAGTCGTGATCGCGGCGAGCTTCGAAAGCGGCTCGGAGTACATGCGCCCGGTCATCTTGGGCCACCAGAAGTGGATGCCCGCGAGGAACGCCATCAGCATGCCGCCGACCATGACGAAGTGGAAGTGCGCCACGACGAAGTAGGTTTCGGTGAGATGGATGTCCATACCGAGCGACCCAAGGAAGACCCCGGTGAGACCGCCGATGGTGAACAGACCGATGAAGCCGAAGGAGTACAGCATCGGGGTCTCAAAGGTGACTGAACCCTTTTGCATGGTGAACGACCAATTGAAGATCTTGATCGCGGAGGGGACGGCGACCAACATGGTCAGCAGGGAGAAGACCAGTGCCGAATAGTTGGACACACCCATGATGAACATGTGGTGCTCCCAGACGAAGAAGCCGAAGAGCGCGATCGCGACCGAGGAGAACGCAACGGCGGTGTAGCCGAAGACGCGCTTGCGACTGAAGGTGGAGATGGTCTCGGACATGACGCCCATGCCGGGCAAGATCATGATGTAGACGGCGGGGTGCGAGTAGAACCAGAACAGATGTTGGAAGAGCAACGGGTCGCCGCCCTTCGATGGATCAAAGACGCCGATGCCGAAGACGCGCTCAAGCGCGACCAGCACGAGTGCGATGGCCAGCACGGGGGTGCCCAGCACCATGAGCAAGGAGGCGGCGTAGTTGGACCAGCAGAACAGCGGCAGCCGGAACCACGTCATGCCCGGGCAGCGCATGCGGTGGAGGGTGACAATGAAGTTCAGGCCGGTAAAGATCGACGAGAACCCGGCGACAAAGATCGCCGTCGCTGCAGTGAGCACGTGCGTGTTCAGGTAGTGCGTGGAAAGCGGCGTTGTGAAGGTCCAACCCGTGTCCACGCCCCCGGCCACGAGAGCAGCCAGCGTAAGCGTTCCGCCGATGAGGTAGAGGTACCAGCTGAGGAGATTGATCTTCGGGAAGGCGAGATCCTTGGCGCCGATCATGATCGGGATCAGGAAGTTGCCCAGCGTCGCCGGGACCGACGGCACCAGAAACAAGAAAATCATCACGATGCCGTGCATGGTGAAAAACTTGTTGTAGGTGTCCGACGCGACCAGGTCCGGTTGCGGGGTCAGCAACTCCAGTCGGATGAGTCCAGCGAACGCCCCACCGATGAAGAAGAAGAACGTAATCGAGATGAGATAAAGCATCGCGATCCGCTTGTGGTCCGCGGTTAACAGCCAGCTCAGCAGGCCGTGCTCGTTGTTCAGGTAGTTTCTCTTGGGCAGCCTGGCCGTGCTCTGGTCAGGCAACGAGACGATCGTGGAGGCGCTGCTCATGGCTTCACCATCTCCGTAGTGGATTCCGCCGGCGTGGAAGGCGCGGCCTGATTGCTATCCGAAGTTACCAGCGTCTGCTGAACCCGGTAGTTGGACTGCATATTCTTGATGTACTCGATCAGCGAGAGCAAGCCGTCCTCGCTCAGCTGGCCCTGGTATGTCGGCATGATCGGCGCAAAGCCCGCCGGCACATGTTGCGACGGGTTCAGGATGGACTCGCGGAGATAGGCGTCGTTGACCATGACCTGGCTACCGTCGGTCATGGTGAGCCGCGAGCCATAGATGCCGTACAGATTTGGCCCGCGCGCTGCCGCATTGCCGCTGTGGCAGGAGGTGCACCCCATGCTGGCAAACAGCCGCTCGCCATTTTGAGCCATGCTCATGCCGGAGGTCGACTGCTTGAGCCACTTCTCGTAGTCCTCGGGCTTCATCGCGGTGATCTCGCCGATCATGCCGGAGTGCAACGTGCCGCAGTACTGCGTGCAGAAGAGGTGATAGTTGCCGGCCTGCGTCGCCTGGAACCAGACCGTGGTGTAGCGCCCAGGGATCACCTCACGCTTTACGCGGAAGTCAGGGATGGAGAAGCTGTGAAAGACGTCCTGCGAGATCATCGTGAGCTGAACGGGGCGACCGATCGGCACATGGAGGGCATTGATCTCGTGCTGCCCGCCTGGGTGTTCGGCCTTCCACATCCACTGCTTGCCGATGATGTAGACGTTCATCGCGTTGACCGGCGGATTGTAGATGCGGAAGTAAAGCAAAGCACCCCAGACGAACACTACCAAGAAGATGCCCAGCGGGATGATGGTCCAAGTGGCTTCGAGCAGCGTGGAGCCTTCGACCTGTGTCGGAACGGGGTTGCGCACCCGCCGATAGCGGATGGCGAAGCCGAACACAAGCGCACTGACCAGCAACGTGCCGGCAAGGGTCATCAACAGCAGAAAGAAGTACAACGCGTCCGTGTACGGCGCGATGGTGGACGCTTCAGCCGGGAATAGGGCCGAGTTGTGCAGCCATTTGACTAAGAATTCCCAGAGAACTGGACTTATACCCATCGTTTCCCTATGCCATCCGGCGCCGGTCGCGCCCCTGAGTTAGAACCTGCTCTTGGCCGGCGCGAATGTCACGCCGAAACATCACAAACAAAAAGCTGCCGAGCGCCAACACAGTAAGCATCCCACCCAGCTGGACGACCCTTGCCACGATCAGGGAGTGCTTGTTGGTCTGCGGATCGTAGTGGTAGCAGTAGGTCAGTATGTTGGCTACGGGGGAGCCAATCTTGTTGCCCGAAGCGTCAACTAGGCCGAGCAAGATGTCCTTGGGCGAGTACTCGACGCCAAGATAGTACTGCGCCAGTCGTCCCTGCGGCGTCAGAAGCTCGATCGAGCTGGCATGCGCGAACTGGGTCAAGCGCCCGTCCGGGCCGGGAACCTTGACATACCCGAAACCGACCGCGCCGGTGAGCGCGTCGATGGACTGCTTCGGGCCGGTAAGGAAGTGCCAGCCGTCCGCGGTCTCCGGATGCCCGTACCGCTTCACATAGAAGGCCTTGTTCTTGGCCGCGAGTTGCGGACCCTCGGAAGGATCGATCGAAACGACGATCACCTGGAAATCCTTGCCGGGCTTCAGGCGCACCATCTCCAGCGCGCTGGTGAGGCCGTCCATCTCCTCGGAACACAGCATGGGGCAGTTGTAGTAGACCAGTGCCAGGACGGCAGGGTGCTTGCCGTCGAGATAGGACCCGAGTGTGACGTTGCTTCCTGTCTCATCGGTAAACGGCGCCGCGACGGGCAGCATGGCGTTGAGGTGTTGGCTGACCTGCACACGTTGCAGTACGGTCGGCAGTTCGTCCCCGTGGGAGGTACCCTCGGCCTTGTCGCCGTAGCCCGAAACCTGGCCGCTGGTCGGCAGCGGCAGAAGGCAGAGCGCGGCCAAGAGGGCGAGCACAAGCTGCCCGCGCTGCTTCGCTGCCCACCTGCCCCGTACTACCCGGGCTGCCCGCATTGTCTCTGACACGATCATCTGCTGCCTTATTGGCCCCACTCGTAGTGTATGGCGACTGGGGAGAGGGTGCGGGCAGGACCGCCCGATATCCGCTCAACGTCGTGTTTCCCTCGAAGTTCTACCGCTTTGCTTCTGCCTGATTAAACTCGAGCCGCTGGGTACGTGCTTCCATCTGGTCCAGCTCGTAGCCGGTACGCGCAAAGCCGTCGGTTAGCGGGGCGGAGACTACCGGGCGCTTGTCCCCGGCCATCTCTGTCTCTGTTCCCTTCATGCCGCCTTCCGGCTGCGGCAGGCCGCGTTGCACGATCAACTGCATCGCCCGCTCGATCGGGATACGGACGGTGCCGGCCGGCAAGTCGGCCCCGGTGCTGTAGTTTTCGAGCAGCAAATCTTCACGGGCATGCATGTCGGCGATGTCCTGGTTGCCGTCGTCTGTCTGGAGACGCGGCGTGGGGAAGCGCTGGGTCATGGCCGCGAACTCGCGTTGCTCGAGCGTGGCGTTGGACGTCAGGTCTTCGCGCTTGCGGGTCTGCTCGTTTTCGTGCATGGGTTGGCCGCCGTGCCACTTGTCCGCGGGACCGTCTTCACGCAAGATGCCGGTGTTGATCGTTTTGCCCATCACGAAGCAGAACAGAAAGAAGATCAGTATAAAGCCGCTGAGCCCGGCGAGAAAGGTGACGACGCCGCCGACGTTGACGTCCGCGACCTCGTAGCCCGGATTCTCGTCGTTGCGCCCGCGGCTGGGAATGGGCGCTGGACCGCCAGGGTTCCCGGCATCGTGCCCTTCATGTGCGTTAGTGTGCATGTTCCGGCTCCAAAACCTCCGCGGTATGCGGATCATTGACGGCGATCAACGGCCTGCGGCCGAGCTCGCCTAGGTAAAACACGGCCCAAAACGAGAGTATCGCGATCGGCACGGTGATATACGCCAGGATGCTGCCGTTGCCGGCGAGATGCAGGTTGCCGGCGGCGTCCTTGAAATTCGGCTCGATCAGCCAAAACATGTCGAGCAGGCGTGCAAACAGCATAAAGATGCAGAGCCAGAACATGCGCGAGCGCGAGCGCTTGAAGTCGCGGGAAAGCAGTAGGCAAAACGGGATGACCCAGTGGCAGATCGCGTCCATGGAACAGATCACCCACCAGCCACCGCGTATCCTGTGGAGGTACCAGGGTATCTCGTCGGGGAGATTGCCGGAGTAGATGATCAAGAACTCCGCAAAGGTGAAGTAAATGTTCAACATGACAAAGGCAAAGGCGAGCTTGCCGATGTCATGCTGCTCGGTGACCCGGAACATGGTGCGCATGGGCTCGTAGCGGGAAAGCAGCAGAAGGGTGAGTAGACCGAGCGCAAGGACGGCGTAGCCCTGCGCGACGAGCAGCTGCAAGCCGTAGATGGAGGAGTACCAGGTCACGTCGAGGGACTTCAAGAACACGATCACAAAGTCAGTCAGCGCAATAACATACAGCAGCGTGGCCGGACCGGAGAAGTTCTCAAACAGGATGCGCCAGCGATCGTAACTACGCGCAGAGCCGGCGGTGGGATCCGCGTCACGGCTGATCGACCACCGGTTGAGCATAGTGATGACGCCGCCGATGAAGCCAAACACAAGCACAAACTGGACCACGGCGCTGGTGGGGCTCAGCATGGTGTGCTTGAGGTTGATGCAGATCTGTTGCTCCTGATCGATCAAACCGTGCTGCAGTGCCGAAAGGGTCTCGTTGGGGGTGTTGTAACGGGCCCACAGATAGAGGTCCTTCATGAGAAAGAGGATCGGCACAAACAGCGCGGCCACAAACCACCAGGTGCGGGTCATGGCCTCGAGCGGCCGCCGCAGGATGAGGCCCCACTTGCCGCCAGAAAGGTATTGAACCAGCAGCCAGACCAGGGCACCCCCGACGAAGTTAAACGCCGTCATGGAGCCCATGAGGTAGGAGCGCAGTAGATGGGCGCGTCCCTCGGCGGTCCAGCTAAAGGCCAGGATCGAGATCAGTGCGAACGCCACGCCGAGGACCAGCGCGCGCAGCCGCCACGCGGCCAGGAAGTTCGGCGCGGTCAGCACCCCGGGCAGGGCCCGGGCGCCATGGTGTTGCGCTTCGTGATGTCCGTGTTCAAGTTCCATGGTTCCGTTGCCTTTACGGTCGAAAGAGGTGTTGTGGATCGCGGGCCTAGTGCCGTTGCACCCGCTGCTCAAGCTCGATGCTGCCGCTCGGCATCTGGTACTGTGGTTGCGAGTCGCCGGAGTCGCGCGTGCCCGAGTTTTGCGTGGCCGCGGCGGAGCCGTGGGCCGTAGCGCCGACCGGGGGAGTATTTTTGGGGTTCCACGGCATGCCTGAGTTCGGGTTGGGCGTACCGTAAACGGCCGTGGCCGGAAGCGCCCAGGGGTCGGCGAAGCCGGGCGGCATGCCCTGCTGGGAGGCGATCTCGTGGAGGTCCTGCGGGTGCGCGCCTGAGGGGATATCTTTGGCGGTGGCGGCCTGACTCAGCTGCAGCGCACGCACATACGCCACCACGGCCCAGCGGTCTTCGGCAGCGATCTGCGAGCCGTACTCGGGCATGGCACCGTAGCCGTTCGCAATCACCGAGTAGATGTGGCCGAGCGAAGCGGCACGCAGCCGATCGGTGTGGAAGTTGCCGGCGGGACGGTAGCCGCGCTGCACGATCATCCCCGCGCCGTTGCCGACGCGCGAGTGGCAGGGTGTGCAGAAGATGTTGTACTTTTCTTGCCCGCGTTGCAGGAGCTCGGCGGTAACCGGCACCGGCATGCCGTCGCCTTCCTTGCCGTCCTGCACACCCGTGAAGAAGTAAGCATTCGCGTAGAGCTGGTTACGGGCTACCGTGTCTTCCACCTGCGGCCGAGCCGAGCGCCCGTCGGCGAAGAACGAGGTGCTGCGCTGCGGGTAGAACTTGGGCTGGTTGTGCATGTCTTGCCGGCAGCCGGCCAGCAGCAGAAGTGCCGCCGTGGCCCCGACCGTTCGAGATAGATTGCGCTGCTGCATCACTGCCTTCTGCTTGGGTGCTGGGCTCGGCCCTGGGTTCTGGAGTGCGAGATTTGCAGGCTGCATCAATGGTCTACCTCCACCACCGACACCGGGGAAAATTGCTCAAGGAACTCACGGGTCTGCGTGAGGGAAAATTTGGGGTCGTGCGCTTCCAGGCAAAGGAAGAACTTGTCCGTGGTCGCGCCGTTGCGGAAATTGGCCGCGTTGAACAGCGGGTGGTAGAGCTGCGGTAGGCCGTTCTGGGCGATCATGCCGAAGGCGGCGGACAGGCCGGCAAACAGGATTGTCCACTCATACGCCGGGATGACGAACGCCGGCCAGGAATACAGGGGCATGCCGCGGATGTTTAACGGATAACCCCACACATTGATCCAGGTTTCCATGAGCCAGCCGGTCGCAAGGCCCATGACGCCGCCCAACAGACACATCAGCGGAACGCGGGTCTTGTGGAAGTGCAGCGCTTCGGCGGCCTCTTCGACCGGGTACGGCGTGTAGCACTCCATGCGACGGTAGCCTGCGGTGCGCGCGGTTTCGGTGGCGTGGACCAGCTCGCCTGGCGTGTTGAACTCGGCGATAAGGCCGTAGACTCCTTCGACGGGCGGCATTAGAGCGCCTCCTGCGGGGACAAGGACTTCTGCTCGGCCGACTCACCGCCGGGTTTGACCTTGGTCTGCGGCAGCATCATGCGGATCTCCGACATGGGAATCATCGGCGCGAGGCGGGCAAAGAGCAAGAATAGGCAGGTAAACAAGCCCCATGTGCCGATGAAGAGCATGTAATCCCACTTGGTGGCGCGATAGGTGCCCCAGCTGGACGGCAGGTAGTCGCGGTAGAGCGACGTGACGACGATGACGAAGCGCTCAAACCACATGCCGATGTTTACAACAAAGCTGAGGAAGAAGAGGTAGCCCGGGCTAACGCGCAGCCGGCGGGACCAGAGCGTGGTCAAAGGGATGGCGATGTTGGTCAGGATGAGCATCCAGTACGCCCAGCCCATGGGGCCGAACATCCGGTTCCACATCATGAAGAACTCCCAGTGCGAGCAGCTGTACCAACTCATGAAGACTTCCATGCCGTAGCCGTAGGCAACGATGGAGCCGGTGGTGAGCATGACTTTGGCCATATTGTCGAGGTGGCGCAGGGTGACCAGATCTTCGAGGTGGTACCACTTGCGGATCGGGATGGCGAGGGTGAGCACCATGGCGAAGCCGGAGTAGACGGCACCGGCCACGAAGTACGGCGGGAAGATGGTGGTGTGCCAGCCGGCCATGGCCGCGACCGCGAAGTCGAAGGAGATGGTGGTGTGCACGGAAAGCACCAGCGGCGTGGACAGGCCGGCGAGCAGCAACGACGCCGACTCGTAGCGGATCCAGTGGCGGGTGGAACCGCGCCAGCCGAGCGAGAGCAACCCGTAGCAGTATTTAGCAATGGGCAGCTTGGCCCGGTCGCGCAGGGTGCCGAAGTCCGGGATCATGCCGATGTACCAGAACACGACCGAGATGGTGGCGTAGGTGGAGACGGCAAAGACGTCCCAGGCCAGCGGCGAACGGAACTGCGGCCAGACGTTCATGGTATTGGGGTACGGCAGGAGCCAGTACCCAAGCCACGGCCGCCCAATGTGGATGAGCGGGAACATGCCGGCGCAGACGACGGCGAAGATGGTCATTGCCTCGGCAAAGCGGTTGATGGAGTTGCGCCAGGTCTGCTTGAACAGCAGAAGGATGGCCGAGATCAACGTGCCTGCATGACCGATACCGATCCACCAGACGAAGTTGATGATCGCGAAGCCCCACGCGCCGGGGATGGTGACACCCCAGATGCCGACGCCCTTGAGCACCAGCCAGGTGAGCGCGATGACTACCAGCGTGGCGATCGTGGAGGCGACAAAGAAGCCGCCGAACCAAGCCCAGGGCGTGTTGGGCGTCAGGACGATCCCGGCGATCTTTTGGGTCACGCTTCGGAAGTTGTGGCCGGGCGCGATCACCGCGTACTCGCCGGTGCGCGGGTCGATCATCGGGTCGACGATGATGTCCGGATCTGTCGTTGGGTGGATGGGTCCCTGCGTCGCCATATTAGACAAGCTCCGGATTCGGGTTGATGACACCGGCCGTGTAGGTGGTGCGCGGGCGATAGTTCAGATCGGCCAGGACCTGGTAGTCCCGCTCCTCCGCTTTGCGCTTGGCCACGCGGCTGGTGGGGTTGTTTTTGTTGCCAAAGATGATCGCGTCCGTCGGGCAGGCCTGCTGGCAAGCGGTCACAACCTCACCGTCACGGATAGCGCGGTTTTCCTTGTCGGCCGTGATCTTCGCTTCCTGAATGCGCTGGACGCAGTAGGTGCACTTTTCCATGACGCCGCGCGAACGCACGGTGACGTCGGGGTTGCGCATGAACTTGAGGCTTTCCTGCTCGTAGTCCTGGTAGAGGAGGAAGTTAAACCGCCGCACCTTGTATACGCAGTTGTTGGAGCAGTAGCGCGTGCCCACACAGCGGTTGTAGACCATGGTGTTGAGGCCTTCGGGGGTGTGCACGGTGGCGCCGACCGGGCAAACCTGTTCGCAACCCGCGCTTTCGCAGTGCTGGCACATCATGGGCTGGAAGTGGCACTTGGGGGCGTGGAGGTCGCCTTCAAAGTAGTTGTCGATGCGCAGCCACTGCATGTTGCGCCCGACCTTGACCTGCTCGCGCCCGACCACCGGGATGTTGTTTTCGGTGTAGCAGGCCATGATGCAGGCGTTGCAACCGATGCAGGAGTTCATATCGACGGCCATGCCCCAGGCGTTCTGGATCTGCTTGGAGCTTTGGTCCTGGTGGTCGTAGCGCCAGGAACCGGCCCACAGGCTCTCATCCGGCGCGGGGGTCTCGCCCTGCGGGTTGTAACCGACCTTGTTGACTAGCGTTCCGCTAGCGCCTTCTTCTGCGAACTTCGGGTTCTTGGTGGCTTCTTCGACGGTGGCGTAGCGGATGATGGAGCGCTCCATCGCTTCGTGCCCGGCGAGAGAGTAGGTTCCCTGCTTGTCGGATTCGGGGCGTTCCAGGTCGTGTTGGGCGAAGGCACCGCGATGCTCAATATTGTGTACCTTGGTCACACAAAGGTCGTAGAGCCCGTGACCACGGGTGAGCGTAGCGCCGCCGGCGGCAAGCATGGCGTTCGCTGAGCGGAGTTGGTAGGCGTTGAAGCCGACGCCCGCGCCGACCCGGCCGACCTCCGCCCGGCGACCAAGCCCGAGGTGTACCGTGACCGCGCCGTCGGGGTGACCGGGCACCATGAGCACGGGGACGATGAGCTTGCGGCCACCCACGGACAGCTCGACGGCCTCGTTCTCCTCGATGCCGAGCTGCGCCATGGTGTTGAGGCTGACCAGGGCGGCGTTGTCCCAGGAGAGATTGGTGATCTGCTTGGGAAGCTCCTGCAGGAAGCCGTTGTTGCCGAACCGGCCGTCGTAGAGCGAAGGGTCGGCAAGGAAGCGGACTTCAAGTTGGTCGCCCCCGGTGGAGAGCGCGGCAGGCGTGACGGGACCCGCTGCGGGCGCGGCGTCTGCGCCACCGGGTATCTGTGCTGTGCCCTCGATCCAGCCATCGTGCAGGGCTTTGCGCCAGCCGGTGTCGAAGTCTCCTTTGATGAAGGTGTGGGCCGTCGCGTTGACAACGTCGTAGGCACCCTGCGCCGGATCGAGCAGCGCCTGCAGGATGTCATGAGCGGTGACGCTGTTGTAGAGCGGAGCGATCATGGGCTGCACGATCGAAACCGTGCCGTCGTAGGCGCGGGCGTCCGACCAGCTTTCGAGGTAGTGGGATTTGGGGATGTGCCAGGTGGAGAAGAAGCCGGTTTCGTCAACGTGCGAGCCGAGATGGACGGTGTTGGGCACGTTGTTGAAGGCTTCGGCGAAGTTCAGGTCGGCCGGGGCATTGTAGAGCGGGTTTGCGCCCAGCATGACCAGCCACTTGACCGCGCCGGCGTTCATGTCTGCGACCAGCGAGCGAATATCCGTACCCGGCTGGGCCGGCACGGCCTGGAGCGAGGGGGCGTACGAGACAGTCTTGCCTACCGCGCCGTGGGCGGCGTTGAGCGAGGCGGCTGCCTGTCGGCAGGCGGAAGAGCTCTGCGGGCCGGCGACGACCACGCAGCGCCCGGCCGACTTCCCGAGATCGGCGAGCACCGCGGTAACAAACTTCTGGGCATCCGGGTTCCGGATGGCGGCTGCATTGCCTGCGGCCAGTGCGGTGGCAACGGCGTCGACGTCGCTGGGCTTCAACCGGAGCGCGTGCTCGGCCTTGTAGCCGGTGACCGACGGCATGGTCTCGACGACGTACATCCGGTTCATGGGCTTGCCAGCCTCAAACCGGTGCCGCTCGGCGTACTGGGAGGACATGGGTAGAAAGCCCGGGTGGTGGATGCCGCCCAGGAAATCCGCGTCGAGCGACAGGATCACATCGGCGTCGGTGAGGTTGTACCGGGTGCCGGTGGTGTCTACGCCGATCGGCTCATAGGTGATGAACTTGGCCTGCGGATACTTGGCCTGCAGCTGTTTCCACTGAATGGCGAAGCTGGGCGAGGTGGTCGCCTCACTGAGGAAGTGAAGGCCCTGGCCGCCGGGCAGCGCATTGACGCCTTTGGCGAACTGCTCCTGGAAGTAGGGATATTCAGCGTTCTGGCCGCGGAAGCGGATGTGTTGCGAACGATCCGGGTCGTACAGGTCGAGGATGGACGCCTGGGTGTACGCGTCCGACTTGCCCCGGCTGACAGGGTGTTCGGGGTTTCCGTCGATCTTGATGGGATGGAAGGCGTCCGACTTGACCAGAACCGGTATGGCTCCGGTGGGGAATGGGTGCGCGGTGGCGAAAAACATCGGCGTACCGAGAACCAGGCCCTCGGGCTGCTTGATGTAGGGGTAGATGCGCTCGTCGGGCTGCTTGGTGCAACCGGCCAGGCCGGCCAGCGCGAAGCTCGCGCCCATAACCTTCATGAAGCCGCGCCGCGAGACCGAGTTGACCCATTCACTGCCCGCTGCCTGCCGCGGGAACTCCTCCTGCATGAGCTCCTGGAAGGCGGGGGTGTCTGCCAGTTCGTCGAGGTTTTTCCAAAAGCGCTTGCCGGTTTTACCATCCAGACGCGACCGCACCTCGGCCAGGGTCATTTTGTTCGAGGGCGTGATCCGTGTCACAACCTGCGCCGGCGCGATGTCCGCGCCTGCGGGTCTCGGTTCGTTCTGCATCAGTTCGTTTGGTCCTTGCTCTTTACGCATCGCCTGCCTGGGGTGGATCAGCTCGGGGTCGTTCGCGTTTAGCGGTGGCACGTTTCGCAGCTGGAAAGCTCGTTTGCCGACCGAATGTGATAGTACTGCACGAGATACGTACCCAGAGCGTTCTGGCTCGTGAACTTGGTGTAGCTGGCCGGCATGCGGATGACCGGCACGTCGGAGTAGGTGTCGCCGGAGCCCACATCGGGGATGGTGCCTCCCATGGTGCCGGACTGCGAGCGGGTCATGCCGGGGGTGCCGTTCTGCTGCGTGCTCCGCTGGTCGCCGATGCCCGGCTCTGCCTGGGAGCCGTTCAGGCCTCCCTGAGTTCCAGGGCCGACCGTGGGCTCCTGCAGCATGGCCAGCTGCGGGTTATGCCCGCCTGGGTCCTTGGTGGTGCAGGAGACGCCGCGCGCCGTGGGTCCGGGGGTGCCTGTCACGCTGCACCATACCGGGTGCTCGGTGGAGGGGCCGGCCCAGGTCATGTTGTAGATTTCGCTGGTGGGCCGCAGGTTCTTGACCGGGTTGCGGTGGCAGTTCAGGCACCACTCCATCTGCAGCGTGTTGGCCATATACATCAGCGGCATCTGGTCCACGCGGCCGTGGCAGCTGGAGCAACCCAAGCCCTTGTTCACGTGCACCGAATGGTTGAAGTAAACGTAATCGGGGAGATCGTGAACCCGGATCCAGGGGATGGACTGGCCGGTTGCCCAGCTCTGGCGAACGGGCTCAAGCAGCGCCGCGTTGGTCCAGATCTCGGAGTGGCAGTTGATGCAGGTCTTGGTGGGCGGAATGCCGGCGTAGAAGCTCTTTTCCACGCTGGTGTGGCAGTACTGGCACTGCAGCCCCAGACCTTCGACGTGATGTTTATGGCTGAACGGCACGGGCTGGTCCGGCCGCTGGCCTTGCCGCGTTACCCACGGCGAACGCTGCAACTCATTGAGCGTGACGCCCAGAACAATGACGATTAAGCCCGTCAGTGCGAGGCTCGCCCGGATCAGCGCGTTCGAACTGCGGTCAAATACCTGCGCCATACGTGTGCATTCCTGCATCCGCGACCATCGGGGTTAGCCGACCGCGGGGGTAAATTCAACGCCGCTCTTGCCTTCACGTACCCGTCGGGTTGGGTCTTGCTTGGGCCCTTCGGGGCGAGATTCCGGAGGAAGTGACCTCTGTAACCCCTGTGAAGAATTCGAGTATAGCAGTGCGTTACGCTCCTATCGGAGCACGTGCGCGCTGTTCGCGCAAGCGTTGCTTGCGGAAGTATCGATTATCGACGGGGTTCGTTCGTCCGGCGAAAGTGGGCCGTTGGGTCCGTAGGAAGAGCGCGACGGACGGGCTTGGGGAGGGGCTGGCGGTCTGCGGCGACCGGCTGATCTGGGGGAGTTGCGAGGTCTGCCGACCTGCCCAGCTCCGGTCGTGCCAGACTGATCTTCGATGATGGCCGCGCCCGCCCGAACCCGCAAACCGCCCTATGACCCGCAGGAGGCCGTGGCTGCGCTTGCCGCCGCCGACCCGAGGCTCGGGAGGCTGATCGAGCGAGCCGGTTCTTTTACGTTGCGCCTTCCGAGCCAGCAGTCGCCCTTTGAGGCGCTGCTCCGGTCGATTCTTTACCAGCAACTGCATGGAAAGGCGGCGGCGGCCATCCACACCAAGCTGCTGCTGAGCTTTGCGCCGGTGGGCGGCGGCATCGGGCAGCACCCCTCGCCGGAACAGATTCTGCAGTGCCCGAATGAGCAACTGCGAGGGGCGGGGCTGTCGCACAACAAGGCGCTCGCGATCCGGGACCTTGCGGCCAAGACCGTGGACGGGACGGTTCCTTCGCTCGCCCGCATCAAGCGCATGACGGACACGGAGATCATCGACCACTTGACGCAGGTACGCGGCGTGGGGCGATGGACCGTGGAGATGTTTCTGATGTTTCGCTTGGGGCGGCCCGATGTGCTGCCCGTCTCTGACTATGGTGTGCGCAAAGGCTTCGCCCTGACCTTTCAGGGGTTGAAGCCGGAGCAGAAGGTGACGCCCGACCTGCTGCCGAACGCGGCGGTGATGGAGCGGCGTGGACGTCGGTGGGCGCCGTGGCGGTCGTTGGCCAGCTGGTACCTGTGGCGGGCCTGCGACCTGGCGGCGGGCAAGCCGGTGCAGCCGGAGTGAGCGGGCAGGGCACACGTACGGGGGCTCGCCGGAGGGTTTGCGCGCTCGGTCTGGCGATCACGGTCCCTTTGGGCCTGGTTTGGCGGCTGGCGCCGCTGCACTTGCCGCCGTTTGCGTTTAAGTACGGCGGTTCGATCTTGTGGGCGGTGGCGGTCTACTGGGTGGTGGCGATGATTGACCCTGCGGGCCGACCCACCGCGGTTGGCGGCAGGGCGGCGGTGTTGGCAATGGCGGTGGAGGTTGGCAAGCTGGTGCACTGGGCGCCACTGGACCGTTTTCGGGAGACGCTTGCCGGCAAGCTCCTGCTGGGGCGCTACTTTAGCGTGGGCGCCCTGGTGGCCTATGGGGTGGCGATTGCGGCGATGGTGTTCCTAGATAGCTGGCTGCGTCCCGGCCTGCTTGCCACCGAGGCCCACGTTCCGGCGAAGGGGCACTCCCCAACCGAGCGGCTCCCTAACACGCTTGCGGAAGGGGGCAAAGCGCGGCTGGCCGGTAGGATGGGACGATGCCGTCCTCTGTTGATGTGCGAAAGTCTGACGCCGCGGAATCTGAGGCGGATCTCCCTTTGCGGTATGTGTGCGTTCACGGGCACTTCTACCAACCGCCCCGGGAAAATCCGTGGCTGGAAACCGTGGAAGTGCAAAGCTCGGCGAGCCCGTTCCATGATTGGAACGAGCGCATTACGGCGGAGTGTTACGCCCCCAACGGGGCTTCGCGCATTACCAACAAGCAAGGCAAGATCACCCGTATCCTCAACAACTATGCCCAGATGAGCTACAACTTTGGGCCGACGTTGCTGAGTTGGCTGGAAACGTATGCGGCGCGCACCTACCGCGCCATTGTGGCGGCCGACGCCGCGAGCGCCGAGCGGTTTTCCGGGCACGGCTCTGCCATGGCGCAGGTGTACAACCACGTGATTATGCCGCTGGCTTCGCCCCGCGACGCGCGAACGCAGATCCGGTGGGGCGTCGCGGACTTCGAACACCGGTTCGGGCGCAAACCGGAGGGCATGTGGCTGGCAGAGACGGCGGTTTCGCGATCGGTGCTGGACCTGCTGGCTCAGGAAGGCATCGTGTTTACGGTGCTGGCGCCGAACCAGTGCGCGCGGGTGCGCCCCCTGGCGCAGGAGGGGGCCTCGCACTGGAGAGAGACCCCGAACGCCTGTGTGGATTCCACGCAGCCGTATCGCGTTCCGCTGGATGAGGGACGTTCGATCGCGGTGTTCTTTTACGATGGACCCACATCGCGCGCGATCGCGTTTGAGGGCCTGCTGAACTCGGGGGAAGAGTTCGGCCGGCGGTTGCTTACGAGCCTCGACACCCCAGGGCAGCAGGAGAAGAAGGGCAAACCCCTGCCGCAGCTGGCACACGTGGCAACCGATGGGGAAAGCTATGGGCATCACCATCGCCATGGCGAGATGGCCCTTAGCTACGCGATGCAGTGGATCGAGGAGAAGGGTCTGGCGCGCCTGAGCAACTATGGGGAGTTTTTGGCCAGGTTTGCGCCGACGTGGGAGGCCGAGGTGGTGGAGAACTCCTCGTGGAGCTGCAGCCATGGGGTGGAACGCTGGCGGTCGGACTGCGGTTGCAATGGCGGCAAACCTGGGTGGCATCAGGCCTGGCGCGGTCCGCTGCGGGCGGCGCTGGACTTTGTGCGCGACCACACAGAGGTGTTTGCCGAGGAGTTTGCGCGGCCGCTCCTGCGGGACGTTTGGGCGGCGCGCAATGCGTATATCAGCCTCATTGTGGACCGGAGCCGAAGCAGCGTTGACCGTTTTCTGGCCGAGCACGCAACCCACGTGCTGAGCGCCGGCGAGCGCGTTGCGGTACTGGAGCTGCTGGAGATGGAGCGCCACAAGCAGCTGATGTACACCAGCTGCGGCTGGTTCTTCGACGAGATCTCCGGGATCGAGACCGTGCAGATCATCGCGTATGCGGGACGCGTGTTGCAGTTGGCGGCCAAGCTCTTCGGCAAGGACGGCGTGGCGCTGGAGGATGGTTTTATCGAGTTGCTGACCCAGGCCAAGAGCAATCTTCCGGAGTTCGGCGACGGCGCCGCGGTGTACCGAAAGTGTGTGCAGAGCGCGCGGCTCGATCTGGAACATGTGGGCGCGCACTACGCGATCGATTCGATGTTTCGGTCGTACCCCAAGGCCGGAACGATCTTCTGTTTCGACGTCCAACGCCATAGCTACGAGGTGTTCACCAGTGGACGTGGGCGCATCGGGATTGGGCGGGCGCGGCTGTGCTCGCAGATTACTGACGAGGTGGAGGATATTTGCTTCGCGGTGGTGCACTTGGGGGACCAGAATCTGTCTGCTGCCGTGAAGCGATACACCGCCGCGGACAGCGAGGCGTGGAAGCGATTTGGGGAGGCTGTGCGCGCCTTCAGTCATCGCGGAAACCTGCCCGATCTGGTGCGGCTGATCGATGAGTTTTTCGGTCCGACAACCTACTCGCTTACCTCTCTGTTTGCAGACGATCAACATCGCATCTTGAACAGCATCTTGAAGCAGACGATTACCGAGGTGGAGGATTCGCTGATGCGGATCTATGAGGAGCATGCAACGCTGATGCAGTACCTTGGCGAGTTCAATGTGCCGGCTCCGCCAGCTTTGGCGATCACGGCGGAGTTTGCCATCAACGCCGGCCTGCGGCGTGCCCTGGAGGCTGAACACTATGACGCGGCGGAGGTAGCGCGTCTGTTGCAACGGGCCGAGGTGGACAACGTGAAGCTGGACACCGCGATGTTGAGCTACGCTGCCGACGGTTGCATGAAGCGTGCGATGGTGGTGCTGGAAGTGGCCACCCCCGGACAGAAGATGCATGTTTTGTCGGTGGCGCTGGCCATCGCCGAAAGCCTGCGGAGTTTGCCGGGCCCGTCTAACCTTTGGCAAGCGCAGAACATCTGGAACGACCTTTTGCGCCGGCCGGAGAGCGCCCGTTGGAGCCGTGAGTGGCGGGACAGCTTTTATGCGCTTGGGGAGGCGTTGAAAATCGCTGTGGATGAGGTCAGGGAGCGCGAGGACGTTGTGGCGGCTTAGATCGGCTGGTCGACGCATCAGTGACGCACGCGGGCTCCTTTCGGGTAGCGTGAGATGCCGTTGACTCGTACGCTGAGGCCGGCGCTGACACCGTAGGGGCTGAGCGCGCCATACGGGAACTGCGGCCAGTGCTGGTATTCGAAGTCGGCGACGCGTGCAGTGATCCGGTCGTTGAGGGTGACGTCCAGGCCTGCACCGGGAGCGTAGGTGAGAAAGCCGCCGTGGGCGTAGTCGAACGGAAGCGTGATCTTTCCCGCGCCGGCCAAAAACTTTGCGTACGGAGACCAGCGCCGGGGTCGTGGCCACAGCGCCACGCGGAGGCCGCCGAGGTAGTTGGTCTCGGTGACCTGCTCGTTGGCATGCCAGCGGAGGAAGCGTGCCTCGCCCTCGAAGCCGACACGCCAGTGTGGGTTTACGTCGACGTAGGTGAAGGCTCCCGCGATGCGGTTGTGGCCATAGTCGGTTTCAAAGCCCGAGATGCCCGCACCCACGGCAACGAAGCTTCCGGGTCCTGTGGCGGTGGCCAGGGCTTGTGCGCGTAGTTGCTGCGTCGCGCACAAGCAGGTGAAAAGGAGAGAGAGGGCAACGGCCAGCCTGTTCACTGGGTCACCACCAGTGTCACTGTTTGTGCCTGCGTGGTGTTCGAGCCCTGCCCTGTGCCGATCACCCGGAAGCTATACGTGCCGGGCGGCGTACCGCTGATCTGAAGACCGCTGCAACCGGTAACCGTGCCTGCGGCGGCGAGCGTGAGCAAAATAAGCAGCAGCGTTGGAAGACCTTTGCGCCGCGCTTTCCCGAAGAACAGGAAGGCGAGCAAACCTGCGGGTGGGAAGCACAGCAGAAGACGGCTTGAAGGGATGATGGCGGCCGTGGTGCTGGTGCCGGCTCCGAGCGGGTCGCCTGTGTCGATGATGAGGGAGGCAGTGGCGGTGCCGTCGGGATTGAGTTTCAGCTGCGACTTGTCAAAGGTGCAGGTTGCAGCGTACGGGAGACCCAGGCAGCCCAACGCGATCTTGTCGGTGAAGCCCTTCACGGAAGCGACTGTGACGTTGACCGTGGTGCGCTGGTGAGACACGAGTGTGATGTTGGGTGCGCTGACGGCGATGGTGAATTGTGCGGGTTGGCCGGCGGTGATCGGGGTTGCACCCGATTGCGAGGCAGCATACGAGGGGTCGCCCGGGTAGCTGGCGATGACGTTCTGGGTTGGCGTTTCGAAGATGACGGTGATGCTGGCTACACCGGTGGCGTCGACCGGGGCGGCTCCCAAAGTGAGAGGACCGCTGGTGAAGCTCACCATGCCGCCGGGCGGGACCGAGCCATCACCCCGAACGACGGCGATTAGGGTCATTTGCTGCGGGTTCAAGAGATCCGTGGAGGTGCCGGTAACGGTGGTTGTCGTGGACCGAACCTGAATGACCTGGTTGTAAGCCGCCGACTGGCTGGGGAAGTTTGCGCCGTCGCCCGAGTAGCTGGCAAGAATGGTGTGCGTTCCGGCGAGCATGTGTGGAAGGGTGAGCGTGGCGTGACCGCTGCCGTCGACGGGGACGGTACCCAAGGTGCTCACTCCCTCCGTGAAGACAACGGAGCCGCTGGGGAGAGCTGCTTGGGGGCTCGTGATCGTCGCGGTAAGGCTGACAGGCGCGAGGGTTTGCGCTGGGTTGTGCGGTGAGCTTACGGCAAGTGCTGTGATTTGTTTCACGACCACGAGGAACGGAGTGGACGTGGACGGACTGGCCTTACCGTCCCCTGCGTAGGAAGCCACGATGGTGTGCGCGCCGGGGCTCAAAGTGCTCAGCGTAAGGCTGGCGTCGCCGTGCGGGTCGAGTGGCGCAGAGCCGAGAGGTAAGCCGGCCTCGGTGAAAGTTACCGCTCCGGTGGCTAGGCCGCCGTTGCTGGCGACAGTGGCAGACAGGGTGAGTGGCTGACTGTAGGTTGCCGGGTTCAGGTTGCTGCTGATAGATGTGGATGTGCTTGCAGCGATGACGGTTTGTGTGAGTTGACCGCTTGCTGCCGAGAAGTTGGTATCGCCGCTGTAGGTGATCGAGACGGTGTGCGTTCCGACACTCAGGGAGGTTGTGGCGAAGCTGGCGGCGCCTGTGGCGTTCAACGGTACTGTGGCCAGGATGACGTTGTTGTCGCGGAAAGTGAGATTGCCGGTAGCTGTGGGCGATCCGATGATTTGTCCTGTGAAGATGACGTTTTGGCCGCTTACGGACGGGTTGAGGCTGGAGCTGACGGCGAGGGTTGCATCTTGTACGACGAGTTCAGGTACAGGGGCGGAGGTGGAGGAGGCGTGGTTGGTGTCGCCCGCGTACACCGCTGTGAGTGAGTGAGTCCCGAGACCGAGGTTTTGGGGGCTGAATGACGCGCTGCCGACTGCGGTCAAGGGAACTGTACCGAGCAGGTTGGGGCCGTCATAGAAATTGACGTTGCCGGTGGCGTTCGGGCTGTCGGTCGTCACCGTGGCGGTTAGTGTGAGCGGTTGTTTTTGCGTAAGCGGGTTTGTGCTGGTCACGAGTGCGATGGCGGTCGGCGCCTGCTGCACGGTGAGCGAGAGGGGAACGGAGTGCGCCGGGGCGTTGTTGAAGTCGCCGCTGTAGCTTGCCGTGAGCGAGTGCGATCCGACGGCCAGATGGGTGGTGTTGAATGTGAAGGTGGCCGCGCCGCTGACGGGTACGGAGGCGACAGGAACGGTGCCGTCCAGCAGGGTGAGCGTACCTGTAGGGGTGACGCCGGGCGAGGTCAGCGTGGCGGTGAACTGGACGTTGAGGCCGGCGTCGACAGGACCACTCGGGCCGCTGAGGGAGGCAGCGGATGGGGCCAGGTTGACCGTTTGTTGCAGACCGGGAGACGTGGAGGTGGTGTAGTTCGGGTCACCGTTGTAGGTGGCGGTGATCTGATGGTTTCCAGTCGAAAGGGCCGAGATCGAGAAGGAGGCCATGCCGTGCGCGTCCAGCGGCGAGGTGCCGAGAACCGTTCCGTTGTCCCTGTAGCTGACGCTGCCTGTGGGGATCCCCGTGGTGCTCGTAACAAGCGAGGAGAAGTTAGCGACCTTACCAGTCAAAGACGTGGTCGCAGCGGAGCTGAGCGTGGTGACGGTGGCGGTTTGCTGCACGGTTTCGGTCAGGTTGGTGGAGTTACTGGCGGCGTAGTTGGTGTTGCCACTGAAGTGCGCGGCGATGGAGTGGGAGCCGACGGTGAGTGAGCTTACGGCCAACGTGGCCTGACCGCTGGCGTTGAGGGGCGCGGTGCCAAGGGTGGTGCTGCCGTCAGAGAAGGTGACCGTACCTGTGAGCGCGCCGTCGGTTGCTGCGCCCGGAGTCAGTCTTACGATCGCGGCTAGATGGACGGTGGCACCGGCGTTGAGCGGATCGACGTCGGCGCCGAGGGTGGTTACCGTAGCAATCTGTTGGATGGTTTCGGCGAAGGGCGCCGAGGTGCTTGTGGCGTTGTCGGTGTCGCCGCTGTAGACGGCGAGGAGGGTGTGTGTACCCGGTGCGAGCGTGGTTGCGGATAGGGTGGCCGCGCCGTTTGATCCCAGCGGCGCGGAGCCGAGGACGGATGTGCCGTCGAGAAACTGCACGCTTCCGGTGAGCGCGGGACCGACGTTGCTGCTGACCGTGGCCGTAAGCGGGACCGGGGACCCAACGGTGACGTTGTTGTAGGCGGCACTGAGGGAGGTGTTGGTGCTGGCCTGATTGACGGTGAGCGTGGTGTGGGCGGTGTCTGGGATGTTGGAGCCGTCCCCTGCGTACTGGGCAGAAAGGTTGTGGGTGCCGACAGCGAACGCGTTACTGCTCCAGGAGGCGTTTCCGTTTGCGTCCAGGTTGACGACCGCGAGTTGCGTCCCTCCGTCGAAGAGGGTGACGGCGCCGGTGGGTGTTCCGGAGTTATCTTGGGCGGCGATGCTGAGGGTGACGGAGGTCGTGACGACCGCCGGATTGGGAGAGGCGCTGAAGGCCAAGGCAGCTCGCTGCTTGATCGTTTCCGTGAAGGACGGGGACTGGCTTGCGGCGTTGTTGTTGTCCCCCGAGTAGCTTGCGGTGAAGGTGTGAACGCCGAGGGACAGGCTCGGGATGGTGCAAGTGGCGGTGCCGTTGGCACTGAGTTGAACGCTGGGGGCGCACCATGTGGAGTTGCCCTCATTGAAGATGACGGTTCCCGTCCGCCCGGTATCGGCGCTGGTGACAGTGGCGGTAAGGGTGATGGATTGGCCAACGAGGCCGGGATTGGCGCTCGACGTGATGGCTACGGTGGTGGGTTCGACGCTGAGGACGATGCCGGAGAGCTTGTCGATGGGCGTGACGTTGGGGGCGTTGGTATGCCAGGTGATTGAGCCGGTGATGGGCATTTGGTTGTCTGGGCTGACGTGGGTGGGAGCAAACTCGACGCCCATGCTGCAGGAGAGGGACGGTGCGACGGAGCCCTGGGTGCAGGCGGTGGTGGATGGGTCGAGTGCGGCCTGTTGCAGGGTTGCGGCGGTGACAGTGAGTGGCTCATTGCCGGCGTTCATCATCGACTCAGCAACGGGCGCGGAGGTCTTGCCGACCTTGATGATGGGGTAGTGGATAGAGAGCAACGATCCGTTTACCTTGCGGACGCGGTTGTTGTACTGGTCGGAGATCCAGAGGTTTCCGGATGCGTCGAAGAAGAGGCCGTCGGGGCCATGCATGTGCGCGGCGACTTCCGGCCCCCCGTCACCGGAGTAGTCCTCGGCGTTGGCCGTGCCGGTGAGGGTGATGATGGTGCCCTGCGCGGCAGAGACGAGGCGAACGCAGTTGTTGGAGCCGTCGGCGACGATGAGATCGCCGGCTGGATCGAACGTCAAGGCATCGGGGCCGTGCAGGGCGGCCTGGGAGGCCGGGCCACCGTCGCCCGTGTAGCCTTCGTTGCCGGTGCCGGCGAGTGTGGTGATAGTGCCCGCGAGGACGAGGCGGACGCGGTTGTTGTTCTGGTCGGCGATGGCGATGGCACCGTCGCTGCCGCGGATGGCGACGCTGACGGGACTGTTCAACTGCGCGCTGATGGCTGGAATGTTGTCGCCGTTGTAGCCGGGGGAGTGGGTGCCGGCGATGGTGTAGATTTTGCCGTCGCTCGCGGTGACGAGGCGGATGACGTGGTTGCCGGTGTCCGCGATGATGAGGTCGCCGCTGGGCGTGACGGCGATGCCCTGGGGTGCGTTGAGGGTCGCGCCCGTGGCCGGACCGTTGTCGCCGGTGTAGTTGGCCTGGCCGAGCGTACCGGCGACCGTGCTGATGTTGCCGGCTGTGTCGACGCGGCGGATGGCGTTGTTGTCGGTGTCGGCGATGTAGAGGTTGCCGGCGCCGTCGAGGGCGAGTTGGGAGGGAAGAGCGATCTGCGCGGCGGTGGCGGGACCGTTGTCGTTCAGAAAGCCTGCGGTGCCCGCACCGGCGTAGGTGCTGATGTTTTGGGTCGCGGCGTCGACGCGGCGGATGCGGCTGTTGACGGTGTCGGCGAGGAAGAGATTGCCGGCGGCGTCGACAGCCAAGCCGGAGGGGAGACGGATGGCGGCAGACTTGGCGGGGATGCCGTCGCCCTGGAAGATGCCCTGGCCATCGCCCGCGATGAGATCGATCTCCCCGGGGAAGAGGACGGGGAGACTCCCCTGCCCTATGCCGCTGAGCAAGGCGCTTGCGAGCAGGGTGCCGGATTGCGTTTTGAGTAGGACCGCACCGTGGCGAATGCCGGGGAACTTTGGGGTGAAGACGACACGCACGGTACAGGTTTGGCCGGGGCTGAGCGTAGTGACGGTGCCGCAGGTTTCAGCTGCAGCGAGGGTGAACTCGGCGCGGCTCGCGTCGGTTACGCCCTCGGTGACGAGGACGGGTGCTGTGGGGCTGCCGGAAGCCTGGGCGGTGAGGGTGATGGTGACCGGTGCCGAGGCGACGCTGACGGCCGTGGCGGCGAAGGTCGTCTGGCTGGGGTTGAAGGTTTGCGTCTGCGCCGGCCGGCTGAGGCTGAGGCTGAGCAGGGACAGGAAGCAGAACAAGGTCCAGGCGACCGGTTTGCTGAACTTGCTTTGTGGCGAAAGGACCGGCGAACGTCGTCTGCTTATAGCGGTTGTCACAGCATCTCCTGCGCGTTCCGGGCGGCAACGGTGTGTTGCGGGCGGATTTGGCGCTGCTTGTCTTATCGGCAGATTTCGGGAGAACTTGAGCGTTTTGCGCGAAATCGTTTCCCACATTTGGACAGCGGGGCTGGAAACACTACCACGTTTGTGGCAGGCGATTAGGCCTCCGGCGGTCCGACCTTCGGCATCCCAGAATGGGTGAGTTTGGACGGAGTGACGGGCGAGCATCGTGGGCTGCTCGCGACTGTGGGCGCAGCGGTGGGCAGCGAGCTTCCGATGCCGCGGCTGCTTCTGGTGTTTGCACATCCGGATGATGAGGTGCTGGCCGTGGGCGGGCGGCTGGAGCAGATGGCGGCGTCGCGCTTTGTTACGGTCACCGATGGCGCTCCGGCAGACGGTACGGACGCGCGGCATCATGGATTTGCGGACGTGGATGCCTACCGCGAGGCGCGCAGGCGGGAGATGCTGGCAGCGCTGGCGCATGCCGGGCTCGGGCCGGAGGTCGTGGCGACGTTTGCGGCGCAGGTGCCTGACCAGGGGGCGAGTTTCAGGATGGCAGAGCTGGCCCAGGCGGTGGCGGGGGAGATTGCGCGGTTTCAGCCGCAGGCGGTGTTGACGCACCCGTATGAGGGTGGGCATCCGGACCACGACGCGTGCGCGTTCGCTGTCCACGCGGCGAAGGCGTTGGCGGGCGTGCCGGACGATCTCCTTATATTGGAAGCGCCGTTTTACCATGCAGGCGAAGATGGCTCCATGCGGACGGGCGCGTTCTTAGAGGAGACGGACGCGGGGGAAGGCATGACGTGGGAATTGACGCCCTTGGAGCGGGAGAATAAGCGCGCGCGGCTGACGTGCTTCGCAAGTCAGGCAGAGACTTTGGCTCAGTTTGGCGTAGAGCGTGAACAGATCCGCGTCGCGCCGGCGTACGACTTCACGCGGCCTCCCCATGCGGGCCAGCTGCTGTATGAGCGATTTCCGTGGGGGATGACGGGGGAGCGATACCGTACGCTGGCAGCTGCGGCGTGCAGGGAGATGTTCGGCGTTGGCGTGATGCCTTTGGAGCACGACAGGCGGCCTCGGGCGACGGCGGAGGCATGAGAGCGCCGCGAGACGGAGGTGGTGAGGGGGAGCGACCGGTGGTGTTGATCGTGGCGTTTCCGTATGCCGCCATCGGCCCCAAAGCTGTAGGTGGGGCGGAGGTGATATGCACGCAGATGGAGGCTGCACTCCCCGCGCTGGGGTTTGGGTCGGTGGTGGTGGCGCATGCGGCCTCCGAACCGGCGGGTACGCTGTACCCGACCGAGGTGCCCGCGGGGATCATTACGGACGAGGTTCGGGCGCAGGTGGAAACGGCGCAGCAGGCAAACATCGATCGGGCCTTGGCTGAGCACCCGGTGGCGGTTGTGCATATGCACGGGCTGGATTTTGCTCGGTACCGGCTTCCGGAGGGCCTGCCGGTGGTGGTGACCCTGCATCTGCCGCCTAGCTGGTATCCGGAGACGATCTGGAGTTTGCCGGCGGCGTATCAGCTGGTCTGTGTGTCGGAGAGCCAGCGACGCGCGTGTCCGGCGGAGGCGCAGAGTCGACTGGTGGTGATCGAAAACGGGGTGGAGCTGGTTGCCGAGAAGGTACGGCGGCACGAGGGCCGGTATGCGCTGATGCTGGCTCGGATTTGCGAGGAGAAGAATCTGCATACCGGCCTGGATGCCGCGCGGATGGCCGAAATGCCGGCGGTGCTGGGTGGCGAGGTGTACCCGTATGAGAGCCACCTGCGGTACTTCGCCGAAGCGATCGAACCGAGGCTGACGGCAACGGCGGGAGAGCATGAGAGCCGGGCGGAGGGAGGGCGTGGGGAAGCGAGCGCGCGCTTTGTTGGGCCGGTAACTGGGGCGGAGAAGCGCCGTTTGCTGCAACGGGCGGCGTGCCTGTTGCTGCCGTCGCTGGCGACGGAGACCAGTTCGTTGGTGGCGATGGAAGCGTTGGCCGCGGGGACGCCGGTGATCGGGATGGCGGTGGGCGCGGTGACGGAGATTGTAGAGGACGGCCGCACCGGCTTTCTGGTGCAGCCCGGCGCGGAGGCGGTGCGGTCGATGGCTGCGGCCCTTGGGAGGCTGCCGGAGATCGACCGGGAGTTCTGCCGGGCGACGGCCGCGGCACGGTTTCCGGTGAGCCGGATGATCGAGCGGTACGGAGCCTTGTATCGGAGGCTGGCCCGGTCGCCTCTGGAACGGTACGGTGCGGCCACGATCAAGAGCCGTGCCGTGGAGGAATCGGCGTCAGCGCGGGGTTGGCGGGCGGAGGACCTCACGGTAGAGGAGCTGACGACAGCGAGCGTGCCCGAGGCGTTGGTAGCTGAGTGGACCGAGCTCTTCGCGGAGGATGTGCAGGCGTCTGCGTTTCAGCATCCTGCGTGGCTGGTGCCGTGGTGGCGACAGTTTGGGGAGGACGGCGCGTTGTGTGCTTTGGTGCTGCGGGAAGAGCGAACAGGCAAGTTGGCTGGGCTGCTCCCGCTGTATACCTACCCGGACCCTGCGACGGGTGAGCGGAAGCTGCTGCTGATGGGGGCGGGCACGACGGACTATCTGGATGGCGTGTGGGGGGCAAACGCCGACGGCGCGGCGGATCGTGCGCTGACGCACATCGCCGAGGGACGAGGGTGGGATCGGGTGAGCCTGCACCAGTTGCGCGCTGGGTCTAGGCTGCGGGTCGCGGCCGAGCGCGCTTCCCTTCCTTTGGTGAAGACTGAGCCCTGCTCCAGCATCGACACCCGGGTGGAGTTGCCGGCGCGGATCCGAGCGAACACGGGCCGGTATCGGCGGCGCGCGGCGACGCTGGGCGAGGTCGAGTGCCGTTTGGCGGAGAGTGCGGCGGAGGCGCTGGCGAGTTTCGAGACGCTGGTGTCATTGCATAGCCGGCGGTGGGAGGGCGTGGGCGAGCGGGGCGTGCTGAGCGACGACCGAGTGCTGGCACACCATCGGGAGAGCTTGCCGTTATTGCTGCGGGCCGGTCTGCTGCGCCTGTTTGATCTGCGGCTTGGGGGCGAGACGATGGGCGTGTTGTACGCGCTGGCGGATCCGCCCCAGGCTGCGGAACGGCGGCTGCTGTTGTATCTGGTGGGGTTCGAACCACAGTTTGCGGAGTGTAGTCCCGGCACGTTGCTGGTGCAGGAAGCGTGGGAGCACGCATGCGCGAATGGGTTTGCGAAGGTGGACTTGCTGCGCGGCGGGGAAAGTTACAAACGGCTTTGGGGCGCGCGGGTGGAAGAGACGTTCGGGATTGAACTCGGGCCCACAACGCAAGCAGGCGGCGGCTAGGCGATGCCTTCGAGCGTGATCCACGGGATGCGCTACGTGCCGGGGAGCCGGGCGCTGGACATCGTGTTTCACGGCAAGCGCGGGACCTACCGGTACTTCGACGTGAAGCCAGCCGAGTGGGAGGCGTTCAAGCGGGCACCGTCCAAAGGGACGTATCTGAATGCCAGCTTCAAGCCGAAGCATCTGCGCTACGCGAAGCTGGGGGCGTTGCCTGCGCCGGACGCCGCGACGAACGCACGGGCGATGCGGGACGTACCGGATGAAAACGTGTGGGGGTTCTTCGAGAACACGCTCTGACAAGGCTGCGGGCCGCTACACAGGAAGGGCGGAGGGTCTGCGGCGCTCGGTTTCTGTGTAGGTATAGCGGATGCGGTGGATGACGGTGAGGGTGGAGAAGAAGGCGAGGACCCAAAGGGCGGCGGGCATGGCGTCCCAGCGCTGCAGTAGCGCGCCAAGAATGATGAGGACGATGCGTTCGGGGCGTTCCATAAAGCCGACCTTGCAGGAGCCAATAAGGGCTTCGGCGCGGGCACGGGTGTAGCTGACCATCAGGCTGGCCGTCATGACAAAGGCGACGAGGCAGACGTAGAAGTAGCGATTGCCGCGCGCGTAAAAGACCAGCAGGCCGAAGAAGAGGGCGACGTCGGAGTAGCGGTCGAGGACGGAGTCGAAAAAGGCGCCGAAGACGGAGACCTGGTTGGTCTGGCGGGCGACGCGCCCGTCGACCATGTCAAACAGGCCGGCGCCGATGATGACGAGGCCGGCATAAAGGAACATGCGGACGTAGTTGTCCGGGCGCGCATATCCAAAGAAGAGCGCGGCGACGACGTTGATGATGAGACCGATAAAGGTGAGGGTATTGGGCGAAATACGCGAAAGGGCGAGACCGTTCACGATCTTTTGCAGCAGCCAGCCGCTGCCTTTACCGAATGCACTTGTCCAAGTCACGCCGGGATGCCCGGTTTAGTTTAACTCGGACGATTGGTGGGCGGCGACGAGAACCGAGCGGCTATCTGTGGAGGGCGGGACACGGGACAGGCGGGATGCATCCAACTGCCCAACAGGCGAAGAAGAGCCGTGCCGCATGCGTGCGGGAAATGGGAAAGGAAGACAACAGCAAATGGCGAACAGCAAAGAGTCGAACAAAGCGATGGGAACGAAGACGGTGAAGCGGATGTACAAGAATCGGGTGGCGCTGCCCGATGATGTGAAGGAAAAGGTAGTGGACGCGATGAACGTGACGCTGGCCGCCTCGCTGGACATGTATTCGCAGGCGAAGTACGCGCACTGGAATGTGAAGGGTGTGAACTTCTACCAGCTGCATCTGGTGTTTGACGATGTGGCGAAGACCATCTTTAAGCAGATCGATGCGATTGCCGAGCGCATCACGCAGTTGGGCGGGACGGCGAACGGCACGGTGCGGATGTCTGCCGCGAACTCGCCGATTGCCGCGTATAACGTGGAAGCGCTGAGCGGCCCGGAGCATGTCACGGCGCTGGCGAATTCGCTAGGAACCTATGCCAAGGAGTTGCGTGAGGCTTCCGACAAAGTGGACGACATTGGCGATAGTCCGACGTCGGACTTTTACAACCAGCTGATCGTGGATGCGGAAGAAGAGCTGTACTTCCTGGAGTCGCATCTGGAGGCTGGGCCCGACGTGCAGTAGTGGGTGATTGATAAGGGGTGCCGGGACCTGGCTCCGGCACTTTTCTTGCGGTGCGGATGGCGGGCGGGTCGCGTCACGGGTAGTTAAAGCGGTCCTCGCAGCCAACCCTGTCCCATATCACGACAAACGTCCCAACCTGGGACACAAAAAGGTAGGCGTCCCCCAAAAGAAGTAAAGCAAACACGCCCGAATCGCCGTACTCTTCATCCATGGATCCGCGCCTCATACAAGTTTTCGGCCCACGCTTTCTGGTCGATGACGTCCGCGACCTTGAGTTGCTCACCGACCTCCTCGCGCTCTCGCAGGATCACCTTAATGTGGTTTTCGCGGTGGCCAGCTACCTGGAGCAGGTGCCCAACGGCACCCGCCACTTCCGGCCACCCCTGCAAGACCGTCTGCGCCATAGCGTTGAGCAGCTCGCCCGCCCAGGCGGTTCACGCAAGGTCGCCAGGCCTGCACAGCCCTCTACCGACCTGTGTACCGACCTCGGAGCAAGAGCACGCCCGGACAGGCCCATGCTCTAACGATCGATAGCCGATTACCCCAACGCCAGCCGCAGCGCTTCCTCCACCCCGTCCGCCACCAGCAAGGCTCCACGGTTGCCTCGCAACATGCCTTCCTGCTCGCACACTTCCATAAATTCGAGCAGCTTGTCGTAGAATCCGGCCACATTCACCAGCACCACCGGCTTGGCATGCAGCTTCAGCGTCTGCCAGGCGAGCACCTCAAACAGCTCCTCAAACGTCCCAAACCCGCCCGGCAACACGACAAAAGCGTCGGCCATCTCGCCCATGAGCCGCTTGCGCGTGTGCATGGTATCCACCACATGGAGCTCCTGCACACCCTTGTGCGCGACTTCTTTGTCCACCAATACATGCGGAATCACGCCTACGACGCGCCCGCCTGCCGCCAACGCCGCGTCCGCCACGGCACCCATCAGCCCTACATCCGCGCCGCCATAGATCAGCCCTACGCCCCGCTCAGCCAAACGCCGCCCCAAGACCTCCGCCACCTCGCGATACGCCGGCCGTGCCCCCGCGGCCGCCGCACAAAATACCGCCACCGCCCGCCCCTGTTTGCTTGTTTCCATGCCTCCACGATACCGGCTGGCCACCGAAGCGCGCTGCCAGCCACCCCGTGCCGTTCGTCTAGCCAGCTCGTCATCGGAGACACAGACCCGCCCGGCCCGCCGCCGTAAAATGGAGGGGTGGCCGATCTTCTCCAGAACATGAACCCGCAGCAGCAGGAGGGCATTGTCTCCGTCGACGGCCCTGTGCTTCTGCTTGCCGGCGCCGGCTCCGGCAAGACCCGCGTCATCACCCATCGCATCGCCTATCTCATCCAGGAGCGCGGTGTCAGCCCGGATGCCATCCTGGCCGTGACTTTCACCAACAAGGCAGCCAAGGAGATGGAAGAGCGCGTTAGTAAAATCCTCGGCCAAACCACGCTCGCCCGCCCCACACTTGCAACCTTCCACAGCTTTTGCGTCCGCGTTCTTCGCCGCGACATTGAAGCGCTTCGCACCAACGGCAAGGGCCTCACCCGCACCTTCGCCATCTACGATGAGACCGACCAGCAGGCCGTCGTCAAGTCCGCGCTCAAGCGCCTTGGTATCGACGACAAACAGCTCAAGCCCCGCGTCGCCCTCGGCCGTATCTCCTGGGCCAAGAACCACATGATCGACCCCCAGGAGTACTTCCTCGCCTCTACCAATCCGTTGGAGGAGAAGATCGCGCACATCTTCAAGATCTACCGCGACGAGCTTTTCAAGGCCAACGCGCTCGACTTCGATGACCTCCTGCTTGAAACCGTGCGCCTGCTCAAGTCATCCGCTGAGGTCCGCGAACGGTATAACCGCAAGTACCGTTACCTTCTTATCGACGAGTACCAGGACACCAACCGCCCCCAGTACGAGCTTATGAAGCTGCTCGGCTCGCACTCGAACGTCTGCGTCGTCGGCGACGAGGACCAGTCCATCTACTCCTGGCGCGGCGCCGACATCAAGAACATTCTCGATTTCGAGAAGGACTTTCCGGCCGCACGGACCATTCGCCTGGAGCAAAACTATCGGTCCACCCAGACGATCCTCGAAGGCGCATCCGCCGTCGTTGCGCAAAACACCCAGCGCAAGGGCAAAAACCTGTGGACCTCCCGCGAGGGCGGCTCGCTCATTGGCCTGTATGAGGCACCGGACGGCGAATCCGAGGCGATCCTCATCGCCGATCGCATTAACAAGTACCTCAAGTCCGCCGGTGAAAGCGAGGACCTTCCGCGCTGCGCCGTCCTGTACCGCACCAACTCGCAGTCGCGTCTGGTGGAAGAGGCCCTTCGCCGCTATGCCATCCAATACCACATGGTTGGCGGCTTCAGCTTCTACGACCGCGCCGAGGTCAAGGACCTGCTCAGCTACCTTAAGCTTGTCCAAAATCCGCACGACAGCATTGCGCTCGGGCGAGTGGTGAATTCGCCCCCGCGCGGCATCGGCAAGACCACCATGGACACGCTTGAGCGCATGGCGCTCACCACCGGCCTGAGCACGTGGGATGCCATTGACCGCGCCATCGCCGACAAACTCCTCCCCGCCCGCGCGCTGACGGCGCTTGCGAACTTCCGCAAGCTCATCGAAGACGCCCGCGCGATGATTCATCTCGACGGCCAGGACCTCGCGGGAAAGCTCGCAGCGGACGTCGGCGCTCCAGGTAATGGCGGGCCGTTTCCCAATGTCGATGGGGACGACCCGGGCTACGATGCCCTCGCGGCCGAAGCCTCCGAAGCTGCCCCCGACGAAACCGCGTTCGACTTCAACTTCGGCGCGAACGACCCCCCCGCCCCACCCACCGTGCGCGCCAACGACGCCAACACCGACTTCGATACCAGCTTCAACTTCGGCTTCGACTTCGGGCCCAGCGAGGAGATCTCCACCCTTGCCCCCGAAAACGCCGAGCTCCCCGAAACGCCGGAGGGTCCTTCTACCGCACCAGCGGTCGGTGGGGGCGCGGTCAGCTTCAACCCGTTCGCCCCCGTCCCGCTGAAACAATCGGCTGCGGACCGTATACAGCAACAGAACCAGGCCCGTCTTGACCGTATTGTCTCCGCGCAAAACGGCAATCACGACCAGGCCAACGCTGCAGACGATCGCGCGTTTCGGAAGCCCGGCGACCCGGCCACGCTTCCCGAGCTGATCAAGTTCCTCAACGACCGCTCCGGCTATCTGCGCGCGCTGGAGGAAGAAGGCACCCCCGAGGCCTTCAGCCGCATAGAGAACCTGAAGGAACTCGCCAACGCCGCCCAGGATGCCACGTCCCGCGGCGAAACGCTGGCCGAGTTCCTGGACCACGCCGCTTTGGTCTCCGACGCTGACCAGTACACCGCCGAGGCCCGGGTCACGTTGATGACCCTTCACGCCGCCAAGGGCCTTGAGTTCCCCCTCGTCTTCCTCGCCGGGATGGAAGAAGGGCTTTTCCCGCACTCTCGCACCCTCACCGACCCCACGCAGATGGAAGAAGAGCGCCGCCTCTGCTACGTCGGCATGACCCGCGCCATGGACACGCTCGTGATGACTCGCGCCCGTTATCGCCGTCGCTACGGCAATGACAGCCCGGAGTCCACCGTCGCTTCCCGCTTCCTAGAGGAGATCCCCGCCCGCCTCGTCGAAGACCTCGGCTCCCCCGGCTTCGGCGGCGGCGAACAGGACGAGTACGGCACGTACCGCAGCAACGGCTTCCACGGCCGTGCCTACGCCACCCCGTATCCGCAACGCCGCGGCGCGGGCGCGGGTGAGCACGACGGCGAACGTCACTACAGCTATGAGGACGAGAGCCAGGAATCCGGCTCCGGCAACGGCGCCCGCCAGTATGCCAACCAGCGCTTCGGCGCGAACCGCAACGGGAGCCCCGACCGCACCGCGGCCTTCTTCGGCAAGGGTCCAGTTGGCGGTGGCAACGGCTACCAACTCGGCGACAAGCGCTACCCCGGCCGCCCCAAAATGGACATCCCCACCCCTACCGGGCGCACCGGCCTGGGCAAAAATCAACGCGTCCGTCATCCCAAATACGGGGACGGCATGATCGTGGGCCGCGAAGGCGAAGGCGATGATGCCAAACTTACCGTGTCCTTTACGGGGCACGGAGTGAAGAAGTTGGTGGAGAAGTTCGCCCAGTTGGAACGGCTCTAGCTGTCGCTCTTCTTCTCCCCAAAGTAGTAGCCCAGCACAAAAGCCAGCAGCGGCCCGAACAAGCTGGTTAACGACACACAGATCTCCTTGAAGGCCGGCACACCTGCCTCGAGCAGGGTTTTCGCCTCTGCCGCATCCCGGCGCTCTGTCACCAGCAACACGAACATCCCAGCCAGGCAAAGTACCGTCACGCCGGTGAAGGTCCAGGTAATGATGAGCGCAATCCAGCTGGCATAGCGTTCCTTGGCCCCACGCACGTTGCCCACGCTGTCCCCGGCTTGCGCGCGTGCAGGCGACGTCTGCCCTTGGGCGTCCACTGGGGAGACGACCCTGGGGTCGACGGCACTCCGTTGGTCCACGACAGTTCGTTCCGCAAGCTCCGCCAAGTTCCAACTCCCTCGTTACGGAATGAGAACGTGCTTTCTTTCCCCATTCACGTCGCTGATCTCCACCGTTTGAATGCCCCCGCTGCTCGGAAGCGACCCTTTCAGATAGTTGTAGACCGCGACCGCATTTCGAATCACCTCGGCCTTGGACGTGGCGGGGGTCGTTTCCACAAGGTGTTCCAAGGTACTATTGAATTTGTTGTCCGCGTCTAAGGTGATTCGTGGCATGGATCACTCCCGTAACCCAGTTTGGGCTCGATCTCTATGGTACTGCAATTTGCAGTGTGGAGAGAGGATGCTGCGGATGGACAAAAGGAGTCCTCATGGCAAATACCACCAAGATCACCGACCGTAGCGAGCGCAAGAAGCTTAAGCGCGCCGCCCGCAAAAAGGCCACCCCCAAAACCGCCCGCACCTACGCGCGCGGTGAGCACAAGCAGAAGATCAAGAAAGCCAGCCGCGGCCAGTCCAAGCGTTAACCTGTGCTTTGCGCGAACGAGGGGCGAAGCTTCGGCTTCGCCCTTCTCACGTCGTAGTGGTTCCTGCGAGGTACCGCACGTTGCTCCGGCGTTATCTTCACGGTGTGCTTCCCTTGCTGTTCCTCGCCGCGATCGGCCATGGGCAGCAATGCCCGATGCAAAGCTCCACGGGTGCTGACATCCCCTCGATCACGCAAGTCCTTCGCGGGCAGCTGATCTTCCATGACGCCCTGCGGAAGTGGTTTGAACTCAAACTGGATGCGCCACACTGCGGACAAGAGTCGGTGCAGCTCGTAACGGTGAACAGTTCGGCACCTATTGAAACGTTTCGCGGCTGTCGCGTGGCTTCCAACGGTCCTCTGGAAGATGCCGGGACAGGCTATCTTTCGCTGCCCATCTACCAGGACGCGCAACACCTGGCAACTATCGGCGCGTGCGAGAGGAAACCACCCCTCCCTGACTACTCGCACCTGCGTCCGGTTTCGTGGGTCCGCCAGTACCGCGTAACCATGGCTCTCTACTACGGCCCAGGTGATCACCCCATTCACTTCCAAGTTTCGACCAAGGGCCGTCCGCTCTCTCCTTGGCAGGCATATGCAAGCTATGACCTTACGGGCAGCTTCGCGCTCTACGGCCATTGCGGGAAGGGTTTCGTCGTCGATCGTGTTTTCGGTCCATCACGGGCTAAGCCGCAGCACTTCGACGAACCAAGAACACCATCGGACAGCGCGGCCTTCGACCCGGAGAGTGCCGCAGCCGTGGGCCTGCGCAACCTCAAGCTGGGCTACACGTGTGTCCGGGGTGAGTAGGCGGTTTCTGGCCCAGCAAGGCAGACGCGCTACGCCGAGCATGCTGGGGGGCCTTGCATGTACCTTCAATACGGCTAAGGTCGTATAATTTCGTTAATGCGAACAAAGACATCGAGGGTCTCCCGCCAACCGGAGCCCTGCCCAAGTGTGTCCCTGTTGCCTCTGCGCGGCGCGCTGGTCTGCGCGGCCGTGTTTGCCGCCGGCTACGCCGCCGCCCAGGTGACCAGCGAAATCAAAGGCCGGGTGACCGACCCCTCTGGCGCCGCCGTGCCGCAGGCCAACGTGGCCGCCGTCGAGTCTCGCACCGGTCAGCGCTACACCGCTACCACCGGCCCCGACGGGTACTTCGACTTCCCGGGTCTCATCTCCGGTCGCTACGAGCTCACCATCGCCGCCTCCGGCTTCGAGCACCTAGTCCGTCAAGGCCTTAGCCTCGCGGTTGGTCAGACCCTCGCGGTCGATCTGCCGCTTGCCGTGGGCGCCGAGTCGCAGCAAGTCACCGTCACCGAAGACGCGCCCATTCTCCAGACCCAAACCTCCGACATCCAGTTCACCGTGCCGCCGCGCCACATCGAGGCCATCCCGCTCAATTCGCGTAACTTTATCCAACTCACGACGTTGGCCCCCGGCGTGGAACTGCCCCCAGGCACGCTGCTGCCGCGCATCAACGGCGGCCGTCCCCGCACCAACGAGTACCTCTACGACGGCATCTCCGCCCTGCAACCCGAGCCCGGCCAGGTCGCGTTCTTCCCGATCCTCGACTCCATCCAGGAGTTCACGGTCGAAAGCGATAACGTTTCCGCCGAGTTCGGCCGCTTCAATGGCGGCGTCGTCAATCTCGCCACCCGCTCCGGCACCGACACTGTCCACGGCTCGCTGTTCGAGTACCTCCGCAACGAGGACCTGAATGCCCGCAACTACTTCGCGCCTGTCGGCCAGCGCAAGCCCGACTACCGCCGCAACCTCTACGGCGGCACCGTCGGCCTCCCGATCCTTCACGACCACCTCTTTTTTTTCGGCGACTATCAGGGGATCAAGCAGGCCATCGGGGTGACCCGTATCACCACCGTCCCCACTGCGGCCGAGCGCACGGGCAACTTCACCGGCGTTTCCACGGTCTACAACCCCGCCACTACGCGCGTCGTGAACGGCCGCTACGTGCGCACCGCGTTCCCGAATAACACCATCAGCACCCCGCTCGACCCGGCCGCGCTGGCCCTGCTCACCCGTATCCCGCTGCCTAACCTCCCCGGCACGGCTAACAATTTCACCCGCACTGCGAACGACTCCGACCACCAGAACCAGTTCGACCTCCGCCTCGACGGCGCCCACGGAACCCGCGACCACGCCTTTGCGCGTTACACCTACTACAACGAGATCGAGGTGCCCGTCACTCCTTTTGCTGAAGGCTCCGGCGCGGTCACCGGCGCGGTTCTCGGCACCGGCAACGTCGCGGGCCCGTCAAACGTGCTCGGTCAGCAGGCCGTTCTTTCGGAGACCCACACTTTTACCACGCACCTGCTCAACCAGGGCCGCTTGGGCTACACTCGCCGGGCGAACTACCAGACCGGCGCTGCGCTCGCCACCACGGCCTCTACCGCGCTCGGCATCCCCGGCATTCCCACCAATGCGGCCTTCAACAACGCCCTGCCCTTGTTTACCTTCACCGGCTTCAGCCAGCTCGGCTCCTCGGCCTCCACCTTCTCGCAGTATCAGACCGGCGTTTGGGAGCTCGTGGACGAGCTGCTCATCACCCGCGGCCGGCACGACCTTCGCGTCGGCGGCGACCTGCGCTGGTACAAGCTGAACGCCGTCGCCCCCGCCAACCCCACCGGCTCCTTCGCCTTCACCACCACCGGCACCGACACCCAGGCCGCCACCGGCGCGGCCAGCGCCACCGGCGGCAACAGCTTCGCCAGCTTCCTCCTCGGCCAGGTCGACACCTTCTCCATCGACCTCCAAACCTCCGTCCTCCGCCCCCGCGACCACCTCCAGGAGTACTTCGTCCAGGACGACTGGCGCGTCACCCCCCGCCTCACCGCCAACCTCGGCCTCCGCTGGACCTTCAACAACCCGTCCACCGAAAAGAACAATCAGGGCGCCGTCTTCAACCTGGCCACCCAGCAGCTGGACTACGCCGGCGTGAACGGCAACCCCAAGTCTGCCCGCCAAACCCACTACGACGATCTCGGCCCGCGCCTCGGCTTCGCCTACGCCCTCTCGCCCAAGACCGTCATCCGCTCCGGCTTCGGCATCGTCTTCTTCGACCAGTCCGGCATCACCACCCCCTTCACCCTCCCGCAGTTCCCCTTCATCCAGAACGTCCGCCAGGCTACCCAGGACTCCATCAACGCCGCCTTCAAGCTCTCCAGCGGGCCCACCGTCAGCCCCATCGCGCTCACCCCCAATGCCGGCCTCGGCCAGTCCGTCTATACCTCTAACCGCACCGCGAGCTCCGGTTATGTCCAGCAGTGGAATCTCGCCGTCCAGCGCTCCTTGACGAACAGCCTCAGCTTCCAGGTCGCCTATGTCGGCTCACATGGCGTGCACGTCGGCGTCCCGGACCAGAACCTCAACCAGCTCACCGCCGCGCAGCTGGCCCAAGGCCTCACCAACCCGGCCGCCCTCACCGCGCAGGTGCCCAACCCCTTTCTCGGCCAGATCCCAGCATCCAGCACGATCGGCGGCAAAACCGTCGCCGCCGCCCAGCTGCTCAAGCCCTACCCGCGCTTCCAGAACATCGCCACCTACCGCCAGAACACCGGCCAAACCAACTACAACGCGGTCGAGGCCTCGGTTGAAGAGCGCCTCCGTCGCGGCATTGCTTTCACCTTCGCCTTCACCCACTCCCGCCTGATCGACGACGCCTCCGCCGTGTTCTCCTCCACGGTCCTCAGCTCGCCCAACACCAGCTCGCTCATCGCCGCCGACACCTACCGCCCCTACGTTGAGCGCGACGTCAGCTCCGGCGACCTGCCCAACGTCCTCGCCGGCTCGCTCGTCTACGAGCTCCCCGCCGGTCGAGACCATCGCCTAGGCAACTCCGCATTCGGGAACGCGCTGCTCGGCGGTTGGAGCGTCAACACCATCACCACCGCGCAGTCCGGCATGCCTGTACCCATTACGCAGGGCACCAACTTCAACGCCTTCGCCGGCTTCGCCATCCAGCGCCCCAACCTCGTGGGCCGCCCCAACCTCCTACCCAACGGCGGCCCCACCGGCGCCCGCGGCCCCGCCCGCTTCTTCAACACCGCCGCCTTCGCTACGGCGCCGCAGTTCACGGTCGGCAACGCGAGTCGCAACCCCGTCCGGGGCCCCGCCTTCCGCGACTGGGACGCCTCCCTTATTAAGCGCACCACCTTCGCCGAACGCACCCAGCTCGAGTTCCGCGCCGAACTCTTCAACGTCACTAACACCCCAGCCTTTGCGCAACCCAACGGCACCTTCGGCACCCCCGCCTTCGGCTCCATCACCGCCACCGTAGCGGAACAACGCGTCGCGCAATTCGCCCTCCGCCTCAGCCGCTAAACCCAAACCGAACCAACAGCAACTCACGCAGAGCACGCCGCAGTTTGGATACGGGGCCTCGAAGGTCGATTTAGAACCGTGTTCAGACTTCTTAACTTGCGCCAGGATGATTCGTGAAGACGTCCGGACACATCGAAATAGCGGGCTCTCCTGAGGTGAACTCGCCGCCCACGGTGTAGCAGAGCTGCCCTGTTTTCGTATCGAGAGCGACGGCACCCTGTGGTATGCCCTTCCGGATCTGAGAAGGATCAGGAACCAAGACAAAACGCTGATACTGCGGAGCAGGGTTTGTGCATCCGGCAAGACCAAACAAGATGCACAGTGGTGCGAACCTCATAGGGCCATTCTCTCAGGGCTAGGTGCACTCGGCACCGAAAACTCGGTAGAACTTATGACGCCGAGCACTCGCCTTTACCAGTTAATACCTCCAGAGGAGGTCACGTTCTTATCCCCATGCAAAATCCTTATGGCATTGAGAAATGAGGCGCTCGGTTGAACCTGCCCACACGAAACTGAATGAAGTACATCCTTCAAATCGAGCTGGGTATAGCGAAAGGTAGTCTTGCACCCACCGCAACTTATATCGAAGTCTTGGCAGGGCGGTACCGCAGGAAAGTGGTACGGCCGATCTGGACCCATGCAGTCCAAGAGGATGGTGCCGCACCCCGGGGTTTTGCAGGTCACGGCCCAATAGCGGTAAAGCGATGCTGTCATAGGTTTTGTCCCTCCTATTTCATCGTTATGAAGGTCTCTAATTTTTTAGCGTGAATGCTGCAATCAGCGCGGCTTCGCTGCCAGGTGGGCTATAGCCGCAGGCGAACTTGCTTGCTGCTAGAAAAACCAGCACACCGGTGAATGTAAAAGGCGTCGCCGCTCGCCTCACGACTACTTCTTCCTTGTAGCTGCGAGCAGCAGCGTAAGCAACTCTAGCCAGGTTGGCGAATGCATGGCGCTCAGCTCCTTTGCGGTAGATTGCCCATCTGAATCTAATCGGCCCTACCGCACGGCGGCGCGTGCTCACAATAAGACTACATCTGAATCGTCGCTGAGACAATCAGTAAAGCAGGAAGTGTTACAGCATGTTGTAGATGGGGCTCACTCACAGGCATCATTTCATCGCCACCATGAGTCCACACCTCGGCGGGTGGCCCACCTATGAAATTCGTGTGCCCATCCACCCGCAGCTTCATCGCGGGTGGGTGGAAGACCGCTCTGCCGAAGGCCGGCGTGAAGCGCAGCGCAACGACTGCGTTTTCTCTCTCTGACCCGCCACAGACCTAAAATCCTTAACGCTTAGCTCGGCCAGGTAGACGCCTTTCTCAACCCAACAGCAGACAAGTCTCCTCACCCGCCTCAAGAAACGCGCGAATTGTCTCAGAAGCCGACCGTAGAAGTCCTTCAAGCTCCAACGTAGTGCAATTCCCAAGACGAATCCAAATCACTTTGGCGGGTACCCTTCAAGCACACTGCGCTCCGCGAAGTCCGAGTCCTTGGAGGCAATCACAAAGCCATGCTTCCGTGCATAAGCCCACACCAAGGCGTCATCGCCTCCACCTAGCCCTATCTCGTGCACATGAACATAACCCGGGTACGGGTCGTTAAGCGCTCCGACCAGCCGTGGCGACAGATTCTCGTCCAATAACAGCTTCACGCCACAGACGTCTCCAGCTTGCGCTCTCGATCCGCGGCAAAGGCGAGACAGGCGCGAAGGTCCTCTTCCGTCAGGTACGGAAAATCAGGCAATATCTCCCCATGCGTCATACCAGACGCAAGATACCCAAGCACATCGCCAACCGTCATTCGCAATCCACGGATGCAGGGCTTGCCGCTCCGCTTCCCCGACTCCATCGTGATGATCCCTACGTAACGCATACCCCGAAAGATACACCCAAGCCGCCCTACCCACCCAC
>CAXTLD010000007.1:0-72567 GCA_964245045.1 uncultured Acidobacteriaceae bacterium | reverse complement strand
GTCCCCATCCCGCAAGACCCCTTCCTCCCCAAGCGCCAGCTGCAGCGCCTCGTCAACCTCTTCCCCGGCGGCCAGTTTCTTCGCTACGTCCTCGTCGGCGGCTTCAACACCCTCTTTGGCTATTGCAGCTTTCTGCTCGTCCTCAAGCTCCTTGCTGCCGCCATCCCGGCCCGCTTTCTTTCGCTTACCGCCGTCGCCGCCTCCCTCATCTCCACGCCGCTCAACATCACCGTCGCGTACTTCGGTTACAAGTTCTTCGTCTTCAAGACGCAGGGCAACTACCTGCTCGAGTGGCTCAAATGCTTCGCCGTTTACGGCACGGGCATGATCCCCGGCCTCCTTGCCCTGGGCGCGCTTACCCGCCTCATCCAAAGCCTGCTCCACAGCCACGGCCCCCAGCTGCACACCGTCCTCACCGCCACAGAATCCCACCTCTCCGGAGTCCCACTTCACACGCTCCAAGGCATCGCGCACGGCAAGACCTTCGCCGCCAGTCTCGCCGGGGCCATCGTCATCGGTCTCTCCACGGTGTACAGCTTCGTCGGACACAAGAAGGTTACGTTCAAGCCATCCGCCACTGCCTCCTCTTAGGACATCGCCCTATCCTTCTTATCGGCTAAACTTGCAAAAGCTTTAGCGCCAAGTTTCAGGAGTACGCTCGAAACGTGAGTCACCGCAAGACCATCTCCATCATTACGCCCTGCTACAACGAGGAAGCCAACGTCCTCAACCTGTACAACCAGGTCCGTGCGGTGATGGCCGGCATCGGCCGGTACGAGTACGAGCACATCTTTATCGACAACCACTCGCGCGACGCAACCGTCATCATCCTGAAGCGGATCGCCGCCGAAGACCCCAACGTCAAGGTCATCGTCAACGCCCGCAACTTCGGCCACATTCGCTCCCCCATCCACGCCCTCATGCAGGCCCGCGGGGACGCCGTGCTCGGCATCGTCGCCGATCTCCAGGATCCGCCGCCCATGATCGCCGACCTGATCCGCGAATGGGAAAACGGCGCTTATTGCGTGCTCGGCATCAAGCGTTCCAGCGAAGAAGCCTCGCTGATGTTCTGGCTCCGCAAGCAGTACTACAAGTACGCCGAGCGCCTCAGCTCCATCGAGACTATCCAGAACTACACCGGCTTCGGCCTCTATGACCGCAAGGTCGTCGAGCTCGTCCGCCAGTTCGACGACCCGTACCCGTACTTTCGCGGCATGATCGCCGAAATCGGTCTGCCCACCGTCAAAATTCCCTACGACCAGCCCGCCCGGCGCTTCGGCGTGACCAAAAATAACTGGTACACGCTCTACGACATCGGCATGCTCGGCGTCATCAACTACTCCAAAGTGCCGCTCCGCCTCGCCACCTTCGCAGGCTTTGGCGGCGCGGTGCTCGCTATGCTCATCGCGATCGGGTACCTAATCGCCAAGCTCCTCTTCTGGAACACATTCGAGGTCGGCGTCGCGCCCATGATCATCGGCCTCTTCTTCCTCCAATCGCTCATGCTCGTCTTCCTCGGCGTCATGGGCGAGTACGTCGGGGCCATCTACACCCAGATCCAGCACCGCCCCTACGCGGTCGAGCTCGACCGCGTGAACTTCGACAAGCCCTTCGGTCTCCCGCGCCCAGAACCCGTCATGCTGGCCGGCTTGACCGCGGGCAACCCACTCACCATGCCCACGCCGTGCGCTCAGGCCGTTCCCTCACCCAGCTAGACCTCGGCTCCTTTCATGACGACCCCAACTGACAACCCAGCTACCCCAGCCACCCCCGCCGAGATCACTCTCTGCGAACTGCACAGGGGTGACGATATGTCCGCGTTTCGCGCTTTGAACGAAGAGTGGATCTCCCGCTATTTCACCTTGGAACAGAGGGACCGCGACCAGCTCAATCATCCTGAAACCCTCATCGACCGCGGCGGCCATATCTACATGGCGTTCCACCACGGCGCCGGTGTCGGCTGCGTCGCGCTTGTGCCCATGGGCAACGGTGTTTTTGAGCTCTCCAAAATGGCTGTCTGCCCTGAGTTGCGCGGCCTCGGTCTCGGTCGACTCATCCTTCAGTACGCTATCCAGCAAGCCCGTCACCTCCGCGCCAGCTCGTTGTTTCTCGGCAGCAATACCAAGCTCACCAGCGCGGTAAAACTTTACGAGTCCGCTGGTTTTCAGCACCTGCCCGCAGAGCGCATCCCACAACTCGGCTACACGCGGGCCAACGTCTTCATGGAACTCAACCTGCTCTAGCGCAGGCGCACCCGCAACCCTTCCGCCCGGAGCCTCTTCTCGCATGACCGACCTCGTCCGCCGCCAACTCCAGCAGTCCCTGGACACCCTCACCAAGGTCCTCAACGACGACTCCATCCACCAAACCATCGTCGAGGCCGGTCGCCTCACCGCCGAAGCCATGAAGGCCGGTCGCAAGCTCATGGTCTGCGGCAATGGTGGCAGCGCCGCCGACGCCCAGCACCTCGTCGCCGAGTTCGTCTCCCGCCTCACCGTCGACCGCCCGGCCCTGCGCGCCATCGCCCTCACCACCGACACCTCGATCCTCACCGCCATCGGCAACGATTACAGCTACGACAACGTCTTCGAGCGCCAGGTGGAAGCCCTCGCCAACCCCGGCGACGTCCTCCTCGCTATAAGCACCAGCGGCAACAGCAAGAACTGCATCAAGGCCCTCCAGAAGGCCAAAGACATGCAAGTTCACACCATCGCTTACACCGGCAACAACGGCGGCGGCATGGCCCCCCTCGCCGACCTCAACGTCATCATCCCCTCAGACACCACCATGAACATCCAGGAATCCCACCTCGCCCTCGAGCACATCTTCTGCATGGTCGTAGAACGCTTCTACTTCGGCCCCGACTTCGGCAGCAAGCCCCAACAACTCGCCGAATAGCTCTCCAGTTCACCTGACCATTCCTAACGCAGCGCATATTCGACTTTCGCGTAAGCCACACAAGCCGACTTCGCGTTCGTGACGTTTCAAGGTCACGCTCCTGCAAGCTTTCTCCTCTGGGCAGCGCCGTAACGCATGCCATCGACAAGGAGACTGACCATACGCCGCGCTGACGCGATATCCATGTGGGCCCCTTGGCAGCATAACGTTCCAACCGCTCCCAGAAGTTCCCTGGCCTCAACTCCCGGTCGGATCGCCCCTGCTCGAACCGCCTCGTCGAGAAGGCTTTTCAGTGCGGGCCGCAGGTGCTCATCGAAGTACTGCGGTAGAGCGCTGTAAGCCGGATCGCCGGAATGCAGGGTGCCGGCGAGGCCCTGCTTGGTGCCGATGAAGTCTACATACCGCTGCATCCAGCGGGATAGCGCCTCAGCAGGCTCGTATTTCGTGGCGATGACGGCAGCGGCATCAGCACAAGCGTTGACCTGGCTCTGGAAGACCGCTGCTATCAGGTCTGAACGCTGTGGGAAATGACGGTATACCGTCCCCAGACCAACGCCTGCTGCCTCCGCAATCTCTCGGACAGGAGCATCGACGCCTGATCTTGCAAACACCTCGGTGGCAGCTTCAAGCAACGCGGCCATCTTGCGTTGCCCATCGGCCCGCATCGGGCGTGGCTGCATAGAGTTGACCGACACCTTTTTCAGACTCTTCATATGCTGGCTCTTGCAAGCGGAACATTGTTCCGCCTAATATGAAATGGAACGTGGTTCCGGCTACTTCAGCATAGCAGGACAGCGGAGCGGACCATTGAAGGAGAGTGACATGCAACAGAAACGGGTTGCCCTTGTTACCGGGGCCAACAAGGGGATCGGCTTGGAGATCGCAAAGGGTCTCGCCGGCCATGATGTGATCGTGCTGCTTGGAGCACGCAATCTGGAAGAGGGGCGGCTCGCAGCAGAAGGGATCGGAGAGAACGCGCACCAAATTCAGCTCGACGTTACGGACCAGGCTTCGATCGATGCCGCAGCCGATCGTATCCGCAAGCAGTTTGGCCGGTTAGACATTCTCATGAACAATGCTGGAATTTCACGCGCCCAAGCCGGCAACACCTTTCAGGCAGCTGTCTCGAAAAATCTTCTCACCGCTGCGCCGCTGTCAGACATTCGTGCCGTGTTTGAGACGAACGTCTTTGGTGTGATCGCCGTCACGCAGGCCATGCTGCCGCTCCTGCGCGAGTCTCCGGCTGGGCGAATCGTGCTGACTGCAAGCTCCGGCGCTTCGATGACGTTGAACTCGGACCCGTCGAACGCGCACCGGAATATGTTCGGCAACTACTCGGTGTCGAAGACAGCGGCTCACGCGGTGACTCTTGCCTTCGCGCTCGCCCTGGAATCGACCAACATCAAAGTCAACGCGGCCTGCCCCGGCTTCACGTCAACGGCACTGAACAACTTCAACGGCACACGGAGCGTGGAAGAAGGCGCGCGTGAACCCATTCGCCTCGCGCTCATCGGGCCCGACGGACCTACAGGGACATTCTCTGATGAGAACGGCCCTGTGCCCTGGTAGTCCATGGGCTTCACAGTTGCATCCTGGGCCGGGCAAACACCCTGCGCGGGACAGCAGAAGACAGGAGGGGATCCATGCGAGTTTTTCTAACTGGAGCAACGGGCTTTATCGGTTCGGCGATTGTCCCTGAACTCATCCATGCAGGACATGAGGTCGTGGCCCTAGCGCGGTCCGAAGCAAGCGCACAGACCTTGATCCGTTCAGGGGCTACAGTTCAGCGCGGGAGCCTGGAAGATACAAATACGCTGCGCACTGCCGCAGCTTCTGTTGATGCCGTGATCCACACTGCGTTTGAGCACGACTTCTCCCAATTTGCGAAACACTGCGAAAACGACCGTAAGGTGATCGAGGTCTTTGGTTCGGTACTGTCCGGCACAGACCATCCGCTCATCATCACTTCCATCACGGGAGCTGCGGCGATTGAACTAGGCGCGGTCGCAAAGGAAGACGACGCACCGGTGAGTCCCGCTGTCCATCCTCGTGCCGCTTCTGAGGAGGCGGCACAGGCGATTGCAAAGCTCGGTTGCCGGACTCTGGTGCTGCGAATGCCACAGGTTCACGATACGCGAAAGCAAGGCCTTTGGAGCTACGCCATGCGGATCGCCCGAGAGAAAGGCGTTTCCGCATATGTAGGTGATGGCCTCAATCGTTGGCCTGCGGCACACGTTCGCGACACAGCACAGCTGTACCGGCTGGCTCTGGAGAAAGGACAAGCAGGAGCCGTATACAACGCGGTCGCAGAGGAGGGTGTAGCCATGCGCGACATCGCTGGTGCGATTGGCCATCGACTGAATCTTCCCGTCGTTTCACTTTCCGAAGAAGTGGCGCAACAACACTTCGGTTGGCTGGCAAGAGCCATAGGGCTAAACCTTCCGGCATCGAGTGAGAAGACGAGGCAGGACCTTAACTGGCATCCGCAGCAGCCCGGAATGGTCGCAGACTTCCTGAACGCTGAAGAGTGACGAGGGGAGTCCGCGCGGGCGAAGAAGTCGATTTCACCTTTGCTCGGCCAACGCATCGTGCACCTTAGCGGGCGATTCGTCTTGTGACGCGCTTGGGGTCAGTTGCTCAGCAAGAGTCACAGTCCTGAACCAGAGCCAGTTTTGAAGTGGTGTTGTTCTCTTGCCGCCAGCAGCCACTCAGCCGCCGAAAGCCGCGCCCGAAATCTGACGACACCTCCACCACTCATCCGTTATAACCACCCCATGTCGCTCTTCCTCCCCGACCCGAAGACGCTGTACACCGCCATGCTGGAGCGCGACCCCGCCTACGACGGCCACGCCTTCGTTGCGGTCACCACCACCGGCATCTTCTGCCGCCTCTCCTGCCCCGCGCGCAAACCGAACTTCGAAAACGCGCAATTTTTCGACTCCGCCGCGAGCTGCCTGCAGGCCGGTTTCCGCCCGTGCCTGCGTTGCCGTCCGCTGGACACGCTGCACGGGCGCGAACCCCTGGTCGCCGACCTCATGACCCGCCTCGAAGCCGCACCCGACCGCGTCTGGTCCGAGGCCGACATCGTCGCCCTCAACCTCGATCCCTCTACCGTCCGCCGAGCCTTCCGCCGCCACCTCGGCATCAGCTTCCTCGAGCTCGCTCGCCTGCGCCGCGCCGGTCGCGGCATGGCTCACCTCGCCGCCGGCAACACCGTCACCGACGCCCAAATCGAAGCCGGCTACGACTCCCCAACAGGCTTTCGTCAGGCCATCAGCCGCCTCCTGAACGACACACCGCAGCAACTCAGAGGGCGGTCGCTATTGAAGGCCGACTGGCTCGAAACACCCATCGGCGCTATGCTCGCCGTCGCGGACGACGAACAGCTGCATCTTCTCGAGTTCTTCGACCGCAAAGCCCTCGCCACCGAACTCACCCGGCTCCGCGAAACCACTCGCTCCGCCATCCAGTTCGCCCGCAATTCCGTGATCGACAGCATCGCCCAGGAACTCGAAGCCTTCTTCGCCGGCAGCTCCGCTCACTTCAAAACGCCGCTCGCACACCACGGCACCCCCTTCACCCGCACCGTCTGGAAGCACCTTCTCGCCATTCCACCCGGCACGTCACAGTCCTACCGCGACCTCGCCGACACCATGGGCCAGCCCACGGCTTTGCGCGCCGTCGCGCGCGCCAATGGCGCCAACCAGATCGCCATCGTGATCCCCTGCCATCGCGTTATCGGCCACGATGGCTCGCTGACCGGGTACGGCGGCGGCCTGTGGCGCAAGCAGTGGCTCCTTGAACACGAGCGCCGGGCATTTCCTACGGGGCAGACTTCACCGAACACAAGACAAACGCCGGCATTGACCAAGGCGCACACCACTCATTCCGGGCGGAACTCTGCTGCATTCGTCAGCAACCCTTGACCGGCACTCCGCGTAACTCACGTCTACAATCCCATTAAGCACGGCATTAAGCTCCGGCCTGCTCCTCGATGCCCGGCCGGTTCGCCTCGGTCAAGATCCCCATCTCCTGGTAAATCGGCCGCATCACCTGCCGAATTTTCGGCAGCTCGGTGGTGTACCACGCGGCGCCTAGGAGGCAGCATAGCCCGGTGAGCATCACCGTGCGCGGCGCGCCCAGCCAGTGCGCCAGGCCTCCGGCCAGCAGGCTCCCAAACGGCGCCATGCCCACGAAAGCCATCGTGTAGTAGCTCATCACGCGCCCCCGCATGCCCTCGGGCACTAGCGTTTGGACAATGGTGTTGCTGGCCGCAAGCCCGGTCATCATCCCGTAGCCGACCGCCAGCATCAGCAGCAGGCTCAACCACAGCAGGTGCGACACGCCGAACAGAATCAACCCCAGCCCGAACGCCACGGCCGCAATCTGGATGTCCCGCGTCAGGCCAACGACGCTCTTGCGCAACGCCAGCGCCAACGCCGCACCCAGGGCGCCGACGCCCGAGGCCCCCGTCAGCCACCCCAGCGTGTGCGGCCCACCATGCAGCACCTGACCCGCAAAGATAGGCAACAGCACCGTATACGGCCACCCCATCAGGCTCAGGATGGCGAACAACAACAGCACTGTCCGGATCGGCCGAAAGCCGCGCACATAGTCCCAGCCTTCGCGCATCTGCGCAATCATCGTTGCAGTCTGCCGCTTCAAGGCAAGTGGCTTGACGTGCATCATCAGCAGCGAGGCGATCACGGCGAAGTAGCTCACGCCGTCGATCAGAAAACACCAGCCCTCGCCCACGGCCCCGATCACCACACCCGCCAGCGCCGGGCCCACCAGCCGCGCCGCGTTCACCATGGACGAGTTCAGCGCGATGGCGTTGCCCAGGTCGGCGCGGTCCTCCACCATCTGCACCGTGAAAGCCTGCCGCGCCGGCATGTCGAACGCATTGATGAGCCCCTGGAAGACACTGAGACCCACGATCTCGTGGATCGTGATCCTTCCGGAGAGCGTCAGCGCGGCCATGACCAGCGACTGCACGGCGGCGGCAGCCTGCGTCCACACTAGCAATCGCCGCCGGTCCATCCGCTCCACCCACACGCCCGCAAACGGCGCTAGCAGAAACGTGAGAATCTGCCCCGCAAACCCCACAACGCCCAGAAGCAGCGCCGAATGGGTCAGCCGATAGACAAGCCAGCTCGTCGCTAGCCGCGTCATCCATGTGCCCACCAGCGAGACGCTCTGCCCGGCGACAAACAGCTTGAAATTGCGGTGCCGTAGCGCCCGCCACGCATAGGAGAAACGCCCAGGTTTCGCCTGAGGCGCTTCCGGCGCAGACTCGACCGGGCCAAGAGGATTTGACGTGGTTGCCACAACGATAAGACGTCCCGCTCAGCCCCCGCGACGCACATCCGGGCACAATCGGTACTGGTCCCTTCCCAAAAGGGAAATACGCTTACCAGTTGTTGTACGAGCCGCCATCGATGGCAAGCCCCTGCGCCCCCGAATGCACATCGCTGATGCCGCCCTGCGTCTGCGTGATGCTGGTCAGCACGTCGCTTTGGCTGGTGATCCAGGTGTCGCTGTGGTTCGTGATCGGGTCCATGGGAATCGTTTTCAAGTAGCCAGCCTGCACCAGATCGTCCAGGCTCTGCGGTGCCTGTTCCCGGTCCACGGTGTAGCTGTCGATTGCCGTCCGCATGGTGTGCAGATCTTCCTTGAGCACCGCTTCCCGCGCCTTGCGCACGGAATTCAAGTAGCTCGGAATCGCGATGGCGGCAAGCAGGCCGATAACGGTCATCACGATCACGAGCTCAATCAGCGTGAACCCGCCGTCGCCTGCCCCCCACCGCTTTTCCGTGCCACGCTGCTCTCTCATGCTCACGCCTTCACCTGCCCTTACCAGGTGCTGTACTTCGTTCCGTTCAGCGCCGTGTCCGTACTTTTGCTGTACACGTCAAAGACGTTTTGCCCGCCGAAGCTGGTCGAATCGGCCTCGTCCTGGTTGGAGCGCAAGCCCCACTCCTTGGACTTGGTCATGGGGTCTTCGGGGATCGACCGCAGAAAGCGCACGTGCTTGTCCTGAATGTCGACCCCATTCACCAAGGTGTCCAGGTCGGGCGGATAGCCGTTCGAGTCCGCCTTCACCTGGATGCCGCCCAGGTCCGCCGCGTCCTTGTAGGCGTCGATCGCCCGGCGCATCTCCCACAGGTCCGCCCGTAGCTCCTTCTCTTTGCGCCGCTTTACCTCGAAGCGCGCCACCGGCACCGCCGCCGAGGCCAGAATGCTCAGGATCGTGACCGTGATAATCAACTCGATCAAGGTCAGACCGGCGTCGTTCCGCCAACGACCAGAGACGCGGCCGCGGCGTAGCACGTCGTCTGCGCGTCTCCTCTGCTGGCCAACCCTGAACATTGCCCGCTCCCTACTTTACGTGCACGACGCCCTGCGTGCCCACGGCCGGGAGCGTCGTTCCCTTGCTGTCTTTGGCGCCGATCTTCACCAACGAAAGCGGGGAGTCGCCCGCGGCGGCCGCCCGGAAGGTGAGTGTGCAAACCACGCCCGTCCCGTTCACGCCTGCTGTCTGCGGTGGCCGCGAGGCCGCGATCGTCACCGAACCGTTGCCCTCGTCGCGATGCACCAGCGCCACCGCCTGGCCGTCCCGGCCGAGCAGGTCGCCCGAGTCCACATTGACCAGCGTAAGCACCCGCGGGTCGAAGTGCAGCTGCAACGGCACCTCGTACAGGTCGTGCGCGTTGGCCGCCACTACAGAGACCTGGAAGGTAGACCCGACCGCTGGCATCGACGACGACGGCGAGACGCTCAGGTTGATCGGCGTCTGGTTGGACGCCGCAGGGACGTTGGTGACCGGACGCGCCGGAGCGAGCGGCTGCGCCGGCTGATCCGCGCTCCCGATCACACCGACCATGGAATTTGCCGCGTTCGCCGCCGAGACCTCTGGCCCTGCCGGCCGTTCCATCGCTCCATTGGTCCGGGGTTTGTTGTCGCTCGCGGGTACGGGGCGGCGAATCAGTTCCACCGAGGTGTTCGTGCCCGTGTAAATCGGCCGGGTATTGTCCGCCGTCACCAGCGACTCACGCACAATGTGCGGGATCAACAGAAACACAATCTCGTCACTCTGCTGCTCTTTGGACTGGCTTGAAAAGAAGTACTTAAGCAGTGGAATTTCGCCCAGCCCGGGCGTGCCGTTGCTGGTGCGCGTGTCCTGCCGTTGCAGCAAGCCGGCCAGAATCGAAGGCTCGCCGTCCTTGAGCTGAATCGTCTGCTCGGACCGGCGCTGGGAGATGATTGGCTCCGTGACGCTGGAGATGGTGGTGCTTCCGTTCTGGGCGGACACCTCCACGATCAACTTGAGCGAAACCTCTCGGTCCAGGTGAACCGTGGGAGTCATGTCGATGTTCACACCAACGTCTAGATAGGTGAACTGCGTCTGCACACCCAACGAGGCGGTGGTGGAGAGCGTAGAACTATACGAGCCCGTCGCGACCGGAATCTTGGACCCGATCTTGAGCTGCGCGCGTTGACCATCGGTTGCGCGAATGCGCGGATTCTGCAGGATGCGCGTGTCGTTATCCGTAAGCAGCGCGTTCACCGTGCCGCCCGAAACCGTGACCGCAAAGTTGGTCGCGTTGAGATTGCCGAGCGAGTTCAGTGTTAGGTTCTGGCTCGTAGTTGGGGTCGTGCTCGTTCCATTGCTGGTGGAGGTGCCTGAAGTGGCCGTGGTCGTCCCAGTTGTGTTCGCCGTCGGCGTAAGCCCAAAGCTCGTCGGCAACGTGATGCCGAGATTGCGCAGCTTATCGCGGCTCACCTCCAGCACCGCCACGTCCACGATGACCTCGGAGCGTGTGCGGTCCAGATCGTTGATGAGCTTTTCGGCAAGGATCAACTGATCCGGCGTCGCGCGCAGCACGATCGCGTTCTGGCTGGGCACCAGATAGATCTTCACCTGCGGATCGAGCAGGTTGCGCAGCGCCACCATGATCTCGTTGGCATCGTTGGGCTGCGACACGTTGGTCAGATAAAACGTCTGCACCGCCAAATCGTCGAGATCGCGCCGCTTGTTGGTCGTGTTCTGCGCCACAAAGATCGTGTTCTGCGTTACCGGCTTCCAGAACGTATTGCTCAACGTTCCCACGATGCGCAGGGCGTCGTAGATCGGCACGCTGGTCAGATCGACAGGGATACTCTTCGACACGTACTCGGGATCAAAAATGACGTTGACGCCGGCGATCTTGCCGATCGCCTGGTACACCGTCTTTGAGTCGCCAACGATATGGAGCGTAACGTTGTCGTTGGATACCGGTTGTAGCTGCACGGGCGCCGCGAGTGAGGAGATCTCGTTCTGTACCTCGCGTTGTCGCGGCATGGATTCGTCGACGCCCGGGATCAGCGTCTGCCCGGGCGCCACGCTGTTCTCAATCGCGCCCACCTTGCCCGGCGTCACGGCCGCGGCTGGGGGCCGCTCGGTGATTTGCAACTCCTGCGCTGCGGCCTCGTTGCCGGGGTCGATCTGCAAGGCCCGCGCAAACTCGTTGATGGCGCCGGTAACGTCGCCGGACTGCCGCAACACCCGGCCCCGATCCACATGGAGACTCGCCGCCTGAAAGCGTAGCCGCTCGAAGCGCTCGCGATAGCGAAGGTCCTTGGGATTTTTCAGGTGCGCCTGCCGGTAGGCCTCGAAGGCGGCGTCAAAGTCCTCGCGGGTTTCAGCCTGCTGACCGCGCTTGTTCCATGCACTCGCCGATTGCCCCTGTGCCGGACGACCCGCCGCGCCGAAGATCAAGACGACCCACAGGAGCACCAAAACGGCTGCCCTGCCCCTGCCCCACCGCACACCCAAGCCGCGCCAAACCGATCCGTGTTGCTTCATTGCTGCGTACCGCTCCCGCTCCCACCGGACGTTCCGCCTTCCCAGAGACCGCACACATACCGGGCGCGGCTGCATGCCCGGCTCCGGGCGGCGCACCTCGGTGTCCTGCTGTGCGACGGCAAGCGACAGGTCGGGATAGATCGATACTAGCATTGGCGCGGTGGCCCTCTCGGGTTGTTCTTCTATCGGCAAACACGAGCTCCCGGGCCGGTTCACGGCAAAAACCAAGGCAAAAACAGTGACTCTGCCCTTTGGACGAAGTATCTGCCAGCTCGTTTCTCCTGCGTCTACAACTTCCGGTGCAGCCCGCCGCCCTCTGGTAGCATCGATACCCGTGGCCCTGTCGCACTTCGCGACAAACTGCCCCGGAACCATGCCCCGCTCGCTCTCCAATCCGACCGTCCCCACCACTGCCAAGGCCAGCCCGGTCAAGGCCAAGGACCGCGACCCGGTCGCAATGGGCTCACGCGATGCAGCGTTTAACCGCTCCGCCGGCTTCAACTACTTTCTTGAAGACCGGTTCGAGGCCGGCGTCGCCCTCCGCGGCACCGAGGTCAAGAGCATTCGAGAGGGAAAGGCCAACCTCAAAGACGCCTATGGCTTGTTGAAGGACGGCGAGGCGTTTCTGCTCAACGCGCACATCGGCGCGTTTTCGCACGGCAACGCCATGAACCACGAAGAGCTCCGCACCCGCAAACTCCTGCTGCACAAGCGCGAGATCGAAAAGCTCACGGCGTCCACCAAACAAAAGGGCTACACACTGATTCCAGTGCGGCTCTACTTTCGGCACGGCCGGGTTAAGTGCGAGATCGCGCTCGCCAAGGGCAAGCAGGACTGGGACAAACGCGCGACCGAACGCAAGAAAGAAACCGACCGCGAAACCCGCGCAGCCATTGCGCGTTCGCAACGCCGCTAGAAGCGCTGAAGGTCCACTCCCGGATTCACCTGCCCTGCTACCATCAGGAGCCCTCATGCGTCCCACGCTCGCCTTGCTGCTCCTGCTGGTTTTCGCCCCCGCACTCCAGTCGCAGACCGTTTCTAGCCAGGGCGTGCACCTCGGTCCGCATACCAGCGCCGCCGGCACCGCCACGCCCGCCTGCGTCGAACGCTATCTCGCCGAGACCGACATCCGCGAGACCTGCCGCCCCTACACCCGCATCGCCCACCAGGGCGCCTCCACCATCGCCCAAGCCACGGTCCCCCTCGGCCCCAGCGCCACCGCCGTCTTCAACGATCGCTGGACCGAGACCGGCGGCACGCTGACCCTTGCGCGCACGGTCACCGTCCACGGCAACGCCCCTGGCGGATTCCTTTCCTCGCTTCAGCTCACCTTTGCGCACCCGCCGCCCCGCGAGGCCCTCGATTACTTCATCCCCGGCGTCGTCTACGGCGGCACCGCCCACCTCACGCCCGCGGCCATCGGCGGGCGAGACACCTACGCGGCAAGCGACAAAGGCGTGCTGCAGGCGCGCGAAGACCGCACGCCTGCGCCGCTCGCCGCCATCCGCTTCCCTGACGGTAGCTTCGTCAGCCTCCTGCACCTCAACCCCCTCGGTGCTACCACCGTCGAGGACGCGCAAGACACCCAAGCCCGCACCCTCGTCGATCGCCGCTTCACCTTCGGCGCCCTCGGCATGCATCAAAGCGGCGATGACCTGCGCCTCGGCTTCTGGTACCCCGGCTCTGAGGGCGAGGTCACCTACGCCGGCAACACCTACCCCGGCGGCCAGCTTCACCGCTGGCGTCGTCGCTACCACCCCATCGAGGACGGCCTTACCCAGCAGTACACCTTGCAACTCCAAACCGGCACCGCGCCTACGCTCCCCGACCTCGTCCGCACTACATGGCGCGACGCCTGGCAGAAACTCAGCCCGCTCGTCACGCCGCAAAACATCCCCCTCGTCCGCGACAGCATCCTGAACATGCTCTTCGACCGCGTCCTCACCGTCGGGGACCGCACCGGCATACCGGTCGTCGCCAGCGCTGTCACAGGCATAACCCCACCCAACGACTTCAACGCGCTGCTTGGCTTCGTCGGCAAAAACATCGAGGCCGCCAACTTCCTCATAGGAGACGCCGAGCTCGTCCACACACCCAAGGCCGCCTTCCATCGGCAACAGGGCGAAGCCATCATCGACACCTTCGTGCGGCAATTGCCCGTATCCCCGCCCGTCGCCGAGGGCTTCAACCTCAACACCGGCGCACCCGCCTTTAACCTCCCGCACGAGCCCGAGCAGCAGCGCGTCTACCTCCGCTCGCTCACTGACGACATGAAGTCGCTCAACCGCCTCCTGCTCCGCGAACGCGCCCACGGCCGCGAACATCCTGCCTGGCTCGCCTGGTCGCGGCGGTTCGCGGACTGGCTCCTCACCCAGCAAGCCCCTGACGGCGGCTTCCCGCGCTCCTGGCACCCCGGCACCGGCGTTCCGTTCGACACCTCCGAACAGGCCTCCTACAACCCCGTCCCGTTTCTCTGCCTCATGACCTCCCTGACCGGCGACCCAACCTACCGCCACGCCGCCGAGCGCGCCGCCGATTTCACCTGGGCAGCCGGCCAACAGAACGGCCTCTTCGTCGGCGGCACCATCGACAACCCCGACATCATCGACAAAGAAGCCGGCACCCTCTCCATCGAGGCTTACCTCACCCTTTACGAACACACGCACGACCCCAAGTGGCTCGCTCACGCCCAGCGCGCCGCCGAGTTCGCTGAAACCTGGATCTACCTCTGGAACGTCCCGATGCCAATCGGCCAGCCCGACGCCGCGCTGCCCTGGAAGCAGGGCGTCCCCACGGTCGGCCTCCAACTCATCGCCACCGGCCACTCCCTCACCGACGAATACATGGCCTTCGATACCGACGAGTTCGCCGAGCTTTCCCTCGCCACCCACGACCGCCACGACCTCGACGTGTCCCGCCTCCTGCTTCACGACACCAAGGTCATGGTGGCCCTCCCCAACCGTCCCTTCGACCTCAAAGGCCCCGGCTGGCAGCAGGAACACTGGAGCCTTGCCCCGGTTCGCGGTTTCGGCCTCCACCGCCTCTGGCTGCCGTGGGTCTCCACCAGCCAACTCAACGGCATCCTCGGCCTTATGGAACTCGACTCCACCCTGTTCCAACAGCTCTCCGCGCCCGCGGCAGACACGCCCGCGGCAGACCGGTCCGGGAACCCGCCTCTGCCATAATCAAACGCATGGACCGTGACCAAGTCCTCGCCATCCTCCGTGCCCACGAGCCGGAGCTCCGGGCCGCCGGGGTGGAGCACCTGCGCCTGTTTGGCTCCGTGGCGCGCGGTGAGCAAACGCCGGAGTCCGATGTGGACGTCCTGGTCGAAATGGACAAAACGAGGAGCTGGGGCTTCGCTTTGGGTGGTATCCAAGCGGACCTCAACGTGTGGCTGGGACCCAAAGCACACTTGTCAGAGCGCTACGGATTGCGCCAATCCATCTTGGATCGAGTCTTGAGAGATGCCCTTGAAGTTTTCTGATAGAGCCAATGTCCTGGTAAGGTCTGACCACTTCTAATCCGAAAGCGAACATCATGCGCTGGTCTGAAATTCTTTCTCACCTCAACCAGATAGGCATCGGACCGGTGAGTTTCGGTTGGGTATCGATCGAAGCCGATCACGTACGCGCTAGGAAAATCATCCGTTTCCTTGAGGATCGTCGGATGCTCTTCAACGATTGCGCTGACGAAGACATCGGTCATTGCATTATTTCTGCCGAAGAGATCCGCAAGAGGATGACAGCAGAACTCGAAGATCTTCCCGAAAGCTCAGCTCTGCTCCCTCATCTAAGAGCGATGAGAACATCTGCTCGAAGGTTTATGGATCGGTTTCCACAAGGGAGCTATCGCCACTTCAACCGGGACGACTTACCTCTTCAAAGAATGGCAGTGTATATCTATCTCGGCCAGTTGCGGTCTGAAGTGGGGTTCCAGGTAGCGCTGCTTGCATCCCGCTGGCAGATCGACGTCGAGGACGATCTGGCGAGAGTTCTGCCCAAAATCGACTGAGCTCTCCGTTACCATAATCCTGTGACCACCAAGCTCCTCTTCCAGGAACCAGCCGGCCTCGCCACCGCCCTGCTCGTTGTCTTTGCCGTCGACATCGCCACCGGCAAAGATGCCCAGCCCTCGCCCGCGCTGCTCTCCACCTCCGACCCGCTGGCCGATGTCGCCGCCCCCTGGCTCACCTCGGGCGAGTTCAAAGCGACCGCCGGGGAGACCTTGCTACTGCACGCGCCGGCGAATCTCAAGGCGCAACGTCTGCTCGTCGTTGGCCTGGGCAAGGCCGGCTCGCTCAACGCGCATGAGGTGCGGCGGGGCGCCGGCGTCGCGGTCCGCTTTGCCAAACCGCGCGGCTTGCATGAACTAGCCCTCTGCTTCCCGGAGGACCATGCCCTCGCCGACGAGCACCTGGACTCCCTGCCCTGCGAGTTGACCGCCCGTGCCCTGATCGAGGGCGCGCTGGTCGCCGACTTCGACATCGATATCTACCGCTCTGACCGCAAGGACCAGAGCATCCACACGCTCACCGTCGTCTTCAACGAGCCCGACGCCAAGAACCGCGCGGACCTCCAATCCGGCTTCGATCAGGGCATCGTTGTCGGGGAAAGCCAGAACTTCGCGCGCGCGCTGGTGAACGAACCCGGCAACATCCTCACCCCCACCGAGCTTGGCCGCCGGGCCGCCCAGATGGCGGGGGAGGTCGGCCTAGCCGCCGAGGTGCACTCCACTGACAAGCTCCAAGAGCTCGGCATGGGAGCCTTCCTGGCCGTGGCCCAGGGCTCGGCAGAGCCGCCGGCGCTCATCGTCCTGCGCTATGAGCCTCCCACCTCCCCGGCCGAGGGCGCACCCGTGATCGGCCTCGTCGGCAAGGGCATCACCTTCGACACCGGCGGTATCTCCCTCAAGCCCGCCGACAACATGGACAAGATGAAGTACGACATGCACGGCGCGGCGTCCATGCTCGGGGCCATGCGCGCCATCGCGCTGCTCAAGCCCGCCGTGCGCGTGCTGTGCGTCTGCTGCGCGGCGGAAAACATGCCCGACGGCCGCGCCTACAAGCCCGGTGATGTGCTCACCGCCATGTCCGGCAAGACCATCGAAATTCTCAACACCGATGCGGAAGGCCGCCTCGTCCTTGCTGACGGCCTCCACTACGCCCAGCAGCTCGGCGCCACCGTGCTCATCAACGCCGCCACCCTCACCGGGGCCATCGGCGTGGCGCTCGGCCAGCTCACCGCCGGCCTCTTCTCCAACGACGACGCCACCGCCCAGCGGTTCCTCGACACGCTCGGAACCACCGGCGAAAAGTTCTGGCGTCTGCCCGCTACCGACGACTACCGCGACCAGATCAAAAGCGCCATCGCCGACATCACCAACACCGGCAACTCCCGCTACGGCGGTTCCATCACCGCCGCCATGTTCCTGAAGGAGTTTGTCGGCGATACACCCTGGATTCACTTAGACATCGCCGGCACCGCCTGGCTCGACACCGACAAGTCCTGGCAGTCCAAGGGACCCAGCGGCATCGCCGTCCGCAGCCTCACGGAGTGGGTGCGCAGCTACGCGCGCTAGAGCGTCGTGTTGGCCACTTCAGTTTGGCGCTGCGCGTTGACACTGCGTGTTGGCGATTCCAGTTGAGACCAGCGCCAACACCAGCCAACGCTCAGCGCCAACCCCGGCGCCTGCGACAATGGACCAGTATGGCGAATCGTGTCGAAGCAGAAAAGATGGGAGGTGCGCTTGCCGAGGTCGCGCATCAGGTGCTGGACCGCGCGCTGCGCGCCGGAGCCACGGACGCCGAGGTGGTGGCGTACGAGGGCGATGAGTTCAACGTCCATGTTCGCCTGGGCGAGGTCGAACAGCTGACCGAGGCCGGCTCGCGTGGACTGGGGCTGCGCGTGTTTTGCGCCGCGGAAGGCGGGCAGCGCACGGCCTCCACGTCGACCTCCGACCTGAGCGAGGCCGGGTTGGCGCGTGCGGTCGAAAGCGCCGTGGCCCTTGCCAAAGTGACGGGCGTCGATCCGTTCGCGGGCCTGCCCGAGCGCGAAGCCTTCGGCATGCACGACGCCGACACGCAGGCCCTCTACTTCGAAGACGCCATCGGCATCCCGGCACCGGAGCGGATTGAGATGGCGCGGCGGGCGGAGGCGGCGGCGCTTGGCTTCGATACGCGCCTGCAGAACTCCAAAGGGGCGAGCTTCGACTGCTCCTCCGCGCATCGCGTGATGGTCAACTCGCGCGGGTTTGCCGGTCAGTACCGCCGATCCTACGTCGGCTTTTCCGCCACGCCCATCGCGCAGGACGGATCCGGCATGCAGACGGGCCATTGGTACTCCAGCGCGCGAACGGCACGGTTGCTCGAAGATCCCGAGGCCGTGGGCCGCGAGGCCGCACGGCGCGCGCTGCGGTTGCTGGGGGCGCGGCGGGTCGCCACGCAGCAGGTGCCGGTTGTGTTTCCGCCGGAGACCGCGCGGGGCCTGATGGCCAACCTGCTCGGCGCGGCCAACGGCGACGCCATCTACCGCAACGCCAGCATGTTTGCCGGCAAACTGGGCGAGGCGGTCGCGGGCGACAACATCACCGTGGTCGACGATGGAACCATGGTCTTCGACCACACGCTCCCTGACGGGTCGAGCCTGCGCGTGGGCGGGTTTGGCACCTCGCCGTTCGACGGCGACGGTTTGCCCACGCGGCGCACCGTCGTCATTGAGCAGGGCGTGCTGAAGGAGCTGCTGCTGAACACCTACACGGGCCGCAAGCTGCACATGCCCTCGAACGCCAAGGCCTCGCGCGGTCTCGCAGGAGCGCCGGGCATCGGCGGGGGCAACTACTTTCTCGAACCCGGCGGGCTGAGCCACGAGACCATCGTGCAAGGCGTGAACCGCGGCCTCCTTGTGCTGAGCACCATGGGCTTCGGCGTCAACCTGGTCACGGGTGACTACTCGCAAGGCGCGAGCGGCCTTTGGATCGAGGACGGCGAAGTCGCGTTTCCGGTGGAGGAGATCACCATCGCCGGCAATCTGAAAGACATGTTCCGCAACGTGAGCGCCATCGGCAACGACCTCGAGTTCCGCGGCTCCGGGGCGGTGCCCACTGTGCGCATCGAGAGCATGACGGTGGCAGGCAGTTAAACCCGCCACCGGCTAGCTGTGGTCGATCGAGACACCGCCATTGGTGGTCTCCAGGTGCACCGTGGGACCGCCGCCATTGATGTCCGTGTCGATGTGGCGACCGATCTTGCCCTGCACCGTGATCGGGAACCCAACCGAGATGCCGCCGTTGGTCGTATCCGCGATGAGGTGGGCGGCAAAACGATCCGGAGCCTTGAGCGAGATTGCGCCATTGGTGGACTTTGCAAACAGGCCGCTTCCCTGCCAGCGACTGCCGGCCAGCGAGATCTGGACGCCGCCGTTGGTCGTCTCCGCGTGAACGGCCCCGGCTAGGTCATCCAGGTGCAGACCGCCGTTGGTGGAACTGGCCGTCACGTCGCCGCGAACGTGCGCGACTTCGATGCCGCCGTTGTTCGACGTCGCGTTTACGCGCCCATCGAGATTCGTGACGTGAATAGAGCCGTTTGAGGTGTGCAGTTCAGCCTGAGCGATGCGATGGGGCACATGGAGGCGAAAATTCGCCGACCAACCGCTCCCATGGAACCAGCCGCCACCGGATTCGGTAGGGCCCTCGGCGCGAATGTTGCTGCCCTGCACCACAAGGCGCACCTGGTGAAGAATGCTGTCGGCGTTCTCACGCGACGAGCCGTTCGCCGTCACCTTCACCTCGAGCGCGATGTCGTTACGGTCTTCCCCAATCACCTCGATCCCGCCGTTCTTGCCCATTACGCCGAGTTGGCCGTTCACCAGCGGCAGCGTGGCCCGGCGCATCTCGCAGACGCGCTGCTGATGCCCAAACCAACCGCCGTCCGAGTCGCCGTCGTTGCTCGTGCAGGGCGCGGTAGAGAAGCTCTGCGCCTGCGCCAGGGTCGCAGCAGAGCTTAGAGAGCCAAGCAAAAAAACACAACCGAGTACGGAAATGCGCATGTTCGCTCCTGGAAGGATCGCTTTGGGATCGTTGCTGACGAGACTACGCCGGTGGCCGAGCTTTGGTTCCAACTATTTTCGCCACTCTGTCGCATTTCAGGTCACCGGAGGGCGGCGTGTAGCCGGGAAGGTGTAGGCGCGGGAGCGGGACACGGCACTAAAATCCTGCTTATGGCGGAGCGCTTCGCATTCCGGAACAAGCTTCCCTTCCAGCCCGAAACGGCGGAGGCGGTCTTGCGCGAGGTGCCGGCGCGGGCCGGGGTGTTCGCCCTGCGCGGCGAACGGGACACCGATCAGCCGTACCTGATGCGCGCCGCCGACCTGCGACGACGTGTACGCCGCCTGCTTTTGCCCCCGGAGACCGTGGACGCCAATGGGCAACCGGTCCTATCCAAACGGCTGAACCTGCGGGACCGTGTTCGCTCGGTCGAGTGGACCGTCACGGGCTCGGAGTTCGAGTCGGTTCTGCTCCTGTACCGTGCCACCCATGCGCTGTTCGGAGATGCCGAGGCCCGCAAGCGATTGCGGCTCCATTGCCCCTATTTCCTTCGCGTGACCATGGGGCACGAACATCCGCGCGTCTTTGTTTCCAACAAGATGAGCCGGCGCGCGCTCAAAGAAAGCTTTGGCCCGTTTGCTTCACGGGCGGCGGCGGAGCGAGTCGCCGAAGCCGTCGGCGAGCTCTTCAACGTGCGGCGCTGCCATGAGGACTTGATCGTCCACTCGGAGCACCCCGGTTGCGTCTACGGCGAGATGGGCCGATGCCTCGCCCCCTGCAAGATGGCGGTGACCGGCGACGTGTACCGCGTCGAAGCCGAGCGGGTGTTTGCCTACCTCCGCACCCGCGGCGAGAGCCTCATGGCCGAGATCGCGGCTCGGCGCGACCAGGCCAGCGAGGGCATGGACTTTGAAGGCGCCGCCGCGCTGCACCGGCAATGGGAAAAGGTGAAAGCCGTGGCGCAAGGAGCGGATCCGTTGGTGCGCGCGGCGAACGAGGTGCGGGCGCTCGTCGTCCAGGCCGCCGCGCCTTTGGACGACGGCTCCGGGACCGAGGAGGCGGCCGTGTATCTGCTGGAGGGTGGTCGCTTGCTGGGGCCGGAGCGGCTGTCGACGCTGGGCGTCCGCGCGGTGCGGGAGCAGACCGCCGTGGGGTCGAGCCTGTTCGCGCAACCCTTGATGCTGGCGCCGGTGCCCGAAGGCGCCGCGGACAACGGCGCGGACGGGAGCGCAGGGATGTCGCCGGAAGACCGCGCGCGCGGCATTCTGGCGCGATTGGAAGCGGCTCGGCAGGTTGCGGGGGAACCGGAGCCCACGGAGCGCGGCGATGCCCTGGCCTTGTTCAAGCGCTGGTACTACCGGCCGGAAAAGCAGCGCGCCGGCGAGGTGCTGCTGCCCAACCAGGAGGACAACTGGCCGGTGCGCCGGTTGCTGAACGCGGCCGCGCGCGTCGTGCTTGGCCCGCCACCGGAGCTGCCCCCTGTGGATCGAGAGGCGGCTAAAGTTCTGGCGGAAACTGCCGATAAGGATGGCGAGGAGCCTGGAGGCAAAAGTGAAATCAAAACGAAGCTCCTGCATCCGGGGCGAGAGGGGGTGGAAAGGGTGGTGGCGGTGCTGCCGAAGCGAAAGCGCCGAGCGAGAGCGATGTTGCCGGGCGAGGCCGTCCTATGACCGTGCAGGCTGCCCAGCGCTGCTATCCTGCCCATAAGGAACGGTGGAGAAGCAGCGTTGATTGAGCTTTGTTTTTCTATTTTGGCGGCTGATTTTTCGAACCTCGCCGAGGAGATCGCGACAGCCGAGCGCGGGGGCGGAACGATCGTCCATGTGGACGTGATGGACGGACACTTTGTCCCGAACATCACGTTTGGGCCGCCGGTCGTGAAAGCCATTCGTCCCGTGACGAAACTGCCGCTGGACTGCCATTTGATGATTGAGGATCCGGACAAGTTCATCCCGGAGTTCGCCGAGGCCGGCGCGGACTTTATCGGGGTGCACTGGGAGGCGTGTCGGCACCTGAACCGGACGCTGCAGTTGATCGCCGACCATGGCTGCCAGCCGGCCGTGGTCATCAACCCTGCCACCCCCGTGGACTTCCTCGTGGAGGTACTGCCGATGGTGCACCACGTGCTCGTCATGAGCGTGAACCCTGGGTTCGGTGGGCAAAAGTTTCTGCCGCGGGCGGCGGAAAAGATCGCGCACCTCAGGCGGCTGCGGTCGGAGATGGGATTGAACTTTCGCATCGAGGTGGACGGCGGCATCGCTCACGACACGGTGGGCGCGGTCGTCCAAGCGGGAGCAGACATGTTGGTGGCCGGGTCGGCGGTCTTTCAGCCGGGCCGAACGGAGCAAAACGCGCGTGAGCTCCTGAGCACGGCTCGCGAGGCGGCTTCGTTCAAGGTCTGAAAAGGTTTCTCCGCTGCTGGTTAGACTAAAATGGGACGTACGCGGCAGCCTTTGGGCCTGCTGCGGTAAGGGAGTTGTGGATGCGGGTTGAATCGCCGAACTTTTTTCCTCACAGCCGTGCAGGCAGAGCTGCCGGCGTAGCCCTGCTGCTTTTGATCACGGGACCGAGCTTAAGGGCCCAAACCGCAACCACCGAACCGGCGGCAACGTCCTCCTCTGCCGCGCAGACGGCGTCTCAAACGGGAACCCAGACCGACGAGGCTCCCGCGCCCCCGGCAGCGCCGAAGAAGCACAAGTGGATTCAGAAAGACGAGCCGACCGGTTCGACGGCAAGTGCAAAGCCGACCGCCGCCAAGCCGGCCAAAGCGCCCGCCAGCACGGACAAGAAGCCCAAGGAGAAGGTCGCCAAGGACGAGCGCGCGGTGCAGACCAAAGACACCAGAGCCGAGCTGCGCAAAGAGAACAAGTACAACCCGCTCGTGGGCCGCGACGCCAACCTGCCCGACAAACAGCTCTACGATAAGGCACTCGATCAGGAAAAGAAGGGCCACTTCGATGTCGCGCGGCTGGACCTGCAGACCTTGCTGAACACGTACCCCGACTCGCAATACCTCATGCGCTCGAAGCTGGCGGTGGCGGACTGCTGGTTTAAGGAAGGCGGCTCGGCCGCGATGGCGCAGGCCGAGCAGGAGTACGGCGACTTCATCACCTTTTTCCCCAACCAGCCCGAGGCCGCCGAAGCGCAGATGCGCATGGGCGACATTTATCTGAAGCAGATGGACACGCCCGACCGGGACTATGCCAAGGCCATTAAGGCCGAGAATCATTACCGGACGATGTTGAAGACCTACCCGGATGCACCGAAGTCGCTTCTGAAAGAAGCCACGCAGAAATTGCGTGACGTGCAGGAGGTGCTGGCGCAGCGGGAGTTCGACCTGGGGGCGTTTTACGTCACCCGCAACAACTACCCCGCGGCCATCGCGCGCTTGCAGACCGTGGTCGACACGTACCCCCTGTTCAGCCACATGGACGATACGCTGATCGGCATCGGCGACGCGTACGCGTCGGAGGCGCGAATCGTTCGCGCCCAAGCCAACCTGCCCGAGGGCCCGAAGGCCAAGCTCGAACAGGAGTACGACGGCAAGGCCGCCGCCGCGTACCGGGCGGTGGTTCTGGAGCACGCCGCCGCGCCCCACGCCGAGGACGCCAAGGAGCGTCTGGCGACGATGAATCTGCCGATTCCGCAACCGACGGCCGAGCAGGTGGCCGCCAGCGATGCGCTCGAAGGCAGCCGCGCCCAGTACACCATGCGCAAGCGCCTGGAGCTGCTGTTGGTCCGCAAGCCGGACACGGTGACAGCCGCGCAGCTGGGCGCGCCACCGCTCGAGGACGCCAAGCCGACTGTGGCGCCGGCCATCGTGCATCAGATTGAAGCCGACTACCTGGTCGCCTTCAACCCGGCCGCGGCCCAGCCTGCGCGCACCGCAGCGGCGGATGCAGCCAACAACACGCCCCCTCCGGCTGAGCCGACGCCGGCTCCGGCGGGCGCGGGAGCGCCGCTGACGTTGTCTGACGTGGGCAACACAACTGAAGGCACACGCTCCACAGGGACCATGAGCGAGGCGGCCCCGGCTGCGCCAGGCGGCGGTGGTGGAGCGCGCGTGGGTAACGCGGGTGCGTCGCTGGGTGTGGATGTGCTGACGCCCGGCACCATGACCGGCGCACCGGTAAGCGGTTTGGCCAGCGGTCGGCCCGCAGCGACCGGCGCGGCAGATCCGAACTACGGGATCACCACGCCCAGACCGTCCGCGAACGCCCCGCTTCCTGCGGCCGAAGCACCGGCGCCGGCACCGGATGCGGTAAACGAGGTGCAAGGCCACCCGCAACCCGCGGCGCAGACCAGGGCCGCCAACCAGAAGAAGAACCCCAAGCCGGAGTTCGACAAGAACGACGAGAGCTCCAGCAAGCACAAAAAGAAGAAGGGCTTGAACAAGGTCAACCCCTTCTAGCTTCGCCTCGAACGCCAACAGAACGTGAAGGCAGCGCACCGGCGCTGCCTTTCGTTTTGCTCGCCTCAGCGCCAGCGCGGTTCCCGTCCACGCCCGCAGCGGTTTCCTGCAAAGCATCGGGAACCGCAGCGCGCAACAGAACGTAGGGATCGGCATACGTTGGAGCCGAGCAACGGCCATCACCGCAGGTGCTGCGTTTCGGCAACGACCTCGGGCTCTTATGAGGACCCCTATGACACGCCGCTTCCCGCCAGCCACACTTGTGGTGCTTGTCGCTCCGTATGCCCTGACCGCAGTCGAGAGCACAGCGATCGCCCAAACGCGAGCTGCCGTCAACAGCCCCTGTCCCGGGGACCACGCGACCGCATTGGCGGGCACCGTGCACGATAGCACACGGGCTCTGATCCCGGGAGCGGCAGTCACGCTGGACGACGCCGCGCCGCTCACCAGCGGAAGCGATGGTCGGTTTCGCTTCGCGTGCGTGGCGGCAGGAACCCATCGGCTGCGCGTGCAAGCGGAAGGCTTTGCTGCAGCGGAGATACAGGTGCGAATGCCGCGTGGGGCGGACGTGGAGCTTGTGCTGCAACCGGCGAACGTGGAGATCGGCGTCCAGGTAAACGCCGACGAAGTGACCGCACCCGACACGCAGGGCACGGGCACAAGCCAGACGATCGCGGGCAAGCAGCTGCAAGCGCTCGCCGACGATCCGGACGATCTGCAGCGGCAGTTGCAACAGCTGGGGGCGGCGGCCGGCGGCAACCCAGCTAACACCACCATCTCCGTGAACGGCTTTCAGGAATCGAGCAAGCTGCCGCCCAAGAGCTCCATTGCGTACATCAAGGTCAACCCCGATCTCTACTCGGCCGAGTACCGTGAACCGCCGTTTGAAGGTGGGCGCATCGAGGTCTATACCAAGCCAGGCCAACCCGCGTTTCACGGCGCGCTCTTTGCCACCAACAGCAGCGGTTGGATGAACGCCTCGGACCCGTTCGCCACCAGCAAGGCGCCGCTGGGCAAACAGCGCTACGGCTTCGAGCTGAACGGGCCCATCCGCAAGCAGGGCTCGGACTTTTCGCTCACCTTGGAACACCGGGCGATCGACGACTTCGGCTGGTGAACGCAACGACACTGGACATAAACGGGAACCCCATACACGTCAGCCAAAACGTCGCGACACCGCAACGCCTATGGGTGGGCGAGGCTCGCGTGGACTGGCAGCTTGGCGCGAAAAACACGTTCATCGCCACCTACAGCCCCAACGTAAACAGCTTCGCGAACCAAGGCGTGGGCGGCCTGGATCTGCCCGAAACGGGCTACAGCAGCGGCTATGCGGAGCACGTGCTGCGCTTCACCGACATCACCACCGTCACCACGCACCTGATGCATGAGGCCCGCTTTCAGCTTCACTGGGTGAGGGAAACGGACGCCCCGAACTCCACGACGCCGCAGCTGCAGGTGTCCGGCGCCTTTACCGGCGGAGGCGCGACGCTCGGCGCGGAGCGGCTGCGCAACCTGGGTGTGGAGGTCGACGACGACGCGATCCTGACCACCCTGCGGCACACGTTCAAGTTCGGCACGCAACTGGGTACGCACACCGACCACGACGAGCTGACCAGCAACTTCAACGGGACGTACCTCTTCGGCGGCGGCATCGCGCCGGTGCTGGGCGCCACGGGAGCGGCGTTGCCCGGGCAAACCGCATCCATCACCGGTGTGGAGCAGTACCGGCGCGCGCTGCTGCAGTTGCCTGGCGGCGCACCCACCGCGTTCAGCAACGTGGCGGGAACGCCGGTGGTTCGCTTCACGCAGATCAACAACGCGTTGTTCGTGCAGGACGATTGGAACGTGGGCAAGGGCGTTCACATGGCCATGGGTCTGCGGTACTTCGTGCAAACCGATCCCACGACGCGCAACGGCCTGACGCCACGCCTGGGCATTCTGTGGTCCCCCACCAAGAAGGGCGCTTGGACCTTGCATGCGCATGAGGGGCTGTTTTCCGGTGAGTTTCGCCATCGGCAATGGGCGGAGGTCTTGCGGGAGGACGGCACGGATCGCGTGACCAGCACGGGCTATAACGCCGTCTTCTGCGGCGCGGCCAGCCCTAGCGGGTGCAATCCGTTTGCCGGCATCCAGCCCATTCACAGCCAGCGCGCGCCCGCGGCTCACCTTGGCAATTCAAGCTACGCGATCGGCAACGTGGGCGGAACGCGCGCGCTGCCGTTTGGCTGGAACATGTCGCTGGATTACTACTGGGCCCGTCTTTGGAATGAGGAACGCAGCAACAACGTCAACGCTCCGCTCGACGGCAATCCAACCGGACGACGCGCGCTCGGCGTGCCGAACCTCGATCTGTTGCAGGTGCAGAACAGCGGGCAAGGACGCGCGAATGTGGCGTTTGTCAGTGTGGAGCAGCACACGCTGAAGCGCGTGCAGATGTTTGTCGGCGCGGTGCGCGTGAACCTGCTGGACGACAGTGACGACGACGCGTTCGCGACACCGCAAAGCGCCTTCAGCAACGCCGGCGAGCTCGCGCATCGCAGCAACCAACCGGTGTGGAATCTGTTCGGCAACGCCAGCTTTACGTTGCCGCACAAGGTGATCCTGAGCGGCAACCTAAACGGCAGCGGCGACGCGCACTACAACATCACCACGGGCTTTGACAACAACGGCGACGGCAACTTCAACGATCGACCGCAGTACGCCGCCGTCGGTGCGCCCAACGCGGTGCATACGACCTACGGCTTGCTCGTTGCAAGTGGTGGGACCGGCGTGTTTCCGCGCAACAAGGGCGTGATGCCGTGGCGCTTTTACCTGGACACCAACCTGCAACGCGCGTTCAACTTGACGCGCAACGCCAAGGCCGAACATCAGCAAACGCTGACCGTAAACCTGCGCGCGGCCAACCTGTTGAATCACACCAACGTGACGGCAGTGGGCGGCGTGCTCGGCTCACCGACGTTCGGTGTGCCGTACGCGGCGGACACTGGGCGGCGCGTGGAGACTGGGCGGCGCGTGGAGGCTGGGCTGCGGTACAGCTTCTAGTTGTGGGCGCGAAAGAAGATTGACATGCGCATCACGACCATTGAGCATGAGCTTGGAGGCTTACCGTGGAGATTGCGCTCACGCCGGAAATAGCCGCGCTCGTTGAGAGGCACATCACTTCGGGCCGCTTCGGTTCTGTAGAACAGGTGCTCAGCGAAGGCTTACGTTTGCTTGACGATGAGGAGCAGCGACGAGTCCGGGAGCTCGCCGACTTTCAGCAAGCGATACAGCGGCGGCTGGACTCGCTGGATCGCGGTGAAGGTATCCCTGGCGAAGAGGTAGAAGCCAATTTCCGTGACAAAGCTGCTATGCGTCGTCAGCAAGCCGCATGAGCCTGTACAGAGTCGCTCCGGACGCGAAGGCTGACCTCGACGAGATCTGGGAATATAGCTCGCGACAGTGTTGACGCTGCTGAGCGATGGGCGGATCGGCTGTTCGCGGCGATGAGGCTGTTGGCAAGCAGGCCTGGGCTCGGCCACTCGCGGCGAGATTTATCGTCTGCACCCCTTCTGTTCTGGCCGGTAGGCGCATACCTGATCGTGTACCGAGTCGCGCAGGATCAGATTGAGATTGTGGCTGTGACTCAGGGCTCACGCGACGTGCCGCGTTTGCTACGTGGACGTGACCTGTAGACAAGCTCGCCCGCGCAGCCTGCTAGGCTAAAACTCTATGAGTTCTGAGCTTCCGAAGGCGTACGACCCAGCGGCGATCGAAGAAAAATGGGCACGGTACTGGATTGAGGAAAAGCTGTTTGCGGTGGAAACCCCGCAACAGGGCGAAGCTGCGCAGCTGAGCTTCGTGCAGTTGCTGCCCCCACCGAATGTGACCGGCCGGCTGCACATGGGCCACATGCTCAACCAGACGGAGATGGACATTCTGGCCCGCTGGCACCGCATGCTGGGCGAGCGGAGTGTGTGGGTGCCGGGCACCGATCATGCCGGCATTGCGACGCAGATGATGGTCGAGCGGCAGCTCAAGGCCGAGGCTGGGCCGACGCGGCAGGAGTTGGGGCGTGATGCCTTTACCGAGCGCGTGTGGACGTGGAAGCGCGAGTACGGCGGCGCGATCACGGAGCAGATGCGTCGCCTGGGCGCGAGCGTGGACTGGACGCGCGAGTACTTCACCATGGACGAGCGGCTGAGCCGGGCCGTGCGCGAAGCGTTCGTGCGCTTGTGGGAGCAGGGGCTCATCTATCGCGGCGCATACATCGTCAACTGGGATCCGCAACTGCAAACAGCGGTCAGCGATCTCGAGGTTGACAGTGAGGAACGCGCCGGCAAAATCTACCACATTCGCTATTCGCTCGCTGACGGCACGGGCTCCGTGGTCATCGCCACCACGCGGCCGGAGACCATGCTGGGCGACGTGGCGGTGGCCGTGAACCCAGACGATGCACGCTACACCAACGTCGTGGGCAAGCTGTTGATGTTGCCGCTCAGCGGTGCGCATGGTGGCCCGGAGCGGCAGATTCCCGTCATCGCGGATAGCTGGGCTAACCCGGAGTTCGGCACGGGCGCGGTGAAGGTCACACCCGCACACGACCCCAACGACTTCGCCATCGGTCAGCGTCACCAACTGCCGCAGCCGTCGATCATGGACGAGCGCGCGCGCATACAGATGGAAGGCTCGCCGTATCACGGCCTCGACCGCTTTGCCGCACGCGAGCGCATCGTCGGCGATCTCGAAGCAAGCGGCGCGTTGGTGGCCGTAAAGGACCACGCGCTCACTTTGCCGGTCAGTCAACGAACGGGTGCGGTCATCGAGCCGCGGCTTTCCACGCAGTGGTTTATCGCGGTGCATAAGGAGCCCGCGAGCGGCGGTGCCTCGCTCGCGGCAAAGGCGATGGCCGCGGTGCGCGAAGGGCATGTGCGCATCGTTCCGGAGAACTACACGAAGACGTACTTTGAGTGGATGAACAACCTCCACGACTGGTGCATCTCGCGCCAGCTGTGGTGGGGGCATCGCATCCCGGCGTGGCACTGCGCCGCGTGCGCCGCGATCAACGTCGCCCAGGAGGCTCCTGCAGTCTGCGCCACGTGCGGCGGCAGCGATTTGCATCAGGAGACCGACGTGCTCGACATGTGGGTCTCTTCCGGGCTGCTTCCCTTCACCGTTTTCGGTTGGGACGGCACAGACACGCTCACGCCCGATCTGGCCGCGTTCTATCCCACCGATCTGCTGGTCACGGGTTTCGACATCCTGTTCTTTTGGGTGGCGCGCATGATCATGCTGGGCTGCCACCTGATGGAGGATGTGCCCATGCCGTCTGGCGTGCGGCGATCGTTGGCCGATACCGTGCCGTTTCGCAACGTGTACATCCACGGTTTGATCCGCGACGCGAATCGCGAAAAGATGTCGAAGACCAAAGGCAACGTGGTTGACCCGATTGCGATCATCACGCAGTTTGGCACAGATGCTGTGCGGTTCACGCTGGCGTCGCAGGCCTCGCCTGGAACAGACATTGCCTTTAACGAGGCACGCACGGAAGGCTACCGCGCGTTTGCAAACAAGATCTGGAACGCAGCGCGTTTTCTCGCCATGCAGATCGAGCGTGGGCGCGAGGCGGGATATCGCGTATCGCTGCACTCGCCGCTTGCAGGCATTGGAGCGTTGCAACCCGCGCTGCCCGACGAAACGCCGCTGGAGACGCGATGGATCTTTGCGCGGCTGCATGCGGTCGCTGCGGCTGTGGCGCGTTCGCTGGCAGACTATCGTTTCGATGAGGCCGCGCAGGCGGTGTACGGGTTCTTCTGGGGCGAGTTCTGCGACTGGTACGTGGAGCTGGTGAAGTTGCGACTCAACTTCGACGCGGAAACGAACGCAGGCACCGCGCTGACGTTGGGCGCGCTGGTCAGCGTCTTCGAAGCGGCGCTGCGTCTGCTGTCGCCCTTCATGCCCTTCCTTACCGAAGAGCTTTGGCACGCGCTGCACGCGCAGGTGGATGTCCCCGTGCCGGCGAAGTCAATCGCGTTGACACGTTTCCCGCAAGCGGCGGACTTCCCCGCGGACCAGGCAAGCGTGGAAGCGATGGACACGTTGCAGGAGCTGGTGGTGACCGTGCGTGCACTGCGCAAGGAATTGGCTGTGCCGGAAAAAGAGCCGGTGCCGATTCAGGTGCATGCGGACAATCGCGTGGCCGCGCTGGTGGACGCGCACGCAGATTTGCTAGCGCGGCTAGCACGCGTGCGTGATGTGGAGTTAATGAGCGCGCCGTTCACCGGCGCCAATGCACGGTCGACGGCGCTGTTCGACGTGGCCGTGGTGTATGAGCGGCAGGTGGACGTGGCCGTTGAACGGGAGCGCCTGACCAAAGAGCTTGCCAAGCTCGAAAAAGGCTTGGCCACAGCGGAAAAGCAGTTGGGCAGCGAAACCTTTCTGGCCAAGGCTCCGGCACCCATTGTGGACGGACTTCGCAAGCAGGCACAGGAGACACGGTCGCTCAAAGAAAAGGTGGAGGCTGCGTTGCAAGCTTTGCCTGCGGCGTGAGCAGCGCTAGAACTTCACTTGCTTTTCCAGCAGGTCGGCGCGTTGGGCCGTTTGGCGCATCAGGCACTCGTCGTCAATGGTAGTGCCGTTGATCTTGCAATCGTAGTCGCGCTTCTTGAGCCAGGTGCGTTCTTCATTACGCAACGCGGTCTGCTTGGCGGGATCACCGGCGTACTGTGACATCACTTGCTTGTAAGCCTTATTCAGCCGGTCGTCCTGTTTGCCCAGTTCGCTTTGGTCGCAGACGGTCTCTTGAACCGGGTTCTTTGCGCGTGCGTGGCAGGCGGCGTACGTGGCGCTGTACTGCTGCGCAAGGGCGGGCGTTGCGGGCGCAAGAGCGACAAGAAAACTTGAAGCAACGTAAACAGCGCGGCGATACGATCCGTTCGGCATGAGAGTCCTTGAATGATATTGGTACTGCCCCCCATCGTATGCGATCGCGGAGGTCATTGAGGTACAGAATGCGAGGCAGGCACCTCCGGAGATCATAGCCGCGTCGTAGAGCAAGAGGAGACACCGCGATGGCAGTACCCACGACCCCGCACACCAATACCGCACAAGATGTGAACTCGGCGCAGGACGATCTTGATCCGAACATGAGCCCCGAGGACACGTTGCGCGCCGACCCCAGCCTGTACGAAAACAGCGACGGTGCACAGACCGGTGGAACGCGCGCCTTTAACGCCAACGCCGGACGCGACAATCAGCCCAAGTCGTTGGACGAGGGCACGGCGAATACGGCACCTAGTGGCCCGACCCTTCCCGAGGGCGACAAGCCGGGCGTAACCAATCGGCCCGCGAGCGAAGAACGCGCGCAGCAGGAAAAGGTGATCAACAGCTAACTGCAAATTTGAACGCGTTCAAATCATCTCGGATAATCATCGAATTTGAACGCGTTCAATTCCAGACATCGGTTATCAATGTGAGTTGCAAAAATGAACAGGCGCGACTCTATGCCGCGCCTGTTCTTCTGTTTGCGCTTGAACCTACTGACCGCGCGTGCCGGAATCGCCGCGCAGGCCCGCGCCGACGCCGCGGTTGTTCGCGTGGCCACGATCTAGACGTTGCGCTACCTCCTCCTGAGCGATGAGCGAGCGGCCGTCTTCGGCGGGCTTGGTGTGAGGCTGGGCGCCGGTCTCGTGGGCAGCGACCGAGTGCGCGTGCGCGCCGCCGGGTACCGCATCGTTGGTGCCGGTGTTGTGTGCGTCGTTCTCGTGCATGGCCTCGAGGCTGGCTTTGCCGGCGTGCTGTGTGTGTTCGTTGGACATGGATTCTTACTCCTTGGGGGTTGCGGAAGGGGTTGCGGCTGCGGTGTCGTTCACCGTGCGGTCCGTGTGGTCGATGGCCGTGTTGACGGGCTCGTCGCCGAAGTCACGCGCGCCGTACTCGTAGTCGGTGCCACCGTCGGTGTCTTGCGGCGCGTTGGGCAGTTTGGTGCGTTCCGGCTCATCCAAACCCCAGCCCTGCTCGTGGGCATACTCCCCGGCGAGACCTCGGGTGCGCTCGCCAAAGCCGCGGGGTTCGCGCGGTGGTGTTGGTTGCTGTGCGTCGTCAGCCATGCGTTTCCTCTCTCTCTGGGTCAGATGGCGGTGTGTTGGCTGAGGTTGGCGCTGGCGCGTTAGCGCTGGCGCGTTGGCTGGGGTTGGCGCTGCGCGTTAGCGCTGGTGCATTGGCTGGGGTTGGCGCTGCGCGTTAGCAGGAGTGGCAGTGGCGTCAATCGGACCCGCCAACACGCGATGCTAACGCGCAGCGCTAAACTGCAGTGCCAACGCGCAGCGCCAAACTGCAATGCCAACGCAACGCGCCAACACGCAGTGGCCGCTGCACAGCGTTACTTCGCCGAGAGCGGCGAAGTCGCCGGCAACGCCACCTGCTCGACCGCGATGGCGACGTTCTCGTGCTTGATGTCGAGACGGAGGCGGTTGTAGAGGTTCATGTACAGATTGGCGACCCACACCAGGGCGAGCCAGGAGATGACGTAGCCCCGCCAACCGTCATAGAGCAGGCGGAACTGAAACAGCAGCAAAGCCAGCGCCGCAACGTAGTGAGAGAAACAGTACTCGCAGGTGAAGAGATAAAAGAACTTGCGCTTGAGCAGGGCTGTGCCGGCTTGGCTCTGTTCCTTGCAAAAGTCCCTCGGCTCGCGAAAGACCTCTTCGTGCGTGACGGTCCACGCGGCACAGGCGACCGGCAGCGCGAGCAGCAGCAGAAGCGCGGTCTGGTGGGAAAGTGGGCTGGCGAGCTCTAGAGGCATACGTGCGTGCCGCAACGGCGGTGGGTGTTGGATGCGTGCGAGCGCCCAACGGACGCGGTAGCATGACGAGGATGTCGGCCACTCCTCGCCAGGGCAACAGCATCGACGCGGCCGAGGTCAACGCGGCACTGCGGCACACGGGGCTGGGCGGGTCAATTTTGCACCTCGCGGAGGTGCCGTCCACCAACGACCTGGCCTTGACGGCCGCGCAGCATGGGGTGCAGAGCGGCGTGTGGGTGGCCGATGCTCAGACCGCGGGTCGTGGGCGCGGCGGTCACACCTGGCACTCCGCGCCGGGAAATGGCCTCTACGTGAGCGTGCTGTTTACGCCCCGGCTGCCGGCCACCGACGCCATCGGCGCAAGCCTTTCCCTCACGACGGGCCTGGCTGCGTGGGAGGCCATTCGCGAGGTCACGGGGATCACGGTGGATATCCGCTGGCCCAACGATCTCGTCACCCGGCCTGCAGGCCCGGGACCGAGCCGCAAGCTGGGCGGCATGCTGGTGGAAACAGCGGTGTCGCCGCTTGCGCCCACGCGTGGCCGGGCGATGTTGCGCTACGCGGTTATCGGCATCGGGATCAACGTGGCGCATCGCGCCTTCCCGCCCGAGCTGTCCACCCTGGCGACTTCGTTATTTCTGGAGGGCTGGCAGCTGCCGGACAGACAGCCGTTGCTCATTGCGCTGCTCGACAAGCTCGACCGGTACGTCCGTATGGAGGAGGACGGCTATGCGGGAACGGCGGTCGGCCCCCACGTCCTTTCGCAGCTCGGGGAGGCCTCTACCTGGCTCTGCGGCAAGCGGGTCGAGGTACCCGAGCAGGGCGGCTATACTGGCGTGACAGCCGGGCTAGATGCGCACGGGTTTCTGCTGGTGGACGGCGACGATGGTGTCCGGCGAACGGTGCGGTCGGGCGGGGTGCGCGAGCGCTAGCTGAAGACGACGGGAGCGAACAGGGTGGCATGCTGCTAACACTGGATGTCGGCAACTCGAATACAGTGATTGGGTTGTTTGCCGGCCCGGATGCGCCCGAGCCCGCCAAAATAATTGCGGACTGGCGCATCACTACGCCCTCGCGGCAGACGCAAGACGAGATCGCCGCGCTGCTGGGCACCTTGTTTTCCATGCGCGGGCTTGACCCCGGCGCCGTGACCGGGGTGGCAATTTCGTCGGTGGTGCCGCCGCTTGACCCCACGCTGCGTCGCCTGTGCGAGACCATGTTCCGGACCCGGCCGCTGTTTATTGAGCCCGGCGTGAAGACCGGTGTGCCGGTGCTGACGGACAACCCCAACGAAGCAGGCGCCGACCGCATTGTGAACTGCGCCGCTGCATTCGACCTGCTGGGCGGACCGACGATTGTGGTGGATCTGGGCACAGCGACCACCTTTGACGTGGTCTCGCGCAAGGGCGAGTTTCTCGGCGGGGCGATTGCGCCAGGACTTGGGATCTCCGCCGAGGCGCTGTTTGCACGCGCCGCGCGGCTGACGCGCGTGGAGGTCAAGAAGCCACCCAAGATCATCGGCACCAACACCACGGACAACATTCAGATCGGGTTGTACTACGGCTACATCGGGTTGGTGGACGGCATCCTGGAGCGGATGATTGCCGAGTTGGGACCGGAAACCAAGACCGTCGCCACGGGCGGCTTGGCCACGCTGATCGCCGCAGATTGCCGATTCGTACAGCGCGTGGAGCCGATGCTGACCCTGCATGGGCTTCGGCTGATTTGGGAACGCAATGGGGAGCGGGCACGAAGGCGGGTTTGAACTACTTCGAGTACTTCAGCGAGGTCGAGGAGCGGTTTACGGCGCGGCGTGGGTCCCTGCTTCTGTTGTCGACACTGGACTGGGCGCTGATTGAGACGTGGCGCGAGGCGGGCGTTCCGCTCGCGGCGGTGCTGCGGGGCATCGATGCAGCGTTTGACAAGTACGACGCACGCCGAGCGCGGGCCAACGGTCGGCTGGCCAAGGTAAACGGGCTGGCCTGGTGCGCGCAGGCGGTGATGGAGGCCGCGGCGGAGATGGCCGAAGCGTCGCTGGGCGGGCGACGCGATCCGGTGCCCGCCCGCGAAACCGGATTTGAGACGGAACGGGTGGCACAGTTTCTGGACAGCAACGCGGCGGCCCTGGAGTCGGTTGGGGATGGCGTTCCAAACGACGCGCTGGCGCAAACCGGGGCGCGGCTTCGGGCGCTGGCGGCAGAAGTGCGCGCGGGGACGCACGGTGCGCTGGACGACCTGGATCGTACGCTGACGGTGTTGGAGGAGCGGCTGCACGCGGCCCTGCTGGCCGGCATCCCGGAAGCGGAGCTGCTGGCCGCGCGCGAAGTGGCGGAGCGCGAGCTCGCCCCCTACCGGGCGCGGCTGGGGGCCGTGCAGACGCGTCAGGTGCGGGAGCAGTTTCTGCACAAGCGCCTGTTTGAGGCGCGGCGCTTGCCCCGCTTAAGCCTGTTCTACATGCCGCTGGATGACGGTGGCGACGACGGCGGTGCCGCGTGAACGATGGAGGCGTTCGCGCAGAGGGGGGTCCGCTGCGGATCGAGAAAGCCGTCTACGGCGGCGACGGACTGGCACGCACGCCGGCGGGTGAAGTCGTATTTGTGCCGTTTGCGTTGCCCGGCGAGCTCGTACAGCCAGCCGCCGACGACGCTGGGAATCTGCGGATTGTGGAGGCTTCGCCGGCGCGGGTGGAGCCGCGCTGTGTGCACTTCGGGACGTGTGGCGGCTGCCAGTACCAGATGGCAGACTACCCGGTGCAGCTCATGATGAAAGCGGCGATCCTGCGCGAGACGCTCGACCGCGCCGAGTGCCCGGCGCTTCCTGAGGTGCGTATGGTGCCCTCGCCGGACCCGTGGGGCTACCGTAACCGGATTCGTCTTCGTGTGCGGGAGGTCGAACGCGCGATACGGCTGGGCTACAGTGTTCGCGGCACCCATGAGTTCTTGCCGGTGAGGATGTGTCCGATCGCGGCTTCTGCGTTGTGGGGAACGGCGGAAGCCTTGATGCAGGCGACGGAAAGCAACCGGGACGCGGCAGAGTGGATGCGAGCCGCCGCCGAGGTCGAGATCGCCTGCGACGCGGACGGCAGCGCGGTTCAGGTGCACCTGCTGTGCGCGCGCCCCGTGCCCACGCGCAAGGGCAGCCTTGAGGCCTTTGGGCAGGGGCTGCAACGCGCCGGCGCGGAGGTCCGATCGGTAGGGGCATCGCGGCTGCACGCTGCCTCGGGACGCGCGTCCGAGCGGCTGGCCTCGTGGGGCGCGGACGGCTTCGCGTATCGGGTTGGCGAGCAGACGTTTTGGCTGCGGCCGGGCAGCTTCTTTCAGGTGAACCGGTTCCTCTTGCCGCAGCTGGTCGAGATCGTTTGCGCAGACCGGACCGGCGCCCTGGCGTGGGATTTGTACGCCGGCGTCGGGCTGTTTGCCCGCGCGCTGGCCCAGCACTTTGCGGCGGTCACAGCCGTCGAGCCCAGTCCAGTAGCGCTGGAGGAGCTGCGGCGTGGCCTACGCCGTCCCGCGGACACGGTGGTAGGGGAGACGACGCTGAGTTTTCTGCGCAAAGCCGTCACACAACGCGACCGGCCGGCATTGGTCGTGCTGGACCCACCGCGGGCAGGGGCGGGCGTGGAGGCTTGTGAGCTTCTGCTCCGGGTCGCGCCCGCGCAGATCGTCTACGTGTCGTGCGATCCGACGACGCTGGCACGTGACCTAAAAGTGTTAGCGGCCAAGTACCGTGTCGCAGACCTGTACATGTTGGACCTTTTTCCACAGACTTACCACCTCGAAACGGTGATGGTGCTGCACCGCGCGGATGTGGAAGGCTAACGGCAGCTGAGATCGCCTCCCGTTCGCGGGGTGCGTACGCGTCGTATGTCGAACGTTGGTGCCTCCACCTTCTGGATGAACGGGCGCTCGCCCGTAGAGCCTTTGCGGGCCCGGGGGATACCCATGCTTTCGGCGGCGCTGGCGTTTGTCGGGGGTGTGCTGTGCGCGCGGCAGTGGCATCCGCCGGCGTCTCTCGCGCTGAGCGTGGTGGTTCTGCTGGCGATTGCCTGGGCGGCGCTGCGCTGGGCGCCGCGTGCGGGTTGGATAGCTGTGCTGGGGTTGTGGGCCAGTGTGGGCTGTTGGTGCGCGCAGATGCAGGCCCCGCTGGACCGGCAACAGGCTGTGCATAGCTACGCCGACGGCTTGAGCCGGACGGTTCGCGGCCGTGTGGTCACGGTGCGTTCCTTACGGGACGCCAAGCCGGTGAATGGAAGGCCCTTCGCGGAGGTCGCGTCCTGGCAAGTGGAGCCGGGCGGCGCGGAGGCCGACGACGGCACGATGATCCAGGGCGTGGATCTTGCCTTAGACGCGGTGGAGGATGTAACCCCGGACGTTTCCACGATGAGGCCTGTCCAGGGTGGACTGCGGTTGACGGTGTTCGGCGGCGTGGTGCCGCTCGGCTGTGGCGACGTGGTGGAGGCGCCGGTGCGCCTGCGCGAGCCGGAGGTGTACCGCGATCCAGGGGCGTTCTCCTATGCGGATTGGCTGCTGGGGCAGGGGGTTGGCGCGCTGGGAACGGCGCAGGTGAACAAAGTGCGGCTGCTGCGGCAGGAGCGTTCGGGTCTGCGATGTCGGCTCAGTCAGTGGCAGCACTGGGCGGCCTCCCGACTGGAAAGCCTGCCGCGTATGGTCCCGATTAGAGATTTCCCGAGGCCGTTGCGGCTTACGGCGGAGGACGCGGGCATGCTCGCGGCGATGCTGTTTGGGGACCGGACCGCGCTGAATGCCGAGCTGCGCGCGGGCTTTGAACGAACCGGAACCTTTCACCTGTTTGTGGTCTCCGGGCTGCATGTGGCCCTGCTGACCGGGGCCGTCTTCTGGTTGCTGCGGCGATGCCGTGTGCCCGAGTTCCCTGCGGTTGGGATGACCATTGCGCTTGGCCTGGGGTATGCGCTGCTGTCAGGATTCGGGGTGCCGGCCGAGCGGGCGCTGGCGATGAGTTCCCTCTACCTCATCGCGCGGGCGCTGGACCGGCAACGATCGGGGCTGAATGCCTTGGGCACGGCGGCGCTGCTGATCCTGGTGGCCGACCCGCGCGCGTTGTACGAGGCCAGCTTCCAGATGACGGCGCTGGTCATCATCGCGGTGGCGGGCATGGCCGTCCCGCTCGGCGAGCGCGTTCTGGGACAGTGGCGGCTGGCGGTTCATGGGCTGGACACAGTGGAGATGGACGCCTTTCTGCCGCCCGTGGTGGGCGCAAGGCGCGTCCGGCTGCGCATGGCCGGCGGTCTTTGCCGGGACCTCACCGGCTGGCGCTGGGCGGGAGCGCTGCCGGGGGCAGCCGTTCGTTTGAGCCTCACGGTGGCCGAAGCCGTACTTCTCTCCGCGGCCATTGAGCTGTGCATGGTGCTGCCCATGGCCGTGTACTTCCATCGCATGGTGCCGTTGGCGATGCCCGGCAACCTGTTTGTGGCTCCGCTTGCGGTGTTGCTGGCCGGGTCGGCGGCTGTGACGTTTGCGCTGGGGCTGGTGAGCCCCTGGGCGGCAGCGCTCCCTTCCGGGGTGACCGCTGGTCTGCTGCACCTGGTGCGGGCAGTGGTGGATAGGCTCGGAAGAGCGGAATTAGGCGACCTGCGGGTTCCCGCGCCGCCCTGGGCGGCCATGGTGGTCTGCGGTGTTCTGGCCGCCTTTGCCGTATGGGCGTTGCGGGCACGGCGGCCGGCGCTGGCCTGGGGCGGCCTTGTGGCAGCACTGTTGTTGCCGGTCGTTGTGCTTTGGCCGGCCTCGCCATTGATTCATGCTGGGACGTTGGAGGTTACGGCCATCGACGTGGGGCAAGGCGACTCCCTGCTGGTGGTCTCCCCCGAAGGCCGGACGATGCTGGTGGACGCGGGCGGCCCGGTTGGGAGGGTCGCGGCCAAGTGGGACGTGGGCGAGGAGGTGGTTGCGCCCTACCTGTGGTCCAGGCAGGTGCGGCGCCTGGACGCGGTGGTGATCAGCCACGGCCACAGCGACCACATTGGAGGCATGCCGGCGGTGTTGCGCGACCTGCGGCCACGGGAGCTGTGGTTGAGCCTGGAGCCTGGGCATTCCACGGCACTGCGGGAGTTGCTGGCGCAGGCGGAAGAGCTGAACATCCAGGTTCGCTGGCTGGCCGCAGGGGACGTGGTGGACTGGGGCGGCATGCGGGCGACCGTGCTTTCTCCGCAACCCGGGTACGCCAACTACGGCGAAGCGCGCAACGACGACTCCCTGGTGATGCGCCTGGACTGGCAGCGGGCCAGCGTGCTGCTGGAAGGCGACGCGGAGGCGCCGAGCGAGGCTGCCATGGTAGCGCGTGGGGACCTCAGGCCCGTCACGCTGCTGAAGGTGGGGCACCACGGCAGTCGCACGTCCACGAACCCGGAGTTTCTCGAAGCGGTAAAGCCCGCGATGGCCGTGATCAGCGTAGGCCAGCACAATACGTTCGGGCACCCGCGATGGGAGGTCTTGGAGCGACTCGAAGCGGCTCATGTTCGCACGTTTCGCACGGATCGGCTAGGGGCCGAGACCTTTTTGCTGCATCCGGACGGGACCGTACAGGCGGAGCGGGCGTATAAATGAGAGACAGCAGCCGATCAGCGGCGAGGAGGTGCAGGTGAGCGAAACACGCAATGAATTTACCGAGATTGAGGACGCCCCGAGTCAACCCACGGCCTCGCCCGCGTCACCCGAGACCCCCCGCGCGGCACAGGATGAGGCCAAGCTACTCCGGCGTTTGCAGATGATGATGAACATGGTCATGGGCGTGATTGCACAGGACAACACGCTGAGCTACGACGATGCGGCGGCGATGGTAGCCGATGCCCGCAACGCCGCTCTCGCCATGTTTCCTGGGAAAGAACTGGCGTACGACCTGATCTGGAAGCCTCGGTTTCAGCGCTTGATGCGGGAACGGTTTCGCCTGGTGTAGCGGGTTCGGCGTCGACGGCGTTGTCGTATTCGGTACCCCTTGTCTCGCACAACAGACTTTCTGCTACCAGAGAGTATGGTCCCACGCTGTCGTTGCTTCGGAGTCGCACTGATCCTGCTTGCCCTGTTGTGCGGCAGGCAGGAAGTCTCGGCCGCGGTCAATCCGGACTGGACGACGGCGCTGCCGCCCTTCCAGATTGCCGACGGACTGTACTACGTCGGCAGTCGGGACCTGGCCGCGTATCCGGTGACGACGCCCGCCGGCAACATCCTGATCAACGCCAACTACACCAGCTCGCCGCCGCAGATCCGCCGCAGCGTGGAGCAACTGGGCTTTCCATGGCGCGATACGAAAGTCCTTCTGGTCAGCCATGATCACGTGGACCACGCCGGTGGGGCTGCCGAGATCGTGCGCGAGACCGGCGCGAAGAATGAGGTCATGGATGGCGATGCTGACGTGGCCGAGAGCGGCGGGCGTACCGACTTCGCCTTTGGGCCGAGGCCGCAGTTCCCTCCGGCGCACGTGGACCACGTGCTGCACGACGGCGAAGCGGTCACGTTGGGCGGGGTGGCGCTCACGGCGCATCGCACCGCCGGGCACACACGCGGATGCACGACCTGGACAATGCAGGTGCACGTGCCGGGCGAACCCGCCGGCAAGCGACGCAACGTGGTCATCGTGGGCAGTTGGAGCGTGCTTTCGGAGTACCGGCTGATGCAGAGGGGGCGTAGGCGGCCGTCCTACCCGGGCATAGCCGAGGACTTTCGGCATACGTTTGCGCTGCTCCGGTCCTTGCCTTGCGACATCTTCCTGGCCTCCCACGGAAGTACCTTCGGCATGCTCCGGAAGTTGCAGCGTATGCCCCAGGAAGGGGACGAGGTCTGGGTCGACCCGGTGGGGTACCGAGAGGCGACCACCGGCGCGGAGCAGGCGTTTGACGCCGCGTACCGGAGGCAGGCCGAGGCCGCGACGGCGAGGCGTCGGTGAAACCCGCCCCTGGTCGCCTGCATGGCCTGGACACGCTGCGAGCGGCGGCAATCCTTGCCGTTATGCCGTTTCACCTGGGGAGCCACTTCCCGGAGGTGTTGCAACCGGCCACGCACTTCGGATGGATGGGCGTGGATTTGTTCTTCGTTCTAAGTGGGTACCTGATTGGGCTGCAGCTGTTTCGTCCGTATCGGCACGGAAGAGCGGTCGAGGTTTGGGCGTTTTACCGCAAGCGGGCGTACCGCATCCTGCCTGCTTACCTCGTAGTGCTTCTGCTCTATGTCTCGGTGCCGGCCTGGCGTGAGTCTCCCGGCTTACAGCCCCCGTGGCAGTTCCTCACGTTCACGGAAAACCTGTTAATCGACTTCAGCCAGAACCATGCGTTTTCGCATGCCTGGTCCTTGTGCGTGGAAAAGCACTTTTACTTGGCGTTGCCGCTGCTCACGGCGTTGCTGATGCGTCGGCCGGCAGCGTGGAGGGTGTATGCCGTGCTAAGCCTCGTTTTGCTGGCCGGGATGGGACTGCGGGCCTATGTGCTGGTACACACCTTGCGCCCACTCGGGCCCGATGACGAAATGTTCTCCACGCGATACTTCGAGAACCTCTACTACCCCACCTACGTCCGGCTGGATGGTCTGCTGGCCGGTGTGGCTCTGGCGCTGATGCAGACGTTTCGCCCTGCGTGGGCGGCAAGTCTGGGCAAGCGCGGCCACAGCCTCGCGGTCGGGGGTGTGCTGCTGGTCGGCGTCGCCGGTTGGCTGTCGGTTGATCGAACAACGTCCGTGACAGGCCGAGCCGCTGTGTTCGACGTGATTGGGTATCCGCTGCTGGGTTGTGGCTTCGCCCTGTTGACGGCGTCGGCGGTCTCCGGGAACGGGTGGCTGGCGCGGGTGCACGTGCCGGGGGCCAGGCTGCTGGCCACGTTGGCCTTCAGCCTGTATCTCACGCACAAGGAGACGGTACACCTACTGCGGCACCTTGTTCCGGGGATGCCGGATAGGAGCTACGCCATGCTTCCGGTGTATCTGGGTGCGTGTCTGCTTGTGGCCGGTTGCCTCTACCTGGGCGTGGAACGACCGTTTCTGCAGATCCGTGGTCGGGTTCACGACCGTGAGGCGGGCAGGGTTGCGACGCTGGAGGCCAATACGGATCCAGTGTTGTGAGCGGCTCCTAGTCGGTGCCGGTTTTTGCCGCGACGATGTGCTCGAGCGAGTCGATGTGGTGGAGGTCGTGGCCGGCGGCGATCTCGACTAGGGTCCAGAGGGTGACATTGCCGAGTTCGGGGTGGGTTGCCGGGCGGTGTTTGTCGGCTTCGGAGAGACCGTCGATCAGGGCCAAATTCCAGCGGCGGAGGGGGATCCAGGTGGAGCGGGCCGCCTCTGTGGTGTACTCGACGCCCTCGTAGGCGCGGGCCCAGGCGTCCTGCTCGAAGGGCTGCAGGGTGGGGTTGTCGGAGCCGTAGACCTGGCGCAGACGCCACGCCGCGGCGACCTCACAGTCGGCGAGGTGACACAGGATCTCGCGGATGGACCATTTGTGGGGCGCGGGTTTGTATTCGATCGCCTCCGGCGACAGCGCGGTGAGTACCTTGATCAGACGCGAGGGCGTGGCGCGCAGCACTTCGGCGGGGTCGCGGCCTTCGAGGAGGTGGACATAGGGCCGGGCTTTTTCTTCACTCATCCGCCGTTGGATGCAGCCAAACGCACCCCGCGGATGGGGCCTGAAGCGCGGGTGTGCGCCGGTCGGGCGGGCTGCGGTGTGTGGCCGTAGTGGGGCAGGAAGGTTCGGCAGCATCACCGGGCGTCCGCCGGGCATCTTGTAGAGAGGACTCCGATTTTTCGAAGTGACAAACGCGTGGCACGGCCGTGCGCCGGGGCGGGGAGAGTGGCTGTGGCTGAACTGGAACGCGTGGTTGGCATTGACCTGGGAACGACGAATTCGCTGGTGGCGTACATGCAGGGCGATCAGCCGGCCGTAATCCCCGGTGAAGACGGCTCCGCCATTGTGCCGAGCGTGGTGGCGTTCGATGGGGAAACGGCGCATGGGTTCGCCGTGGGCAATGCGGCGCGCAACGTACTGCTGACCCACCCGGAGAATGCCGTGTACAGCATCAAGCGGCTGATGGGGCGCGACTTAGCCGATGTTGTGCCCGAGTTGAAGCTGTTTCCTTTCCACTTGGCGGAAGGGTTGCAGCCCGGCGAGGTGCTGAAGCTGAACGTGGGTGGGTTGACGCTGACGCCGCCCGAGATCTCCGCCTACGTATTGCTGCAGTTGCGGCGCAATGCGGAGCGGTTCTTTGGAACGCCGGTGACCAAGGCGGTGGTGACGGTGCCGGCCTACTTCAACGACGCGCAGCGCCAGGCTACTAAGGACGCCGGTCGCATAGCGGGTCTGGAGGTGCTGCGGCTGGTGAATGAGCCCACCGCGGCCGCGCTCGCGTATGGGCTGGACAAGCTGCATGGCGGCACGGATGGTGTGATCGCCGTGTATGACTTCGGTGGGGGCACCTTTGACATCTCCATACTCAAGTTGCATGAGGGCATCTTCGAGGTGATCGCTACGGGCGGTGACACGCACCTGGGCGGGGACGACCTGGATAACCTGCTGATGGCCGTGGCGCTGGACGACATCCGGGGTGACCTCGGCGTGGATGTAAGCGGGCAACCGGAGGTGGTGCAGGCGCTGCGGCAGGCGGTGATCGAGGCGAAAATTGCGTTGAGTTCGGGGGAGACCGCGCGGATTGCCTTGGAGATTTCGGGCGGCGCTGAAGGAACGCAGATTCCCTTCGGGAATGACAAACAAATCGGGAGTGACAACCAAAGAGGCGATAACGACAGCAGGAGCTACTTGCGGGAGATCTCTCGGCAGCAGTTTGAGCAGCTGATTGCGCCGGTGATCGAGCGAACCGCCGGGCCGGTGCGGCAGGCGCTAAAGGATGCGCAGCTGACGCCTGAGGACATCGAGGAAGTTGTGATTGTGGGTGGGTCGACCCGCATTCCGGCGGTCCGGGCGCTGGTGTCCAGGCTGTTCAACCTCGAAGCTCGCGGCAAGAAGCTCCACACCGAACTGAACCCGGACGAGGTGGTTGCACTCGGCGCGGCGGTGCAGGCGCAGATTCTTTCCGGGCAGGAGAACGCCGCGACCGACGACCTCTTGCTGCTGGACGTGACGCCGCTCAGCCTGGGCATTGAGGCGCTGGGGGGCGTGGTGGCGAAGATCATCCAGCGGAACTCGACCGTGCCGGCCAGCGCGACCGAACACTTCACCACGGGCGTGGATGGGCAGACGAACGTGGCGATCCATGTGCTGCAGGGTGAACGAGAGATGGCCAAGGACTGCCGGTCGTTGGCGCGTTTCGATCTGAAGGGCATCCCGCCGATGATGGCCGGTTTGCCGCGCATCGAGGTCAAGTTCCTGATCGACGCCAACGGCATCCTTCATGTGAGCGCGCGCGAGCAGCGCAGCGGCACGGAAGCGCAGGTCGAGGTGAAACCGACCTACGGCCTCACCGACGAGCAAGTGGAATCGATGATCCTGGAGAGCTTTGATATGGCGGAGCAGGACATGCACGAACGGCAGGTGATCGAGGCCAAAAACGAAGCCGAGACGATCCATGAGGCCGTGGAAAAGGCGATGGGGCAGCCTGTGTGGCAGCAGCTGACCTCGATTGAGCACCAGGAGATCAAGGCGGCGGCGCTGGAGTTGAAGGCGTCGATCGCGGGCGACGACCATCGCGTCATTCGGAACGCGATTGAGCAGTTGGACAAGAAGACGCGTCGGCTGGCTGAGCTGATGATGGATTCCGCGGTGACGGGAGCAATCGGCGGCAAGACCATGGCGGCGGCCGGCGAAAGCCTGGGCGAGGGGCCGACGGCGCCGCATCCGTTTGCGCCGGCGCAGATCGAAGATGCTCCCCGGGCGACGGATGCCGTTGTAGCGGCCGAGGCGGATCCGGAGACGCCGGGCGCGTCGACAGAAGACTAGCGCCGCACACACTACACTGGGAGGGACATGTCCGAACACGAACTGCAAGCTTTGCCCGAGATCGACCTTTCCGTTCCGCCCGCGCCCAACATAGTGCGGGTGACCTTTAAGCCTGAAAACAAGACGGTTGAGTTTCCGTTCGGTTCCCTGCCCTACGACGGGCACGGCGAGCCGATGAGCTTTCTGGACGTCGCGGAGAACTACGGCGTCTTCTTGGACCATGCGTGCGGTGGGGTGTGTGCCTGCACCACCTGCCATCTGTTTGTGCTGGAAGGCGCGAAGGCCCTCTCCGAGGCTGAGGAAAAGGAGCTGGATCGTCTGGATCTCGCACCCGGTTTGCAGTTAAATTCGCGCCTTGGCTGCCAGTCCGTGATCGAAAAGCCCGGCGCGTATGTGGTGGAGATCCCGGGGTGGAACAAGAACTATGTGCAGGAAGGCAAGCCGGTGGCGAAGTAAGGCTGAGTGGCGGCAGGCGACCGTCTAGGGTCGCTTAGCGGTTTACGGACAGCGCGGCAGGCCACTCCAGCAATGAGTGGCGCTTGAGATTTTGCTGGAGCGTAAGCGGCATTTCGCGACGGTCGCGAAGCACGATGAGCGTGATAGGGCGGCCCTTGGCGGCGTGGAGGCGCTTGGTCCAGTCGGCGCTGTTGCGCATGGTGTACAGGTCTGCGCGGACGATCACATCGCCCGCGCGTAAACCGGCCGTGGCGGCGGGACTGCCGGGTAGGACCGAGTGCACCAGCAGCCCTACACCCTGCGGCGCGCCAAAGAAGCCGGCCAACTGGGGTTCCATGGTGTCCAGCACGGCGCCGGTGTAGATGCTGCCGTGGACGATGTGGCCGAGAAAGCCCGAGCCGGGCGGCGGTGTGGCGGGGGCGGACGGGGGGGGGGCGACCGGCACGGAAGGCTGCGGGTCGGGCGCGGCAAACCGCTCCCCAAAGCCGCGAGCATCGGAGTTTTCAGCATCAGCCACCGGCGCGGGAGGAGCGGGAGCAGCGAGGTGAACCGCCGCCGCCCGATCCACGGCGGCGCGATCCGCCAGCAGCGCTGTGAGCGACATGGGCGATCCCCCGCGAAGAACCGTTAAGGCAATTTGTACGCCGGCGCCGGCGTCATGGATCATGCGGCGTAGCGCCTCTGCGCCGGCAAGGGCCTGGCCGTTCAGGCTCACGATGATGTCGTGGGGGCGCAGACCGGCCTTGCCTGCGGGGCCGTCGTGGTCCACCATGAGCACCTCGACGCCGCGACCGTTGGGGACGCGCAACGACCGGAGCTGCTCGTCGGGGATGTCATGGAACTCGATGCCGAGGTATCCCGGCGCGTGCGGATTGACACCGCCATGTATCCCGGCGCCGCTGTGCGCGATCGCCGAGCGGTGCGGTGCCGCGACCGACGGCCCAGCGAAGCTCAGCAACACGCCGATCAGCAGCAGAGCTTGCCGGCGGAGGCGCGCGGCCTGCGCGTGGGTTGACACACAAGGACTTAGCCCGGACCTCATCGGCTTACTCGATGTCGGATGCACTTTGTAAGACCTGGAACGAGGCATTGCGCACGGCGGGGTTGACGTCCTCGGTGGAGACGGTCCGCAGCGCCTGACGCACGCTGGAATCCGCACCCACCGGAGACAGCATGAAGATGGCGCGCGCGCGAACGGTCTCGCTGCGGTCGTGCATGAGCGCGTCGAGCACGGCGTCCCGCACGTGGATATCCTGAGCGACATAGGGCTCGAGCCCATGCAGCGCCGACAGCCGAACAGCAGCGCTCTTGTCGAAGCGCAAGCTGCTCACCAAGGCCAGACGCAGCTCACTGGAGTCCGGGCCGACGCCATCCGCGTCGCCGCAGGCGTGTCCGATGCGGCACTCTGCGGCGACCACGGAGACGGCTGTCTCATGGGCTTTGGCGTTCGCAGCGAGCTTGGTGCCGAGCAGCAGCAGGGTCCGGATCTCAGGGTCGCTTACCGTGCCCTGGACACTTTCCGGGACAAGGCGGTTGTAGTCAACCTGCACGAGATCGGAGTTGGGCGTTTGCCGGATGCCGGAGACGCTGGCGATCTGCCCCTGGGTGGGGTGCGAGATCACCACCGCACCCGGGCGGGCGACCGTGTGATGGACCTGGTAGCGGGTGAGCGCGTTGCCGCCCAGAAAACCGACCCCCAGCAGAAGGGTGGCCAGCGCGGGGCTGCCGGCCACGAAGCCGAGCCAGCGGTGCGCGTTGGCCGCCAGGCGCTGTGCAAACGACCGCGCCGGCATGGCGTCCAGTGCCTCATCCAGCCGCATGCGGGAGGCCGCGAGCAGGTTCGGCGGCGGCTCCACGACCGGGTCCAGCGACATGGTCTCGTGCATGGCCAGAACGGCGTTCCACTCTCGCCGGCAAGCCTCGCAGGTGTTCAAGTGCCGTTCGAGCGGCAGCAGATGCTCGTCGGGCAGTTCGCCGTACTGCGCTAAAACGATGCGTTCTTGTGCGTCCTCGCATTGCATGGTGTGTTCCTCGTGTGGCCTCTCAAAAAGGTGCAGCGGGTGCAGGTCGTTTGCCTGCATTTGGTGCTTAGGTGTCCGTGCTCGGCGTTCTTACTTCCTGCTTCCTACATCCTGCTTGCTGTTGTTACCTCACCTCCGCCAAGCGCGCGCGGAGCTTGCGCGTGGCGCGAAAAAGGGTGTTCTTTGCCGTTTCTTCCGTAGTCGACAGCATTTCGCCGATGGTTCGCAGCTTCAGGCCCTGGTAGTGCTTCAGTTCAAACACGGTCCGTTCGCGGGGGGTCAGTTCGCCCAGGGCGCTTTGGATGGCCGCGTGTTGGTGCTTGCGTTCCAGTTCCCGGTCCGGATCGGCCGTCGCCCGGTTGTCCTGCACGTTGGCCATCAGGTCCATCTCTTCGCCAGCCGCGTCCAGCACGGTGCCCGGGTCTTCGCGGCGGCTCTTGCGGCGGCGCAACTGGTCCAGGCAGAGGTTGGTGACGATTCGGTACAGCCAGGTATAAAACGAGCATTCGAAGCGGAAGTTGGATAGATGCCGATAGGCCTTGATGAAGGCTTCCTGGTGCACGTCCTGGGCGTCTTCCTCATTGTTGAGCATGTGGAGCGCCAGGCGAAGCACGCTGCGGTCGTACCGCCGCACCAGCGTATCGAAGGCGGAACGGTCGCCTTTTTGCGCGGCCCGGATCAGCTCGTCGTCTTCGGCGCGTTGTTGGGCGCGCGCTTCCAGCTCCTGCGGGGTCAGCTTGACGCGGGCGCTTCCGGATTTTGCGGCCGCCTTGGGCATGCTCCCTGCCGCTGATTCTACCGACGCGGCAGGCGGGCGGACGGCAAGGGTCTCCTGCAAACCGAGCGCAAAGGGACTGACGCGACGGCGGGTGGTTTCGCCGGGGAGGACGATTGCGGGGGAAAGGCTCATGCTTGGGCTGACTCCGGAGTCAGTGGGGTTGCTACAAGCGTATGGACGAACGTCCGCCTCAGGGGTGAGCAGGTTGTGGTCATGGCACGGAAGTGTTACGGGGATGCCGAAACGTGTAGTTGCGTAAACACATGCGTTTGAGCGACAGTAACCAAGCACCGTCCGACTCACACGCAGCGACCGGAAGGCTGCAATGTATCCAACGCGGGCAGCCCCGCCGCGTGCGCGCTTTCTTGCGGGAAAAGGATCAAGCAGATGGGTGGAAAACGTTGGGGTATCGCCTTTGCCGCGGTGGTCATGCAGATCGCGCTCGGCGCCGTGTACGCTTGGAGCGTCTTTCGCAAGCCCCTGACCGCCAAGTTTGGCTGGTCGATCGAACAGGTCACGCTGACGTTTACGATCGCGATCTTTGTGGTGGGCTTTGCCGCATTTTTTGGCGGCCTTTGGAGCGGGCGCAGCGGACCGCGCATCGTTGCCATGACCGGCGGCCTGCTCTACGGCGTCGGCGTCGCCCTCGCTAGCCTGTCCAACCACGGCCTGTGGTGGTTGTATCTGAGCTACGGCCTCATCGGCGGCATCGGCCTTGGCTTCGGCTATATCATTCCTATCGCGACGCTGGTCAAGTGGTTTCCTGACAAACGCGGGCTTATGACGGGTATTGCGGTGGGCGGTTTCGGCGCGGGCGCGCTCATCACGGCGCCCGTTGCCACGCACCTGATCAAGACGGTCGGTGTGCTGACCACCTTTTTGTACCTGGGTCTCGCCTACCTTGTGGTGTGCGTCGCGGCAGGGTACTTCATGGAGAACCCGCCGGAAGGCTATAGACCCGAGGGTTGGACTCCATCGGCCGCGCTCAAAAGGACTGAGGCCGCACGCGACTTTACCCTCGGCGAAGCGCTGCGGAGCTGGCAGTGGTGGGCGCTCTGGCTGTTGTTGTTCCTGAACACCTCGGCCGGCATCTCCATCATTTCGCAGGAAGCGCCCATGTTTCAGGAATTTGCCGGCGTAACGGCGGCCGTGGCGGCCGGCATGATCGGTATCGTCGCGTTCGGCAACGGCGCGGGACGCATCTTTTGGGCTTGGGTTTCGGACCTGATGCCGCGACGGTTTGTGTTTCTCATCATGTTTCTGCTGCAGGCGGCCTTGTTCTGGATTCTGCCGACCATCAATGCGCAGACTTCACTCACCGTGGTCACCTTTGTGATTCTGCTCTGCTATGGCGGCGGGTTTGGCACCATGCCGGCCTTTACGGCGGATTACTTTGGACCCAAGTTCGCGGGGACCATCTATGGCCTGATGTTGACGGCCTGGGGTTTCGCCAGCGCGTTTGGTCCGTTGCTAATCGCGCACACCCGCAAGAGCACCGGGCACTACGGCAGCGGCTTGCACATTCTTTCCGTGGTGTTGCTGCTTTCGGCGCTGCTGCCGTTCGTGGTTCGGCCGCCGTCCACCTCTGCGGGAACCATAGCCACGGCTTAGACGTTGTTGGGATCCAAGCGGACGCGGTCTCCGCTTGACGGCTCGGGCAGCGGGCAGCGCAAGCGGCTACACTGGGCTGGATGGAATCCCTGTTTGGAGACGGCGGGTCGGCCAAGCCTCGGCCTGCTTTTCGCAAATACCCAGCGCGGCCCAAAGCCGTCCCGACCGAGCTTTCGCCCCTGCCCGACGATTGGGTACTGGCGCATTGCGACGGTGGCGCACGCGGCAACCCCGGCCCGGCCGGTTTCGGTGCCGTCGTGGTAAACGCGGCCGGCGACCCGCTGGCCGAGCTCAGCGAGTTCCTGGGCTTTCGCACTAACAACTTTGCCGAGTACTCCGGGCTGCTGGCCGTGCTCGCTTGGGCCGTCGCGCACGGGCATCGCAATCTGCGCGTGATCTCAGACTCCGAGCTGATGGTCAAGCAGATCCAAGGCAAGTACAAGGTGAACTCGCCCGACCTGCGACCGCTCTTTGAAGAGGCTCGCCGCCGGATAGCGCAGCTGGCCGGCTTTGAAATCCACCACGCCCTTCGGCACAAGAACAAGATCGCTGACCGGCTTGCGAACGAAGCCATGGACCGCGGTATGGGCAAGCCGGCGGGCGGGGGCGACACCCCCAAGCCGATCAAGGCTCTGCCCTACCCTTCTGCGACCGGCGCTTCGCCTGTACCGGCAAGCCTCGATGCACCGTCTAACGGGGTGGAACGGACCATGCTGCGTGGTTTTGTCCGGGAAGGCGTCGTCCACTTGCTCGGCGGAACGCTTCCAGAAAATTCTTTTGTAAAGATTTTGCCGGAGTAGTCGATATATCCATCATGCGGGCTCCTTTTTTGCGTCGCGTTGCACCCTTGCTCCCCGATGCGTCCTTCGGCCGTACGTTCGCCCTGTTGGGCGCGTTCGCCAGCGTCCTCCTTGTTGCGCCAGCGGCCAGGGCCGAAGCCTCCAACCCTGCGGCCGTAGCCGCGGTCAAGCTGGCCGTGGCCGCCGAGCTACACGCCAGCGCAACGGACCGCAGCCCCTGGGCGTACCGGGACCACGATGTCGAGCCCGGCAAAGACGCCGTCTACGAGGTTATCGAGACGCCGCATGGCGATCTCAGGCGCATGCTGACGCTGAACGGAACGCCGCTCCAGGGGGCGGCCGCGACCAAAGAGCTCGACCGCCTTCGTGAGTTCGTCAACAGCCCGGAGGAGCAGGCGCACAGTCGCAAGACAGCCGAGGCGGACGGGGCGCAAGCCCGCGAGTTCCTTTCCATGCTGCCCGTTGCCTTCCTCTGGACGCCTGTCAGCGAGACGCCACAGGCCATCACACTCAACTTCCGACCGGACCCGGGATTCCATCCCCCAGACGCGCAATCCAAAGTACTCGGGGTTCTAGCTGGGCAGATGGTGATCGCCCGCGAGGGCAATCGTATCCAGCTACTGCGCGGCACGCTCACCGACGATGTGAAGTTTGGTTTCGGCGTGTTTGGCAAGATCGACAAGGGCGGCACCTTCCATGTGCAGCGGCGGCAGCTCGCCCCGGGCAAGTGGCAGATTGCGGAGACGCACATCCACATCAGCGGACACGCGCTGCTGTTCAAGACGATCGGCCAGCAGCAGGACGAGGTAAAAACCGACTGGCACCGATCCACCGCACCCGACCTCCAGACCGCTCTCCAACAGCTGGAACAGGTGCAGCGCTGAGATGGCGCTTCGCTTCGTTTCGCGTTCAGCAAAGAAGTCGCATCCTCCGGCGTGGCATGGCACTCTAAAAGCCGTGCACACTCGCTTCACATTCCTCCTCGCGGCAGCCGCGGCGTTGTGCGTAGCGCGCGGCAGCGCCCTTGGGCAGACTGTGTCACCTCCGCCGGTGCCGGGTGGTGCCGGGCACCTAGTTCCCGGACAGGCCGGCACACCAACCCAGGCGACCGCCGTGCCGGCGCTGCCGCAGGCTCCGAGCGCGCAACTGTCTGCGCCGGGCAACGGCTTGGTTCGTGGGCCAGGCTCGGGGGTCAAGTTCGTCGGCTCTGGGACGATCGCCGGCCCGGGTGGATTCGCTGTGGAAAAACCGGTGGACGGCCCCTTGCCGCTGTCGCTGGACGACGCTGTCTCTCTCGGCCTGGCGCGCAACCTGCGCATCAAGTTTCAGGTGGCCAACCAGCGCGCCGTGCGCGGCTACCGCGGGCAGATTGCTAATGCGATCCTGCCTGACTTGCAGCTAAAGGTCGCCAGCTCCGCGCAGGAGATCAACCTCGCCGCCCTCGGCTTCAAGCCAGCGAACCTGGGGCCTTTGCTGTCCTCCTTCGGCATCAACCCTGCCGACCTGCACAACATAGTCAAGGTCAACACGACGACGGCACAGGTAAGCCTGAACCAGCAGATTTTCAACATGCCGGACTTTGAGCTCTACCGCGCCATCAAGCCGGAGTTCAAATCCGTCGATTTGAGCCTGGCGGACGCGAACGAGCAGCTCGTTCAGGCGGTCACAACGGCCTACCTCAAGGTGCTCGCGGACCAGGCCAATCTCCAGAACGCCATCGCGCAAGAAGGGTCCGCCAAGGCCCTGCTGGATCAGGCGATCCAGAGAGATCAGGCTGGCATCGGCGTCAAGCTGGACGTTTTGCGCGCTCAGGTGCAGTACCAGCAGCAGCAGCAGCAACATGTGTCCGCGGAAACGCAGCTGGACAAGGATGGTATACAGCTGAACCGGATCATGGGTTTGCCCGCCGGGCAACAGGTAGACCTGACGGATGAAACGCCCTTTGTCGAGCTTGGGGCCTTCGATCTGCAACAGGCGCTCGACACGGCGTACACCCATCGTGACGATCTATTGTCGCTGCAGCAAGCCATCCTCGTTGCCGGTCACGAGGTGAAAGCCGTCCGGTATCAACGTCTTCCGACACTTGGGGTTAATGGCTTCTACGGGGTCGTGGGCGAGACGACGGGGCTGTACCACGGCGTTTTCACCGCCGAAGGCAGCTTGCGGGTCCCCATTTTCCGCGAGGCCGCCCAGCGCGGCGAGCAGCAGACTGTTGACGCCCAGTTGCAGCTGGCGCGGGACCAAGAGGCCAACCTTCGCGGCACCATTGAGGCGCAGGTCCGGGCGAGCCTGCTCGATGTCGAGACCGCCTCGCAGCTGGTCGGTGTGGCCCGCAGTAACGTCGAACTGGCGTTGCAAGAGCTGTCCGACGCCCGCGACCGCTTTTCCGCCGGGGTAACGGACAATCTGGAGGTTGTGGACGCCGAGGCGGCGGTTACCGGCTCCGAGGCCCAGTTGGTCAGCGCGTCATATCAGTTCAATACAGCCAAGATAAACCTGGCACGGGGCACAGGCTTGCTCCAGTCGCGGTATCGCGCGTTTTTGGGCATGTGACCAAGCGGATTCTACTCAGCTGGTCGGGCGGCAAGGACAGCGCGTGGACCCTGCACCGGCTGCGTTCCGCCCCGCAGTGGGCGTCGTTCGAGGTGGTTGGGCTGTTGACTACGGTGAACCGGCACTTCGCGCGCGTGGCGATCCATGGATATCGCGAGTCTCTCCTTCATGCACAAGCGGAGGCAGCCGGCCTTCCACTCTGGCAGGTAAACCTGCCTTGGCCGTGCAGTAATGTAGCCTACGAAGCCGCGATGGCTCCGGCGATCGACCGTTGCGTCAGCGAGGGCCTGCATGGCATCGCCTTCGGCGACCTCTTCTTAGAAGACATTCGGCAGTATCGCGAGGCAAGTCTGGCCCCGTTTGGGCTGCAGTCGCTGTTTCCGCTCTGGGGCGAGCCGACCGGGACGCTGGCCGAGCAGATGCTGGACGGCGGCCTGGAAGCCAAGCTCACCTGCATCGACCCGCGCCGGCTCGATGCCTCCTTTGCGGGACGGCGGTTTGATCGCCATCTTCTGCGAGAACTCCCGGGCGGCGTAGACCCTTGCGGTGAGAATGGCGAGTTCCACACGTTTACCCACGCGGGGCCGATGTTCCGGCGTAGGATCGAAGTGCGCGCCGGTGAGGTTGTGGCGCGGGACGGATTCGTCTACGCGGATCTCCTTCCAGCGTTGACGGAAGAGACTGGGCCTCAGTCGGCGTCGGTCCGCTGACGATTGTGGATGGAGTAAGACTTCCCTTGTTTCGGCTTGCACGTGGAACGGCGTTCGTCCTGGGCCTGGGTCTGCTTTTCGCCTTCGCGGCCAAGGCGCAGGTGCTTGCGCGTCCTGGCTGGGCCGGGTCCGGGGTCGCTCCCGAGCCCTGGTGGCTACGAGCCGTCATCTACCGCATTGACCCAGCCCGCTTTCAGGACTCGGATGGCGATGGCCAGGGCGACGTTGAGGGCATCGTGCAACGGCTGGACTACCTCCAGTCGCTCGGTGTCGACGCGCTGCTCCTGGATGGGCCGGATGCGCTGGATGGGCCAGTGTCCGATCGCGATCTGGGCGATCTGATCCGGGAAGCGAGTCGGCATCACCTTCGCGTGCTGATGACCGTGCCTGCGGCGTTGGAGGTTGGGCCACGTGACGCCGTCCTAGGTTCCGCGCGCACTTGGCTCAGTGCCGGGATCGCTGGCTTCTGGCTGCCCAAGCCTGAGGGCAACATGATGGGAGCTCCGAGCTATACATCGCTGGTTTCCGTATTGGAGTACCTCGTCCGATCCTTCCCCGGTGAGCGCGTGCTGATCACTGAGTCTGCGCCGTCCTCCACCGGCGTTGCTCCTACCTTTGGCCGTCACGGCACGGACACCGTGGCAACGGCGCGCGGTGGTGTGCTGGTCGGGACCTCGCCCCTGCCGGTCGGGTCCGGCAGCGCGGAAACCCTTGGTGATGCTTTGGCCGCCGCCAGCCAACAACCCGGCCTAGGGTTGAATCCGCTGCAGCGGTTTGCGGTCTTTGCCGCTGCCGGCTCAGGCCACGCCATCGCTGACGCTGCCCTGCTGTTCGGAGGACGCGGCGCCGTGATGCTGAACTTCGGTCAGGAAATCGGCCTGAACACCTTTCCTTCCCCCACGCCCGGCAAGGCATCAGCCGCCCTGCCCGTGATGCAGTGGACGCCCTCGAATCGAACACCGGCTACCGTCGCAGAGGCCAATGGCATCGGATCCGCCCCAGCGGGTTCGCCGAGCGGGCAGTTTGGCGCCTACCACCCCTATGTGCGGCCGCCTCGCGAGCTGACCGGCCCCCCTGCCTCTTCTGTTCGCGTCGTTGCGGACCCCAACTTGCCGGCGACGGCGCCAGAACCTGATGCCTTGCCCGGATTCACCAGTGCTCCCTTGCCCGCGCCCATTGCCGTTAATCCACGGAAGAATGTGGTCACTGAGGACCGCGATCCGGGTTCGTTGTTGCACGCTTACCGGCAGCTCATCGCGTTACACCACGCCAATGCTTCCCTGCGTCATGGCGAACTTCGGGTGCTCGCGTCCAACGTGCCGGGCACGCTGGTCTGGGTCCGGCGGGCTCCGGCAGGAACGCGCACCGTAGCAAATGTCATTGGGGCCGTCAACCTGTCTGGTGTAGCTGTCACACTGTCGATACGCGGTGCGCTCGAGGGGCTGGGCCTCCGATCCGGTCCGCTACGTCTACTCTTCGCCTCGTCGGCTCGCGAGGTTGCCGGTGAGACGATCGACCACTTCACCCTGCCGTCTAACGCCGCACTGCTTTGTGAGCTCTCTGCGAGCCGGCGTCCGTCCGCAAAGATGGCCGCATCAAGGCACAGGGTAGGCCGCTAACACGCGCTCGAAGACCGCGTCCCAGGAGCAACCGAGCGCGTAGGTTCGCGCTGCACGTCCCATCGCAGCCCTGGGATCGGTCGCTTCGGCCAGATGCGCGATTGCGGCAGCAAACCCCTCGTCGTCCGCGATGCAACCGGTTTGCCCGTCCGCGACGATGTGCGCCGGCCCTCCATCGGGTGTAACGATGGCTGGAACACCGCTGGCAAGCGCCTCGAGCACAACGTTTCCAAAAGTATCGGTGTGCGACGGAAAGACCAGCAGATCCATGTTCGCGTACGCCACCGCCAGCGCTTTGCCGCGCAAGACACCCGTAAACTGAGCTGCGGCGCCCATCTGCTGCCGCAAGCTGCGCTCTTCTGCCCCATGACCCACGATCACCCAGTGTGGGTCCAGACCTCGGGCCCGCAACTCGCGGTCGATTCGCGGCAGCAGGGCAACGTTCTTCTCCACAGACAAACGTCCCACATACCCCAACGTCAACGGATGCGCCGAAGAACGCGTTCGCCTTGCGGGCGAGAAGAGCTCGGTGTCCACACCGCGCTGCATCAGGCGGCAAGGGCGCCCGGTTCTGGCCTGCAGCAGCGCGCACAGCGGCGGATTGGGCGCATACAGCACCTTGGCCATGCGGTAGAACTGCGTGGCGACACGCAGGGCGCCGGCCTCGGCGACGCGGCCAAGCCCGGCGCTCCATCGCCCGAGCCGCTGTGTGCTCGCCGCGAGCCGCCGCCCGGCATACTCATGCACGTTGGTGTGCCAGCTCGCGACAAGCGGCACTCCGAGGCGCCAGGCAAACGCCGCGCCCAGGATGCCGAGCTCGCTTGGCCCGGTGATGTGAATCACCTCAGGCCTGAACCTGCGCAAGGCGTTGCCGATAGCTCGGACGTGCCGGAAGTAGAGTGGGTCGAACGAGAGGTCTTGTTCGAGGCGCACGGACCAACTGCTGCGCCCGAGCTCCAGAACGTCAACCGTGCCTTGCCGAACAAGCCTGTCTGCGCGCCCGCCCGCACGCACGCACAGCATGGGGATGCCGCGGCGCTCCGCAAACGCGACGAACTGGCGCGCCGTGTGGGCCACCCCGTTCACCTCGTGAAAGCTGTCTGGAAAGAAGGCGATGTGCGGCATTGGCTCAGCCTATCGTAGCGGCTGGTAGCAAATCTGCTCGGCCGCACCGCGCGCTGAAGCCAACAGGCGACCTGGTCCTTTGGGAGGCAAAATACTCCCGCTGTCAGGCTCCATACGGGGCTATCTCCTCCGACTCTGGCGTGTGCGTGGCATACTGTCCCAAACCATGCGACCAACTTTTGCCCGCTTCAGCGTCCGCCTCGCCGTCTGCGCCTCCACCTTGGGCGTGCTGTCCGCCGCGTATGCACAATCGGTTCCCTCCACCATCAACGCCGAGTTCCCCGCCCTCACGGAAATTTATAAGGACCTTCACGCGCATCCAGAGCTATCCCATAACGAGGTCCGCACCTCCGCTATCCTCGCAAAGGCGTTGCGCGCCGACGGCTACACCGTCACCGAGCACGTGGGCCTCTACCCCGATGGCTCCCACGCGTACGGTGTGGTCGGCATTCTCAAGAACGGCCCGGGTCCCACGCTGCTCATTCGCGCCGACATGGATGCCCTGCCCATTATCGAGGAGACCGGCGTTCCGTATGCCAGCAAGGTCATGACCAAGACTAAGTCCGGGCAGGACACCGGCGTCATGCACGCCTGCGGCCACGATGTGCACACCACCGTCATGATCGGCACCGCTCACGCGCTCGCCCTGGCGAAGTCCCAATGGCACGGCACCCTGATGCTCGTCGGGCAGCCCTCTGAGGAAACCATCGACGGGGCCAAAGCCATGCTCGCCGATAACCTTTACGCCCGCTTTGGCCGGCCAGATAAGATCATCGGCCTCCACGACACCAACACGCTGCCCGCCGGCAAGCTCGGCTTCGTCCCCGGCCCCACCCTCGCCAGCTCTACCTCGATCGACGTCCTCATCCACGGAATCGGCGGTCACGGCTCCGCCCCGCAACTGGGCCGCGATCCTGTCACCCTCGCGGCGTACTACATCACCGAGTTGCAGACGATCGTGAGCCGCGAAGAGGATCCCCAGGATCCTTCCGTCGTGACCGTGGGCGACATCCACGGCGGCACCAAGCGCAACATCATCCCTGACGAGGTCAAGCTCGAGCTCACCACACGCGCCTTTTCCGACAAGAGCCGCCAGGTCGTCATCGACGGCCTCAACTCCTTGGCCGCCGGTCTGACCACCGCCTACAACTTGCCGCCCGACAAGGCCGCCCGAGTCACCGTGCTCACCGATGAGTCCACCCCAGTGATGTTCAACAACCCTGCCCTGATGGCGCAGCTGCAGCCCGTACTCGTGCAAGCGCTCGGCGCAGACAATGTCCTGCAGCAGCAGAGAGTTATGGGCAGCGAAGACGTCGGCGTCTTCAGTCTGGATAAGCAGATCCCCGTTGCCTTTTTCTGGCTCGGCGCGATGGATCCGAGCAAGTTCGCTGCGGCGCAGGCTGCCGGCAAAGCCCTTCCGGGACCCCACACCAGCCGCTTTGAACCGCTCCCGGAACCCACGTTGCGTACCGGCGTTACCGCGATGACCGCTGCCGCGATCTCGCTTCTGCAATCGCCCACAACCTAGCTTGGGGGTCCGTGCACGACTTCGGCGACTTCATCGGCCAAGGCTGCTGAAGTTATGGATGAACCCGAGAAGCGCCGGCACCAAGAGCACAATAAAGATGCACGGAAAGATGCAGATCACAAGCGGGAAGATGATCTTTATCTTGGTCTTCGCGGCTGCTTCCTCTGCCTTCTGACGCCGCTTAGTGCGCAGTTCGTCGGAGAAGTCATTCAGCGCTTTCGTGATCGGCGATCCAAACCGGTCAGTCTCCGAGAGCATGCTCACAAACGCGGCAAACTCCTTTATGTTGGTCCGTTCCGCCAACGCGCGCCAGGCATCGATCCGGGAAGCCCCGGCTCGTCGCTCCAGCATGACGCGCTCGAGTTCCTCCGCGATGTCCGGATGAGACAAGCGTAATTCGTCCGACACCCGAAGCAGTGCTTGATCCAGTCCCAGCCCCGCACCGACACAGATTACCAGGAGGTCAACCATATCCGGCACGCTCCGCCGGATACGTTCTCTCCGCTTTTTCTGTTGGAACGTCAGCCATAGGTCCGGAGCCATAAATCCCACCGCCGCCAAGGCCAGCACTAGGAAGAATGAGTCAGACGGAATAAAGCTGCCGAGGAGGCCTCCCATAAGTAAGCAAAGGATCTGTGCCAAAACAAAGATGTCGGAAAGATTCTGCCCGCGCAGTCCCGCTTCCATAAATCGCTTGGCCATCTTGTCGTTTTTGCCACCGCCCAGAACGTTGCGCGTCCGCCGGATATTTCCCGCCAGCATGGTGACCAGCCGTTCTAACAACCCTACGCGCCGCTTGTCTTCGCGGTTACTTTTCACCAAGGCAAACATCCTCTCCGCCTCAGGGGAGGATCGCAGTACCCAGGGCAGGCAGGCCAGCAAAATTAAACAAGAACTGCCAAACATACTAAGGAAGAGCAGACCGGCGTCCATCTCTCAGACCTCGATTCCCTTGACGATGCGCTGAATGAGATATGCGCCCAGACAAAGAAGACCTACCCCGCCATAAAGTAACTTGCGACCCAACGGATCATCGATAAGCGTCTTCGGATAGTTTGGGTTCACCAAGGTGAGCACCCCTAGCATGAGAACCGGTAACATACATAGAATCCAGCCGGTCATCCTACCCTGCGCGGTATGGACGCGCACCTCTCCCTCGAGCTTTTGACGTTCACGTATCACCGCTGCCGTGCGCTCTAGTATCTGCACAAGGTTCCCTCCCGTGTCCCGCTGGACAAGAATGGCTGTCACGAGCACCTTCAAGTCTTGGGACGGAAAGCTCTGGACCAATTCCAGCAACGCGTCCCGCAAAGGGAGCCCAAACTTCTGCTTTTGAAACACTTCGCCAAAGGCACTACGGGCGGGTTCAGCAGCTTCCTCCGCAACGATTCCAAGGGCAGCCGAGATGGAATGCCCCGCCCGCAAGGCGCGCGAGATCATGTCCGAAACTTCCGGCAGCACCCTGGTCATGGCGGTGGTGCGCTTCTTCGCCTTCAATCGGATCGACAAAACCGGGACAGCAGTGCCCGCTGCCGCAGCAACTCCGGTGACGAGCACATTGCGAGTGCCGAGAAACGTCACAAGCGTCAGGCCTACTGCCCCGATGAGGCACGATCGCAACACCGCCCGGGGTGTCTGCTTGCTCTCTGCTTGCAGCAGGATCGCCTCGAGTTTCAATAACAAGGCCATACGATCGATTGCCACGTGCAGCAAACCGCTCGGTCGCTCCTCGACGTTTTTCAGCAGCTCGGTGTCTCTACCCGAAGCCGATCCGGCGCCCACACGACCCGCTCTCAAGGCAGCAAATCGCGCCCGCATCTTTCGGTCCTCCTCGGAGCGCCGCCCCGCAAGAAGGATGAACGGGATAAATAAGCTGAAGATGCCAAGGCTTATGAGGATCAGCAAGATAGTCTCCGGGTCAGATCTCGCACACGTGGTTCTGAAGTCCCGCTGGAAGCGACAGGCCGGCGGCGGCCAGCTTCTCCTGGAACTTAGGCGCGACACCGGTCGCAAAGAACCGTCCTCGAACTTTGCCTTGCGGGTCGATGCCCTTCTTCTCAAACAGGAAAATATCTTGCATGTTGACCACACTTTCAAACGCTCCGGTCACCTCGGTAATGTGGGTCACGCGCCGCGATCCATCGCTCATACGAGACACCTGCAGAATCAGGTGAACTGCTGACGCAATCTGCGCGCGGATGGCCTTGTCGGCAAGCCGCACCTCGCCCATCATCGCCATCGTCTCCATACGCGCGATCGCGTCGCGCGGCGTGTTGGAATGAATGGTCGTAATTGATCCGTCGTGGCCGGTGTTCATCGCCTGGAGCATATCCAACGTCTCTTCGCCACGTACCTCGCCAAGGATCACGCGATCGGGACGCATCCGCAAAGCGTTGATCACAAGTTCACGCTGGCGTACCGCACCCTTGCCCTCCACGTTGGGCGGCCGGGTTTCCAGCCGGACGACGTGTTCCTGTTTCAGCTGTAGTTCCGCCGAGTCCTCGATCGTAACAATCCGTTCACGTTCAGAGATAAACCCCGAAAGCACGTTCAGCAACGTGGTCTTCCCTGCGCCGGTGCCACCTGAAACAACGATGTTCAGCCTTGCCTTCACCGCGGCCGCTACCGTTTCCAGCATGGGCTGCGTCAGCATTCGCGTACGCACAAGGTCCTCCGCTGTCAGTGGCGAACGTCCGAACCGCCGGATCGAAAGAATGGGACCGTCCACGGCCAACGGGGGAATCACCACATTCACGCGCGAACCGTCCGCCAACCGCGAATCGACCATGGGCGAGGACTCGTCGATACGCCGCCCGACACTGGAAACAATCTTGTCGATGATCTGCAGCAGGTGGCGATCGTCGTTGAACACAACGTCTGTCTTCTCCAAAAGCCCACGTCGCTCAACGTAGACAGCTTTTGAGGTGTTCACCAAAATGTCGCTTACAGTCGGATCCTGCAACAACGGCTCCAGAGGCCCAAGGCCGAAGACCTCATCCATCACCTCCTGCGCCAAGACACTCCGTTCCGTAGCGCTTAGGGGCGTCTCTTGCTCGCCTAGCAGCTGATGGATCGTGGACAGAAGTTGTTGCTGCCCGTTACGGGAGCTTTGGAATTCCGAAAGCTTCTCCAAATCGAGCCGCTGGATCAACTCTTTGTGGACAGCGCCTTTTATCCGCTGTTGCGACCCGTTCTGCACCGCCCGTCCCGTGCGCAGGACAGGAGTCGCAACCTGCATCTGCTTTGGCGATGTACTAACACGTGCCTCCATCTCAAACTCGCTTTCCCGCCGTAGAAGTTTGTATCGACAACGTCGACGCTAGATTTTTCAGTAGCTTCCAGGCATTTGGCGCGGTGGCACTTTGCGGCTTGGACGACGGCTGTTGAGCAACCGCACCGACCAGCGCATTGGCCCACTTCAGTAGCTCCGTCGTAAACCCGGATTTGCCTTCCGCACTGACCGGAACGCCTAAGTTGGCCGAGCGAACTAGCTCGATATAGTTGTTCGGAACGCTGTAACTGATCGGCAGTCGAATCGCCTTTTCTACTTCCTCCAGACCCACCGCAAACTGTGACGAGTATCTGTTAATTACGATATGGATCTTGCTGGCGTCGTCGGTCCGTGCCAGATCGTCGACATGCCGCGATAGGTCACGGATGGCTGTGATATCGGGTGTCGCAACCACATAAACCTGGGATGATGCGGCAATGATAGCTCGCGTGATCTCATCCGCTGAGTCGTCGCAGTCTACGATCACAAAGTCATACTCGGTGCGGAGGAAGTCTAGCGTATGCTGCACATCGTCCGGATGCAACGCCCTTGCGCTCTGCCCAACCTCCGGGGAAGAAAGCAGATCGAGACCGCTGGGATGCCGGCCCACAAAAGCCTGCAACAGTTCGCTATCCAGTCGACTTACGTTGCTGACCACCTCTTGAAAATGGCATCCGCTACCCTCCATGCCCAAATAGATGCACACGTGACCGAACTGGGCCTTGCTATCGATAAGAAGGACCTTCTTGCCGTTGTTCTGGACGAGGTACGTGGCCAGATGCACGCCTAGGGTGGTAGTGCCTACGCCCCCCTTTGCTCCCAACAGAGCCAAGACAGACCCGGACGCCCGAACGTTCGTTTTACGCTCCAGGACGCGCTGTTGTACGCGTCCAAAGGCTACCTGCAAAGACTGCGTCTGTACCGGTTGCGCTAGAAATTCAGTACATCCCGCCCGCATAGCCGAAAGCATCGATCCCGGTTCATTGCGACCGGATACGGCAATCAGGACGATGTTATCCCGAAAAGCATGATTCAGATACGCGGCGGAGGAAGCGGCCTGCTCCGGATCCTGGTCGAAGTCAATGAACGCTACACAGCAGTCGCACGATTTCAAGCTTTCGGGAAAGTGGGGCCGACGACGCGATGAGATATACGTGTCGTACGATGCTTGTATCGTGTTCCAGTCCAGCTCTGACGCGGATTGCAACGCGGCTTGGACGGTCGCCTCCGAAGCACAAACGAAGAGAAGGCTCATGGTGTATGCCGTCATCGTGGTAACGTCTCCTTTCCAAACCTGGGTTTCCAGATTTTAATCATGGGGTTTGTTTACCGAAGGAATCTTGTTGTCGAAGCCCTTCTGGTTCAAGAAGGGCCGTGGAAGGGCCGGACTCCCCGATCCAACATCGTCGGAAAGCGGATCGATAAGGGTCGGAGTGACCATCACGATCAGCTCGGAAGTAGACAGGTTGATGTTCTTAGATCGAAAGAGCGTGCCGAGAAAAGGTATGCTCGCGATTCCGGGTGTACGTGCCAGTCCGTCCGTAGTACGGCGATCAAGAAGACCCGATATCGCAAAACTCTGCCCACTACGAACCACCACTTGTGTATCTACATGCTTGGTTGAGATAGCGGGAATCGTGTACCCACTGATCGACACAGCATTGGTGTAGTCCAGAGCGCTCACCTCGGGTGCTACCTTCAGCTCAATGCTTCCGTCCACATTTACCTTAGGCGTGAATGCCAGACGAACGCCAAAGGGACGGAACTGTACGGTGATCGAAGTAGCTCCCGTCGACGCGCCTTGTACTACGGGGAACGGGAATTCTCCTCCAGCCAAAAAATTGGCTGGCTGCCCGCTGAGTGTTGTGATCGTAGGTTCGGCAAGAATCTGAACCAATTGCCTGTTCTCAAGATCCTTCACCGAAACGCCGACGTTCGTCTTCGTGCTATAGAAAAGAAAGTTGAGTGGATCACTGACGAGGAGGGTATTGCCGCCAACAGCTAACCCGCTACCGCCGCTGGGACTTAAGGTCGCGTTCGAAGAGAATTGGGAAGTCGTTCCGCTTCCAACCGAGTTGGTTCCACCCGGAGCAAAGATGTTGATGCCAAATTGCTCCAATCGTGAACGATCCACCTCCACAAAACGCACCTTCAACCGTACTTGCCTTGCTCTTGCCGAGTTCACGACGATCGAGTTCACAACATCTTTAGTGAAAAGCGCAGCGAGTTTTTCGGCAGAGTCTGCAGCCGCCTGGGAACCGACGGTTCCGGAGAGGATGACTCTGCCCTGATGGACGTCCACTGAGATGGCGTCATTGGGCAGTTGAGCCTTTACTGCAGCCTGTATCGTCGCCGAGTCGATATCGCTCGAAACCAAAAAGGTCTGCGTACGATCCTTCTCGTCCCACAAGTTCACAGACGTGATACCTGTAGTCTTTGCCGTGAGCAAAACTTGTTTCGGACTTACGATGTACGACTCTAACACCGCTGGGTTCGCAACGTAAACACGACTGATGCGCGTCTGTGTGTCTAGAAAAAGCGTGTGGCCGATCTCAAGATGCATGAGTTCTGTGCGGGGTTCTTGGGCGGTTGTAGCGATACGAAAGCCCTGGCTGGAAGCGTTCGCCAGCCTCGCGCCTGGCACCTGCCCATAACCCAGCGACAAACCCGCCAACGCGAGATACCCACGCATTAGGCATCGCCATAGGACATTCAGTGTAGGGACTGGGCCGCGCTCGCCACCGATCGTCATTACTGCTCTCCCTGGAAGGTCTGGGTCGTCGTTTTGCCGCCCACTAATGTTTCAACCCTGAACTCAGGAGCGGAAGAAGGCTTGGTCGATTCGGGTCGCCGCACTGGGATTTCCGAGACGGGCAACTTTCGTCTTTCCTCGTACCCTCTGGTGAAGCTCACGTGCATAGGTCCGATATCCCTGATGCGGTCGGTTCCATTCCTAAGAGCAAGAGTGACTTTGCCCAAGGCGCTCGCGGACGTGAACCGCGCGGCCTCCTCCGGGGTGAGTAACAGGGTGATCGCTCCATCAGATCGAGCTTTGTCCTCCCCTCCAGCTTCTCTGTTCTGTCCCACGGCCAGCACCTTGGCGGCTTGCAATACCAGTGAGGAGATGAATGCGTCGTCAATACCTGACCTGTATGTAACGAGCACATCCACATAAGAGCCAGGGAGAATGAATCCGGAACCCCCCGCCATTTCGTCCGGGGGCCGGACAGTGACGGCGCGCATACCCGGAGTAATGGCCACCGCCAGACCAGTGCCGGCGTCCATAGGCGAAAGGTCATGTGCAAGGATGAGGTCGCCAGCATTGATCGGCACCGCCGCCGTTCGCGCGACGACTTCCGCCGCGCTCTGAAACGCGCCCGGAATCGGCTGCGAACCCGTCATGTGGATCACGCTTACCGAGGATTCTACAAAGGGCTCTCCTGCAGGCACGGTCTTCGCGGCGACGACAACCTGGCGGACGGCTGCGGGCCGTTCGCTTCGCGCTGCATGGGGAAGATGCCTGCTGAGCTGCCATGTCAACAGGGCTGAGCACCCTAGAGCGACCAGCAACGCAATAAGAAGTCGCCTCGTATTCATAGACCGCCCCTGAACAGCAACGGAACGATTACGGTAAGTATCGTGCCTGAGGCAATAGCCAACCCATAAGGCAGCCGAAGCGTTTGGCCATTTGTAACGTTCAGTTCAGGATGTGGCAACAGCCCGTGTCTCGAGTGGTGGTTTGTCAGAATTACAACGTTGACTAAGGTTTGACGAAGCCTACCTCTCGAAATCGCGACCGTCAGCCCAAGAACTCCGCCGCAAATCGCGGTGTAAAGCAGCAAAGGAGCAACACTGGGCAAGCTCAGTAGGGATGCTTCCGCCGCAACGAATTTCACGTCACCGGCACCCATACCGCCTGCAAAGTGAAAAACCAGAAAAGCACCACCGCAGAGCAGCAGAGCCGCAAGCGACCGCCCGCACTCGGCCCAGCCGCCAATCACAAGGTGCAACAAGAGCCCAGCGATAATGGCAGGGCCCGTGAGGCGATTAGGGATCAACCGGCTTCGAACGTCGGTTGTAGCGCCAATCACCCCCACGCCTATTGCAGTGATCGCGAAAACTGGGTGAAATAGAAGGTCATTCGTCATAGCTGGTCAGTGTTGATATAGCACGGTTGGCGCAGGCTGTCTTTGCATCGAGACTGACACCGGCAGCAGATAGCCCGTTTTTACAAATAGAGGTCCACCGTGTTCGGGCCAGACCTCTTTGTACTTACACATTGCTGGTCAACGTGTTTCCCACGGCTCCAAACGCGTTTCCGATCGCATTTGCGAACGTACGCATAGAGGTAACTGCGCCAAGTCCGATCAGCGCTGCCACCAGCGCATACTCGATAAGATCTTGACCGGACTCGTCCTGCATAAGAGTGGTTACGATGTACTTGAAGTTCTTCATAGGTGCTCTCCTCTGGTGTGTGGTGAATTGGAAATCTGCTCAACACTGGCCTGAGCCGGGCCGGAATGCTCGGGAGATGAAGGCAATCCCGATCTCTGCCGTGCTGTTTCTATTGTCGGCGTTTTCTCGAAAAACCTTAGTGTTTGCCCTACCGCTTTGGTCGTAACCGCGAAGTAAGAAAGTTGTAGCCGTATTATCCAAAGTCCTCTTCGCAGGTGGCCGTGACGCGTGTCAAGATTAGTCCCGTACCAAGAGCTGCCCGGCTCTGAAAGACGAATACCAGATTCCGCGAAAGGAGACTTCGTTTGATGCATCTTGCGATAATGATACCCATGATCACTGTGCCGCTTACGTTGTTAGCGATGTATGGTGTCATCTGGCCGGACCCGGTCATCGGCTCCGCCTCCTCTCCTGAGGCGACCGAGGAGCAATCGCTTACTATCGTCGCCAAGCACAGGGGCTTTTCAAGCTATAGCTCACCGAAACCAGTGGAATTTACGAGAGGAGGTTGAATATGGACGCTTCTACAATTCGTATCATTGCCGGTGTTCTGGCCGTGGTCGTGCTCGCTGTAATCGTATACCGCCGCAAGTCTAAAGCTTCAGTCTAAGCAGGGGACATAAACAAAGCCATGCAGAAGGTAACGGTTCACAACCGAACGACAACCGTGGTCATCGGCGATCGGATCCGTTGCGCGACCACTACTAGAACGCGTCTCGTTGGTCTACTGGGACGTCACTATCTGGAAGCCGGAGAGGGGTTATGGATAAGTCCCTCCTCCGGCGTCCATACCTTTGGGATGAGGTTCGCAATCGACGTGGTCGGCCTTGATGCCGACCGTCGTGTCATCCGACTTTGGCCGCAGATGCAACCGTATCGATTGACATCCGTAAGCACGCGGATCCGGAGCGTACTGGAGCTTGCGGGCGGGGAGATAGCTCGTAAGTCCATCAGTCTAGGCGATTCGCTTTCTCTGCAACTAATCGTATAGCCAGTCCTAGCACGAAGGGGACATAGCCGTCCAGGCTCGGGCGACGCGATCCTAGGCTAGTTGCGTGTACTTGACTTGAAATGCCCGCGGAGCTACGTTCTTGCTTGCTTCCAATTGCGGCTACTCCGGCTCCGGCAAGAGGGCAAGTACACTCGCTGGGGCGACAACGCGACTGCGCCCAGGCGGGCGTACCAGATCGATAGCTCCCGCCCCCAGAACCATCAGTAGAGGATCCACAATCAGACGGTATTTGAACTCCGCATGAGTAGCGTAGTAGGGCAAAGGGAACAGGATAAGTGGGATTAGTGTGCAACTCCACAGATCTCTCCTTCCTTCACGCCACAACAGGACCAAACCAGAAGCACCCAGGACGAACAAGAACGTTCCGTGTAGCATCAGCAATGGGGATCCGTCCCGCGTGCCACCTCCAAGCCAAAATCTGGTACACCTTCGAATGGATAGCACCAGGAAATGCACGGGATGGGCGCGGATGTACCTGAGGGCTAGCTCCTGCTTTTGCGCCATGTACTGAGGTTCTCCGAGCCGCTTGTATTTAGACAGCTCGACCTCGTTGTAGGTCGGAAACAAGGCTGGCTCGAGATACCCCTGCCCTCCGAGCTGATTGCCCATCCACAGTTCCAGACCCAATGTGGTTCTCGTGGGAATGAAGGAGTGGAATACGCGCTGATTGCGCGTCGGCCAGGGCAGAAAAAAGAGGAGGAAGCTGGAACAGTAGATGGTTCCCGCCTGCCACTCGCGTTTGCCGATGGCTCCCCGGCTCACCCCATAGCCTGCCAAGATAAGCTGCGAAGGAAGTAGGGCGGGGTTAATCAGTCCCGTGATAGCGCAAAGCATACCAGACCCAGCCCACAAGAGCGACGATCTACTTCTCGACTGACGAGGTGTTAGGCAGACACATGATAGGAGCAGCGCGGCCGACACGTTTGTTTCCCAGAAGATCGTTGGCATCCAGAGAAGAGGCGGAGAACAGGCCCAAATTAAGGCCACGGCAAAAGCGCTCGGTTCACTCGCCAGGTTCCGTGCCGCTCTGTAAATAAGCGCGTCCGTAGCGCCATTTAGAACGCAGTTGGAAAACATAAGGAACCATGCCGAAGCGGCGCTGTAAGTACCCAGTATGCGAAACACCCCGCTGACAAAGAGAGGATAGCCCGGCGCGACAATCGCCGTGGGACCTGTGTGCGGGCCGAACGGGGAGCCCAGACCGTCGCCACGGAGGATAGATTGGGCCAAGAATCCCATTTCAGATCCTCGCGCAAAGAACCAGCCAGGCCCAAAGTGGCTAAGGCTATAGGCCACTACGAGTAGGCGCAGCAACGACGCTATGACGAAGAGCAGGAGGGTGCGATCCCTAGACTGCGAAGCCGTACCGGAAACCAGCGCTTGTTCACTGAACAATGGTCACCTGTGAGGTGCTAACCAAGCGCAGTGCGATCTGAGGCAACAAGGGAGAAACAAATGCAAAACGATAGTTCACCGTTACCGACACAGTGCAGCCAACGCTGTTGGTTGACGCAGAACCCGAGGACAAGCAAGTGGCTCCAGTAATACTGGTTCCGGGCCAGGTGGCGAACCCGTGCAGGTTCGAGCTCGATACACCAGCAGGAGCTATCGATTGCACGAAAAGATTTAGGCTAGTGCTCGTGGCCGCACAGTTGGAAGCGGTTGCCGAGATACAGGAGCTGGACCAAGAAGCCCCTCGCACCATGGCATAGCGCGCCGCTTCTTCGCTCGCGTTACCCACGAAGTGGTAAACATAGACGGCCCGTGAGCATTCCACGATGCCGAATAGGATGGTGAAGAGTAGTATGGCGGAGGCCGCGAACTCCACCGAAGCACTACCTGAATCAGCGTTCACAAACTTGTGTGCGTGCATAGCTAATGAGCCACTTCCGGAGCGCTGGATCACAGTGGACCTCGCATTCACTCCGCCGCGCGTAGCCGCGCAGTGCTTGCAAGTGGATATCTCGTGGGCAGACCAGGAAGCCCGAGGACGGGCACATAGTTCAAGGACGCACTCACAACCACATACTTGACACGGGTCGTAGCGCAGGTCGGATTTGCACTGCACGTGAGAGAGGCGGATGTACCATCCGAGCACTCACATCCCCAGTTCGCAGTCGAGCTAACTCCAGTCAAGTTGGTCGCACTCAGGGTAACAGCCCTCTGCATACCCGTCATATCCGTTGGGTTTTGGCTGCCATATTCGGCCCCGGCACTTGCGGCGGCAGATAGTTCAATGGCGACATAACAAACTTGGCCCAGGTCCACGGACCCCGCCAGCAGCAAAAGAAGGATTGGTGTCAACAGAGCCAATTCCAAGAGGCTAGCTCCCCCCTCCCCGCAAACGTCGCCGCTCACCAAATTTGTACAGCGCGCCGGAGGCCCATCTGCCAGTTGGGCCATTGCTGCTTCACGAAGACGATAGCCCTTCCGCAAACCCGGAACTTTCACCGCGCCCGATTCAGCCGCAGTCCCATGCGTGATTATTCGGTGCATACTAGGCTTCGCCATCGATCTCAGCTTTACTCATAGGCAACAATCGCCCAAAATCTAGGACCGACACGAATTCTAGCTGCAATAGTGTCGATTCCGTGTGCCACTTTTGTGTAGGTGACATCCGCGTCCGATCAAAGGCATTCTGAACGATGTGGGATCAGCGGCACTCGTCATACGAACAGTACGCAACGGTGACGTCCCTCAGGTCGGGTTCACTCCGTTGCCGCCTCCAATACGTCTTTTTTGGATGGTGTGTCTGGGCGCGTTTGCCGTGTCGCTCCTTTTCAGTTGGGGACTGCACCACGCCGGCCTGCCTAGACCTCGTTGGGATGCCCTAAGCGATCTTTTGATGGGGGACCTTATGGAGTATCCCGCGACGTTTCAATCACTCCACCATGCGGCGTTCTTCTACAACACACCACCTGCGTCACTTCCCGCTGCCATGTTCTCCGCCGTGGCCTATCCTCCGTTTGCTTCTGCCTTGCTTGCCGCGCTTTACTTCGTTCCGCACCCTACCTTTGTGTTCCTCACGGTTGCGATCGCCTGGTTGGGCACGGTGCTCTTTGGCGTAGGCCGCACCTTAGGCCGACTCGGGGTTCATCCAAGCGTGGCAATCCTTCTACCAGCGTCTCTTCTCCTGATCTCCTTTCCCGTACAGCGGCTGCTACATCAGGGAAATATCGAATTAGCCGTGTGGATACTAGCGAGCACCGGCACGTATGCCTTCTTCGGTCAAAGGTATTCCCTGGCAGCGGGCCTGTGGGGTGCAGCCGCAGCGGTCAAGTTATATCCGCTACTCTTGCTTACCCTCTTGTTCCCAAAAAAGCGGTACGGTGCACTAATAGTTGGTGCCGCCGTCTTTCTTGGGGTCTCCTGGCTATCGCTGTACTGGATGGGCCCTACGGTCACCGTGGCCTGGCATGGCTCGCTGCACAACGTGTTTGGCTACCAGCACCTGCGCGCCTCCGAGTGGAGCTTCCGCGAACTGGTCGCGAATCATTCAGCGTTCTCCTTTGTGAAACTTGCAACACAGATCGCTCACACATCCTCGTCCAATCTCACTTTTCCTTATTACCTCGGCGGAGCGAGCCTCTTCATATGGGCCTTCTTCAGAAAGCTCGCGAGATTGCCACTGACCAACCAACTGCTCGGCGTTACCGTTTGCATGGTAAGTCTGCCGACCGTGTCGTATTATCACACCCTTGTGCACCTATTCACTCCGCTGCTGGCGCTTATGCTCGACGCTTCGACGGCGCAGCGTGCCGGAATTTACATCCGGGGGCTTCGTACATCTCTACTGTTGTTCATCCCGCTTCTTATGCCCTACACACTGTTTACGTTTCCACAATCTCTGCTGTTCTGCGGCTTAATTCAGACAGTGGTGCTTGGCGCATTGTTTCTTTGCGCACTTGAATTCCCGTTTTTCGTACCAACGCTGCAGGGCACAATCGAGAGCGCCTGATTCGACCCCGTCGTGCCTGGACGACACTGGCTCCGTCGTAGGAGCCGATTTGTAGCCGGTATACCGGGGCAACCTCGGTCGTTCAACTTGCGCTCACTTCGCCCGTGGGTGCGTCTCGTCGTAGACTCGCTGCACCTGTCCCACCGTCAATTGCGTGTACCGCTGCGTCGTCGACAGCCGTTCGTGCCCTAACATCTCCTGGATCGCCCGTAGATCGGCACCCTCCTCTAGCAGGTGTGTGCCGAACGCATGCCGCAACGTATGCGGGTGCACATCCGCGGCCAGCCCTCGACTCTGCGCCACGGCTTTCACAATGCGACCCACACTTCGTGTTGTCAGCCGACACGTTCCACGCATCGTCGCGTTACAGAGCAAAGGCCCTTCCCGCACCATACGTCCCTTCCCCGCTGCCACCAACCGCTCCTTTCGCTGCGGCAGATACGCCCTGATCGCCTCACCGGCCACATCGCCTAACGGCACAATGCGCTCCTTCTTGCCTTTGCCGAACACCCGAATCGCGTTATCGCCCAGAAGCACGCTGTTCACGTTCAGCCCAACCAGTTCACCGTTCCGGACCCCACACCCATACAACAACTCGAAGATCACGCGATCCCGCGCCGGCCACACAACCGCCTCGGCAGCGCCCCCATCCGTCGGCCGATCATCCTCGAGCGAGTCAAGCACCCGGTTCATCGCTTCCACGCTCGGCACTCGCGGCAGGTGCTTCGGCAGTTTTGGGGTCGACACCAACAGCGCTGGATTCGCCTTGATCAGACCTTCCTTCGCCAGCCACTTGAACCAGCTGCGCACCGCTCCGAGGGCCCGCGCCACCGACGCCTTCGACAACCCCTTCTCAAAGAGAACTCCCAGGTAGGCCCGAATATGCAGATGCCCCGCACTTCCTATGTCGGCACCTTCGCCTAACTCTTTAGCCAAGAATGCAACAAAATCGGCCAACTCTCGCCGGTACGCCCGCAACGTATGCTCGCTCACCCCCCGCTCGTCTCGGAGCGCTTCAAGAAAGCGTTTCGATAACCCACAAAGGCCTTCACATGCCAGACTTGCGCTCACGAATTCTCCTGACCATCATCTGGAGTAAGCCCACGAGAACTGAGTAGAAAACCCAATTCCCTATAGCGGCGAGTGTCGAGCTGAACGCAGAAGTCTTCTCCGAAGCAGCCATACTGAAGAGGACTCCCGGCATGGCCGCCAATGTGAACTCTGGCATTGCCCAAAGTTCCGCAAGGGTGACAGCGATAGCTCCGCCAACAGCTGCCGAAACAAATAAACTGCGACCACCCCTCATACCGCCGCCACACGCTTCCCCCGCGGATGGCACTCCCGATGGACCACCTTCAGCCGCTCAATCGCCAGGTGCGTGTACACCTGCGTCGTCGCAATATCCGCATGCCCCAGCAACGTCTGCACCGTGCGCAGATCCGCGCCACGCTCCACCATATGGGTCGCGCAGCTGTGCCGCAGCCTGTGCGGACTCGCTCCCTCGACAGCCCCCAATCCCGCAGCCTTCACCACGGCCCACACGGCCCCGCGCGTCATGCCGCCGCCCCGCCGAGACAAGAACACCTCACGCCGCAAACCTGCACTCCGCGCCCTTGGCAAAACCTCTACGTCCTTTGCGTGAACGCTCTTACCGCGTAACAGCATCCCTCGCCCCCGCGCCAGATACTCCTCCAGGGCTTCCACCGCCGCCCGTCCCAGCGGCACCACGCGCTCCTTATCGCCCTTGCCCCGCACCAGCGCACTTCCCGCATCCAGGCGCAGGTCCTCCA
>CAXTLD010000006.1:71351-76056 GCA_964245045.1 uncultured Acidobacteriaceae bacterium | reverse complement strand
CTGAAACATCGGTTAAAAGTCCAGGCGTGTTCAACTCGCCGTGGGCGCCGGTAGAGAAGTTGTAGCCGCACACCTCGCAAAACGCGATGTCGTTCTGCTCGCGCAGCGTGCCGCAGTCCGGACAGATCTGGGTCGCCCCGGAGCCAATCACGCCGCCCACAACCGGCGCGCTCGCCCCAGCGGCCCCTGCCATCCCAGCCAACTTCGCGCCACACTCCGAACAATAATCCGCCTCCGTGGAGGTGTGCCCCTTCGGGCAAACAAGCATCGCCGCTTCGCTCATCATCCCTGCCTCCATTCCTCACGGCTTCGCAATGCGAGCCGTCTTGGTCGACCGCGTATCCAGCGCCATCGAGTCTTCCTTGGCCACGCCCGCCTTCAGCCGCACCGTGCCCCGCTCCGCATCCTCAACATCCACCACGCGCCGCAGCAGCTTGGCCGTGTCCTGGTTGCCGGAGGTGTGCGCAATCTTCACGGCCCTGCCCAGCAGCGCCGTTGCCCTCTCGGTGTCACCATGGGCTCGCGCCTCCAACCCGTCCTGGATCGACTGCGCTAACTCCGCTTGCCCGGTGTAGTGCGCCACCCTGCGGTCGATCTTGGTCGACTTCGCGTCGTCGTCGGTCCACACCGCCAGGATGCGCGCTTCGGCGATCTTAGTCTCGACATTGTTGCTGGTAACGATCAGGCTTGCCCGCCCGGCAAGCACCTCATCGCCTACCGCGCCGGGCGCGACCTCAATGCAGAAGTGAAAGTCACGGCTTTCGCTCGCACTCCACGCCCCGGTCGGGTACTCCCGCAGCTGCGGCTTCAGCACACGCGCGCGTGCGGTCAGGTCCACGATGGCGGGGCTGACCTCCTTGCAGAACTGCACGGTCGCACCCAGCGGCGTCCACAACCGCAGGGTGACGTCGCTCACCGTCTTTGCGAGCGCCCGCTCCAGCACCGTGCGGAAGTCCGCCTCGATCTCGCCGGCAGACGCGATGATGTCGACCGTTCCCAGCAGCTGGCCCCCGATCGCGCGCAGCTGATCCACCTGCCAATCCGTGCCCACGCCGCGGCAGTCACACTGAAACACGCCCTCGCACTGCGCTAGCACGGACGCCAACGGCGCAGCGTCGCCGGCGTCGTTCTGCCCATCGGTCAGCAGCAACGCCTGACGTATGCCGCCAGCCTGCGTCCGTGAGCGAAATTCCGCCAGCGCCGCGCCCAGCCAGTTGGAAATGCGCGTGCCGCCAAACGCCCGCATGCCGTGGATCGCCTGCAATGCGCGCTGCTTGCCTGCGGCGTCCGCGCGTCCGACGGGGCAAAGGAGGTGTGCGCCGTCGGACCCGGCCACCAGAAAGAAACTGCAGTCCTCCGGCAGCATCCCCACCAGCCGTTGCAGCGCCTGTTTGGCCGCGTGCATCTTGGTGCCTTCCATCGATCCGGACACGTCGCACAGGATCGCGAGCACGCGCTCGCCGGAGGGAGCGCCGCCCGCGCCCTCGCCGGCGGTCACGGTCATGATGGCGTGCACCTCCCGCGACCCGGCGGGGAGAAACTCGTTTTGGAACGTTTCGGCCTTGAACTGACCCGGCATGAAGCTTCCTTTCCTCTCATCTACGCAACTTGGCGTTGCTTGGTTCAGCAAATGCTCGTCGGCTCGCCCGGCGACTTGCCAACTTGCCCGAAGCGCAACACCGCCACGGTCACGTTATCGCGCCCGCCCTGTTCATTGGCAAACGTCACCAGGCGGCGCGCCATGGCGAGTGCCGTTTCACCCTCGTGGCCAGCCACAAGTTCGGCCAACGCCTCCGGCTCCGGCGTGTAGTTCCACAGGCCATCGGTACACAACAGCAACAGGCCACCGGCATGCGCACGATAGTACGCGATCTCCGGTTCCGAAGCCGGGTCCGCATCGGCGCCAAGCCAACGTGTAATCGCATGCGCCTGGGGAGCATCGCGAGCCTCGGCGAGCGTGTAGTCACCCGATGCCAGCGCGGTCGTCAGCCAGGAGTGATCGCGGGTCCAGGCAGCGGCGCCCTGCGCATCGATCCAATACGCACGGCTGTCCCCCGCCCACCCAAGCGTGATCTCGTCGCCCCGCACCAGCGCCGCAACTGCAGTGGTGGAAGGCACATTCTCACCCGCGTCCGAGGCCGTATGTTCGCGCATGGCCGCAAATGCGTCCGCGAAGGCCCGCCTCAGAACCTTTCCTGCCTCCCTGGGCGGCGCGCCTTCGCGCTGTGCTTCGCGCAGGCTCGTGGATAGCACCTCCGCTGCCAGCGCCGACGCCACCTCCGGATGCCGTGTGCTGGAAACGCCATCGCACACCACCAGCGCGTAGCCGCCGGCCTCCTCCACGAGCGCGAACCGATCTTCGTTGCGCTCGTGGCGCAAGCCACGATCGCTCACCGCGGCGAAGTCAGCGGAGATCGCCTGCTCGATGTGGTCGCTCGGTGGCCGACGCACGCGTTTGCCGCACTGGGTACAAAAGCCGTCCTCGTCCACCTCGGCCCCGCACAGGCACGCCTCAGCGCCGGACGGCGGCCTCGCGGGCGCACCGAGCCGCGCGCCGCAGTTCTCGCAGAACACATCGTCGTCCGGCACCTCCGCCGCACATCCAGAGCAGATCATTCGCCGTCCTCCGCCGCTTGTTCGCGCATCGCTCAGGTCAGGGTCCGTGGCCGCACACGGTTGGCCTCGTCGATCAGGCGGACCCGCTCGCCCTCACCCGCAAACCGCGCTAGGAAACGCAGCGAGCTCTCCAAGCCCGCGCGCAACGGTCGTTCCGCCAGCGGCTGACCCAGAACCCTGGTATTGCCGTCCGTGTTGCGCGGCTTGGTGCCCAGGCCGGCGACGGCGGCCATAAAGACCTCACGGCTTAGCGCAAACCTGTCCCGCCCGTCGATCGGCAGAGCCTCCGCGATTGCTGCCGCGGCGAGCACATCCTCCAGCGTAGGCGCGGCGCCGTTGCCGTCCAGCAGGGCCCGGACGGCTTCCACACGGGCTCGCACGTACAGCGCCGACGAGGGCGGGATCCGGTGCAGCGCCGCAACGGCCGCTTTGCGGTCTCCGCCGGCCCGCAGGCAGCGCGCCAGGCCAAACACGGCGGACACGAAGCCCGGGTCGACCGCGGAGACAAGGGCGTACATCTTTGCAGCCAACGCGCGATCGCCCGCCAGCTCAGCCGCGAGTCCCAGGGCCAGCTTGGGCGCCAGATCGCCGGGAAGATCGAAGTAGGTCTGGTCAAACAGGCGACGCGCCTCCCCCGCCTCGCCGCGGCGCAGATGCACATGGGCCTGAAACCAAAGCACACGCCAGTCCCACGGGTCCTCCGTGCCCAACGCCTTCAAGATCTGCTCGGCCTCGCCCAGTTCCCCTTCGCCGGTGAGCGTTCCGGCCAAGCGCAGCCGGGCTTCGCGCGACTTCGGGAACTGGTGGCAGGCCAGACGCAACGCTGGAAGGCGGCGACTGGCATCGGCAATCATCAACGCACTCGAGACCGCCTGTGCGCCCGGGTCGTCGCTGTCCGGCGTTGGGATTGGCAGGTACTGCGCGTCCGGGGCGACCGGCTCCATCGCGTCGCCTGCGTCCAGCGCCAGCAGATCGGCCCCGAAGTCGGCACTGACGCCGGCCCGCGGCGTCCCGGTCTCGCGCGAGACCACCTCACGCAACACACCCAGCAGTTGCTCGGCCATTTCGTCGGCAGCCGCGAAACGGTCGTCCGGCTTTTCCGCCGTGGCCTTCAGAAGGAAGCGGTACAAGGACTCCTGCTCGGCAAAGAGCGGCTTCTCCTGTGGCCCGGGCAGTGTGTACCGGTGCTCCCGGCCGAAGCCGCTGATATCGGCAAGCAGCACCGCAAGCGAGCGCCCGACTGTGAACAGATCCGAGCTCGGCGTCGGTCCCGCCCCGGCCTCGGGAGCACTGTAGCCGACCGTGCCATAGATGTCGCCGTTGGGATCGTCCACGCGCCGCACGCCGCCTAGGTCGATCAGCTTGACGTCATCGTGCTCCAACATCACGTTGTCCGGCTTGAAGTCGCAGAACACCAGGCTTAGCCGATGCAGGTACGCGAACGCCGGCAGGACGCGGTGGATGTACGCAATGGCTTCGGCGGGCGGCAGCGGACCGCGTTCCTGACGAATCTGTTTCAACGTCTTGCCGCCAACGTACTCCATCACAATGAAGCCTTCGCCGGCCCACTGCACGAAGTTGTAAATGCCCACGATGTTGGGGTGCTTCACCGCGGCCAGAAACTGCCGCTCCGCAACCGCCGCCGCCGCCGCCGAGGTGTCCTGCGTGTTCAGCAATCCCTTCAGCACCACGTAGCGCGACAGCAACGTGTCAAACGCCAGATAGATCCAGCCCAGACCGCCGAAGGCGATCGGCCCCTTCACCGCATACTGGTTGGCCACCACGTCGCCCGCGTGCAAGCTCGGCACAAAGTTGTAGCGCGTCCCGCACTTGCCGCAGAAGCCGGCCTCGCGTCGCAGCGGCGACTCGCACTTCGCGCAGATCCGTTTGCGCTCCGGCACCTTGGGGTCCAGCAGCACCGCGCGTTCGGGCTCCACGGACGGCAGGTCCGGTAACGTAATCAGCCCCGCCCCCAGCTGCTTGCGCGAGGTCCGTCGGCTAGAAGAGCGTGTACGCTGGCTCCCGTTCACCACACGGCTGAACGGCGTCGATCCGGTCCCGGTCGTGATGGCCGAAGAGGCGCGCGTGT
>CAXTLD010000006.1:0-71251 GCA_964245045.1 uncultured Acidobacteriaceae bacterium | reverse complement strand
CGGCTGAACGGCGTCGATCCGGTCCCGGTCGTGATGGCCGAAGAGGCGCGCGTGTCCGTCCGTGCGGACGCATCCGTAGCGCCGTTCGCGGTCGTACCCCCGGCGGCGGCAGGGCCCCCCAGCGCCGCTAACCCGCACACGTCGCAGTACCCGTCCTCGATTGCGCCCCCGCACCCTGGCCTGCGGCAAAGCTCAGCTGTCATCGCGCCGCCACACTCCGTTGCGGGTCGTCGCTCCGTTGCAGGGCGCCGTTCGCTTGCCCGGCGCGCAGGTGCTCCTCGTACCGCGCCACCGCCGCGCTCGCTGCCTGCAGCGAGACCGGCCGCGCATACAGCGCTGCCTGCGCCGTCACCGCAAGCGCTTGGACGTCCTTGCGCTCAGCCAAGCCATAGGCGCGCGCCTTGGCCTTCAACGCATCGAAGCGGCCGCGCAGCTCTCCACGCGCCGCCAAGCGCTCCGTGCTGTGCCGCAGTGCGCTTCTATCCTGGGCCAGGCAAGCCTCCGCCGCGGCCATCCAGTTCCGCACCCCCACGCCCACCGCCTCCACCGCGCCCTGCTCCCGCTTGCTGTCGAGTCGACCGAGCCACGCGCCTAAACTTTGCCGCTTGCTCTCGGGCACCAGCTGCGGTCCGGGCGCGTCGTCCGCGATCTTTTCGCGAGCCTCGGTCGCCAGCGCCGCGGCCTCGCCGTGTACGCGTTCCAGGCTCTCCCAGGTCGCGCGCGCCGTACGCAGCTGGGCGGCGACCTGCTCGGCTGCGGTCACGCGCTGGCGAACACGGGCGACCGCCGGCTCCAGCTCCGCCCGCATACCGGCCAGAGCGCAGAGCGGGTCGGTGTGCATCTGCTCCCGCAACGCATGCAAGCGCGCCGTCACGTCATGCAGACTCGTTTCCAACAGCGCGGTCGGCAGCGCCGTTTGCGCGTGCAGGCGAGCGATCTCCTGTTCGACCCGGTCCTGCGCGTCGGCGAAGTCGGTCCAGGCACGGCCCACCGTCGCCACGGCCGATTGCACCTCGGCAAATCGTGCCGACATCGTGTTCAGAAGCTCCTCCGGTGTAATCCGCACCGTCGCGCGCACGCCGCTGATCAACGTACGCTCCGCAAGCGGAACCTCCGGCGCTTCCACCTCGATTGACCGTCCACACAGGAGCTGCTCCAGCTGTCGCAACTTCGCCTCGCCGCCAAACACGGCGGGCAGACCACGCCGCAACGCCTCTGCCTCGTCAATCGTCGCCTGCAACGAACCGAACTGCGCGAACAGCCCATTCATCGCGCGCAGGGCCGGTTCCACCTGGGCAGCAGACGCGCCGGTGACCTTCACGGTGGAAAGCCCGCCTGTGCCGGTCAGAGCCTGAAACGTCGTGTCCGCCTGCAACGCCAGCAGGTTTTCCGCCACAGCCGACAGCCGCGCCCTCCACCTTTTCAGAACGTCGTCGAGTTGCCCCAAGGTCATGCCCGTATCCGCCGCCCGCCGCCGAAGGCCCGTTTGCTCGCCGGTGCAGCGATTCTAGCAAGGGCAGGTATGTTGCTATACGCAGACCCTTATGCGTCTGTTCCGCGGTCGCCGAAAAGCGGCCTCAGGCAACCGTCGTAAAGCCCGCGCGCGCCATGGCCCGACCAACCTCCGGGTTGCGCGCAAACGTCTCCCACACGAACCCGGTGCGGAGGTTTTCCGCCATAAGCACACCAATGCCCAGGTCGATCCCCAGCACATCCGGGTCGTACCATCCGTCCGCCGAGTGCAGCGCGTCGCAAAAGCCGTAACGTCCCCAGGCCCGCGCGCCATACGCTGCCTGAATCCCTCGTAACGTCTGCAAACACGCGCCGGGCAGAAACGGCAACGACCCCGCCGCCGCACACGGAACCACCGTTCCGTTCACGCCCCCAAACGCCGGCGGTCCGCCCCATGCCTTGTAGCCCCCTTCGGAGTCCGATGCCGACACGCCCCAGTAGGTCGGACTGTACGGCGGCCCGAGATCCAGGCAGAACTGCCGATGCGCCTCCGTCGCCGTCACGGAGTTCCCGAAGTAGTTCGCAAAGGCATCGCGTTTCCCGCGAAAGTCAAACCAGGCGTGGCTGTACTGGTGCACAAACAGCGGGTCGTCCGCCGAGATGTAGCGATACCCCTTGTAGACGGTCACCGGCCGTGTCCAGGCGGCCCACACGGCCGCCGAAACCGGGTGCGTAGGCGAGCCCATGGCCAGCAGCGGAATCATCATCAGCTCGCAGTAGTGACTCCACACAGCATCTAGGAAACCCGACCCGGTTTTCCAGCCCATGCAGAACAGATTCGTGCCCGGGCGCAGCATCCACGGCCAGTCCACGCGCTCATACACCAGCGTCGCATCGCGGACGATCGCTGCGTTCGCCGCGAAGTAGGCGCGCGCGGTCAGCACACCGCACAGCAGCAGGCTCGTATCGATACTTGAGTACTCAACACCCGCGATCGGCGCGCCCGTGCGCACGTCGTTGAAATGGCAAAAGAAGCCGTGCTCCTGCTGCAACGTGTGCGCGTGAAAGGCCAACGTGCGCTCCACATGTGCCTCGATCCTCGCCGCATCCGCATAACCGCGTTTGTGCGCAATGCACAACGCGGTTAGCCCGAAACCTGTCGCCGCGATGCTGCTCAGCTTGCGCGGGTCGAGCGCACCGTCCAGCCCCGCCGCCTGCGCGCGGTCCTGCACCTGCCCGCTGGCGGGGTCGGCTTGCTCCAAGAAGTACAGGCAGCCACGCCGCTCCATGTCGTCCAGAAACGCCTCATCGGCCACGCTCAGCGCCGAACTGGCCGCATGCTCACGACGGTGTTGCGGCCCGGCCAGCGCCTGCGCGGGAGCCGCCGCGCACCCCACCCCGGCGCCCAGGGCGCCGCCCAGCAAACGGATCGCCTCACGCCGCCGCATCGACCTACTGCCCCACCAGCACGACGGCCAACCCGTGCGCCGGCACCGTGATCTCCAGCTTGCCGCCGCTGAGCTGCATGCGTTCCGCCGCCGCCATGGCCCCTGCGGCGCGCAGCTGCTGTGCCTGCGCCACGGTGAGGTCGCCGGGCGGTCGGCCCATCGCATCGAAGGCCTTCAACACATTGCCGTGGTCGGCGTCCACGCGCAGGATGCTTACCGCCGCATCCGCGGGCACATGCGCGAAGCGCAGGCTAAAGGTCTTCGGGGCCGCGGGCGTGCCGGGCGGCGTGTAACTCGCGCCCGTGCCGTCCGGCGGCGCGTAGTCCCACAACGCCACGGCCAGGTGCCCTTGCCCATCGGAGGTGGCCAGGGCTGCATCGGATCGCACGGCCAGCCGCCGATCTCCCAACCGATGCAACGCTGCAAAAATGTTCAGCGCCGGCTTCGGGATGTGATCCGCCGCGACCAAGCCGAAGCCGCCGTAAAACGGCGAACGCACTACACCCTGCTCCTCAAACACATCCGAGAACGCCCAGTACGCCATGCTCGCCGTCAGCCCATCGCACAGCCGGATGTTGTTTGCCAGCCACGGCCCCATGTACACCGAGTCAGTCACGTCCGGCTCATTGGCATAACTGGCGTTGTACTCGCTAAAGATCAGCGGCACGTGCGGGTAGGCCGAGCGCGCAATCTCCTCATGCACGTGTTGCACCGCGCGGTACACCATCTGGTCGCGTGGAATCTCCTCGTCCGTGCCGAAGACGTCCTTCGCCGAATCGTTCGCATACACGTGCGTCGACACAAAATCCACCGGCACACCGGCCGCCTTCACGTGTTGAAGAAACGGCGTCACCCACGCCGCCTGCGCCGTGGACGGCCCACCCACCTGCAGTCGCGGCGACACCGCCTTGAGCGCGCGCGCCGTGTGGTCGTAGAGCTCGAAATAGGTGGCCTGCTTGGGGCTGCCACCCCAAAAGTCCAGGTTCGGCTCGTTCCAAACCTCGAACTTCCAGGTCGCCACCTCCTCCAGCCCATACCGCGCCACCAGGTGCTCGGCCAACGCGCGCATCATCCCGTCCCACAGCGCGTAGTCCTTTGGCGGCGAGACCACCGGGCGATACCAAAAGGGCTGCGTCAGCTTCGGGTCTGCGGCCATCTTCGCCGGCGTGAAACTCAGCTCCACAAACGGCCGCACGCCGTTCTGCAACAACCCGTCGTAGATCTGGTCGATGTAGCTGAAGTTATACACAGACGCATCGTTGGCCTTCTCCGCGGCCAGTCCCGGGTTCTTGGTCTGCCGGTCAGGGTCGTACAGCCCGACCTCATCCATCAGGATGCCGTGGAAGCGGATGGACGTGAAGCCGGTCGCCTGCTTCACCGTGCGCAAGTCTTCACGGTAGCTTTCCCGCAGACTCAGGATCGCCCGCCCCGACCCAAACGTCTGCTCCCAGAAATGCGGAAACGGGGTCGTCGGCGCTTGCGCGTCGAGGGTGATGGACTCGCGAGCAGACGTCGCCTGACCCTGGCTATGTAGCGGCGCGAACAACGCCAATCCCACCCAACCAAACACCGTGCATCCGGCCAGCCGCCGCTTCCAACTTGCTTGCATCATCTCTCCACGGGTGGTGGCGCGTACGCCAAGTAAGCTCCGGAACAAGAGCCGCGCGCTGGCGCAACCCGTCCCGTTGTTCTCTGTCTAAAAACTGAAACGTGCTTGCATACTGATCGTACGTCCACCCAGAACGTTCGTGTCTTGGCCGAAATTGGTGGCGTCGATCTGGTTGCTGACCGAGGCCGGGTTGAGGTTCAAAATGTTGAATAGGTTAAACGCATCGGCCCGGATTTCGAGCCTGGCGCTTTCGCCCAGCAAGCGCGTGTTCGGGAGGCCGAACCCCTTAGTCAGCGAGCCATCCACATCGCGGTAGTGCGGCCCCACGAAGGAGTTGCGGTCCGATCCTGGAGGTCCGGGTAGCGCGACGTTGCCGGACGGGAAACCCGTCCCGTTGGCGGCTTGAAGGGCCGGGGCGTAGTTGGGCACGTTAAAGAAAGAGTTAGCGTAGCTAACCCTGGTTGCGGAGCCATTGACATTCGCGGTGCTCGTCACGGCTGCTGCCTGCGCCGCCGCATAATTGGGGTAGTTGGTGTTCTGGATGAAGGCCTTGTTGCTGTGGTCGCCGTTGCCGCCGCCCAGATACTGCGGGCGCAGACTGTAGTAGCCGCATTGGCTGCAGTAGAGCGACTGAGAGAGTCCGTAGTTAGCGCTGTACGGGAAGCCGGTATGCACGTTGAAGATGCCCGACACCGTCCATTCGCCCGCGATCTTTTCCACCCAGCTATGACTGCCACGGCCTACGGCAAACGCGGGCTGCCACACACCGTACAGCTTGAATGACTTGCCGATGTTGAAGTCCGAAACCCCGTACGAGTAGAGCGAATTTTCAGGAAAGTAAGGGTCTTCAAAATAGGGGCCAGAGCCATCTGTATCGAGGCTCTTGGCCCACATAAACTGGGCGTCCACCAGGAAGCTGTGCGACATGGGATGCTTCAACTCAGCAAGTAGTGCGTTGTTGTTGGAGGAACCCTCGTTCACCCAAAAATCACCGCCGGTGACCAGCGGGTTCAGCGCATAGCCCGCGACGACGGCAGGGGCATTGGGCGTCTGGTGATTGATTAAGTGACGCCCGACACTGCCCTGGTAACCAAGCGTGGCCACCAGTTGGCGGTTGACCTCGTAGTCGGTTTCCAGTGAGTAATGCTCGGTGTAGACCGTTGGCAGATTGCCATGGCCGTCCCCGATGATGGTGATGCTGGCGTTGCCGGCGGTGGGCAGACCGGTGCTGTTGTAGGAGGTGATCGCATGCGGGTTGGCCGCAAAGCCGTTCAGCGAGGTCGGGCTGCTGGAGATGCCGTATTGGATAGCCCCGCCGTTGACTCCCGGGTTTGTGGGGCTGGCGAACTGGAAGTTGAAATAGTCCTGCGTGGGTGGGTTGTTGCCCGCGCTGGAGGTGATTGCAATCTCTTCCTGATTGAAGTTCAGACCGTAGCCGCCACGCACGATCAGCTTGTTGTTGAAGCTGCCCGGGCTCCAGTTAAAGCCGAGCTGCGGACCGAAGTTTCCCTTCTGCGGGTTCGTAATGCCGCCACCGGTCTGGATGGAAAGCCCGGTATAGGTGTTCGCCCCGGTGCCGAACTGCACACGCGGCAGATTCTGCTGCTTGTCATAGAGCGCGCCGAAGTACTCGTAGCGCAGACCGGCATGCAGCGTTAAGTTGGAGCTCACCTTCCAGTCGTCCTGAATGAATCCTCCGAAGAGGTTTTCGCGTTCGTCGGAGCGCGTTCCGCCGGGCAGCCCAGTGACGCTGTTGAACCCACCGTTTTCCTGGTAAGGGGCGTCATTCAGGAAGTCCCAGATGTTGTAGAAGCCATAGTTCGGCCGTCCGACCGGGTTGTTGAGGTAATGCAGACTGGTGTACTCCCCGCCGAACTTAACGCTGTGCCTTCCGCTGATCTTCGTGGCCACGTCGCGGTAGCCGAAGGTCCACTGGTTCAGAATGGAGCCCAGGGACGAGCCGAACTGACCCAGGCCCGCATTGGGAGCGAAGAACGTGATATTGTCCTGCGGCAGGCCAACCGGCTGCTGCGGATTGGAGGCGATCTCGTTCCAGCGCCAGCCGGAGGCGTTGGCCCGCGCCTCATTCAGAAGGCTCGACGAGAACGTGTGGTTCCAGATCACGGACAACGCTTCGTTGATCTGCGAATGATTGAAGAGGTTGTAGGCGCGCGCACCGCCGTTATACGTGGTGGCGCCTTGCGGCACCCAATAGATCGCAAACGCAAGATGATCCTTGTGGGTGGCGTCGGCGTCGAGACGGCCGTTGAATTGTCTGTAGTAAGAAGTCTGCGGCGTCGACGTCAGATAGTAAGCCACATCCGCCACGCCGTCCAGGCCGCTGCCCACGCCCGGACTCCCTACCGTGCCGGTCGCGGTTGGGTCCTGCTTGCCCAACCCGTTCTTCAGCGGCGAGCCGATATCCAGGCCCTGGCCCGGAACCGTCGCGCAGTTCACGCCTTCGACCAGGCCCACCACCATGCAGGTCTCGTTGCTGTTGACGACCGTTCCACTGATGCCGCTGCCCGGAAAATTCAGAAACTGGGAGGAGATGCTGTTGGCTGGCGCGACTTTGGCCAACGCCGAAGTTTCATACCACCCGGTGCCCTGAATGTTGGAACTATTAGGCGAGGACTCAAACGCGAAAAAGGCAAAGACGCGATTCTTCCACAGGGGCCCACCCAGGCTGCCGCCGTATTGGTTGAAGCGGCTGCCGTCGCGAACAGCGGCGCCGATAGGAGCCCCGCTGGCCGTTCGCGGGAGGCGATTGTAGGCATTCAGGCCGGGCCGGTGCAGTGCAATAAACGCGCTGCCGTGCAGCTGGTTGCTGCCGGTCTTCGAGGTCACCAGGGTCTGCGATCCGCTGAAGCGTCCGTTCTCCGCGTCGTAGTCGTTGGTCACAATGCGGACGTTCTCGACCGAATCTTCCGTCGGCGTAATGACCGAGTGCCCGCCCCACACGGCGCTTACCGTACTGATCCCATCGATGCTGATGCTGTTGTTCTGAAACTGCTGGCCGTTGGCGTTGGACTGCACGCCATTTTCCGTCGGTGCGGCGCCACCAGGGCCTGTCCCACTAGGTCCTTGGTTGGCGGCCAATTTGTACACACCGCCGCCCGCCGCCTGAGAGCCGTCGGCGACCGTTCCGGGGGCAAGCTGCGTTAGCGTGAACACGTCGCGATTAAACGAGGGCATGTGTTGAATCTCGTTGCTGCCCACGGTGACGCCGATGTTGGCGGTCTCGGTATCCACCGCGGCCACGGTGTCGCCGGAGACGGTCACCGTCGTGCTCGACTCGCCCAGATCCATCTGGACGTTCACGGAGTTCGGCTGTTCGGGGATGATCGTGAGGTCCTGGATGACCTTGGCCTTGAAGCCGGGCGCGGCAGCCGTCAGCTTGAAGTGGTCCGGGGCCAGGGCATTGAAGTTGTACACGCCATCGGCGTTGGACGTGACGGTCAGGACCTTGTTGGTCGCCTGGTCGGTCAGGGTCAACGTGGCACCCGGTATCACGGCGCCCGAGGGGTCCGACACGGTGCCCTGGATCGAGGACCGGAACTGCGCATGGGCACCCGCTGTGGCCGTGCCCAGCAGCGCTACCAGAAGTGCCCGGCGCGCGTTGCCGCTCAGTCGCCGGTGCCTCCTTCCAGCAAAGGGCGTGACAAGATTGGCTGACATACTGCCTCCTAGACGAGCCGTCGCGTTGTGCCGTCCGGAGCGTGAACCGACCCCGGATCGCTCTTTGGGCGGAAGCTCAGGCAAACGTTTGACTCGACCGGCACTATGCACCCGCAGCCGCTTCCCTGTCAAGAAGCTTCTGCGGCTCCGTTGTCCGCAGCCCAACCCTCAGCGCCCCGCCTTGGCCTTCTGCTGCATCGACCAGAGGAGGTTGTTTCTGGCTAGCGCAAAGTCAGGCCGCAGGGCCAAGGCCTTCTGCGCCGCGTCAATGGCCGCGTCCCACTGCCCGGTCGCTTCCCTGTCCGCGGCGATGTTGTTCCAGGCCTCGGCGGCGTGGGGGTCCAGCGCAAGCGCTTGGCGGGCGGCGCGTTCACTTTCGGCGTACCGCCCAGCTTGGTTCAACGTAAGCGATCGATTGATCCAGTCCGCGGCGGTCTGTGACCCGGGCGTACCCGGAGCCGAGCTCGCCTCCTGCCCGTTTCCCTTTTGCGAGACGAACCAGCGCAGGTTGTTCGCCGCAATCGCAAGCGCCGGGTTCAACGCAAGCGCGTGTTGCTCCGCGTCGATGCCCCGATCCCACTGCCCAAGTGCCCCGTAGCCCGCGCCGATGTTGTTCCAGGCCTCGGCAGAGCGCGGGTCCTGCCCGAGCGCCTGCTGCGACAAAGCAATCGATTGCTCATATTGGCCCACCCGGTAGGCTGTCAGCGATGCGTTGATCAGCCCCGCCGTCTCCTGATTGGTGCCCAGGCCCTTCCCATCCAGCACCGCCAAGGCCGCCGCATCCCCGGGAGCCACGGCCAACGTCGCCCGTGCCTGGGCCTGGGCCGCCGCCGTGTTCCCGGCCTGCAGGTAGGCCTGCAACAAAAGGTCGCGCTGCAACGGACGTTGCGGATTGAGCGCCACCGCCGTGCGCAATTGCGCCGTCGCTTCCGGCAAACGTCCATGGCTCAGCAACCAGCGGCCATAAAAGCCATGCGGCAGGTCGTCGCCGGGCGCGAGCGCGATCGCCCGGGCAAAGTGCGCCTCGGCCTCTGCCGCCCGCCCTGGCTGCCCCGTATCCGCCAGCAGGCCGTCCACGATGCCCAGGTTTACCTCCAGCGTGGCGTAATTGGGCGTGTACTGGAGCGCGCGGGTGAACAACGCGAGCGCTTCCTGGGCGTCGCCTGCGCTCATCCGGGTCAGGCCGTAGTTCATCAGACCGCGCCCGTTGTGGGGCGACTTCCTCACATCGTCCGCCCACAGACTCGCCTCGTTGTGCCACACAAGATTGCGGCGGTGCGCGCCCAAGGCGTAACCGCACAAAGCCAACAAGCCAAGCACACCGGCGGCGCGTGGCACCCAAGCTCGTCGAGCCGCGTGTGCCTTCGCAAAGCGCTCGAGCGCACAGTTCACCGCCCACGCGACGGCGACCATCAGCCCCGGAAACGAGAAAAACATGCGGTGATCGTTTTCCACCTCGCTCAGCGTATACAGCGAGGTCGGCAATTGGGTGAGCGCAAACCAAAGCAGGCCATATGCAATGGGGTACAGGCGTGGCCGTCGTGCCGCGTACACGATCGCACACCCAAGACCCGCGACAAACAGCAGACCGGCCGCAGCTTCCGCATTCAGCGAGTGAAACGGCTGCAGGTCAGTATCTACATTCAGGTGAAGCGGTAAAAAGAGCGCACCGGCGTAGCGCATCCACACAAACGGTTGCGTCAGCCGGTAGGATGCCGCCGAGAGAATAGTGGGCGCATAACTCTTCGGCGTCATCGCAGACTGCAGAGCCAACAGTGCGACCGTGGCCAGCGCGGACGGTACGGCAGCGGCCAGGCTTGCTCGCCAGCGCTGCCATTGGGGCACGTTGGCCGCCTCGAAGCAATACACATACAACAGCAGCAGCAAAGGAAACACAGCCGCGGGCGGCTTGGACAGCATGGCCAGCACAAACGGCAGCAGGTAGACCCCAGAACGCCTGCCCTTGGGATAGCGCACGTAGACCACCAGGGCGACGACACAGCCCAGGGTGCAATACATATCGCCGCGCTGGATCACGTAGTTCACCGTCTCGGCCATGGCTGGGTGCAGCCCAAACCACGCCGCTACCGCCAGCGCCAGCCAGCGGTTCCCTGGCCCGGGCGCCACGCTGTCAAACATCCGCTCCGCCCAAACGGAGAGCATTGCCACTAGCGCCAGAAACCACACGAGCGTGCTGAGGTGAAACCAAAACGGAACGTAGCCATGCGCCAGCGCATAATCAAGCGCCAGGGATGCGGTCACCACGGGCCGGTACGTTTGGTTCGCGGGCAAGACGCTAAACGCGGTTGTGTCCGTGAAGATGCGGGGCAGGTTGCGCAGCGAGCGCACGGCAGGGTTGTCCGTGACCGTATGGAAGTCGTCGAAATGAAAGCTGTTGCCGGTCGAGTTCGCATAGACCAGACACACCGCTAGGAGCAGCACGGCGAGCGGCAGATTGCGTCGGGTCAGCATGCGGAGGGCGGCTTTCCGCATCATAGCCCGCCTCTAAGCGGTGCCGGAAGCGGTCAATGCGCCGTGGGTCGAGCGCCGGGGCGCTCGGTCAGCCATGCGCGCACCTCGTCCAGGCTCCGCACCGCGAGGTGGGGCTGGAGGCAGGGTTGCGGTTCGGTCCCTTGCAGCAAAAACGCTTGCCCAACCCCCGCCGCTTGCGCTGCCTCAATATCGGAACAGCGGTCCCCTACCATGACCGATCGGCGGAGGTCCAGGTGCAAGTCCTGCGCGGCGTGCAACAGCATCCCGGGCCCGGGCTTGCGATCTTCGTGCTCGCGCCTCCACTCACCCAGACCGTGCTCAGGATGGTACGGGCAGTGGTACACCGCCGCCAACGGAGCACCCTGCGCGGCGAATTGTTCCCGCATCCAGTCCATGAGGAACAGGAAGTCCTCGGTCGTGTAGAAGCCCCGGGCGATGCCGGCCTGGTTGGTCACGACCACTAGACGGTACCCCATATCAACGGCGGCGCGGCTCAAAGCGAAGATGCCCTCCACCCATTGCACCTCTTCGCGACGATATAGGTAGCCGATCTCGCGGTTGATCACACCGTCGCGATCCAGGAAAAGCGCGGGACGCGGTACAGGGTCCAACGTGCTCTCTCCGGTGTGCATGGTTCCCACAGCATACGACGGCTACGGGCCACGCACCGCGCAGGCCACCACTAACCTGTCGTCCGGAAGCCAAGGGTGCCGGTTACTTTGGTTTCCGTCCGCGGCTCCGGCGAACGTATCTAGATTACTTTAGAGACACTCTGAGGTTCCGTTTTCTTCCACACGCTTCCACGCGACAATAGGGGAGTCGGCCAGCCGGTGTGCTCTTGGCGGCCGGTGGACGCGTTCGCAACAACATCGATGCGGACGGCAAATTTTCACAGTGCCGTGTTCTGTCGCGATGGCACCAGCGCTACGCTTGAAGACGCAAGGCAAACCGATTGCTTCGTTTTCGGGCAGTATGTTGCAATCCGGACAGATCAGTTGACATGAGCAGGTTTTTGCCGCTATCGTGGAGAAGCAAACTCCCGAGCGTAAATCACCTAAGTTACGTTAGGGGCTTTAGGGAACGTCTGCCGAGAGCGCTTCGGCTACCGGGGTTTCCCTGCTACGGGCGGTCTGGATCGGAGTTGTACAGGACGCGGTCGGATGTACATAGATGCGATGAAAGAACGGGATGAGGACGTACTATGCGTGTGTTAGTAACCGGAGGTGCGGGGTTTCTTGGATCGCACCTGTGCGACGCCTTGCTTCTGCGCGGCGATTCAGTGGTCTGCGTCGACAATTTGATCACCGGCCGACCCGTCAACATCCAGCACCTGAAGGATCAGCCGCAGTTCACCTTTGTGCAGCAGGATATCTGCCAGCCGTTTGATCCGGGGCCGTTCGACTACGTGTTTCACTTCGCCTCGCCGGCAAGTCCCTTTGACTACCTTAAGTACGGTCTTGAAACCCTGGACGTAGGGTCGACCGGAACCCGGAACGTGCTCGAACTCGCACGTCGTTACGGCGCCAAGTATCTGGTGGCGTCCACGTCCGAGTGCTACGGCGACCCGCTGGTTCACCCGCAAACGGAGACGTATTGGGGCAACGTCAATCCCATCGGGCCGCGCTCGGTGTACGACGAGGCCAAGCGCTTCACCGAGGCGCTCACCATGGCGTATCACCGGTACCAGGGGGTCGACACGCGCATCCTGCGCATCTTCAACACCTACGGTCCACGGCTGCAACCCAATGACGGGCGGGTGATCTCGACACTGGTGCGGCAGGCCATCAGCGGCGACGACATGACCATCTTCGGCGACGGATCGCAGACGCGCAGCTTCTGCTACGTCTCCGACGAGATCGAAGGCATCCTGCGGCTAGCCGCCTCGGACGAGCGCGACCCGGTCAACATCGGCAATCCGAACGAGTTCACCATTCTACAAGCGGCCAACATTATCCGGGAGCTTACGGGAACATCGAGCCGCCTTGTTTTTGAGCCGCTGCCGCAGGACGACCCCAAGCAACGGAAGCCCGATATCTCCAAAGCGAAGAGGCTGTTCGGCTGGGAACCGGTCGTGGATCTGCGTTCCGGCCTGCTGAAGACGATTGAGTTCATGACCAAGGAACAACAAGAGGCGGAAGACGCAGATAGGGATCGATCGCGCACACCGTCCAAATCCGCGACAGGTGCAGCTGTCCTGGCCTAGTGTCCCGGGCGATGCGGCAAGCCGGCGTCGTGCAAAGCAATGATGTTTGACTTGAGTAGCTGATTTTTTAGGAGGAATGATGAAGATTGCGGTGATTGGTGCAGGGTACGTCGGCTTGGTGTCGGCAGCTTGCTTTAGCGAACTCGGTCATGAAGTAGTTGCCGTGGACAACGACCCGGCCAAGGTGGAGATGCTCAACGCGGGCCAGGTGCCGATCTTTGAGGAGCACTTGCCGGAGTTGATCGCTCGCCACCGGGGTGGCCGCCTCACCTTTTCCAGCGATATTCATGTAGCCTGCGACAGCTCCGACGTGGTGTTTATCTGCGTGGGCACCCCACCGTCGCACACCGGCGACGCCGATCTTTCGTTCGTGGAGGGTGTGGCCCGCGAGCTGGCCAGCTGCCTGGGCCGTCACAAGGTGATCGTTGAGAAGAGCACCGTTCCGGTCGGCACGTGCGAGGCGGTGTACCGTACCATGCTGCTGTACGGCGCGGAGGCGAGCGACTTTTCTATCGCGTCCAACCCGGAGTTCCTGCGAGAAGGAACGGCCGTGATGGACTTCCTGTACCCGGACCGCATCCTCATGGGCGTTTCGGACGAGCAGAGCCGCGATGCCCTGATCGGCATCTACCAGCCGATTCTGGACGGCAGCTACTTCCGTCAGGAGGGTGCGCTGACCCTCGGCGCCACGCCCAAGCCGACACAAAAGATCGTGACCAGCGTGAAGAGCGCAGAAATGATCAAGCACGCGTCGAATGCCTTTCTCGCGCTCAAGATCTCCTTCATCAACTCTGTGGCCAATGTGTGCGAACGTGTGGGCGCCGATGTGCGCGAAGTGGCCCTGGGTATGGGCACCGACTCCCGCATCGGGCCGCGCTTTCTCAACCCGGGCATCGGGTATGGTGGCTCCTGCTTCCCCAAAGACGTGCTGGCGTTCCGCTCGGTAGCGGCGTCGGTGGGTTACGACTTCACCATCCTCACGGACGTGATGAAGGTGAACGAAGAACAGAAGCGGCGCTTTTTGACCAAGGTGCGTGAGGCGCTTTGGACGTTGCGTGGCAAAAAGCTCGCCGTTCTTGGTCTAGCGTTTAAGGGTGGCACGGACGACTGTCGCGACTCTCCGGCGATCGAGCTCGTGACCATGCTGCACGCCGAAGGCGCCGCTATCTCGGCCTTTGATCCGGTCGCAATGAGCCGGGCCAAGGCCATCCTGCCGGAGGGTACCGTCACCTACGTTAGCGATGCGTACGAGGCCTGCGCGGGTGCGGACGCGATGCTGCTGCTGACAGAGTGGCCAGAGTTCGCGCAGCTCGAGTGGACGCGTGTGAAGCAGCTGCTCAAGTTGCCGATCGTGCTGGACGGCAAGAACCTGCTCGATCCGTCGGCGCTGCGGTCGGCTGGCATTCGCTACTACGGGGTGGGCTCCACCCCTGAGTTCATCACCCCAGCCCAGCAGTACTCTCGCACGGCGGACGATATGGCGTTGCCGGTGCTTGGAGAGCAGAACACACACGCCAACGTCGTTTGAACCTGACGCGGTACCCGGCAGATCGCAGGCAACATCATGCTCCGGCCAACCACAAACCGATCGCTCGCAATACGACAAGACGTTGATTCGAGGGACGTATGTTTCCACCGGTGAGCACGGCACAACCTTCCACCAAACATGTCCTGCCTCGGTTTCAACAGGGGCATGGATTCGACCCAGGAATCGGTTCGGGCCAGATGGCCTCCCGCTCCTGGTTAGCTGACCCACCCACGCTGTTTGCGGATCTGGCCTGCTACAGCGCCGCGCTACTGATCGTCGTCATCCAGACGCCGCTTGTGACACACCAGTACGCGCTTGGCGACACGTTGAAGCTTCGGATCTCGCTGGAAAACGTGATCGTCGCTGCCGTCTGCTTGGTGCTGTGGGCCGCTTTTTTGCGGTTGACCACCGCACGGAGCCAGCGTCCCAACCAGACCGCCAGCCTCCTTGTTGCTCTAGTGATTCAGGTGAGCCTCGCTACGAGCGTGGTTGCGGGGCTGTTGTTTGTCCGGCATCCGGACTTGGCGCGACCCGCCTCGCTGGCGTCCTTTTTTGTCCTGAGTCTTCTGCTCTTGCTTTGCTGCCGTGTGGCCATCGGTGGATGGCAGACGTTTATTCAACCGGCGATGCGCAAGGAGCGAACGGTACTGATCGTCGGGGCGGGCCGCCGGGGCCGCCAACTCGCCGAGCAACTCGCCTCGCACCCCAAATACAACTACCGCGTGCATGGCTTCGTTGACCCGGACCCGGGTATACAGCATGGAAATACCCTGGGTACGCTGGACACCCTGGAGTCCGTACTGATCGGCAACCCGATCGACGAGGTGATCGTCGCTTTGCCGGTACGCTCGTTGTACAACGAGATCCAGGAGACAATCGCAATCTGCGAGCGTGTGGGTACGCAATCCCGCTATTCTTCCGACCTGTTTGAGACCTCGGTAACCAAGCGGCGCTCGGTAGATGAACACGATCCGTCGTCGGTTCTGCTGCATATGGTGCATGACACGGGCCTCGCGCTGAAACGGCTGATCGACGTGTTGGTTGCCGGCGTCGGTTTGCTGCTGCTGTCGCCCGTATTTCTTGTCATTGCGATCGGCATCAAGCTGACCAGCAACGGCCCTGTCTTCTTCCGGCAACAGCGCTATGGCCTGAATCGGCGCCTGTTTACGATGTACAAGTTCCGCAGCATGATTGTGGACGCTGAGCAGCAACAGGCCAAGCTAGAGCACATGAACGAAACCAACGGTCCTGTATTCAAGATCAAAAAGGACCCGCGTATCACCGGCATCGGGAGCTTTATCCGCAGGACGTCGCTCGATGAACTGCCGCAGCTGTGGAATGTTCTGATCGGCAACATGTCCCTGGTCGGTCCCCGCCCGTTGCCGATCCGCGATGTGAGCCGCTTCTCTGACGCCTCGCTGATGCGCCGGTTTAGCGTCGCTCCGGGCATCACGGGCCTGTGGCAAGTCAGCGGCCGAAGCAACACCACGTTCGCGCATTGGATCAAGCTGGATCTGGATTACATCGACCGCTGGTCCATGTTGCTGGACCTGAAGATCCTGGCGATGACCTTTTCCGCCGTATTGCGCCGCGAAGGGGCAGCATAACTTCCGCAACGCGAATTGTCGGAGCAAACGAGCCCGAGTTTTACATTAGGTCGCGTATGGCACAATCGCGTGTGCCGGCTGGAATGGTTCCGCTGAGACCCGAATCCGTGCAGCGCCGTTCCAAGGATAAGCGAGGTGGCGGAGAGACAGGGATTCGAACCCTGGATACCTTGCGGTATACACGCTTTCCAAGCGTGCGCCTTCAGCCACTCGGCCATCTCTCCATGCCTTGCAGGCAAAACTGACTTTACCACAGATGCCCCAAATCTTCCTTCACACACCGCAAACGCTGCTGTTCGACGCCGACGATACGTTGTGGGAGAACAACATCTACTTTGAGCGCGCGATCGCCGCCTTCATCTCGTACCTGGATCACCGTGTGCACACGCCGGAAGAGGTGCGCGAACACCTCAACGCTTGCGAGCGGGCGACGATCGCCAAGCACGGCTACGGTGTTGGGAGCTTTCGCCAATCGCTGATCCGCTGCTTCGAACATCTCACCGACCAGCCGCTCACGACCGAAAGGCACACGCGCATCGCAGCCTTTGCTGAGTCGGTGGCCCGTGCGGACATCGAGCTCATGCCGGACGTAGAAGCCACGTTGCGCTTGCTGAGCAGCCGCCACCGTCTGTTGCTCGTGACCAAGGGCAATTTTGTCGAGCAGATGGCAAAGCTGGACCGATCGGGCCTCGGTGTCCTGTTCAGCGCCGTCGAGGTGCCACCTGAAAAGAACACCGCAATGTACCGTGAGCTGGCCGAGCGCCACGGATGCACCTTGGGCACAACCTGGATGATCGGCAACTCGCCCCGGTCCGACATCAACCCGGCGCTGGCAGCAGGAATGAATGCGGTGTTCATTCCGCACAACTTCACGTGGGCCCTGGAGCACGAAACCATCGACGTCCCGCCACCCGGACGCGTCCTGCTTGAACTCGGCCGTTTCCGGGATCTGATACAACACTTCTGAGCTGTGTTGTCAGACAGAAAGGCTCGTATGACGCCCTCGATACAAAGGTTGATTGTTTGGGTCGTGCTTCCACCTGCGGCTGCGGCAGCAACCGCGACAGAGATGCGCGCGCAAATTACGGCGGTTCCCCCGCCCGCCGCCCCCACTGCTGCGGTGGATAGGAACGCGCAGATGACCGCCGTACAAGGAGACATTGCCGCCGGCCACTGGGCTAGTGCCCTCGACAAGCTCGCGACCCTCCACGCGTCCTTGCCCAATGACGTCACCGTAACCAAGTTCGAAGCGGAGGCTTTGATCAACACGGGGCAGGCCTCCCGTGCCGCGTCATTGCTCGCTCCTCTTCTAGCAACCGAGCCCGATGATGCCCAGGCCTTGGCGCTGCTGGCCCATGCACAAGCGGTGCAGAAACAGTGGCCGGCGTTGCAAGCAACGCTGACCACCCTGAGACGGCTGCACGATATCGGACGAACGCCGCTCAACCAAGTCCCGCTCGGGCAAGAACCGCTGCCCAACATCGGCCAGGTGCAATGGATCTACTACCTAGCGCCCTCGTGGAGTCGGTACAACGTGTACACCATGGCGCGCCTGCTCGGCATGGATGGGACGGTGCGCGAGCGGATCACGCTCGAAAGCGGCGACGGGGATCAATTGCTCTTTACCAAGCAGCATCCTACCGAAGCCGCAAAGGGCCTGCGCGAGTTCTCCCTCGATGCCTATGTGAACACCGCGCCGGAGACGCAGACGCACTCCACGTACGGCTTCTTTACAGGCGAACCGACATTTGAGACCTTTCGCGATCAGGTGCTGGCGATTGCGGCAGGCACAGTGAAGCCGATCAGCAGCCGCTCCGGGCTAACGGTTCCCCCATCGCAGTAGCTGCATGAGCTTAGGGCTCGTCCTTGTAGATGCCCATGGCCACGCTTTCACCTTCGACCAGGTGGGCGCGGAACATGCCCGGGGTGTTGAAGCCCCAGGCGAGTTGGCCATCCGGCGTCATCGCGATGACACCACCGTCGCCGTGAATGGCCGTCAGCTCCCGGCCCACCACCTCGTCCACGGCCGCTTGGAGCGGCATGCCTTTGTATTGCACAAGCGCGCAGATGGTCCGCGCCACGGTAAGGCGGATGAAGAACTCCCCGGTACCGGTCGCCGACACGCCGCAGGACTGGTCAGAGGCGTACGTGCCTGCACCGATGATGGGCGAGTCGCCGACGCGCCCAAAGCGCTTCGCCTGTGTGCCGCCCGTGGTGGTTCCGGCGGCAAGGTGCCCGGCACGATCGCGCACCACCATGCCCGTGGTTCCCCACCTATGCGCATCGGGCGTTTCCATCTGCGCGATCGGCTCCTTGGGCGCGGGGGGTGCGCCCACTGGACGCGGTGGAATGGGACGATTTTCCCGCTGCAACTGGCGCACCAGCCCCTGCCACCGCGCCTCCGTAAAGAAGTACGACGGTTGCACCTGTTCGAGCGCCACCGTGGCCGCGAACTGGTCCGCACCCGGGCCAACGAGCAGCACGTGCGGGCTCTTTTGCATGACGGCCTTGGCGAGCGAGATCGGATTCTTGGTCCGTGTCACACCGGCGACAGCGCCCGCGTTCATCGTCGCACCGTCCATGATGGCGGCGTCCAGTTCGTTACGACCCTCGGCGGTAAACACCGCGCCCTTGCCGGCGTTGAACAGCGGGTTGTCCTCCAGCACACGGAGCCCGGCTTCCACCGCGTCCACGGCCGTGCCGTTGGCGTTCAGCACCTTGGCCGCAGCCTCTATTGCCTCATTCAAGCCGGCGCGGTACTGCTTGTCGCGTTCCGGGGTCATGGAGCTGCGCTCGATGACACCTGCGCCACCATGCATCACGATGGCCCATTTCGCCGCGGGGACCTGTACACCGTTCACCTTCGCGACGAGGGGTGTCGGGTTCGTCGCCGTCGGGGCCTGCCCGGCGCACATTGCCGGCAAGCAACACAACGCAGACGTACCGAACAAAGCGGCGGCAAACCGGAGGAAAAGAGTCATGGGCCTTATTCTGCCACGGAGCGGCTTCGCCTCGAAGGCGACGGGTGGAGATGGTATAGTGAGACTGGATGTTCGTCACACCTGCACCGATTTGTGTGCAGGCCAAGCGGAGGTGGCGAAATTGGCAGACGCACTAGCTTGAGGTGCTAGCGGGTAACACCATAGGGGTTCAAGTCCCCTCCTCCGCACCAAATCAGTAAGGACCCAGATCGAGCTGGGACGCAGCTTTTCGACGAAAGATCACTATGCAAGGCGCGATCAGATAGTCCGCTTGTAGACGTAGTTGGTTACTGATGCGATGAGCAGGTTCTCCTCGGGAGCAGAAGGCTGTTCCAAGCATACTGGACGACCTTGCCGGCACCGGTATTTCGCGACCCGCCGCAACGAGTTACAGACTCACCGAATCGGCGCAAAAAACAAAGCGGGGTCAGCACCGTTGCAACGCGGGTCTTTTCGAGTACCGACGATGTCGCCCAGCAAGGCTAAGAACGCGGCCTCTCTGGATGCCATGCGCGTCCGTCTTGTGTGTAAGGCACAGAAAGGGATTCCCGTCGGAGTCCACTTCGGAAGTACACGAATTAGGCGTTTGCAAGCAACCTCCGGGTGCGCTCGCCACAGCGGCAACACCGCAATCCCACCAGATTGAAGAACGAGCTCAACCAGAACGTCAATATCTGAAACAACGAGCGCATAGTTCGGCCGGACCGGCACTTGCTCCGATTTGCGCGAAAGATTCCAAGCGAACGCACTATGATCTCGGGTTTGCCCAAGACAGGCATGATGCTCCAAGTCGTACGGCAGAGTAGGCTCACCGCGCGATGCCAGGTATTCGCGGCTGGCAAAGAGACCTTGCCGAATCGCAGGAAACACCGTTTGGTGGAGTCGCGAGTCCCGCGGACTTTTGACCTTCAAGAATATGTCATGTACCGCGTTTGGGGACTGGTCCCAGTTAGAGCAGTAAAGCGTGATGTCCACTCTCAGATCTGGGTATTGCTTCTGAAACCCGGGCAGGATTGGAGCAAGGACATGCGGGGCGAACGGAACGGGACTGCTAACGCGTAGCACGCCTTCAGGCGCTTTCCTGTGCTTTTCTACCACCTCGTCCACTGCTTGGAGCGAATCTAGAAAGCCAAGGCAAGCACCCAAGTATTCACGGCCAGCACCTGTAAGTTGCAGGCCGGAGGCTCCTCGCCGAATCAGCACGAGCTTAGCCTTTACTTCAATTCGTTTCAGCACTCGGCTGACGGTAAACAGCGGAATCCCGAGCGAAACCGCTGCTTCCGTGAGCGTCCGAGCCTGTCCGATCGCAACGAAGATTCGCATTTCTTCCGCGTCTGCGGTAAGGGATTCGTGTGCCCCCGTAACCTTTTTCCCTGGCCATAGGCCGAGCATCCCATGAGGTTGCACAAAGTGCAAGATCATGTTGCTTACTTCTTTTCTAACGGGCTTCCGTTGTGCGCATCTGAAGGTTTAGCGCAAGAAGCAAGAAAGCACGAGGAAAGCAAAATGAGCGTCCGATCCATCTTTGAGTTTAAGTTCCCTTCCAACGCCGCGCAGGAAGGCGCCGAGACTTGCATAGCCATTGGCAATGACATGACGTCGCTTAGCGGGTACATGGCTCATGAGGTGATTCAAGATGAGAAAGACCCTGGGCACCTTATGGTCAACACGCTTTGGACGAGCCAAGAAGCTTCGGCCGCAGTCCTTGGGAAGTATCAGCATGATGCAAAGATCAAACGTGCCAAGGAGTTGATCGGTGCGGAGCCGACTGGCTTTGTAGGCAAAGTCCTAAGCGAACCGTCTTGAACAGCCCCCTATACGAATAACGTGTTCCAGAGGCCGATCCCATAGGATCGGCCTCAATTGCTGCAAGAAGCACCCAGCGACGGCTTACCCTTTTGGGAGTTTGCCCAATGGGTGACCACGGCCAAACGCGGAGACCGCTATAAGGGGCCAAGTACACTTCCAATTTTCCCTAAGGCGTTCTCTCCGGTGTTCCGCAACGTGCTTCCGGTGCCACTGAGCCCCTTCACGGCTTGGCCAAACGCGTTGCTTGCATCGTTCGCCACCGAGTCTGCCCCAGTGATCAGGCCGCCCTTGAAGAGTTTCGCCCACTTGGTCGAGTCCCCCGTCACGTCCTTAAAGACCTCCTCCGCCTGATCGCGGATGCGATTGATCACCGTGGAGCCGAGGTCCTTCAGCGCATCGGTTGAGGCACTGAACGTGCCGCCCGGCAGGGTGTAGCCGTCGAAGGTGCCGTGCAGCGTCAGCGTCGCGCCGGAGGTCGTGGCGAGCAACGTCAGACCACCGTCAAAGTTGGCGTTCACGTTGAGCTTGCCTACGTACTGGTTCGTTACGGGAACGTAAAGGTCGAAGCCTGCGTTGAGTTGAAACGTCACATGGCAGCTCGCGCTGAAAGTGCTTTGGTAGACGGTACAGCTCAACAAAAGCGTGTTGCCGGAGGCGTTGACGCTTAGGCCGAACAGCAACCCGTCTGCGTCTAGCTGAAAGACCACCTGTGCGTTTGCCGCGCCCAGGAGTTCCACCTTTCCCTGCGCCGTTACCATGGGCAAGTTGCTGGGTGCGACGCCGAACATCTTGCTGACCGCGGCGCGCCCAGCTGCTGACGCGCTCAGCGCCGCTGTGCTGAAGCTGAAAGAAAGACCCGGCGTGGTGACCCCCGTAAGGCTGAAGCCGGGCCAGGTGATCGGATCCATGGCGAACGCCCCCGAAACACCGGCCGCGCCCGCAGTGCCGCCAGGGCCGCCCGGCAAGGTCACGTTCAGGGCCGCCTGCATGTCGAAGTGAAACACCTGCAACGATGCGCTGAACTGGTAGCCGCCGGTGAGCACGGTGCCGTCCGGCAACGTTTGGCTGGGCGGCTGCGCATACGAGAGCAGCAGGTTGTTCAAGGAAAAATCGTTGAAGAGGTCTGGCAGTTTATCTAGGCTGGGCGCGACCGTTTGGACCAGCAGCGGCAACGTGATCGGTTGCGAGACCTTGGCGTAAAGGTAGACCGGTTCAACGGAGAGCGTTTCCGGGCTGATGTCGAAATCGAAGGCTAACGTTTCGCCTGGTTGCAGAACGCCGCCCAGCGCGAAGCCAACCTCCAGGCCAACGGAGAAGCCCGGGTCCGGGTCGAACGCGATGCCGATTGAACCACCCACGTCCTGCAGAACCAGACCGTGTAAACCGAAGGGCGCGTTGACCGTGAAGTCCGCGGCTGCGTTGCCGGTGAACTCGGCCTGGGTGGTGTCGATGGAAAGGCTGCCGTTGAGGGTGAGCGGGGTTTGCCCACCGCCGAGCGGGACGATGATGCCCGTGCGGACCGCGGCCGAGAACTTCGGCCCATTCAGGCCGATGGAGATCGTAGGCGCTAGCAGTTGCACGGAGGACTTGGGGATGAGCAGGGACTGGCCCATCGAGGCCGTCAGGGTTACATGCGCCGGCAGATTTAACGAGCCTGACAGCGACAGCGCGGGAAGCTCGCCGAACAGCTTATGCAGCACATGCGCCTCGTCTGGCCCATCCGGGAACGTCAGCTGCGCGCCAAGATTTAAGCCCGTCTTGAGCGGGATCGCGTCGACGGGTGGAGGGCAGTTGGTGGCGCTGGAATCGCTCGGAAACACGAAGCTGTCGACATCGTGGGTGGCCGCGACCAGGTAGGCTTTCTCGACACCAAGGATATCGAAGACGGCGAGGTCTTTGGAGATGCTTTCGAATTGGAACGGTCCCTTGCCCTGGTGGACACCCAGGAGAAACCCCCAACCCGAGGCCGCACGCTGCACGACGAGACACGCATCGACTCCCGCATCCGTTTCGGCCGCAAACGTGAGGCTTCGGTCTGAAAAGTCCAGCAGCAGCTCCAGGTGGGTGAACTTGGGTCCGGCAAAACCTGCGGGCAGCACGTGATCCTTGGTGGGTATGCCGGCCGCGGTCAGCACCGAGTCCCAGGTGAGGCCGAAGGAGTGATTGGTCCAGATCGCCTCGAGCGAATTTGCGTTCTTCGCCAGATTGCACGTCACGTTGAACGTCTGGGTATCGAGCAGAAAGGTGCCGGTGATCGTCGCCGTGGTGCTGGTCAGCGCCACGCTGGCGGCCACGGTGAGCGAAGGCGTATTGGCAAACGGGATGGGCCAGTTTGCGGTGCCGTTCAGGGCAAAGTCCCCCTTGTCGGTGCCCAGGGTCAGGCTCAGGCCGGTCAGCGACACATCCGGCGTGTGCGGCGCGTCGTGCCCCAGGTGGCTCAGCAGCGCGAGCAAGGTAAGGGGCGCCTCGTCCTGGGTTCCCGTCAGCACCAGCTGCACGCCGCTGCCGGCGACCGTGCAGACCGCGGTGACGTGGAAGGGCACGGCACAAACCATCAGTGTGCCGGTCAGGGTCAGGCTGCCTGGCGCGGGCACCAGTTGCAGACCCGTGATGTGGGTGCAGTCGCCGGGCAGCCGGTGCAGCAACGGCTGGAGGCCGGGCACCTGCGCACCCAGTCGCCCCAGGTCAAGTGCTTGTGTGGGCGCTGGGCTCACCAGGCCCTTGATGAAGCTTTCAAGCTGATCGAGCAGGGGTGTGCCTGTGGACGTGGGATCGGTACACGTTGCAGGGGAAGGCGGAGCGGCGAGTACGCTGGCAGTGGCCATGGCAGTTTTATCTTTCTTCTCTGCGGTTAGGAACGAGTCAGGGACTAGGCGACGCTTGGGAGCGACGTTCGCCGCGGGCTGGGAGCCTGTGGGACGGTTCGCAGAAGTATGCCTGAAACAGATGGATTCGCAACTGAAATCTTTCCGGCCGTTGTACCGTAGGCACATGCGTACTTCGCCTCGCTTGGTTGCCCTGCTGCTGGCCGTCGGCGCAGCTCTGCAGCCCGCGCCTGGGCAGCAGCCAGCTGACTGCACGTGCAAGGAGGCGCTTACCACGGCGGCGATGCTCACTTGCGCCAAGGGAGCATCGCGGCTGGCCGACGCGGAGTTGAACCGAACTTATGCGACGGTGCTGCACGCGCAGGACGCGGCCGGGCGCGTGCGCCTGCTCGCGGCGGAAACCGCGTGGCTGCGGTATCGTGATGCGGAAGTTGCCTTTCAGGTGAGCAAGGTGGCCGGCGGCACGCTTGCGCCTGTCCTGAAGTTCACGGTGTTTACGCAATTAACAAAGAGCCGCACTGCGCAACTCGCATCGCCGTAGCCGCAGCTCCTCGTACATCATGTCGCGCCCAGGAGATACGATCACATGGCTGATTTCAACATCGCCCTCCCTATCACGCTGCAGTTTGAAGGCGGCTATGTTCACAACCCTGCCGACCCGGGTGGTGAGACCAACCACGGCATCACCATGAACGTGTTTCAGTACACGGCCCATCCGCTGCTGGGGTTGGAGCCCTGCTCTGATAACCTGAAAAAGCTCACGGCCGCGCAGGCCGGCATCATCTACCGCAAGATCTATTGGGACAAAATCTTCGGCGATCAGCTGCCGCACCAGCCCCTGGCGAACATCGTCTTCGACTTTTATGTGAACAGCGGCACGCATGCAACCTGCCTGCTGCAGAAGGTGCTGAACCAGATGGAGTGCAAGCCGACCATTGTGGTGGACGGCAAGGTGGGGCAAGGGACGTTGAACGCCATCGCTGCCCTGGCGCACGACGACGTGTACACCAACTATCGCAAGGGACGCATCGCGTACTACCAGAGCCTGGGCGCGCAGTATCCGATGTTTCTGAACGGCTGGCTGCACCGCGCCAACGCGTTTCCAGAGATCTCCTGCGCGTAGCGGTGAGCGTACGGCAGGGTGTTGCTAGGCGCGAAGATCTTCCACGCGCAGCCGCACGGCTGGGTCTCCGAGTAGCAGGAAGTTGCGTGCGTCGTCCCGCGCCACATGGAGGTTGGCCAGCGCCGCCTTTTCGGCACGCGTGGCGGTGCCGGCGAGCGGCTCCGCGGCCCCAACCTGTGCCGCAAGGGCACTCCAGAGCGAGGTCAGCGCATCGGCCGCAAGACCCGCGCGCCGGCCCTGCATCAGCAGCTCCAGAGGTGTGCGCAGGACCTGCGGCTGCGGCGTTCCCTCGTCCGTGCTGAAGGCATACGCGAAGGCCACATCCAAGTGCGCGAAGACGGCCAGGGCCCCGCGCGCCAGCAGCGCCTGCGGCAGGGCGGCGACGCGGTCCTCCGCGGCTACCACCGGACGCGTGCCGTCCGGCAGCAGCCGGTAGCTGTCGGAGCGTGGGCACCCGCCGCTGAAGCAGGCAAACAAGAAGAACACGCGCCCACGGAGGTCCGCTTCGGGCTGCACGTCTTCCGCCGCAAAGCGCACGGCGGCGCTTACGGTGGCGCCCTCGGCCCATTCCTGGGTGAGCAGCGCACCCTGGAAGCGCCGCTGCGCCTCCGCGTCGTCGGGCGGGTACTCCAGGCCATGGGAGCCGGTAAAGACGACGGCCGGCGCCCCGTCCTCGTCCGTTCCGTGCACCAGCGCGGTGAGTCGCTCTTTGGTGGCGTCCTCGCCGGTCGACAGGCTGAGCGCAAAGCTGTTCTCTTCCCCAAGCCGGGCGTCAGGCGCATCGAAGTCCTCGGCCATGGCGCTGGAAAGCAGCAGCGTGGCATCGTCGTCGGGATTGGCGGTCATCCATGCGGCCACGCGCCGGGCCTGCGTCGGGGTCGCTGTGGGATCCTCATACGCCACGACCGCCTCGGCATAGCGACGGTAGTCGTCGGGGTGGTCCAGGCACAGGCGACCGACCGCCCACTGCATCTTCAACATCGCCTCAAACGCAAAGGAGATGCTCTGCGGCGGGCCGACCAGCAACATGTAATAGGGCACACCCTTGCGGGGGTCTACAGGCGCGGTCAGCGAGACGCCGCGGCTGAAAGCCCAGCTGCTCGCCCCCATGCCGGGCGACACGCCGCGCGCCGGACCCTCGAAGACCTGGAAGAGCTTGGGGTCCTGCACCTGCCGTTGCCGGAGCTGTAACAAGGGCTCCAGCGCGGCGCGGATGGCAGGGTCGACGTTTGTGGCAAACACGATGCCCCATCCCGCGCGCGTAAGGTCCATGGGATCGCGCACGGTCCAGGCCACGCGCAGCACCTTCTGGTCGGCACTGCGAGTCGCTGCGCCCTCCACATCGGCCGGCAGAGCGTTGAGGTCCTCGACCCGCAGCGGTGGGCGCGCCATGCCGGTGGCCGCGCGCACGCAGAGCGGCACCGGCAGCTTGGGGCTTTGGGGGCTCAAGGAGCCTCGTACCGCAGGTCCAGGCAGCAGTCCAGGGGACCGGTCGCCAGCACCACGCCCCGTTGCGCCTTTGCCTTCGCCGTGCCGTGTTCGGCTGCTTCCCCGTTTCCGCTACCGAACGCCATCTCGCCCGAGGTCGGTGCCTCCTGGAGCGACCACATGCCGTTCACGTACATGATGCGCTGCGCGGCAAAGCCAAAGGTCACCGGCTCCGGGCCCACAAAGGTCACGGTCGAGTTGGACGCGTCGTGGGCTTTCACGCCCACCTTGGCGCCCACCAGGCCCGAAATCGCCGGCACATCCACCCCCACGCCCACGCCGTGCTCATCCTGCGCGGTGACAGTGATGGAGCCGGATTTCAGCACCGACGTCACCAGGAACGCCTGGCAATCCGGGTTCTGGAAGTAGGTGCGCACCACCGGGTTGTCCGTGCGCAGCTCGCCACCGGCCAGGTAGTTGCCGGCGTCCAGGGGCGAGATCACCGTGAGTTCCACCCCGGTGTAGGAGAACTGCACCGTCCGCGCCTGCTTGTAGGCCAGATCCAGCGATGGGATGCTCGCCCCAAACGCGGCGAGCGTGTTGCCCAGCACATGGAGACCCAGGTCCAGATCCAGCGCGTCGGTCTTCTGCCCGTTGACCGTGGCCGCCGGCCGGGGCGGGCCCGGCACCGGAGCCGGCGATTTGCTGGTCCACACCGACGCAAGCGGGCCCAGCCATTGCGTCCCCTTGTCGTGCCCGACCACGTCCAGCGGCTCAATGCCTGCGCGCGGCAGCTTGACAACGTTGTAGCCCCACTTGTTCAGAAACGTTACGCTTGGGTCCTTCTTTTTCGCCATGACCGTCCTCTTGTGCGCTGCAGATGCGGCAAGCCTACACCACCGTGCGTTTCTGCGAACCCGAAAGTGTGGGCCGTCCCCCGGCGGTGTGGTAGCGTCAGGGTGCGATGGCAGTGTTCCGCAAAACGGCGGTCGTGCAGTTTGAACTGCCCAGCACCCCGGTCCATGAGAGCCTGCCCCTGACCCGCGAGCGCGCGTTTGGCGTGTTTCTGTCGTTTGACGGCCAGCTGCGCCCCGCGCAAGCCTTTCGCTCGCCGATCAACGACGAGCAATGGCGCGAGTTCAACCGTGATCTCCGCCTTTGCAATACCGAGGGCAGCTTCCATGGCGCCGAGGCCATCCGTGCGCTCGGGCGCGACCTCTATGAGGCCCTTGCGGCCGTCAGCCCAGAGCTGCGCGCGTTTCTCGCCGAGACCGGAACACCGCGCCGTCTGGTGCTGCAAACCCAGCGGCCCGAACTGCATGTGCTGCCCTGGGGTGCTCTGTTCCACCCGGAGGGCCGCCTGCTCGCCGCCGACGACCTGTCCATCGTGCAGTGCTGGGAGCCGTTCTCCACCGTCGCAGTCGGCAGCCCTGCGACGCTAAACCTGGTCACCGTGTTCGGCGCCGATACCAACAAGACCACCGCCGCCGCGCTGAAGACGCTGCCCGCCGAGATCACGCGCGACCCCGCCGGGACCGTCGACATCCTCCATTTGGAAGAGCACGGCAACGCCGTTCTGGGTAGCCTCGGCCGCAGCGCAGCGCCGGCCGTTGCGGGACGGTTTGCCTGCGCGCGCCTGGCCCTGCTGTGGAGCTGCTACTCCTCGTCCGCCAACAGCTGGGGTGAGTGCCCTGCCCTTTGCCTCCATCGCGTGGGGGCCGGGCTTGTGCTTTCGTTTCAGGCCGAACTTCACGTCCGCGACGCGCGCTCGCTTGCCGAAGGGTTCTATGCCGACGTCTTCGGCCCCGCCGCGAGCCGCGACCCGGAGACCGCCCTGGTACGCCTCCGTGCGCAGAAGTTTGCCGCGGCCTTTGAGCAGGCCTGCTGGGCCTCGATGGTGGTGTATCTCCGTGCGCCCGTTGATCTGAGCGCGCTTCCGTTGAACGGGCCGCGCGTCCCTGCCCGCGCCTGGACGGACGCAAGCGTGGACGCAGGCTGGATGCCCGTGCAAGCTGCGGTGGACAGCCTGATTCCGGGCTCCGTCGTGGCCGTGCCCACGCCCGCAAACCTGACCGGCTTGCCCGTACTCCCCCGTCTTCCGCAGGCGCTGTGCGCCTCGTGGCGGGGCAATGTCATCCACCTTCACGGCACCGACGACCCCCTCCGCGACGAGGTTCTCGACCAACTGTTTGTGCCACGTCGCAACCCGCGCCACGGCACCGCCGCGGACCGGCTGCTGTGGTTTTTCGAGCGCATCGCCAGCTTTGGCGCGCCGTTGGTCTTGTGGACCGGCGTCACGCCGTGGCAGGGGGAGTTCCTCCGCATCGCGCGCCCCGGCCCCAACCTCACGTTCCTGCTCCTGCTCGCCCCCGATTCGCCGCCCGGCATTGCCCGCCTTGTGGATCTCAATATGTTGAACGAAGCGCGCGCAGCGTACGAGGCGGCTCCGGCCGACCTCAGCACCGAGGACCTCCACGCCGCCTATCTCGCCTTTGCGCGCGCCGAACTGCCGGCCCGTGCCGCCGCGATCGTCAGCCGCGTACACGACCCTGTGGAGCAGCAGCTGTTACGCGGAAACTTCCTGACCCGGTTCTGCCGACTTCCCGAAGACCTCGACACAGAGGAGGCACCCGCCCCGGAGCAGGTTCGCCAGGGGCAGGAGGAAGCCTGCTACCGTGGCGCGCACGCGGCCGCAGAAGCTGCCGAGGACACGTACGGCCGGGGAAGGGCCCGCCACGAACTGGCCTATTTTCAGCACCGGTTAGGCCGCTATGCCGTCGCCGAAAGCCTCTATCGGGCGGCTCTTGCTGACTTTGAGCGTGCCGAGCGCAAACCGGCGGAGCGTGGGCGCGGGAATCCGCACAACCATGCCTCGCTCATCCGCCTGTTGCGCGATCTGGCTGACCTGCTCGCGGAGGCGGGCGGTCGGTGCACCGTGGTGCAGGCGGGTATCGCTTCCACCCGACACGCCGAAGCCGCCGCCCTGCTCGCCCGTGCGGAGGCGCTTGCCGCTTTCTACGGACGCTCGCTGGAGCTCGCGTACATCGCCAACACGTCCGCCCACTTGGCCCTTCAAACCGGCAGCCGAACCGAGGCCATACACCATGCAATGGATGCCGCCAATCGGTTCGAACATTACGCGAATTGGCGTGGATGGGCCGAAGCGCTTTCGCTGCTGCTGGAAGCCTTGGCGCTGGGCGAGGGCAGTTCCCCGCAGACGCTGGCGACGATTCGCCTTGCTGAAGACAAGCTGGCCACGTCCAACCTGCCCCCGGCCAAGCGCCGTGACCTGGACATAACCCTGTGTGCAAACCGCGCCCGGGCCCACTGGCAGGCCGGCGACCTCAAGGCGGCGCGCGCCGCCGTGCACGAACTCCCAGAGGAACTGCCCGCCAGCCTCGCCGCCCAGCCGCTCGGCACGGAGGTTGTGCGGCTGCGTCAGTTCCTGCTCTCCCCGCGGCGCGATGCCGATGGGCAAGCGGTTTGAATGACATGCACCCGCCCGCTCCGCATCCCGAAATCGCAGACGCTTTCCTTGCAGAGCTTCACGGAGCCGAGCGCGCAGGGGACCGCGGCAAGCTGCGGCTGCTGGCGTTTGAAGCGAAATCGTTCCCCTGGCACCAGGCAGCCAGCGCCTCCGTGCAGGACTCGCTCGACCGGCTGGAGGCGTTAGAAGGCGCACCTTCGTTCAGGCAGGTCATTCTCTTCTCGGGTCATCGCCCCGATGCGGCAGGCCGTGCGCAACCGCGCTTTCCACCCGCAACCGAAGCCGCGATCCACGCAGCGCTCATCTCGGCTCTGGAAGCTAGCACGGCCGGAAAGGACCGTTCCCAAACCGTGGGTCTGGCCGGTGGCGCCAGCGGCGGCGATCTGCTCTTCCATGAGGCCTGCGAGGCCCTCGGCATACCGTCGCGGCTTTGCCTCAGCCTCCCTCCGGAGCGTTTCGTCGCACTCTCGGTCAGGCCTTTCGGCGCGGGCTGGCAGGCGCGTTTCTGGGACGTCTACCGCCGCCTCGGATCGCAGACCGCCACGTTGCAGAGCACTGTCGACCTCCCGCCCTGGCTCACGAACCCTCCCGGCTACGACATCTGGCAGCGCACCAACTTGTGGCTGCTGCATGAAGCCCTGACGCTTGCGCCCCGCCGTACGCTGCTCGCCCTCTGGGATGGCTTCGCAGGCGACGGCCCCGGTGGAACCGCGCACATGGTCGCGCTGGCCCCGCAGTTTGGAGTCGAGGTCGGCGCCATCCTCGACCCGCTTGCGCTTCGGCCGCCCGCGCCCTGATTTGGTACGCTTGTAGCGCCAACGCCCGACCCACTTCCCTGCCCAGGAGCTGTCCCGCATGTCGGTCGTCCCCGGTTTCAAACACGATTTGTTCGTCAGCTACGCGCACCAGAACGACCGGCCCTGGGGCTGGGTCTCCAACTTCATCGAGACACTGAAGGAAGAGCTGGCCGGCAAGAGTCGCGACTTCTCGATGTGGTGGGACCCGGGCCTGCGCTCAGGCGAGAACTTCGACGTCGCCATCGCGGACGCGATCTCGGAGAGCGCCGTCTTTCTCAGCATCCTTTCGCCGGCTTACGGCGATTCCACCTACTGCCGGCGCGAGGTAGAGGAATTTCGTCAGCAGCGCCACCCCGCCTTCGGCCTCCTTGTGGGCAGCATGAGCCGCATGCAGGCCATCGTCATCGATCGCGAGTTCACGCGTGACCGCTGGGCGCCCGAACTGCGCTCCACCAGTCCGCAGCCGTTCTTTGACGACCGCACGTCGCTGTTCAGTCGCCCATCGGCCCTTTCGGCCGCCGACCCCTGGATCAACGCGCTGTGGAAGGTGCGCGACTCGATCTGGGCTGTTTTGAACGACATGCGCGCGCAAAAGGAACGCGGCGCGGCCAACGCCCGGTCCTACGACGCCCGGCCTTTCGATGCGCCACTCTCGGCGCACAGCTCGGCGCACAGTTCGGCTGCGCCTGGAGCAACAATCTACCTTGCCGAGGTCACCGACGACCTGTACCGCCGGCGTCAGAACCTCCGGTCCGCCACCGCGGAGGTCGGGTCTTTCACGGTCCAATCCTGGTCCAACCCGGCGTCACCGCCCGACTCCGGTCTGAACGCGCTTTCCGTCCACCTCTTCGGCAGGTACCCCGGCCGAGCCTTTGGCGACGGGGAAGTTCCGCTTCCGCAGCTCCAGTTGGAGGCTGCGGTCGCTGCCAAGCCGGCCCGGCGACCGCTGGTTTGGCTCGCCCGCGAGCTTGATCTGAATGAAGCGGAGACGCCGGAGCACCGCCAGTTTCTCCAATCCTTGCTGAGTTCGAACGAGATCGAGCTGCTGCGCATAGATTTTGAGGACCTCAAGGACGAGTTGCCCAAACGGCTCCGGCCCCCTACTGCCGCATCGCTCAAGATCCGCTCCACGCGCGGCGACTCCCCCATCATTCACATTTGGCACTCGGTGGGGAACCCCGTCGCGCTGCAGCCGCTGAAGCAGTTTCTGAATGAACACGACTGCGGCATCTCGGTGTTCCATTATGGAACTGAGCCAACCGAAAAGATGCATTCCCGCTTAGCCGTTTGCGACGGGCTCATCGTACCCTATGGACCTGAGTCCCGCACCTGGGCAGAAGACGTGATGACCGAAGCCTTTCGCCTGCGCCGCCGCGAACAACGCCCCACCGCCTTTGCGGCAGTTGAACTGCCGCCGGCCACCGACGGCGCGTTCAACTTCGAGCACCCGCGCGTGGTGCCGATCCACGTCCAGCGCCCCTCCGACTTCACCGGGATGGCGCAGTTCCTTGCCCGACTTGAGGAAGCGGGTGCCTGAGCTCGCCGCAGCCCCGGTCCTGGACGCGCCCACGGGCGAGGGCCTATCGTCTGCCGATCCGTACCCCGGCCTGCGCCCCTTTCGCGAAGAAGACGCCGCCTGGTTCTTTGGCCGGTCCGACGAGATCAACGAGTTGCTGAAACGGCTGCGACGGCTACACTTTGTAGCCGTGGTCGGCGCCTCCGGCAGCGGCAAGTCCTCGCTGGTGCGCGCGGGCGTCCTGCCGCAGATTCGCGACGGCTTCCTGGACTCGGACTGGACGGTGCTGACGCTTCGCCCAGGAGAGCAGCCCCTGCGAAACCTCGCGCGCGTGCTGGGCGAGGCGCTTCACCAGGACGCTGACGACCTGCTGGAAAGTCTTCACCGCGGGCCCTCGGGTCTGGTCCACCTGTTGCGGCCGGGTTCTCCGGCCACCGACCGCCGGGTGTTGATTCTTGTCGACCAATTTGAGGAGCTGTTCGGCTTCGCCCAGCGCGCCGGCGATGCCGGGGGCGAAGAGGTCAAGGAATTTCTCAAGCTCCTGCTTAGCGCAGCCGCCTCCATGGAGGTTTCCGCCTACGTGTTCATCACCATGCGTCTGGAGTGGCTCGGCGAGTGCGCCGCCTACCCAGGCCTGGCGGACGCTATCAACAGTGGCCTCTACCTTGTTCCGGAAATGACGCGGCGACAGCTGCAGCAGGCGATTCTAGACCCCCTAGAGAACGCCGGCGGCACGCTCAGCTCTGCCCTGCTGGACCGCATGTCCAACGATCTGGACGGCAAAGCCGATCAGCTGCCGGTGCTGCAGCACGTGCTGATGCGGATCTGGCAACACAATGGCGCCCGCAAACCCTTTGACTTGGACGATTACCAGGGTATGGGAACCTTTGCCCACTGCCTGTCCAACCACGCCGAAGAGGTGTTTGCGCAGCTCACCCCAGCGCAGCAGGGGCTTGCGGAACGGCTCTTCCGGGCCATCACCCAGGTGAACAAGAACCGCCGCATCCGCCGCCCGCGTCCCGTTGCGGATATCCTCGCGGCCAGCGGCGTCTCGCTTGCCACGCTCGTTCCTGTGATCGAGGCGTTCAGCCGCACTGGCCGCTCGTTCCTGGTCACCACCCCCGGCCCCCTCACGCCGCAGTCTATCCTCGATATTTCCCACGAGGCCCTGATCCGGCAGTGGGACCGGCTCGGCGCCTGGGTGGACAACGAGGCCGAGATTGAGGCCCGGCTGCACCGCCTGCACGAAGATGCCGCCGAATGGAAAAGCAGTCGCTCCGGTGCCAAGGCCTGTCTCTACACGAGTTCGCGCCTCCTGCGGGCGGAGGAGTTGAAGCCGCTGCTCGCGCCCGACAGCCTGCCGATGGCGTTTCTGAATGAAAGCAGCAAGGCCCGTTTTTGGGCGCTGGTTCGCCGCCGCGGTTGGATTGCTGTTTCCGCCCTGCTGCTGATCGCCCTGGCGCTCGGCTTCGCCTACGTCAGCCGCGAACATGCCCGCAACGCCGCACGCATCGCCCAGGCCGAGCGCCAGCGTGCCGAAGCCGAGGCTCTCGCCGCCAGCGTACAGGCGCAGCGGGCCAACCAGGAACGCCAGAACCTCGTCGACAAGATTGCCGCCGCCGGCAACTCCGCCACGAAGCTTGCCCAACTGGCGCAGGAAGTCAAAGCCAAACAGGTGTACGTGCTTTACGACGCCGCGGCCTCCCTCGTGGCGAAGTTTCAGGTGCAGCCCGTTCTGCAGCACAACGATTTCGCCATACCAGCGCTCCAGCAGGCGCCAGGCAACCGCGCGCCCACGCAGTCGCAGGTCCGCTTTTTCCACCCAGAAGACCGCACCTCCGCCACCCGGATCGTCGGCCTGCTTCGTTCCGTGGTTCCCGGCGGCATCGTGATGGAGGCCGCGCCTAACCCGAAGAACGTCGTGCCGGCCGGGCAGCTCGAGCTTTGGCTCGCGGCTCCGCCCGCCAGCGTGGAAACCGCTTCCGCGCCACCCACAACCCACGCCGCTCCCGTGAACCCAGCCGCTCCCGTCCTAATAGCACAGCCCGTAGAGGCCCGACCCTCCCCCGCGCCGGTCCTTACGGCGAGCCTTTCGCAGGACCGCGTCACCGAAGGCCACGGCGTCACGCTCCGGTGGCAGAGCGAAAACGCCACCGAGGTTCAGATCGAGGGGCAAGGCAACGTGCAGCTTTCCGGCTCGCTCCTGATGACGCCGAATGCCAGCACATCCTATAAGATCCTGGCCAAGGGCCCCGGCGGCAGCACCAGCCGATCGCTCAACGTGGAGGTGGCCGCCCCTCCCACCCCGGTCGCTGCCGTTCCTGCATCGGCGGCACCCACCGCCGTGGCGTCCGCTGAACCGGCCCTCATCAAGGCCGCACTGAACCGCTACAAGGACGCGTTTGAGAGCGAATCGCTGGACGACCTTAAGCGCGTCTGGCCCACCATCCCCAAGGCCACGCAGAAGAACGACGCCTACGTCTTCTCGCAATTCAACGCGATTCGGCTTACGCTCGCATGCCGCGACGAGGACATCCACATCACCGGGGACGTGGCGACGGCGACCTGTCAGCAGACCGCGGCCTACACGCAGCGCGGCACCCGGTTGCCCGTCAATGCCTCCACGGCCAACTTCCGCCTGCGCAAGTCCGGCACTGGTTGGCTGCTTGAGTCCGTGCAGTAGCCCATGGGTCTGCGGGGCTTAGAACGTGTAGGAGAGCCCACCTAGGGGCACGGCCCGGGCGCGCAGCCCGCCCTCGTTGAGCTTCAGGGTAACGTTACCGGTCACGATGAGCCGCCGGAGGCCGGAGCTCTTGAAGCCAAGGCTCAGATCCGTGGTGGTGTACCCACCCACATACGGCTGCAGGTTGGCGGCGGTTCCGAAGGCCGGCCCCGTCACGGTCGCCGTCGCCAGCCGTGGCGCGTCGAAGAAGTGCCTGCCCAAGACATCGGCCACCAAGGTCCAATGCGCGGAGGCTTCCAGGTTCGCGCCGGCGGTGAAGAACAGGTCCCCTGGCAGGTTCTGCTTGTCGCCCGCGGCCGAAAAGGTCACACCGTTGCCAGGGGCAGGGCCGCTCGCAACGGTCGTGTTCAGGATGGAGCGCGCGTTCCATTGGTAGCCCGCGTTCAGGTGTGGCGAGAGGCGTCCGCCCCGCGAAGCCACAAGGTAGGGACGGACGCCGGTTGCTCCCGACCCCAGGAGGTTGAGCTCATCGCCGGTAGGCAGACGCACGTCGACACCGCCAGCCACGCGCACCGATCGACGCTCCAAAGCCAGCGCCTTCGCCCCCACAATCACATCGGCCAAACCGCTTGCATGGCCCGGAACGTGCTCGGCGACGGGGGCGCTACCGCCACCCGGCCCGAACTCCTGCCCGTTCACCGTCGCGGCGAAGCCCACGCGCTCAAACGGCACCGCCACGGACACATCCACGCGGTTCGTCAGACCATAGGTAGCGTTCGCGGTGTACTGGCCCACGCGTATGTCGAAACGCGACTGAGTCACGGTGGCAACGGCTACCACCGGGTCGTACAGCACGATCGGCAGTTGTTTCAGGTCCAGGCCATCTACTCGGTCGAAGGTAAAGTTCTGGTAGGTAAAGCCCACAAACGCCCGGTGCCGCCCCAGCGTTTCGGCCCGTTCACTGAAGATCACCCCCAGGCTCTCGTTGGCAGGCACCAGTTGCCCATGCTCGAAGCGCAGCACCAGGCCCGCCGGCCGGGCGGTGGGCAGCTCACCCAGTTGCGTTCCGAAGGCGGTCAGAATCGCGTTGAACGGCGCGGTCTCCGTATGGAAGGTGGCCGGAATTAAGCAGAACAGATCGGTGGTGTGCGAGGTCACGCAGAGCTGGCCCAAAGTGCTGGTCGGCCATGCCATCGCTGCAAGAACAAGCGCCCAGCGCGCTATGCGCTGCCTTGCCGCGCGGCTCACGGGCCGACCCTCAGCGGAACAATCAGCGACGTCTGGATAAACGCCGTCGGCAAGGCGCCGCCACCCGTTTGCACCGGCAGAATGGTCACGTAGAAGGAGCCGACTGGGGTGGCGACCGTCGGCGGGGGCACAAAAGAGCCTCCGCAGGAGCTCAAGCCCAGGCAGACGAGGGCGATCCCCAAGGTGGGGACCCACCGCCTTCGCCGCCGATGCCCGGATAAGCCCAGTCCGCCCGCGAGCCCCAGCAGCAACGACGCCGGAAACGCAACGGCGTACACCACAGCGCGTTGCCCAGTCGCTCCGTCTCGCAAGGTGGCGACGGTTGATCCGGCCGCAGTCGTGATGGCGACCGTGGCGATCGTGGTGGTGGGGTCCAGCGTGACCGTGGAGGTGATGCCCACGGTGGAGCAGGGTGCGTTGATCAGCGTCAGCCCGGCGGAGGTCACCCCGCTCACACCAGCGCACACGAAGCTAACGGTGATCGGTGTGGGGCTGGCTAGCGGCCCGGTGACGGGCTGAGTAGAGCCGCCGGGCTGCGGAGCCGTCAACACTGGCAGCACGGTCAAGGACGTCGTGGCCGTGCCGGTCAGCACATCGGTTGCCGTCACAGTCACGTCGAAGTTTCGCGCCACGGCAGGAGTCGGCTGTGTGAACGTATAGGTGTGGAAGGAGCCGGTGTTGTTGGCGGGCGCGGGCGCGCTCGCGTTGCCGTTCGGGTCGCCCCAGTTCAGGCTCACCTGCAGCCCGTGACCCTGCGGGTCGGTGCAGCTCGGCGTGGCCATGAGCATGGTGGACACCGTGTTGCCGCTTACCCCGGTGACGCCGACAGCCGTCGCCAGCGTGCATACGGGCAGCTGATGTGGGGCGATCGTCTGCTGAGCGGTGTAGCTTAGCGTGGACGTGGACAGCGCGTTTACGCCCACGGTCGCCACCGCAGAAACGGTGTAGGTGGTGCCCGTGCCGTAGGTGTGGGTGGCCGCCGCACCGTTGCCCACCGGCTGCAGCGGGCTGCCGTCGCCCCAATTTAGCGTCAGGGTCTGGAGCTGGCTCTGTGGATCGATGACGCAGTTCACCGTGGCCGAAACCGCCAGCGGCGTCGGCAGGCCCACGACGTTCAAGGTGCACATCGGCGTCTGGTAAATCGTGTACACCGCCGTGGTTACCGTGCTTGGGGCATAGCCGGGCGCACTCGTGATTGCCTTTAGTGTCGCGGTAGTGGGGATGCTGACCGGACCGCTGTAGCGTGTGGACGCCGTGGTGGGCGTCGCTCCGTTCAGCGTGTAGAAGATGGCTGCGCCCGGTGTGCCGTCGCTGATCGTCACCATCTGCGGCGACGTGTAGCCGCCGGTAGGTGTAGAAAACGTCGGTGCAGCCGTCAGCGGAAGCACCGCAAGGCTGACCTGCTGGGTGGCGGGAGCGTAGTCTGTGGTGTCTGCGGGCGTAAAGGTGACGCTGAGGGTGTGCGTCCCGGTGCTCAGCACCGTGCCGGCAGGCGGCGTGTAGACCGGCGTGGCCGGGATGTTCGCGGTGGCGTTCAGCTGCTGACCGCTCAGCGCCGTGCCGACCGGGATGGCCGCCGGCGTGGGCCAGGTGATCACTGTGGGCGCGCGGGTCACTACTAACACGCTGCTGCCTGAGGACGCGGCGAAGTTGGGATCGGGCGCCTCGGTTGCCGTAATGGGATAGCCCACGCTGCTGGCCGTCAACGCCGCCGTGTTGTAGCTCGCCGCGCAGGACAACGGGCTCGCTGCTCCGCTACAGACCGCGCTGACTGCCGCGCCCGTGCCCACCTGGAACGTCAGCCCGCCAGTAGGGGGAACCGGTCCCGTGTAGCTCACCTGCGCGGCGAGGGTGACGCTTGCCGATCCATACACCACCGTGGCCGGGCTTGCCGTAACCGTGGCCACCGGTTGGATCAAGGTGAGCGTACCGGAGCCGATCGCGGCGTTGAAGGTGGAATCCGCAGCCTCTGTGACGGTGATCGTGTCCGAGCCGGCATGCTGGTACGCGATGCCAAACGTTGCGGTACACACGCGACTCGTGCCGCTCACGGTGCAGGTCCCTGTGCCGTTGTTTGGGCCCAGCGAGATCGTCACCGCACCTGTCGGTGCCACCGCTCCGGCGTAGGCGATCGTTGCCGTCACCGTAACGCTGGACGCCGTGTAGACCACTGACTGCGGCGGCACGGTCACCGTCGCCGAGAACCGGTTGCCTGTGCCGGTCAGGGTCACGGTTTGCGTCGACGTCGCATTCAAGCTCAGGTCGGCGATCGTCAGCGTCCCTGACAAGCTGCCCGGCGCCTGCGGCACAAACTGCACCCCATACGTGCACTCCCCGCCGGCGGAGAGCGAGCCCGCGGCAGCACCCGCTGCCACGACCGGGCACGTGGTTGCCGTCCCGGACACCAACGAGAAGCTGGCCGGCGCGCTCGGGTTGGTTCCGCTGGCCGGCGCCGGAACGCCCAGGGCGGCGTTGCCGGCGTTGAGCAAGGTCACACTCTGCGGACTGTCGCTGCTCACCGTGCCTACGTTGGTGGGGGCGAAATTTAAAGCCGAGCCACTGACCGCAACCTGCCGCACACGCTGGTGGAGGCGGTCGCTAAGATACAAGCTGCCGGCAGGGCCTATGGCGATGCCGTCCGGACCAAACAACCCAGCCGCGGTCGCCGCACCGCCGTCGCCCACATCGGGGGTCGCGCCGCTTCCCGCTACCGTGGTGATCACGCCCGTCCCGACGTTTAAGCGACGGATACGATTGTTGCCCGTGTCCGCAATGTACACGTTACCGGCTACGTCCGTGGCCAGGTCCTGCGGCCCGCTCAGCAACGCGGCCGTCGCGGGACCACCGTCGCCGCCAAAGCCCGCCGTTCCCGTCCCGGCTACGGTGGTGATCGTTCCGTTACGATCCACCTTGCGAATCACATTGTTTCCGGGCACGGCAATATACAGGCTGCCGACGCTGTCGATCGCCAGGCCGTTCGGATTGCCGAGTCCCGCCGCGGTCGCCGGTCCCCCGTCGCCGCCCGTCACGGCGCTCCCGTTGCCGGCCACGGTGGTGATCACGCCCGTGCCTGACGTCACCAACCGTACACGAGCATTGCCCGAGTCCGCGATATAAAGGTTCCCCGCTGCGTCGAACGCCAGACCGCCGGGACCGCCAAGGCGGGCAACGGTGGCCGGTCCACCGTCCCCTGAGAAGCCCGCGACGCCCGTGCCCGCCACCGCCGTGATCATGCCGGTCACAGCATCCACCCGGCGTACGCCGTAGCCGAGGTCGTCAAGGAACAGGTTGCCTGCCGTGTCTAGGGCAAGACGGAACGGCGTTGTTTGCGCTGCCGTGGCCGGCCCGCCATCGCCGCTGTAGCCAGCCCCGCCATTACCCGCCACCGTCGTGATCGTTCCGTTAGCCGCACCCACCCGCCGCACCCGGGAATTCGCTTGATCTGCGATGTACAGGTTGCCGTCGCTGTCCAGCGCCAGCCCGTTCGGGTTGCTGAGCTCGGCCATAGCCGCCGCGCCGCCGTCGCCGGTGAAGCCAGCGGTTCCATTCCCGGCCAGTGCTCCCATGATGCCGGGGGTCAGCGCCGCCAGCGGCCCTTGCCCCACGCCGGTCAGCAGTTGCGTCACCGTGTGCCCGCCACCGTCGGTCAGCGCCACGCGCCCGGGCCGTGTACCCGGGCTTGTCGGTGCGAACTTCACATTGATCGTGCACGTGGTGCTGCAAATTCCGCCGGCCTGCGTGTAGTCCGACCCTGTCGCGCCGCCTTGCGTGGAGACGCTGATGCTACCTAACCCACCGCCGTTGTCGAAGGCCACATTCAACGTCGCCGTCGCAGGCGCGCTCCCGAGCGTCACCGTGCCCAAGTCCAAAGGCGTGGTCTGTATCCGGTACACCTGCGAGCCCGTTGCGCCATCGCTGACATACAGGTTGCCGGCGGCGTCGAGCGCCACGCCTTCCACACCGGCGGCGAAGGTTGCGACCACGCTTTCGCTATACCCGTTGCCGTTTGGCGTCTCGCGGAGCACCCGCCCATTCGCGTCCGTCACGTACACGCGCCCGCTCGCGTCCACCGCAAGGCCCACCGGAAAGAACTGCGTCGCCACCGGCGTTGGGTCGAGGACGTATACGCCGCCAGTGTAGATCGCCCGCACGACCTCGTTCAGCCCGCCTGCCAACGCTAGGTACAGGTTGCCGGCTGCGTCCACGGCTAGGCCCTGTGTGTTGTCCGACGTGGTCAGTACTTGGCTTGAGGTGTAGCTGGCGCCAGCCGCATTCGGCACGGCTTTTACAACGTAGGAGCTGCTTAGCGTCGCATACTCGTCGTAAATGTACACCGTTCCGCCGGCATCCACGGCCAGACCCTTGGGCGCATGCAGGGCGGCCTGACCCAGCGTCGGTACGGAACTCCCCACGAGCACACAACCGCCGGCTGGCAGAAACTTAAACACCTCGCCGTCCACGGTGTCCGATACATACACATTGCCTGCCCCATCCGCGGCAAGAAACGTCGGCTCAAAGGTGGTGGGCGCCAAGGGGCAGCTGCCAAAGGTGCTCGGGACATACACGCCGCCGGTCGACGGCGTCTCCTTCAGCACGCGCCCGGTCTGCAGGAAGTTCGACCGGTCGTCGCCCAGGTACACGTTGCCGCTCGCGTCGACGGCTACGCCTACCACGCGGCGCGGCAGGTTGGGGGCGCTCTGCGTCATGTCGACCACGCCGCTCTGCGGCAGCACAAAATGCAGCGTCTGCGCCTGTAAGGCCCCGCACACAAGGAGCACGCTCGCAAGCCAGACCGCGCCCCAATGCCGCAGCGGGCCTTCGACCCTGCGATTGAAACGCTTCGACAAGAATGCGTCCACGGCAGCGCTCCTGGCCACGACCTGCCGCCTGTATCTGATCATGGTGCCCAAAGTGTACCTGAGCCGGCTCGCGTTGCAAGTGCGGACTCCCATTGCTGCGGGATGTCCGAGGTTGCACCGCAAGCCTAGCCCTGAAACACCGGCCGGATGTGTCGTTCAAAGAGGTTGGTTGTGACGTTGCGCGCAATCACGGCTTCATTTTGCTTGAGCGCATCGAGGTAGCGCGAGCCCATCTTTGCGGCTACCTTGAAGCCCACATGTAGCAACTGTCGTAGGTTCGGGTTGTAGGCCGGATCCTGCGCGTCATGGCGCAAGGCACCCACAAACTGTGTGCTGTTCCACGCCTGCACCGTTTCAGGCAGGGGCAGCTTTGCGCGGTCGATGTCGATCACGGTGCTGTATGGCGCGCACAACTCCTCAGCGCGTTCAAAGGCGTTGCGGTACACGTCTTTCGCGATCTCCAGGCCGTTGCCGCCGGATTCTGCCAAGCCGATCAACTCTTCCAACCACGTCGTGCCGGCAGTCTTGAGATGGACGCCCGCGTCGAACTCGCGCATGCCGGCATTGATCGCACCGTAGATCGAGAACTTGTCCGATCCGGAGTGCACGCTTAGCTTCAGATTTTGTGGCAGCCCGTACCGCTGCACGGCGTACGCGATAGTGGCTACGTCCTCACGAAACTCCCTGGCGAACTGCGCCACGTCGCCCGCATACTCCACGCCCTTGTTGAAGCGACCGGTGAACTTCGGCGCAATCGTCTGCACTGGAATGTCTACGTCGGCGATGGCCGCAAGGATGATCAGGAGCTCCGGTGGCGTTTGCGGACGGTCCGTCTCATCCATCGAAATCTCCGCGATGAAGTTTCCCTCACCCTTGCCCTCGGCCACCGCACGGTATATCTGCCCGGCAAGTTGTATCGCGGAGAGGAACTGCTTGGACGTCTGCTCCGCGGTGGCGCGGGTGATGCGGAACGGCTCCGCGATGCCGGGGATCGCGGTCTCGCCGATCAGCTCCGGGTGCCAATCGAGAAACTTCGCGATCTCCGCCGGATCGTGCTTCTTCCCGATGTCCTCGGCGACGTCGATGGTGAAAAAGTCGCAAGGCGCCACAAAGCGATCGAAGGTCTGCAGGTTGATGTGATCGGCATCCACGAAGTACGGCTTTGTCCAGGCCAGGTCCTGCACGGCCTTGTACGCCGCGGCACGCGTGGTCGCTGGCTCCGAGCCGATGATCATGTGCTCGCGGTTGGACTTGTTCCACACCGGCACGACCTCCACGCCGGCCTCTGCCGCCATCATGCACGCGCGCAGCTGCGCCGCCGCTTGGTGCGCAAAGCGGTCACCGACACCGATTGAAAACTTGGGAAGTTGCATACTCTCACTCACCGTTATGTCTCCAGCGCATGGGCGCTCGTTACTGGTTCACACCACTGGCCAGGAAGCCGCCGTCTACGACAAGGGTTTGGCCGCTGGTGAACGAAGCCGCCTCTGACGCCAAGTAGATCGCCGCGCCGACCACTTCTTCCGTCTTGCCGAAACGGCCCATGGGTGTGCGCATGCGCAGCTCCTGCCCGCGTGGCGTGCTGTCCAGCAACTGCGCATTGAGATCCGTGCGAAAAACACCCGGTGCAATGGCATTGACCACTACGCCGTGACGCGACCACTCCACCGCCAACGAGCGCGTCAGCGAGACGATCGCGGCCTTGCTCGCGGCGTACGCCGCCACTTCGTTCAGCGCCACAAAGGCATTCAGGGACGCGATGTTGACGATGCGTCCGTAGCCTTGCTTCAGCATACTGTTGCCGAACACCTGACATGCCCGAAGCGTACCCGTGAGGTTGGTCTCCAGGATGTCGCGCCATTCCACTTCGTCCATCGTCAAGGTCGGCGTGCGCTTGATCTTGCCTGCGCAGTTGATCAGGATGTCGACCTTGCCGAACGCCGCGAGGCAGGCCTCCAGCAGCGCTTCCACCTGCACCCGCCGACCCACATCAGTGGGCTGCCGCAGGGTGCGCCGCCCCCTTGCTTCCAGCTCGGTGGCGACGGACTCAACCTGCTCGCTGCGGCGTCCGGTGCTCACCACATCGGCGCCGGCCTGCGCCAATCCCAGGCTCAACGCGCGCCCGATGCCGGAGGTTCCGCCAATCACCACGGCAACCTGGCCTTCCAAACTCAATGGATGTTTCATGCTTCCTCTACTCTCCCGTGCACTCTACGCTTGCCGCTGCAACCTCTACAGCCGATACGCCCGCCGGACCAAATCCGAGGTCAATGCGTGTGCCACGTCGAAGGCTTCTTCTTCGTCGATGCGGTGCTCCACGACCAGTCGCGCGAGAAAGCTGCAATCCATGCGCCGCGCCATGTCATGCCGGGCAGGAATGGACAGAAACGCGCGTGTGTCGTCGTTGAAGCCTGCGGTGTTATAGAAGCCGGCTGTCTCGGTGGCCTGCTCGCGGAAGCGCCGCATGCCCTCCGGGCTGTCGTGGAACCACCATGGCGGACCCAGTCGCAAACACGGGTAATGCCCTGCCAGAGGCGCGAGCTCGCGACTGTAGGTGGTCTCATCGAGCGTGAACAAAATGATGGTTAAGCCGGCCTCGTTCCCGAAGCGACCCAGCAGCGGTCGCAGCCCGTTCACGTAGTCCGTAGCCGTGGGGATGTCCGCGCCGATGTCGCGGCCATAGCGCTTAAACATCTGCTGGTTGTGATTGCGATAAGCGCCCGGATGGATCTGCATCACAAGCCCGTCTTGCAGGCTCATGGACGCCATCTCGGTGAGCATCTGTGCGCGGAAGAGCTCGTTTTCCTGAGAGCTCGACAGACCGCTTCGCACCTTGGCAAACAGTGCCTCGCACGCAGAGGCGGAAAGGTCTGCCGTGGCCGCGGTGGGGTGGCCGTGATCGGTAGCCGTGGCGCCGCTGGCCCGAAAGCGTTGCCGCGCTTTGCGCAGCGCCTCGAGGTAGCCCTGCCAGTTGTGTGTGTCTGCGCCTGTCTGTTCGCCGAGTTTTTCGAGATTCGGAACAAATCCGGCGAAGTCCGGATCCACGACCGCATCGGGCCGGAACGTCGGCAGGATGCGCGCCTTCCACCCAGAGTCCTGGATGGCCTTGTGAAAGCGCAAATCGTCGAGCGCCGAATCCGTCGTCGCGAGCGCCGCGATCTTGAAACGCTCATACAGGGCGCGCGGCCTGAACGCGGGTGTCGCTAACGCCTCGGAGATACGGTCGAAGTACAGGTCCGCCGTTGTGGGGCTGAGCCGCTCCGCCAATCCGAAAAGCTGTTCAAAGGCGTAGTCGAGCCACAACCGGGTGGGCGTGCCGCGAAACAGGGTGTAGTGTTCGGCGAAGATGCGCCAGACCCGTCGTGGATCGCGAATCGTCGCGGCGCCGATCTCGAGGTCGTCCAACCGGATGCCTTGGCTGTACAGCATCCGGTGCACGTAATGATCGGGCAGGATGAACAGCGAAGCCGGGTCCGGAAACGGCTCGTCCTCGGCAAACCACCGCGCCTGCGTGTGCCCGTGCGGGCTCAGGATGGGGCTGTCCCTGACACTGCGGTAGAGCCTCGCCGCCACGTCCCGGGCCGCCGGCTCCGACGGAAACAATCGCATCTCGTGCAACAACGGCATCGCGCGCTCCGCAACCTCGCACACCTTTATACGCCGACTCACACAAGCATGAGTCAGTCGGCGCTCCACCCTTGGGTGGAAGGCGACGCTGCGGTCATCGCGCGATGATGCCGCGCCGCGTGACGCCGCGATAGGTGGTGACAACGCCGTTGCAGCCCATCGTCACCAAACCAGGCGGCAGATTCGTATTGCACAGCCATTGCGGAAACAGCGGATCGTACACATTGTTGGCGCTGGGAGGCTGGTAGCCATAGGCTTGCGCGGCGGCGTTGTGTGGTGTGAAGCCTGCCACCACGGGAGCCATGCAGTGCGGCACGTCGGCATATCCTGTGCAGTTCGGGGCAGAAGGGGCAGACGGCGCCGCCAGCTGCGGATCCGTGCCGGTCGTGTTTACCCCAAAACTAAAGCCAGGTGAGTTGAGGGCGTTGGTGCCCAGGCCATACGTGCTATAGGCCCAATTCCCTGTGATCGTGCTGGTGTTGTCGGTCTCCTCGGCCACCAGGGCGTAGTTGGGTTTCTGAGGGACATAGTTGGTCGTAAAGGGCCAGCCGTAACACTGCTGCGAGTTGGTTACGAGGAGGTTGCCGGAGGCATGCGTGTTCTGGATCTGGAATGCGCGATATTCTCCGCAACGGGGGCTGCCGTATTCGTAGCCGCCGCCATCCGGACCCACGCCGGTGGAGTTGCCCCATAAGGTGTTATTCAGCACGTACACGGTGCTTAGACCGACGCCGGTCCGTGGTGCGCCCTGGTAGTCATTGGGCGAGTTGTACTCCACGATCACACCGGCCCCACCATTGGCCAAGGACAAGTTGTTCTCGATGACTGCTTGTGCTGTGTATGGTGCAAGACCGGGCGTGCTGCTGCCGTCGAAGGTGTCAAAGATAATGCCGTTGCCGTCATAGCAGTTTTCATACTCCGGGTTCACCGAGTGGAAGCTGAAATTCCCTGCCACAAAGATGTGGGTGCCGGGAGCCGTATCGGAAGCAACCGGGGAAAACACGTCGATGTTGGAGCCGCAGTTGAAGTTGGTTGTGCCAGCGTTGTATGCGATGTTGCCGACGATGGCGAGGTAGTCCGTTCCCTTTTTCCCCGAGGAACCGCCGCCAAAGGCGGCCAGCGGGCAGGTGTTGGCTACATTGTTGGCAAAAATGACGTGATGGACGTTGCCGTTGGACGGGTCAGTGCCGAAGCAGCTGAGGGAGAAGCCGCCCGTGGCGGTGTCGTCGACCTCGAAGCCTGAGACACCCCAGAAAGAGGTGTTCACCGTGATGCCGGCGGAGCTGCGGCTCGCGTCGTTGACCACCACTTTGCAGCCGTCGAACGTCACGCACTGCAACCATGCCACGTTGTCCTGCGTCGGGCAGTTGACGCTGCCCCAGGTCTGAAGATTTTTGTTGACGTAAGCGTTCGAGGCAGCGGCGACGATCTTGTCGCCACAGTTCACCGCATGGTTCGGCGTAAGCCACGGCGCATCACTAGAAACTCCGCTGTTGCCGTCGTTGCCCGTGGGCGAGAGGAAGTACGTCGTCGCTAGTGAGGACAAAGGGCAAAAGGCGAGAAGAAGCGCAACGAGTGTCTTGATCATGAACCCTTTCCGGCAAGCCGTTGTGATGGACAAAGCTGCGGGCTGATCCCTCTGAAGCCCCTTGGCTGCTTCGCGAAGAAACAATCTCGGAACTCCGTTTGCCATTGCTCAAGGTATCGCCGAGCAAAACGCGAAACTTCACCGTGTCACACCCCTGCTTGGGCAATCCGCGGCCATGGCCGTGCGATCACCTGATATTCAAACTTGCAAAAACAGGGCCTGCGCCGAACTCTACCAATGGCCGTATAACATATGCCTTCGGCAGCGACGATAAATCGGACGGTCAGCCAACCGAAGTGAGTTACTTTGTAGACGCTGCCTTTGCTCCAGAAGGCTACAGCATTGGTTATGTCTACAGAGTAACAAAGCTCGCCGACGGGCACACGCGTAGTCTGTTGTTGTGCCAAGGGTCGTGGCGGTATCGTGCAGCGCGGTGCATGGTTTCTCAAAGAAAATGCAAGCGCGCATACGGCTGATTGCGGGTGAGGGTGTGCAGGGCGACGCCCATTGCGGAGCCCTGGTCCAGCACCTGTATTTGAAACGGCGTAACCCGGGGCAGCCCAACCTGTGTCAGGTTCATCTGTTCGCGGCTGAAATGCTGGCAGAACTGGCGGCCAAGGGCTTCGAGATCGCCCCTGGGGAGATCGGCGAGAACGTGCTCACCGAAGGCCTCGACCTGCTGGTACTGCCCCGCGGCACGCAGCTGCGACTGGGAACCGACGCCGTGGTGGAGATCACAGGGCTGCGTTCCCCTTGCTCTAAGATGGACACCTTCCGCCCGGATCTGCAGCAGCATCTCTGGGGTGAACGCGATGCGACGGGCAAGCGAACACGACGGGCCGGTGTGATGGGCGTCGTGCGGAGCGGAGGCGAGGTGGAGCCAGGGGACGATATCGGGGTCGATTGGCCGGCGTTGCCGTATCTGTCGTTGGGGCCGGTCTGAAGTTTGCGGGATAGCGAGATGCGCCGGAAGCGGCCCAAGCGCTGCGTGGTAACCTTATTGTTAGCCGTTAATGCGCGGAGGCGATCGATCGGCAGCCTCCAACGCATTCGGTATTCACATCCGCCGCTTCCCGCGGGCTAAGGCGTTCCGCTCGACATGCTTGTCATCCTTCTCGTCATCCTCCATGTGATCGTTTGTTTATTTCTGGTCGGCGTTGTTCTGCTGCAGCAGGGCAAGTCCTCGGATCTGGCCGGAGCCTTTGGCGGACAGGGCTCGCAGACCGCGTTTGGCCCTCGCGGCGCGTCTAACCTGCTCACCCGTCTGACGACGTGGTCAGCTGTGATCTTCATGCTCACGTCGATCGGCCTCACGGTCGCGCTCGCGCACTCCAGCGGCAACAAGTCGGTGCTCTCCGGAGCGGCCGTGCACAACTCCGCTCCGGCCAAAAAATAGCCGCACATGTTCCTTTCTTCACAAGACGCAGGCACATGCCTGCGTTTTGCTTTCCCTGTTCTGAGGCAGCGCCCCGCGCATGATTCGCGAAACCTTTCCCGTCGGCCTGCTCGGTTGCAACTGCAGTATCCTTGGCGATGAACGGAGCCGCGAAGCTGCGGTGGTGGACCCAGGCGCCGAGGTCGAACGCGTCGTGGCGGCGCTGGCTGCGCATCAGCTCACCCTGCGCGTCATCGTCGTCACCCATGCGCACATCGACCACATCGCCGGCGCGCTCACGCTGAAAGAACTTACCGGCGCGCCCATCGTGTACCGGGAGGCAGACCTCGCGCTCGTCGCCATGATGGGCATGCAGGCAAGTTGGCTTGGCATTGCGGAGCCCGAGGTTCTGCCGCCCGATCACTCCCCGGCAGACACCGAGATCCTGCCCGTCGGTGCGCTGCGACTCGAGCTGCTGCATACCCCCGGCCACACCGAAGGGAGCCTCTGCGTGTCTGTGCCGGAACACGGTCTGTTGCTCGCCGGAGACACACTGTTTGCGGGCTCGGTCGGGCGCACGGACTTGCCCGGTGGCCACACGGGCAAACTGCTCGCCAGCATTCGCGAGCGCCTGCTGCCTCTGCCCGATGCGACCGTCGTTGTGCCCGGCCATGGGTCCGAAACGACCATCGGTACGGAACGCCACACCAATCCGTTCCTTGTGCGGTCAGCCGTCCGCGTGATCCTCTAAGGGCAGCCGCTGCAGACCCTTGCGCCACGTCGCCGGGTCGGTGAGCAGACTCAGCACGCACCGCCCCTCGGGCAGCCCGTAAAGCGCTCCGGGCTGCACTAGCACACCTTGCGCAAGGGCCGACAGCGCGAACGGCTGATCCCTCACAAAACGCGGTACCCGCAGGACCACGGTCCATCCACCCTCGCAGGACAGACGCTCGCCCTGGCTCCCCTCGAGCCGCCGATCCAGCGCGGCCAAGTTCTCTTGCAGACGAGCGCGAATCGCCCCCTGCACCGCGTGCCTCCCCGCAAGCCAGGGGCCGAGCGCATGCTGCACCGGTGCATTCATTGAGAGAAACGTGTCCGCAACGATCTCCAACCGTCGCATCGCCTCGTCCAGCGCGGACGCGGGTCCACTTGCTGCGATCCAGGATGCCTTCATCTGCGGCAGCGCACAGATTTTGCTCAAGCCACTCAGCACAAAGGTCAGGCAGCCGCCTCCCCCGGCGAAGGTGGCCTGCGCTGCACGGTCCCCCACCGGCTCTGCGTGTCCGTAATCCAGGAACACCTCATCGACAATCAGCGCCAGACCGCGCTCCGCGCACAGCTCCGTGAGTGCCGCGCACTCCCGGGCCGTGCCGTAGTGCCCAGTCGGGTTGTTGGGATGGACTACGATGACGGCTCGCGTCCGTTCTGTGATTGCCATCGCGAGGGTGTCAAAGTCGATCTGCCACCCGCCTCCGGAGCGCACACCCGGCTCATAGAACAGCGGAAACTCGCGGAGGGTCACGTCGTCTAGACGGGCGATCAGGTCGAAGAGCGGGTAACTTGGCCGGGCGATCAGCACCTCGTCGCCGGGGTCGCAAAGCAGCCGGAACAGAAAGCTGTACGCCTCACTGGTGCTGGTGGTCAGGCAGACCCGGTCGGCGGCGACCTCGACGCCGTGGTCCGCGTAGTACGCCACCACGGCCTCGCGCGCTGCCCGCATACCAAGCGGGTCGGGCTCGTAGCGCATCGCTTCCGGGTCGCTGAGGGACGCCAGCACGGTTGCCCTTTCAGGTCCAAGACCGCAGGCGATGGGGTTGGCCACCGTCAAGTCGGCCAGGTCGCCGTGGCTTGCCCGTGCGCTCGCCACGGCCTGGGCCCATGCCGTCGACCCTGCCTCCCAGGCTGTTCGTGCCGAAAACCGCATCTCGCTCCAGCATAGCTTTCCCGGGCAAAGCCGATTCTGCTGCGGCTTTGACACCACGCCCGCGCTTTGCTCCCATACAGAAGCATGCCGACCCACGCCCCCGCCACCCCTGTACGCGCCGTTCTGTTTGACTATGGCCTGGTTTTATCGGGGCCGCCCGACCCCGCTGCCTGGGCGACGATGAAAAAAAGTTTCGGTGCGGACGAAGATCGATTTCACGTTGCGTACTGGGCCCCACGCCCCGACTATGACCGCGGCGCGCTCAACGGTGACACTTATTGGCGGCGCGTCGCGGAGCTTCTGCACTATGAACTCAACCCGCAGCAGCACGAGGCGCTGCTCCAAGCCGATATTGCACTTTGGACGCAGCCGAACCAGCCCATGATTGCCTGGGCCGCTGCTTTGCAGGCTGCCGGTGTGCGCACGGGCATTCTGTCCAACCTGGGCGACGCCATGGAGCGTGGTGTGCTTGCGCAGCTGCCCTGGATGGCGGACTTTGCGCACTCCACCTTTTCGCACCGGCTCGGCATCGCTAAACCAGACCCCGCAATCTACCTTCACGCGGCGCAAGGCCTCCGCGTCGTTCCGGAGGCTGTGCTTTTCGTAGATGATCGCGCGGACAACATCGCCGCGGCCCGGGAGGTCGGCATGCAGGCCATCCAGTACACCTCACACGAGGCGTTTGTGCACGCCATGCACCAGGACGGCCTCGCCTCGCTCCTGACCCCCTCCCCAAACGTGTGAGCGACAGACGCCGTCGGGGGGCGCTACTTTCGGACCAGAAGCACACGTTCCGTCGTCGACGGCTGGCGGTTGGCAGCCCTCTTGCGTCCAGTTTCGTTCCGGTCAGGCTGCGCCCAGAGCTCCCCAAGGCAGCCCCCCTTTGCCGATGCAGCGCCTTTGCGCTTTGCTTTCGCTCCTTCTGCTTGGCACGGCCTTCGGTCAGCAACCGCTGCCCTCGACGATCCGTGTGCAGGGTTTGCGCTCCGTCAACCACCACGGCGCGTTTCGCGCCGGCGCATTCCTGCCCGACGGCACCCTGGCCCTGCTCTTCGATCAGGACGACGGTCTGCGTCTGCTGAAGACGGACGCGGGCGCGTCCACGATCCTCGCCGAAGCTCACCAGGGCGCGGCCGGCGATATAGGCGTGTCGCTGACCGTGGACGGCGCCGGCAATATCTACATCGGCGGCACAAGCTCCAGCGGCTTGCTCGCGGGGACGCCTGGGGCCGCGTTCCCGACGCCGACGGGCACCGCGGTGAACTCGTTCGTTGCCAGGTTCGATGCGGGCCTGAACCTGTCCTTCTTGAGCTTCCTGGGCGCAGGCAACACCGTGCTCACGGGGCTCGCCGTTACCGGCGATGCCGTGTTTGCGACCGGGATCAATTATAGCTCCGCCCTGCCCACCACACCTGGAGTCGTGTTCGCAACGCCTTCCCCAGGTTCCGCGGGAAACGGCTTCGTCGAGCGATTTAGCAGCAATGGCGCAACGCTCGTATACGCAACCTACCTGACCGGCTCCGGCGGCAGCACCAGTCCCGCCGCCATCGCCGCAGATGCCGGGGATCATGCCTACGTCGTAGGCTCTACCTCCACGCCGCACTTCCCCACTGCCGCGGCATTGCAGCCCCAGATGCGTGCGGCGGAGGCGGGCTTTCTCACCGAACTCACCCCCACCGGCGACGGCCTTCCTTTTTCGACCTTTATCGCGGGTTCAGGGCTGAGCAGCCTCGCCCTCGAGCCGTCCACCGGCAACCTGCTGCTCACGGGCAATCTTTCGCCCGGGCAGTTCCCCGTTCTCCACGTGGCGGGGCCGATCGCCGAAACGCCGTACCAGGCTCTCGTCCGTGTCTCGGGCGACGGGCAAACGCTGCTCGACAGCACGCTGCTCCTCTCTGGCGACCAAAGCGCGATTAGCGCCGGAACCCATGGTGACGCCTGGGTTACGGGGACACTGACCGCGGCCACGGTCGTCGCCGACGGGAGCGCCGCCGTGGGCGACAGCTACCTGCTGCACCTCACGTCTGCGGACGCCATGGACGCGGTGTTCCGCGTCGGCGGGTATCCCACGAACGGGGTCCCGTACGCCCGTTTGTCCTCCGCGCCGGGCCCGCCCGCCTTGAACGCCGATGGGACAGCGGTCCTTGTTTCATCCACCCTGACCGCTGAGACCGATCCGTCCCTTGCGGCCAGCCAGACCTTCGACCTTGGCCTGACCTCCGCCAACTCCCTGCTCCCCAGCACCCCCTTGGATCTGCTTCCCTCAGCCTGCAGCGCCGGCCTGCCCTGCAGCGGGTCCGGCGGCCTCGTCACTCTGTTCGGGCGAGGGAGCGGACAGACTAGCCTACTGCTCTCCACGGGTGCCTCCTCTGCGCTGACGGTGCGCAACGCAGGCCCGGCTGCCGCGACGGGCCTTCAGCTCGTGGGCACCGGCGGGGTGCTGGATACGGATTGCCCCAGCCTGCTGCCCGTCGACACCCAGTGCGGGGCGTGGTTGAGCGGCTCCGGACCTGGTTCCGTATCGGTGACGGCCAACAATGCCGCCGCGCAAACGGTCACGTTACCGGCCAACGCACTTGCCGCGCCCCCAACGCTCTCGATTTCCCAGCCCGGTTTGGATTTCGGCATCGTCACTGCCGCGGCCTCGCCCGTCACGCGGACCCTCACTGTCTCCAACCTGGGCACAGCGACGCAGACCTTCGCGTCCGGCCCCGACGGCGTTCCACCATCGGCTACGTACACGCTGGTGGAAAGCGCCAGCACCTGCGATGGTCCGCCGACGGCTCATGTTTTAGCCGCCGGCAGCAGCTGCACCGTCACGGTCGCACTCTCCGCCGGGTCAACCCCGAACGCAGATAGCGTTGTCAAGGCGAACTGGAAGATCGGCGCGCGCGACCTGCCTGTAGCCGGATTTACGCAGGCAGCTTCGCTGTCCTTATCCGCCCCGACGATCGATCTTGGCGCGTCGCTCGGCAACGCGACGGCCCGGCTTCCGGGTTTCCTTTATCTCTCCAACGCCTCCCCTTTCGCCATCGCGCACAGCCCTGTAGCCTCGCCGACCTCCGCGCCGTTTGCGGTTCACGACGACTGTCCCACAACCCTGCAGCCGAACAGCGTCTGCCAAATCGGCCTCGTCTATACCCAAACCGTCGCACCCGCCCTGGACGTTCTGACGCTGACCCTGGACGAGGGCTTGAGTGTGCTGGTCACGGGTGAGACGCTCGCCGACGACCCTGCGCCGGGACCTCTCGCCCTGTCTCCGCTGGCCGTGTCGCCGTCTTCCGTTCAGTTTGGTGCGGCGGTCGCCGTTGCCGGTCTCTCGACGGAGACGCAGGTGGTTCAGATCACCAACACCTCCAACGCGGATGTCACCCTCCTTCCTTCCGTTTCCGGTGATTTTCTGCTGCAGAACACCTGCCCCGCGACCCTCCCTTCGCAAGCCACCTGCGATGTAGGCCTCCAACTTGCGCCCTCGCAACCGGGGCTGCGGGAAGGCCTGCTGACCCTATCGGCAGGAACCGGCTTCGACGTGAGTCGTGTCCTGATTTCGGGCACTGGGAAACCGTTGCTCGACCTCGGCGACCACCTCGACCTAGGCGAAACGCCCGTGGGTGAGCCCGTCGTCGCCTGGTTTCAACTACACGGGTCCATGCCCAACCTTGCCGTAGCGGCGTCCGGTCCAGGCTTCGGCGTAACCATCCTGCAGGACGGCGGCGACGGTCACGGTACCCTTGCCGCCCAGGCCTTCAGCCCTTCCGCGAGCGCTGCATGCATTAGCTGCTGGATCGGGGTCCAGTTCTTCCCGAGCACGCCCGGCACCGCCCGTGGCACCCTCAAACTGTCCACCGCCGGCAACGGCAACCCGTACCGCGTGGAGCTCGACGCGACCGCGCTTCCGACGCAAACATTGCTGCTCAGCCCGGCGCGGGTGCGCTTCGGCGGCATCCCCATTGGCAGCACTTCGGAGCCAGTCACGCTGACGCTCGCCAACCTGCTGCCGGACGCCTCCTCCGCACGCCTCCTGCAGGTCTCCGCTACCGGCGACTTTCGCGTCCTCCCAAGCACCGACCCGGAGTCCTGCGCCAGCACGCTCGCGCCTACCGGGGCCTGTAGCCTCCTCGTCGCGTTCTCGCCCACGCAGGTGGGACTTCGCGCGGGCACGCTGACCGTCGTCACGGACGGGGGCACGGTCCGAGCCACGCTCTCGGGAACCGGGACCGCGTCCTCAACCCTCGCCATCAGCCCGGTCACGCTCACCTTCACGGAGGCTGGGCAACAGACGATCACGCTGACCAACATCGGGCAGACCGGAACGATGGTGCTGACACCCATAGTGAGTGGCCCCGCGTTTACGGTTGCCGGCTCCTGTGCGACGCTCGCCCCTGGGCAGAGCTGCACCGTGCGGGTTGCGTTTCAACCTGCGTCGGCCTACATTGCCGGAACGCTCCGGATCCCGATCAGCACTACCGACGCCGACGGCGAACTGACCGAAGAGGTCTACGCCGTTCCCCTGAACGGAACGGCGACAGTCGCCAGGGCCTTGTTGACGATCTTTCCCGCGCAGGCCGACTTCGGCCCAGCCCCGACGGGAACCCTGGCGCAGATCAGGCAGTTCAGCGTCTGGAACCGTACGCCTGCGCCGGTCAGTCTTTCTGTCGCCAGTTCGCGGAACTTTCCGCTGGCCGCCCCCGCCGGGTGCGCGTCTGTGGCGGCAGGCGCCAGTTGCACGTTTGCGGTCCTGTTCCTGCCCGAAACGGCAGGTCCTCAGAGCGGTACGCTGACTATAACCGCCATCGGGCCGGACGGCGCCAGCGTGGGCCAGGCGCTCGCCTACCTGCAAGGGTACGGGGTCGGGTCGGGCGCAATTGCCTTCTCCGACGGCATCGACGCGCTGCTGCCGCTGAACTTTGGGCGGGTCGACTCCGGCCAAACAACCCCGCAAACCCTCACCCTCAGCAACCGTGGCGACGCCCCGCTCACCATCCGCCGCCTGTTGACCACGGCGCCGTTTCAGGCACAGACGAATTGCACCGCACCCCTGGAGCCTGGCTACTCCTGCGTAGCTACGCTGACCTACGCGCCCGTGTACCAGGTGGACGCCACGGCGTCGCATGCGCCGCGCACGGACCATGGCACGCTGCTAGTAGAAAGCGACGCCCAAACGAGCCCCGATACTGTCTACCTTGCGGGCATGGTCGCGCCTGCGGTGCAAACCGCCACTGCCGGGCTGAGCGCGCTGCCCACCTACACGCTGTCCGCGAGCTCGCTCACCTTCTCCGGCACCTTGCCCGGCGCAAGCTCGGCAACCCACACCATCACGCTCACCAACAGCGGATCGGCTCCGGTCGCCATCCTCAACGTGCTCCCCTTGCCTGACTTCACGGCCACCACGGACTGCGCGGTGGTGCAACCAGGCGCGAGTTGCACCATTCGGGTTGCGTTTACGCCCGCGGCCGGCTCCGCTCCGTCGCTGCATGTCCAGACGCTCGAGATCGTGTCCAATGCCGCCGCCGCCCTCGATTCAATAAGCCTGCTGGGATCGTCCTTCGCCGCTCCGCTCCAGGTCACGCCGGTGGCCTCGGACTTCGGCTCTGTCTTGCTCGGGAAGGACGCGTCCGTACAGCTCACGGTGACGAATGGGTCCACGCTGCCGGTCTTTCTCGGGGAGATCGGGATTGCGGCGGGCGACTTCAGCTTGACCGCCAGCACCTGCCCACTCTCGGGGCAGGCCTTGCCGGCCGGCCAGAGCTGTACCCTGACCGTTACGTTCGCTCCCAGTGCTATCGGATCGCGCACCGGAACGCTCACGGTCGCCTCACCAGACCTCTCCGCGCCCCTCGCCGTCCCTCTCACGGGCGTCGGCATCGCCGGTCACCTGGAGAGTAACCACGCGGACCTGGACTTCGGCACCGTCCAGCTGAACGCCGCCGGCACGCTCACGGTGCATCTCAGCAACATCGGGACCGCTCCCCTGAACGGCGTTGCGGCGAACCTCAGCGGCACTGATGCGGCCTTGTTCCGCCTCGATAGCTCCTGTCCCGGTACACTCGCCGTGGGTTCGGCCTGTGATCTTCAAGTCAGCTTTCATCCTGTGCAGACCGGTCCGCGATCCGCCACGCTCACCCTCGCCAGCTCGGATCCGGCAGGCCCTCTGCTGATCCCGCTCACCGGCGTGGGCTCGCTGCCACCTGGCTTCCTGCTCACCGTCAACGGCGGGGATTCTGCGGCAGCCACCATCCACAGCGGGGACACGGCTGCCTTTGCGCTGCTGGTGACGCCGCAAGGAGGCTTCGCCGAGCCAGTCACGCTCTCCTGCACCGCGGTCACGCCCGCCCCAAACGCCACCTGCTCGCTAGCCAACCCTCAGGTTTCGCTGGCTGCCGGCACCGGCCACGGTGCGGCCACGCTGCTGACGCTGAGCGGGTTCAGCCCGGCCTCACCCCTATCCTGGACCGCGCTCCTGCTCGCACCGGGTCTGCTTGCGGTGCGACGCCGTAGGGTACGTCTGTTGCTCATCGGTATGGCCTTGGCGGTCGGCTCAAGTTCTTTGAGCGGCTGCGGCGGCACGGTGGGCGTAGAGCGCAACCCGTACACCCCGCCAGGCACCTACGTCTATAAGGTCACGGCTAGCTCGACCGCCGGGCCGCCACTAGCCTCCTCGGTCACCCTCACGGTCGTGGTGCAATAGAAGGCGGTGAACCGCAAAGTGGCAATCAGCCTTCTGTGCGCGGCGCACCCAGCGGCGCACAGGCCACGATTTCCACCCCAAAACCGTGCAGCGCCGGCACATGGGTCACGCGGTTGGTCAGCAGCCGGATGCGCTCGATGCCGAGATCGGACAGGATTTGCCCACCCAACCCCACTTCGCGCAGAATGCGCTGCTCTGGGTCCGGCCGTCGCTCGCGGGGTTCGCCGCTGCGGTGAAACAGCATGCGACCGCCCGCCTCGCCGCGCTCCACGCCGAAGCCGCGTTGGGTGTGGTGCAGATAGATCAGCGCGCCCCGTCCCTCGCGCGCAATCGCTGCCAGCGAGGCATCCACCGTGGCCCGGCAGTCGCAGAGCGTGGAGCCGAAGATGCTGCCTGCGAGGCAGTGCGTCTGCATGCGCACCAAAACGGCGTCGTTTCGCCCAGCCGACGCCGTCACATCGCCCCGGACTAGCGCCACATGGGACTGCCCACCCTGCACTGCGCTCTCATACGCAATCATGCGGAACTCGCCATGCGCGGTGGGCAACACGCCCGTGGCCACCCGGTTCACGTATCGCTCGTTCTGCATTCGGTAGCGAATCAGGTCTGCTACCGTGACCATCTTGAGCCCGTGCTGCCGGCAAAACAGCAGCAGATCGGGCACGCGGGCCATGGTCCCGTCCTCGTTCATGATTTCGCAGATCACCCCGGCCGGGTGCAGCCCCGCGATGCGCGCCAGGTCCACCGAGGCCTCTGTCTGTCCCGCTCGCACCAGCACCCCCCCGCGGCGAGCGCGCAGAGGAAACACATGCCCCGGCCGGGCAAGGTCCTTCGCCGTCGAGGCGGGGGAGATCGCCACCTGGACCGTATGGGCGCGATCGGCGGCGGAGATGCCCGTCGTTACGCCCTCGCGCGCCTCAATCGATTCGGTGAAGGCGGTCCCGAAGCGGGAGCTGTTCTCCTGCACCATGGGCGACAGCCGGAGGTGGTCCGCCTGCTCCTCAGTCAGGGTCAAGCAGATTAGGCCACGCCCAAACCGCGCCATGAAGTTGATCGCCTCGGGCGTACAGAACTCGGCGGCTACCATCAGATCGCCTTCGTTCTCACGATCTTCATCGTCGACGACCACGATCAGCCTGCCTTGCCGCAGATCCGCAACGGCCTCCTCGATGGAGGCGAACTTCACCATGTCACCCATGCCTTCTCAGCATACCCGTCGAAACGAAAAGGGCCGCCACTGGGGCGGCCCTTGCTCGAAGCGGCAGACGCGAAGCTACAGGGTCGACTCGATCTCGAAGCCCCAGGCCTCCAGCAACGCTTCCGGGATGTACTTCGAATTCTTGTTGCGACGCGCCCACTCGCGCAGGCGGGTCGACCGGACGTACTGGTCCGGGGTCAGCTTGTACTCTTTCACGATCTGCTCAAACGACGTAATCGTAGGAACCACCGGCCCGATGGGCTCCGGCTTGCCCCAATTTGGATTACCACGGCGTTTCGCCATCCAGCTACTCCCTCCCCCGAGCGGTTGGGGCGCCTTCGCGCGCAAACCGCAACACTTCATTCTATCGCGCCACGGCGAGCGAAACAACCGGTCCTCCACCCCGGCTCAGGCAGGTCAGACAACCTCGTTGGAGCGCAAGGCCTCTTTCTCCGCTTGGTGCGCCGGGGAGCCCTCCGGCGCCATCACCGGCACAGTCACCTCCGCCGCCGAAGCTACCGGGGCGGCTTGCCGGCTGTACGGCCATCGCAGCTGCAAGACGCGTTGCCGCGAACTCTCCCGGTGCGCCTGTTCGCTGCGCCCCTTTAGCAGATCTTCAATCGTGACCATGCCCAGCAGCTTGCCGTCGCCCGAGACTACGGGAAAGATGGTCAACGTGGACGCGGCCATCTCCACCGCCACCATGCGCAAGGTGCTGAACGGCGAAACCGTCGTCGGGTGCCGCTTCACCTGCGCCAGCAACGATTCGTTCAGGTCCGGCCGCTGCGCCGCGGCGATCATCTCTGAGCGTGTCAGCGCGCCAGCCAACCGACCCTCGTCGTCCACCAACGGAAAGAGCCGCTGCCAGTGCGACCAGCCCTCCGCGCCCCGCTCCTGCATCTTGGCCAACCAGGTTGCCGCGTCCTTGCAGGTGGCCTTGTCGTTCAGCGCGTAGACGCTGGTGTGCATGGCCTGCGACACCAGCATGGTCTCGAGCGGATCCACTGAAAACTCCCGGCTTAGGTGCAGGCCCTTGCGGCTCAGAGCGTCGGTCAGCAGCGACCGCGGCTGCACCAGCACACTCAGCGCGTAGGCCGCGCCGCAGGCCAGCAGCACCGGCAAGACCAGTCCGCCGTTGTGCGTCAGCTCGATGGACAACATCGCCGAGGTGAGCGGGCAGCCGATCGCCGCCGTCAGCAACGAGGTCATCCCGACCAGCGCCCACGCGCCGGTCGACATCTGCGGCAGAATATGACCCAACGCCGCCCCCAGCGCGCCGCCGATCATCAGCAGCGGGGCCAAGATGCCGCCCGCCGTCTCCGACCCGAGCGAAAACACCCAGATCAGGCTCTTGATCACCAGAACGCCGGTGAGCAGCTTCCAGGCGCCGTCGCCCGACACCATCTGCTGGATGACGCTATAGCCCACGCCCAGCGCCTGCGGGAACAGCAGCCCCCCGAGCCCGATGCCCAGGCCCCCGATCGCCGGCCACCACATCCAGTGAATCGGCAACTTGGCAAACATGGCCTCGCTGAAGTGGATCGCCCGCGCCAGACCCGCCGCCGCAAAGGCCGCCACGCACCCCACCAGCAGCGCGCCCAGCATGGCCGAGTGGTACACCGGCGCACCCGTCGGGATCATCTCCAGCAACGGCCTCGGCCCCAACAGCAACCGCCGCACGGCACCTGCGGTCACGCAGGCCATCGTCACCGGCACCAGCGAGCGCGGCTTCCACTCGAACAGCAGGATCTCCACAGCCAGCAGCACCGCCGACATGGGGCAATTGAACGTGGCCGCCATGCCCGCTGACGCGCCCGCCACCATCAGCACCGTGCGTTCGGCGTCGGTCATGCTCAGCAGCTGACCCATCACCGAACCGATCGCGCCGCCGGTGATGATGACCGGGCCTTCCGCCCCAAACGGCCCACCTGATCCGATCGAGATAGCCGTTGCAACCGGCTTCAGCACAGCCACCCGCGGCTGCACCCGCCCACCGCCGAAGACGATCGTCTCTACGGCCTCCGGCATGCCGTGGCCGCGCACCCGTGGCGACAGGTAGCGCGCGATCAGACCCACGATCAGCCCGCCGATCACCGGCATCAGCACCAGCCACCAGTGCCGGCCCGCCTGCCACGGATCGACCTCGCGCACGCTCCAGCGGTGAAAGTAAAACAGGTTCGTACACAGGGCGATCATCTCCAGCAGCGCCCACGCGGCCAGCGCGCTCACCGCGCCCAGCACCGCCGCCAAGGCGCTCGCGTACAGGATGCGCACATCCGCTGTGTAGTCCCGCAGTTCCGTCGCCGGAGATTCGCTCACGCTGTGCCTTCCGCGGCCGGAGCCTCTGTGTGCCGACCCCCTTCGCGCAGGGCACCCAGCGAACGCAGCAGACGCTCGCCCGCTTCCCCGTCCAGATGCGCCACATGCGCGGCGATCAGCCTGTCCAGCACCGCGTACCCCTCCGGCGTAAGCTCTACGAGGGACCGGCGCAGGTCCCGTTCGTCGCTGGTTCGCTGCACCAGGCCGGCGCGTGCGGCGCGATCCACCAGTTCTACGGTGCTGTTATGCCTTAAGATCATGCGCTCTGCCAGGTAGCTGATGGTAGCTGCCTTGCCGTCCGGCAACGCGCCGATTACCTGCAGCAGCTGGTACTGCTGCGCGGCCACGCCCACCTGTTCCGACGCGGTTTCGCTGAAATTCAAGAAGCGCCGCAGTTGAAAGCGGAACTCGACCAGTTGCGGCAACCGCACCGCGGCGTCGATCTTCGGGAAGATGTCGTCCATGGTTTCGCTCCCAGTGTATCGTCCAACGACACATTGCGGGCACGCTCTCACCGCCTATCATCAGAGGGAAGCCGATCCCGGGTCGTCCGGCCGCGTGTCCGCACAAAGGAGCTTTTGATGATCGCCCGCTACAGCCGCCCGGCCATGACCGCGCTCTGGTCCGACGAGGCCAAGTTCAACCGCTGGCTCCAGGTGGAGCTCGCCGCCACGGATGCCCTGGCCGCGGCGGGCATTGTTCCCGCGCCGGCAGCGACGGAGTTGCGCGCGCACGCGCGCTTCACGCCGGAGCGGATCGAGGAGCTCGAGGGCGAGTTGCGCCACGATGTCCTGGCGTTCACCACGGCGGTGGCCGAGAACGTCAAAGCCGCAGGCTCCGACGCCGCCCGCTGGCTGCACTTCGGCCTCACCTCCACGGACGTGGTCGACACCGCGCAAGCCTTGGCACTGGTGGAGGCCTCAGCGTTCATCCGCGAGGGCATCCTGCGCTTGCGTGAGGTGCTGAAACGACGCGCCCTCGAGTTTCAGCACACCCCTGCCATCGGCCGAACGCACGGCATCCACGCCGAACCGACCACCTTCGGGATGAAACTGCTCCTGTGGTATGCCGAGATGGGTCGCAACCTGCGTCGTTTCGACGCCGCGACAGAGGACATCCGGGTCGGCAAGATCTCCGGTGCCGTGGGGAGCTTCGGCCACCTCAAGCCCGAGCACGAGGCCGCTATCGTCGCCGCGCTCGGCCTCCGGGCTGCGCCGGTCAGCACCCAGGTGCTGCAGCGCGACCGCCATGCCGCCTACATCACGACACTGGCGGTGCTTTGCTCCTCGCTCGACAAGATCGCCACGGAGATCCGCCACTTGCAGCGTACGGAGGTCCGCGAGGCCGAGGAGTTCTTTTCCGCCGGGCAGAAAGGCTCCAGCGCCATGCCGCACAAGCGCAACCCTATTACCAGCGAACAGATCTGTGGGCTGGCGCGGGTGGTGCGCGGCAACGCGCAGGTCGCCCTGGAAGACGTGGCGCTGTGGCACGAGCGCGACATTTCGCACTCCTCGGCCGAGCGCGTCATCCTGCCCGACACAACCAGCCTGGCCGACTATCTGCTGAGCAAAACCGCCACGCTGATTGATCGTCTGCTGGTGTACCCCGGGCGCATGCTGCGCAACCTGGAGCTGACCGGTGGCCTGGTCTTCAGCGGCCAGCTGCTGCTTGAGCTTGCCGGGGCCGGGATGAGCCGCGAGGATGCGTACCGCCTGGTCCAAGGGCACGCCATGGCCGCCTGGAACGACCCCGACCCAGCGGCACCGACGTTTCAGCACCGCATCTCTGCCGACCCGACGATTGTGGTGCACCTCAGCCCCGAGAAGATTGCCGAGGCCTTCGACTATCGTCGCCAGCTGAACCACATCGACCAGGTCTTCGAGCGAGTCCTGGCCGAAGGCTGAAAGCGTCGGGGCACCCGGCTATCAGAGGAGCCCGTTCGCCGCCGCCGCGCAAATGTCGGTTCCGGTTTCGGTGGTGCCGTAGAGCAGAATTGCCTTGCCGGCCACCTCTACATACAGACACTTCTCGTCCATCAGGCAGGCGATCTCGCCCAGAAAGTGCTTCAACTCCGGCAAGCCGCCTTCGCCCTTGAGGGCGACCGTGAACTCGCGATGTTCGCCATAGGAGAACTCACCGTCCTCCTCGGTCCAATAGCCGAACAGGTTTGCTGCCGTCGCGGTGTAGCCGTCAAAGTGCTGCATCAGAAAGGCGTGTACGGTCTGCTCGACGGTGCTGCCGGGCGGGTACGGCTGCTTCAATTTAAGGGAAGGCAACAAGAAACGGACGTTCTTGCCCAGCGGCTTCTCCACATAGCCCATGCTCGCATTGTATCGGTACAAATCTGCTCTGCGCCCCGGCCCGCTTACGGATGGAAGGGCATGGTGCTGCAAAGCGCGCAGGCCAGATCGCTAAACAGCAGCGAAGGCAAGGCTCCACCGTCCGGCCAGCGGACGGGATCGCCGTTGCTGCCCCGGCTGCTGACGTTTGCGGTCGGCGGCGCTGGAAGCTGCGTCGGGGTAAGCGGGGCACCCTCGTCCAGCGCGCTTTCCACCGCCGCCCAGCCGGCTTGGCTCGCGGACGCCGTTTGTCGCTCGGCGAGATCGAGCAAGGGCGCGTTTTTGGGCATGGCGAAGCGGCCCTTGCCCAGGTAGCCCACAGCCACACCGGCGGTCAGGTACGGCGACACCAGCGTCATGGGCAGGACGTACTTGGTCAGCAGGCTGCCGGTAACGCCCTGGATGCTCCCCGACCGCCGAATGCTGCCCGGCACCTGCGCTACCTGAAACACCGTCAGGCCCATTTCGGGGTGTCGGCGAGCGGTATGCACCAGCCCGCGGGCGACCGACTTCGGTGTGGTAAGCCCGAAATCGGCAACGTAGTTACGCCGCACCGCGTGCGGGTACAGACGGTTTAGCACCTCACGCGCGAAGTCCGCGCAATTGCGGAACGCCCCGTTGTACCGTGTGACGTTTGGCCGGTCGTTGAACATGTCCACGAGCATCGCGTCCTGCTCCGGCGTGGTCTTGACCTCGAAGCCGTAGACCGTGCGGTCATAGGCGGTGCCGATTAACTCGTACCAACTGCCTTGCGGCATGCCGCCCTCGGGTGTGTCCGAGGCCACGCTTTGGAGGTGCTCGCGCCGATACAGGTCCCGGGTGCGCAGCTCCGTCAGCTCGTCCATGGTGGACGGGATCTCCGCTGCGGTCTCGACGCCATACAGGTAGGGGATCAGGGGCACAGCCACCCGGTCGTAACCGCCAATCCCGTTGTAGCGACTGATCACGGCCCCGAGCTCTCCCGGCGCACAGGGCCGAAGTCGCAGCGGCGTCGCCGCGCAGATGTGGTCGAAGTACAGCGCAGTGTGCCCGGTCGGGTTGAACCTACCCAGGCGACCGTAGGGCATCTCCAGCAGCAGCGCCACGGAGGCGTGCGCTCCGGTTAGCCCGGAGGACATCGCCAAGGCCACGAGTGCCGTCAGATAGGCAAGCAGATGGGCGGTTCCCCGCCGCATACGTCTTGACCGCTGACCTGCCATCTTGCCTCCTTGCGGCGATGTGTTCGGCTCACGGTCACACCCGTTCGGATGCAAGTGCCGCCTCCAAATCTGACGCCGCAACCGGCAAAGCGTCGCAAGTTGACGACAAGGGGCTGAGATAATCAAGCTCCATGGCCCCTGCGACGACCACCGGGTTCACCGTCACCCTCGCCATGACGGGTGCTAGCGGCTCGGCGCTCGCCGTGGAGGCGCTTCGTCAGCTCGAAGCCGACCCCCGCGTCAGTCGCATCAATCTGGTGCCCTCCCCAAGCGCGCTGCGCGTCCTGGCCGAGGAAATCGGCGTGAGCGGGCGCAGCGGCCTCGCCGAGAAGCTGCTCGGCCGGCCCTCCCCCAAGATCCTGACGCTGGCTCATGAGGACATCGGCGCGCCGATCGCCAGCGGGTCGTACCCCGTTCACGCCATGCTGATCCTGCCCTGCTCCATGGGTACGCTCGCGGGCATCGCCCATGGGCTGGCCGAAAACCTCATCGCGCGCGCCGCCGACGTTTGCCTCAAGGAGCGCCGGCGCCTGGTGCTCTGCACTCGCGAAACGCCGCTGAACCTGATTCACATCCGCAACATGGCCGCGGTCACTGAGGCCGGAGCGACAGTCTTTCCCGTCACGCCCACCTTCTACAACCACCCCGCCACCCTAGCCGAAATCACGCGCAACTTCGTCCACCGCGTCCTGGAGCACATCGGCCTGCCCCAGCCTGACGCCTTCCAGTGGGGAGCCCAGCCTTCTGAAGAACGCAAATCCAGCTAGCGCGGTTCCGACTTGCCCATGTTGGCCAGGGTGCGCACACCGCCCTCCGGTGCCGGGCTGGAGTTCAGGAAGTCCGCCACCGCCGGGGCCACGCGCGCCGCGCACAACACCGGCGCCAGATGACCACAGCCCTCCACGATGTCCAGCTCGGAGTGCGGGTCCAGCGCGTGCATCTGCTCGCCGACCGCCAGGGGCGTCAGCTCGTCCCGGCTGCCCCACACGATCAGCAGCGGTTCGGGCAACGTAGGCAGGAACGAGTCGGTAAACGTGGGTGACGTGGCCATCGCCGTCATCTGCTTACTGACCACCCATTGCTGCTCTTCGAGCCGCGCCATGAACGCCCGCCGCACACTCTCCGGCAGAGGCTTGGCCTCTGGCTCCATCAGAGCAAACAGCCGTTGCGCCTCCTCCGGCGTCTGCGGATGAAAGACGGTCAAGGGGAACTTGGGCTGGAACTTCAGCCCCGCCGCGTCGAAGATCACCACGCGCTCCAGTAACTCCGGGTGCTCGTGCGCCAGGTCCAGCGCGATCCATCCGCCCATGGACCAGCCGCCCAGGTTCGTTTTCTGCAGCCCCAGCGCCTGGATGAAGTCGTAGACGAACTTCGCCTCACCCTCCATGGTGTAGTCGCCGTCGGCCGGCTTCGGCGACCGTCCATAGCCCAGCAGGTCCGGCGCGTACACATGGAACCCCGCCCGTTTCAGTCGCTTCAGCATCGGCGCCCAGGACTCATCGCGGTCGCCCAGCCCGTGCACCAGCACCAGCGGCACGCCGCCCCCAGGAATCCGCGGCTGCGCGTCGTAGTAGTGCACTCTGCCTTCCGGGGTCAGCACATAGTTGCTTTGCACCCGCGCCGCGAATAGGCCAAGGTGCGTGATCTGCATCTCCAGCCACAGTGGTGCCCGCAGGTACAACACAAATGTCACCCCTGCCAGTAAAACCAGCACCAACAGCAGCCGACCCAATACTTTCATCTCAGCGTCCTTCGCTCCTGTTTCCCATATCGTCCCGCCTTTGCCTGCTAGGAGCAGGCCCTATCGCAGCGGCTTCCCGAACTCTTCGCCAAACACCGTGCGGCTCATCTCAAACCGACCGCCGTTGAACTTGTCCGTCCCATGGAGGTGCCCCAGCGCCAGCAGTGCCACCACGGAGTAACTCATCGGCAATCGCAGCATCTCGCACACCCTTTGCTGTTCGAAGCCTTCTACCGGGGCGGTGTCGTACCCCAGCACCTCGGCCATGAGCATCATGTGCGTGTACGCAATGGTGACCTGCTTGTTCAGCCAGCCCGTCATCTGATCGTCGGTGAAGCTGGTCAGGTACGCCGGCACGCTCTCCTTGGCCTGAGCGGCGTAGCTTTCCGGCATGCCGGCCGCGCGCCCCAGCCGCAGCATCTCGTCCAGGTCGCGCCGCCAGCCGTCCCGGTCGCCACAGGCCACGATCACCGCCGACGCCTCTTCCACCTTGGCCTGGTTGTAGCTTGCAGCGCGCAACCGGCGACGCTGCTCCGGGTGCTGCACCACCACAAAGCGCCAGGGCTGCAGGTTATAGCCGCTGGGTGCATGGAGCCCCGCATCCAGGATTTGCCGCAGATCGCTCGCCGGAATCGGGTCTCCGGTAAAGCTGGGCGTCGACCGCCGCTCGCGAATCGCCTGCGCCAGGGACTTCACCTCTGTTGCCATCGCGTCTCCCGTCTGTAGCTAAGTCCTGCGGAGGGGCTGCGGCGCTTGCGTGATCTGACCGTCACTTCGACCCCGCTCCCATTTCGGCAATTGGCCGCTCTACCACGAACGGATTCGCACCCTGGGCCTCGGCGATCACAAACACATTCGTAAAACCATCACGCAGCTCCGGGTGCGCCCGCAGCAAAGCGCGCCCCGCGGCCACATTGCGCTCCGTCGCGGCGTCGCCCGCTGCCCCCGCCTCGACCTCGATATGCATCACCAGGTCCAGAGCCTTGCCCTCGGCCGAGCTCTGTGTGCCCAGCGCCGTCACCCGATACACCGTCCCGCTCGCGCCCTCCACCGACAGCGGCGTCTGCGCGCTCAGGCCGTTGGCCAGGGGTTCCGGTGCTGCAGTGCGCTGCTCGCCGCGCAGCTTTTCCAGGTTGCTGGTGCTCGCAAAGCTGGCCGGCGTCAACAGTTGATCGGCCTCCCCATAGAGCACCCACGCCAGCCAAGGCTTGTTCGCCTTCGCGTCCGCGCGCGCCTGCGTCCAGTACCACAGGCCATCGTGCCCCGCCGCAGACCGCGCATGCGGGTAGAAACCGGCCATCTTCCACCCACCGGCCCCACTGCCCTCTTGCTGCAGCAAATAGGCCAGCAACCACGGGTTCGGCCCGCGCGCCTCCACCATGGCAAACGCAAACCGACCCGGCGGCAGACCCGCGATGCCGAAGTCCATCTCCGCCACGGTGCCGGCCAGCGGGCACGCAAACTCCGCCACGGACGTCTCCCCCGCAGACCGCCCGGAGGCATCCAGCAGATAGGCTTGTTTCACCGCCAGGGTGTCGCCTGCGATCCGATCCGCTGTCGTCTTCGCCAGGTAGGCAGTCTGGTTGAAATCGCCAGCGTACTGCGCCACGGCGTTCGCCCTCAGCTGCGCCGCATTGCCGGACATCACGGCCTGCGACAGCGTGTAGGCCGCGCCGCCGATCTCGGCTCGCTGCTGCGCCGTCATCCCCGCCTGCGTAGTGCAGCGCTGCGCCTCGATGGAACCCAAGGGCAGGAACCCAAGCGCGCAGAACCCCGCCACAGCCCGGACGATCGACCTCGGTGGCGCACAGAAACGTTTGTGTCGCATGCTGCTCAGCATACGGAGAGGTAACATCGCCGTCCAGTATCAGCCTGGGGGCAAGCCGCACCTCCGCGTCCTTTCCCAATCAAAAAGTGACCGGGACGCCCAAACGAACGTCCCATACAGTATGAGTGTGCCTCATCAGGTCAGCCATCGCGCCATCGGCCTCACCCTCGCCCTTCTGCTGATGGGTGGCCACCTTCTTGCGCAGACGCCGGCAGGCAGCTCCATGCCGGCCATGGCGCCCACCCAGCGCACGCCGGCCAATCTGATTGCGCCCATCGCCGCCGTGCCCAGCACAGCTACGCGACCCGGCGAACGCCCACATCCAGCGCACGTTGCCTGCGCCAACGGGCAGCTTGAGGTGCGGGCCGAAAACTCCAGCCTCAACGGCATCCTGCGCGCCATCGCCCGTTGCAACGGCATGCGTATCTCCGGCGGTGTGGCCGAGCAGCGCGTCTTCGGCAACTACGGCCCTGCAGCCCCCGCCACCGTGCTCGCTACGCTTATCGACGGCACCGGCAGCAACATGGTGCTTCGCGAAACCGCCGCCGACCAGCCCTCTGAGCTCATCCTGACGCCGCGCACCGAAGGCGTCACGCCACCCTCCCCCGCCAGCTACGCCGAGGCTGAGGAGGCCGACGATGCCAACGACCCCTCGTCGCAACCCGCGCCCGCCACGGCCGTGCAGGCGACGCAACCAGCACCCATGCAGGCAGCTCCGTCCGCCGGTAGACTAAACCGCAACCAGACCCCGGTTCTGCCTCCACTCACCGGCTCACCCGTCACCAACCCGCCTGCGCTTCCGCAGCCGATCAACAATGTGAACGGCAGTCCCGCCAACCGGTCCTACACCGCCGGTAGCTTCCCCACCACGAACTCCGTTCCGCTGGATTCGGTCGCCACGCCTTCCACCACACCCGCCACCAGCGGCATCGTGGACTCGCCCAACCCGCCGCCCGCCGGATCGGATACTGCGGCCGCCCTCAGCGGCGCCCCCGCCGGCACCCCCGGCACCACAAATATCAACCCCGGTCCGACCAGCGCCACTTCAACCCCCGGCGCCAGCAACACGACTATCCCCGCCCCGCCAACCCAGCAGGCCACTCCCAGCCAGCTGCCCGCCGACCTTACGCCCGAACAGATCTTTCAACAGCTCCAGGAGCGGCAGCGGCGGCAACAACAACAGCAGCAGGAGCAGAACAACCCGCCGCAGTAGCGCACCGCGAGCGCGAAAACGTCCATCAGCCGCGCGCCACCCGCAGCGGCTGCCGCGCCACTCGGGACCGCGCCGCGCTTTGCGCATGCACCCGGAAGATCTGAAACATCGCCTGGCAGATCCCATACGCCACCAGCACACCCAGCGCCAGCGACGCAAGCACCGCACACAGTACCATCAGCATCACCATCCCAAAAACTCCTGCACATCCCCACGATCTACGATGCGTCCGCAAGGGGTGCCTCAGTCATCTTCCATCCCAACCCCCCGCGCTGTATCTGCAATCTTCGTTGCAGCCTGTTACCCAGGCAGATACGCCCCCGACGCGACCGCCAACGCGAAGCGCCATCCGCAGCCGACGCAAAGCGCCAACCCCAGCCACCCCCCGCACGCGGTATCCTTGAGCTTGGCCTTTTCGGTTCCAGGTTCGCTATGAGTCTCACGCACATCCACGTTCGCGGCGCCCGCCAGCACAACCTGCGCGACATCTCCGTGGCCATCCCCCGCAACTCGCTCACGGTGGTTACCGGCCTTTCCGGCTCCGGCAAGAGCTCCCTGGCCTTTGACACTATCTACGCCGAAGGCCAGCGCCGCTATGTCGAAACCCTCTCCGCTTACGCACGCCAGTTTCTCGACCAAATGGAGCGCCCTGACGTTGACTCCATCGACGGCTTAAGCCCGGCCATCTCCATCGAGCAGAAGACTACCTCCCGTTCGCCCCGCTCCACGGTGGGCACCATCACCGAAATCTACGACTACCTTCGCCTGCTTTGGGCCTCCGTCGGTCAGCCACACTGCCCCAACTGCCACCAGCTGATCTCGCGCCAGTCCGCCGATCAGATCGTCGCACAGGTCGTGGCGCAGGCCGTGGAGCGCGACCGGATCGGGTCGCCGCAGGAGCGCATCACCGTCCTTGCGCCCATCGTGCGCGGCCGCAAAGGCGAGTTTCGCGAGGAACTCGAAGCGCTCGACCGCAAAGGCTACCGCGTCCGCATCGACGGCGAGATGACCGAAGTCGAGGAGGGCATGCGCCTCGAAAAGCGCAAAAACCACACCGTCGAAGCCATCGTCGACCGCATCATCCTTAAGCCACTGCCGCCACCGGCGGACAACGAACAACGAACAACGGACAACGAACAACCCTTGTTCGATACCAAGCGCCTGCAGACCGCCATCACCACCGCCCTCCAACTGGGCAACGGCCTCGTCCTCATGGGCCTCCAGGCTCCCGGCGGCGACTACACCGAAACGCTCTTTTCGACATCCATGGCCTGCCCGGATTGCGGCATCAACGTCCCCAAGCTCGAGCCGCGCTCCTTTTCCTTCAACTCCACCTATGGCGCCTGCCCCGAATGCCATGGCCTCGGCTCGATCTTCGACTTCGACCCAGCCAAGGTGATCTCCGACTGGTCCAAACCTCTCCTCGATGGCGCCCTCGGCCCTGGTTCGTCTTCGCAGTATCTCTTGCGCGCAGTTAAGGTTGCGGCGGACAAATTCAAGATCAACCTGAAGGTTCCCTTTGAAGACCTCCCCCAGGTCGAACAGGATCTGCTCCTCTTCGGCCCACCCCGCAACGAGGGCGCCCGCCTCGGCTTTCATGGGGTCTTTCGCTATCTGCGCGACAACATGGAGGAGTCCCGCTCCGACACCTATCGCGACTACATGATGGGCTTCATGTCTGCTTCCGAGTGTCCGCGCTGTCACGGTGCCCGCCTCCGCCCGGAGTCCCTGGCGGTGACGCTCCCCATCGCCGCCGCCGCGCTGCACGGGCCCGTCAGCAAAGCCGAAGACGACACCGAGCCCATTGAAGCGCCGGACGCCCGCCGTAATGTCTCGGTCGCGGACTTCACCGCCCTGTCGCTGGAACGCGCCCTCGCCGCCGCCCTCTCTATGCACTTCACCGGCCGCGACCGCCTCATCGCCGACCGGCTCCAGCGCGAGGTCATCGAGCGCCTCGAGTTCCTGAACGCCGTTGGCCTCGGCTACCTCTCGCTCTCCCGCTCTGCGGCCACGCTCTCCGGCGGCGAGGGCCAGCGCATCCGCCTCGCCACCCAGATCGGCTCCCGCCTCCGCGGGGTTCTCTACGTCCTCGACGAGCCTTCCATCGGCCTCCATCAGCGTGACAACCAACGCCTCATCCACGCCCTCGAAGACCTGCGCAATCTCGGCAACACCGTCCTGGTCGTCGAGCACGACGAAGACACCATCCGCAAAGCCGACTACGTACTCGACCTGGGCCCCGGTGCAGGCAAGAACGGCGGCCAGCTCATGGCTGCGGGCACACCAGCCGAGATCATGGCCAACCCCGCCTCGGTCACCGGCAAGTACCTTTCCGGCGAGATCGACATCGTCACCCGCCCTACGCCCAACAAAGCTCCGCGCGAGCTGTCCGACCGCTGGCTCTCCGTCGAAGACGCCACCTCCCACAACCTCCAGCACGTTACGGCCCACTTCCCCGTCGGCGTGATGACCGTAGTGACCGGCGTCTCCGGCTCAGGCAAGTCCACCCTGGTCAACGACATCCTCTACCGCGCCCTCGCCCGCGAGCTCTACAAGTCGCGCGAAGAACCGGGCGCCCACAAGGCCGTCCACGGGGCCGGCCAATTTGACAAGGTCATCCAGATCGATCAGTCCCCCATCGGCCGCACTCCGCGTTCCAACCCGGCCACCTACACCGGCGTCTTCACCGCCATCCGCGACCTCTTCGCCATGCTCCCCGAAAGCCGCGAGCGCGGCTACAAGGCCGGTCGTTTCAGCTTCAACGTCCAGGGCGGTCGGTGCGAGGCTTGCCAGGGCGAAGGACAGCGCAGGATCGAGATGAACTTTCTCCCCGATGTCTATGTTCTGTGCGAAGTTTGCAACGGCCGCCGCTACAACCAGGAGACCCTCGCTGTAAAGTTCAACGGCTACTCCATTGCCGACATCCTCGACCTCCCCATCGAGGACGCGGTGCCCATCCTCAAGGACATCCCCGCCGTCCACCAGCGCCTGTCTACCCTCGTCGATGTGGGCCTCGGCTACATTCACCTCGGCCAGTCCGCCACTACGCTCTCCGGCGGGGAGGCCCAGCGCATGAAGCTCGCTAAAGAACTCTCCAAACGCCAAACCGGCCGCACCCTCTATCTCCTCGACGAACCCACCACCGGCCTTCATTTCGACGACGTCCGCCGGCTCCTCGAGGTCCTCCATCGCCTCACCGACCTCGGCAACACCGTGATCATCATCGAGCACAACCTCGACATCATCCGCAACGCCGACTACCTCGTCGACATGGGTCCAGAGGGCGGCGAGGGTGGCGGTCGCATCGTGGCCCAGGGCCCCCCGGAGCTCGTTGCCCACGCCCCGGACTCGCATACGGGCGCCTTCCTCGCGCGCTACTACGAAACGGGCTCGGGCGTGACCGCCCACCTCACCCTTCCACCCATCACCCTCCCCGAC